>CAZGAH010000056.1:15925-27720 GCA_964523295.1 uncultured Desulfovibrionaceae bacterium | reverse complement strand
GCTGATTGTTGATTGCGATTTTTAGTCATAGTTTTGCAGATGAAATGTCCCTGAGCGACAGCCGGAGCCAACGCCTCCCCTCCTCCACCTCCACCTGTCCGGCCAGCCCAACAAGCCCGCCCACCCAACAACCAGGCCAACGCAAACCAACTGGACATTTTCTTAACACCTGTATATTTTCTGAACAACAAAAACTGCTCACCCCGGCGCTCGCGTCGCTGTAAAACCATGACTGGCGCGAGTCCGCGGGCTGGTCCGGATTGTGTATGAGTCTGCGCATGTTGTCCAAGACACCCTCACACGGGCGCTTCGGCGTGTTCGCTTCGCCGTGGCTGCTCATCGGCGCGGCGGTCATTCTGGCCGTGGTCGTGTCATCCCTGGCGCTGGTCAATCTCAATCGGGAAAAGCGCTATATGTCCGCTATCCTGGCCGAGAAGGGCGCGGCCCTGATCCGGGCCGTGGAGGCCGGGACCCGGACCGGGATGCGCGGGTTCTTTGGCAGCGTGCGGCTGCAAGCGCTCGTGGAGGAGACGGCCGGGCAGGCGGATATCCACTTCATCGCCATAACCGACGCGACCGGGCGGATTCTGGTCCATAGCGACCGCGACCGCGTCGGCTCGATGCTGACCGACGCGCACGGCATCGAGGCGCTCGCGCCCGCGGACACGCTGCAATGGCGGCTGGTGGAGAGGCCGGAGGCGCCGCCGTCGTTCACGGTCTATCGGGCCTTCCATCCCATGCCGCCGGATCCCCTGCACGGGCCGGCTTTTCGCCGACATCCGGGACGCCGGCCGCCGGGTCCACGGTTCATGCCCCCGGCCACGGCGCCACCGCCGGGCATGGCCTTCCAATCCGACAGCGCCCCGCCACCAGGCAGCGCCCCGCCTGCGGACGGCATTCCGCCATCGGACAGCGCACCACCACCGGCCAGCCCGGAGCCAACCGGCGCGCCGGACGCGCACCCGCCCCCCGAGGGCGCGCCTGGAGATTTTTTCTGCTCCGAGCTGTGCGCCCCGGACGGCGTGCCCATACGCCTGGGAAAGACACCGCTGTTCATCTACATCGGCATGAGCGTCGAACCCTTCGAGGCCGCGCGCGCGCAGGATATGCGTACGACGCTGGTCATCTCCGCGCTGTTGCTGCTGCTGGGCTTCGGCGGCGTGGTCTCGCTTTTCTGGGCGCACAACTACCGGATATCCCGACAACTTTTGCTGGATACACGCGCCTTTGCCTCCGAGGTGGTGGCCAGTCTGCCGGTGGGGCTGGTGGTAACCGACAGCGACAACCGCATCGCCTTTCTGAACGCCGCGGCCGAGGATATCGCCGCCACGCCCCTGGGCACGGTCGCGGGCCAGCCGGCGGGTACGCTGCTGCCGCCGGAGTTGCTCGAACTGGCAAGGCAGGGACGGAAGGGGCCGAGCGTCCTGGAGCGGGAAATCGAATGCCGTTTCGCCGGACGCCCGCCCGTGCCCCTGAGCGTGAGCGCTGCCGGCATCGCGACCGAAGAGGGCAGCTTTGTCGGCAATCTGTTCATCCTGCGCGACCTGCGGGAGGTCCGGCAGTTGCAGGCCCAGGTGCAGCGCGCGGAGCGGCTCGCCGCCGTAGGCGATCTCGCCGCCGGCGTGGCCCACGAAATCCGCAATCCCTTAAGCTCGATCAAAGGCTACGCGGCCTATTTCGGCGCCAAATTCTCCCAGGGAAGCGAGGAGCATCAGGCCGCCCGCGTGCTCGGCCGCGAGGCCGACAGACTGAACCGCGCCGTGTCCGAGTTGCTGGAATTCGCCCGTCCGTCGGATTGCCGGCCGACGGCCACGGATATGCCCGATCTCCTGGAGCATACGCTCCGGCTCGTGCGCCAGGACGCAGCCCTGCACAACGTGGAAACAGCGCTGGACGTCGAGCCCGGACTGCCGCCCGTGCTGCTGGACCCGGACCGCTTCGCCCAGGCGCTGCTCAATCTGTATCTCAATGCCATTCAGTCGATGCGGGCCAACGGGGGAACGCTGCGCGTGCGCGCGGCTCTGGACGAGAGCCGGCAGCGCGTGCTCGTAGATGTAGAGGATCAAGGCGAGGGCATCGAGCCCGCCAATCTGGATCGCATTTTTGATCCCTATTACACGACCAAAAACCAGGGCACGGGACTGGGCCTGGCCATCGTCCACAAAATCGTGGAGGCGCATTCGGGCGAGATGGACGTACGCAGCACGCCCGGGCAGGGCAGCCGCTTCCGCATCGCGCTGCCGGTCGGCACAACGCAGGAGGGGTAGTTCCATGGCGGCATCGCTGCTCATCGTGGACGACGACAGCGGGCACCTGGCCATGCTCGCCACGGTGCTCAAGGACTGGGGATACGCCGTGGACACGGCCGAAGACGGAGCCCGGGCCGTGGCGCGAATCAAGGACCGGGCCGCAGACCTCGTGCTCATGGACGTGCGCATGGCCGAAATGGACGGCATCGAGGCCCTGCGCCAGATCAAGGCCTACAATCCGTCCATCCCGGTGCTGATCATGACCGCCTACTCGTCCGTGGCCTCGGCCGTGGACGCGCTCAAGACCGGCGCCTACGACTACCTGACCAAACCCCTGGATACGGACGTACTGCGCCTGACCATCGAGCGCGCCCTGGATCATACGCGGCTGAAGGTGGAAAACGTGGCCCTGCGACAGCGTTTGCCCGCAGAACAGGGACTGCCGGAGATCATCGGCGACAGTCCGGCCATGCGCGAACTCACCGACCTGGTGCGCATCGTAGCGCCCACGGAGGCCACGGTGCTCATCTGCGGCGAATCCGGCACGGGCAAGGAACTTATCGCCCGTGCCGTTCATACGCTCAGCCCGCGCACGAAAGGCCCCATGGTGACGGTGAACTGCGCGGCGCTGACGGAAACGCTGCTCGAGTCCGAGCTTTTCGGCCACGAAAAGGGGGCCTTCACCGGCGCGGAGCGATTGCGCGAGGGCCGGTTCATGGCCGCGCACAAGGGAACGATTTTTCTGGATGAAATCGGCGACGTCACGCCGGCGCTGCAGGCCCGGCTGCTGCGCGTCATCCAGGAGCGGGAAATCCAGCGCGTAGGCGGTGACCGCCCGCTGCACGTAGACGTACGCATCCTGGCCGCCACGAACAAGGACCTGCGGCAGGAGGTCGAGGCCGGCCGCTTTCGCGAGGACCTCTTCTACCGGCTGAACGTGGTCACGCTCCTGGCGCCGCCGCTGCGCGAGCGCGTGGGAGATATCCCGCTCCTGGCGCAGCACTTCCTGACCCGCTTTGCCGAGCGCAACCGCAAGCGCATCAAGGGTTTCACCCCGGGGGCCATGGACCTGCTGCTGCGCCATGCCTGGCCCGGCAATGTCCGGGAACTCGAAAACGCGGTGGAGCGCGCCGTTATTCTCTGCGCCGGCGAGTACGCGGGCGAGCGGGAGCTGCCACTCACGCTGCGGCAACAGGAGGGCATCCCCGAGCCGCCACAAACACCGGTTCCCTCGGGCCGGTCCCTGGAGGAGATCGAACGCCAGGCAGTCCTGTCCACGCTGGCCGAGGCCGGCGGCAACAAGAGCCAGGCCGCACGCCAGCTCGGCATCACGCGCGCCACCTTGCACAAAAAACTGAAGCGATACGGACTGGATACCGGCGAGTGAGCGCTGATCCTGATGCCAGAGGCCTTCCCGCCGCGCCGAAAACCGGTACTCCGCCGCATCACCGCCCCCGGCACGGTCAATCCGAACAGCACGCCGACCTGTCCGCCAGCCGGCGAAAGCCGGCCCGCCGAAGCCAGTTGCCGAGGATATAGGACGCGCAGCCAACCCCGGGGCGCACGCTCAGCGCGTCAGCCGGACAATTGAGCACGCAGGCGCCGCACTCCATGCAGCCGTCACGATCGACAATCCTGGCCCGACCGTCCGCCAGAGCCAGGGCGCCCTGCGGGCAGACCTCGCAACAGGCCCCGCAGCCGACGCAGGCCGCCGGATTCAGGGTCAAGGTGCTGACGCCGGAAAGATAGCGAAACGCTTCCATGACGAGTTTCCCCTCGTACGCACGACTTCGTCGCGCCGGGTTCAGCCGCTCAGGCCGGCCCATATCCAGCCGCCAAGCGCCAGAAACAGCGCGACGGCCTGCGCAGGCATGGCCCGGCGCATTTCCCGCTCCACGCCCGAGGGCGAGGTATAGGGAGTCGAGCCGGTAAAGTTCATGGCCAGATACGAGCTGAGACAGACAGTGAACAGGATCAACGCGATCCGCTCCAGCCAGCCGGCCCCCGCCGGCGCGCTCAACGCCGGCCACAGACCGCAGAGCAGCCCCAGCAGCGCGCCCTTCCAGGCAAAGGCCCGGCCCGGAATCCAGGGCAGCAGCGCCGGGAGCAGGACCGCGCCGCCGAGTACGCCCGCTCCAAGCGCTGTCAGGGTCCAGAGCCAGCGCTGCCACAGCGTGGCCCAGGTAAAAACATCCAGGCCAAGGGCGGAAAGCAGCAGCAGGCACAGGGCCAGCCAGAGCGCGGTCTTGCGAAACAGGTACAATTCTACTGGCGCCAGGACCAGCCGCTCGGAAAACGTAAAGGACGCGCGGCGCATGGCCGGGGTGGCCTGCTGGCCCGCAGCGAGAAAGCCCGGCAGGTCGCTGGCCCGGATCGGTCCCCAGAGCACGCTGAAGCCCGTCCGCCGACGCAGCTCCCGGGCACAGACTCCCGTCGCCCCCAGCTGCGGGAGGATCAGTTCGCGCCGCGGCGTCACCCTCGCCAGGCTGCTCGCCTCGATCCGATGTACCAGTTCATCCGTGGAGAACGTCTTTTTTCCCGCTGCGCACCAGACATTCACCCCGCGCGTGTCCAGGACCAGAATCCAGGCAGACATCGACCCGAGCGTGCCGCGTAGCGCGTCGAAGCTCAGCTTGTAGCTGGCGGTCACGAGCACCGGGGAGTCCGGACCGGGTGCGCCGGCAGCGTACAGCCCGGGCGCGACGCGATACACGGTGCGGTTCACGCCCAGTCGGGCGCGCGCCGTGCCCAGCCAGTCGTCCGCGCGCAGCCGCGTACGCACCCGGGGAACCGGACCAGCCGGCGTGTCGATAAAATCCTCGACAAACGAACATATCCGATACCCCGGCCGATCCCAGGGGCTGGCCGGCGGGGCCGGAGGCCCGCCGCAGCAGCACTCCTCGTCCTGCGCGCCGGGAAGAGCGGCGGAAAGGCCTTGCGGCTTGTTGACGCCCGGACCGGCGTCCTGCTTCGGCGCTCAGCACGGCGCTTCCCGTCGAGTCGGGAGATTAGCGCCGCATGTTCCCGGTGTCATACCGCCGCCCGCGGCATCGTTTTCACAACAGGCAGCGGGCTCGTCCGCTCGGAACAGGTCCTGTTCGACTACCATTATACTGTGCTCCGGAACTCGGGTTACGGCATACGCGCCTCGGAATTGTTCAACACGGCAGCCCAGTCCGCGAACCGGTCCAGCAGTTCCATGTCCAGGCAATAGCAGACCCGCACGCCCGCGACTTCGCCCCGGACCAGCCCCGCCGCCTTGAGTATCTTCAAATGCTCGCTGACCGTGGACTGCGCCAGGGGAAAAAGCCCCGTAATCTCCCCGCAGACGCAGCGATCGAGCTGCCGCAGCCGCTCGACGATACGCACCCGGACGGGATGCCCCAGCGCCTTGCACAGGGCGGCGAACTGGTCGGGGTCAAAATCGGTATTCCGCTCCTGAAGGGGCCGGACCGAGGAGTCGGGCCGTGGGATCTGATTGCATTCATCATTCATCGTTATTCGACGATAGACGATTGATGCGACCCTGTCAAGGGAAACGGCGAGAAGGTGAAACGGCGAGAAGGACGGCGAACCGGTCTCAGCGTCGCCACCAGACCCGGCTGGCGCGCCAGAGGCCCTTGAGCGTGAGCGGGGTGTTGCCGCCGAGTTTCTTGACCAGGTAGAGGAACAGGTAGGCGGTCTGGAAGGCGTCGGACCAGGCGTTGTGCTCGGGGAAGGAGGGCAGGCCGTAGCGCCTGGAGAGGTCGGCCAGGGTGAAGGAGATGAAATCGTATTCCAGGCTGTCGGCATGACGGTTACGCTGCCGGTCTTCGTAAATCTGGGCCAGGCGCAGGGTGTCGATGCCCGGGGCCTCGAGCCGGCCGCCCAGGAGCCGGCGCGTGGCGGCGTCGAGAAAACCGACATCCAGGCTGAGATGGTGTCCGACGAGCACGGCCGGGCCGATGAATTCGAGCAACTGCGGCAGGACCTCGGCCAGCGCAGGCGCGGGATCGAGCGTGGCCGGGGTCAGCCGGTGGATGAGCGTGGAGTCGCCCGAGACGTTCCGCTCGGGTTGCACGAGCGTATAGAAGGAATCGGCGGGCCTGATACGCAGGTTGCGGATGCGCACGGCGCCGATGGAAACAATTTCGTCGCGCCGTGGGTCCAGCCCGGTCATCTCGGCATCCAGAACCACGAAGTCGAGCTCCGGAAGCGGTCGCTCGTGATCGATGCCAGCGCTGAGCCTGCGCTGCGCCTCAAGCAGCGGATGCAGCGGAGCGCGGTGGAACAGGTTTTTGATGAGCGCGAAGGACATGGCCGGGCTCGCTCACTGAGCCTGGCCGCGGAGACTGTCGCGGTCCAGGGTTCGGGCCAGGCAGACGCGCAGGTCCTCGAGCGTCCGAAAGGCTTTTTTCAAGGCCCCGCGTTCGAGCGGGGACAGGTCTGCCGGGCGGATACGATCGCCCGGCGGGCGGCAGTTCTCGATGTCTTCCAGGCGGTGGACCAGCCGCAGGTGATGGAGGCAGGTAAAGGCGTCGGCGGTGTCCCGGGCGAGCGTTTCCGGCAGCAGGCCGGCGGCGGCCAGACGGGCCAGGCGGGCCAGGGTCCCGGTATCGGAAATGCCGGCGTTCAGGGCCAGGGTCCGGATCATGTCCACGCAGGGTGCCAGTGCGCGGGCGCGGATGTCGAGTTCAGATGTCCGCTCACCGCTGCGCTCCACCAGGTGGCCGTTGAAAAACGAGAGCGGCAGGGCCTCGGCCAGGGCGCGTTGTCCGAGCGTCTTCAGCAGCGGTCCGTGGGAATGGCACGCGGCGGTGAGGTGCGCGCGCAGCGCCTCGGCCAGGGATCGCTGCCCGTGGGCGGGGCGGAAGTCGAAAAAGGGCGCGCAGCGGGCTGCGTCTGCGCCCGTCCGGAGCAGCCAGTCGTCGAAGCGTGCCTTCCAGCCTTTCAGACTGCGTTGGTTGCGCGCGTGCGCCGGATCGAGCAGGCCGCCGGCGTTGCAAAATCCGCAACGGTCGAGGTGTTCGGCCATTTTCCCGGCTATGGCGGCGAAATAGGAATGGGCTGCCTGACTCAGAATATCGTCGTCGTGGTCCGCGTAGATCACGGCCTGTTGGCTTTCCGAGCAGAAGAGCTGCTCGCCGCGCCCGGCCTCGCCCAGCACGATCCAGCAATAGGGCAAGGGCGGCGGGCCGTAGCGCAGGTGGAGAAGTTCGAGCAGCCGGCCGATGAGCAGGTCCACGGCCACGGCCAGGATGCGGGTGATGGTAACGGCGGTGGCGCCGTCGTCGAGCAGGGTCCTGGTCATAGCCGGGAGCGCGTCGGCAATGGCGTAGAGTCCCTCGAAACGGTCCTGGCGTCTGATCTGGCGGAACACCGAGAGCGGCGTCCGTCCGTGCGCGAGGAGGATGTCGTGCGCGGTGACCACGCCGACGATGGTGCCCTCGCGACGTACGGCCACATGCCGGATGTCCAGCCCGGTCATATGCAGCAGGGCGTCGAAGCAGCTGTCCGCGGCGTCGACGCACTCAACGGGCGCGGACATAATGGTCTCCACGGCGGCGTCGATGCTCAGCCCCGAGGCCAGTGCGCGGCGGAGATCCTTGTCGGTGACGATGCCGATGATTTCCTGCGACTGCTCGCGGATGAGCAGCGAGCCCACGCGCTGGCGGACCATGTGGTCGGCGGCCTGGCGCAGATTCAGGCCGCGCTCGATAACGGCCGGCGGCCCGGCGACGACGTCTCCCACCTGCATGGAGAACAGATAGAAGCCCTCGCGGGGAGGCGGACTGCCGCGTTTGCGGAGTTCCTGAAAAACGCGCGTGACGAAGTGCCCGGTGAAATTGACCCGAAAGAAAGCGGCTGTCTCGGGATGCTGCTCCAGTGTCCGGGCAAAGGACTTGCGCTCGATGCGCACGAGGAAGGAGTCTTCCAGGGCCTCGACGTGGCAGGAAGCCGGCGTCTGTTCCAGGGCATGGGCCACGCCGAAAAAGGTATCCTCGCCGCGCACGTCGAGCAGGAGCTCCTGCCCGGCCTCGATCCGGAAGAGGCGCACGCCGCCGCGCTGGATCAGGCAGGGGCCGGCTGCCCAGGAGTCCCCGGCGGGGACGCTCCGCTCGCCCTTGAGGTGAAATTCAATCTGGCAGGAATGGGCCAGCCCCTCCAGCGTGCGTGCGGGCAGCTCGGAAAATGGCAGGACCGTGGAGAGATACTCCCGGACCGCGGCAGGCTGTATGGCGGGATTGCGAGCCATGGGCGACCTCAGGGCAGCAGCCGCAGGCCATACTTGTGCCGCAGTATGGCCTGGAACTCGGATACGGTTTTCAGGGCAGCCTTCAAGCCCTCACGCTCGCCGGTCGACAGCTCGTCCGGACGAATGGCACTGTCCAGCGGCCGGCCATGGCGCTGGTTATCGGCCTGGCGCCGCATGCGCAGGACCTGGAACAGCCGGAAGGCCTCCCGGATGGCCCGCGCCGTGGACGGGGCGAACATGCCCAGGGTGAGCAGGCGCTCCAGCCGCTCCAGGGTCCCGGTCCCGACGAGTCCCTTGTCCAGGGCCATGGTCTTCAATCCCATGGTCAGCGGGAAGATACCACCCTTTTTCACGTCCAGCGCTCCTTTGTTCGGACCGGACTTTTCCACGGCAAAGGTGGAGAACACGCCCAGGGGCGGCGCGAACCGCACGGCCTCGCGCGCCAGGTATTTCACTATCGCGGGCGCGGAACGGATCCTTTTGTGCAGATGCTCCCGCAAGGCCGCGGTCAGCGAGGCATCCCCCCAGACATGGCGCAGATCGGCCAGCAGCGAGATACGCAGCACGGCGTCGCTCTCGCGGTGGGAAACCAGGGCATCGATCGTACGCTTCCAGGCGTCCAGGCCCATGCGCCAGACCGGATTGTCGGCGGTCACGCCGTGCTCGCAGCAGGGAAAGCCCACGGCGAGCATGTTTCCGCTGAAACGGCGGGCGAATTCGGGATACCACGAATCGCTCGCCGTTGCGTCGGACAGGATCATGGCGGTGTCCTGATCCGTGCCGAGATACTGCTCCTTGCGGCCCTCGCTGCCGAGCAGGACCAGGGCGCAGGACAGCGGGGGGCCGTGCTCGAGCTGGGCCAGGGTCAGCGTGGCGACCTGCTCGATAATCCGGTCATAAAGCGCGCTGCTCAGACGCCCCAGGGCACCGATATCCACCCCTTCAGCCAGGCAGGTCAAGGTCAGACCTCGCACCTGGGAGTACAGGCTCTGGAGCTGCCCGATATCCCCGGCAACGGCTATCTCCGCGTCGAGCCGGATCGGATTCTCTCCGCGCACCGACACCAGGTCGCGCTCCTCGATAACGCCCTGCGCTTCGCCGGCAGCCGAGACGACCACCAGCCGGCGGATGCCGTGACGCAGCATCCGCGCGAAGGCCTCGGCCAGCAGCTCGTCCTCGCCAATAGTCACGAGCGGCGAATTCATGATTTCATCCACGACGCGGGCCTTCGAGGGCGCGGCCGAGTGTTTCAGCATGTCCCACTCGGTCACGATGCCGATTGTGCCTTTCTGGCCGCGCACCAGGCAGACCGCGACTCCGGCCTGGTGCATGAGACCAGCTGCCTCGACCACGGGCGTTCCCGAGGCGATGAACAAGGGCGGCCGGTACTCGATGCCCCGCACGTGCAGCCGCAGGAACGGGTCAATGCGGTCCATCCGGACGGGCGAGGGCGCTTGCTCCCAGGCCCAGCGCCGCCGCCGCGCTCTGGAGGAAAAATGGCGCTGTATCGCCGGGGAGGACAGAATCGGGGCAAAGTCCAGTGGCGCAAGCACGTACACGGAAGACTCGACCGTCGTTCGCGCCTCGTATTCGACGGACTCGCCGAGCAGCTCCTCGTAGCCGAAGCTGTCGCCATCGAGCGCCAGCTCGAACACCTGACCGGCTCTGCCGAGCTCCACGCACCCCGAACGCACCAGAACGACACCCCCGCGGGGGAGCACGGCGCCAGCCGCGTAATCGACGGCGCGCGTGCGCGAGAGCAGCGTTGCGACGTCATCGGGCGCCAACTCGGCAAATGGCGGGATGCTTTCGATGGTTTTCATGCCGTTTCGCCTTCCTGAACAGACGGTGTCCGCAAGACAATGATCACAAAGCCCTTCATTCGGTGCCTGCGCCGAGGTAAATGCGTCGTTGCAGCCCGTCGAAAAGCCGCTCCGCCCGGGGGTCAGGCCGAAGCAGAGAACCCAGCCAGGTCGCGACAAAGGCCAGCGGCATGGACAGCAGGGCCGGGTTTCTCCAGGGAAAAAGGGGCTCATGAAAACCAAACAGCTCCACCCAGACCGTAGGGCTGGCGAGGATAAGGCCCGCAGCGCTCAGAACGCCGGTCGCGATGCCGAGCGTGGCCCCGAAGGTGCTGGTCCGGCGCCAGGTAATCGTCAGCAGCAATGCCGGAAAATTCGCGCTCGCCGCGATGGAAAAGGCCAGCCCGACCATCACGGCCACGTTCTGTCCTTCGAAGGCCAGCCCCAGCGCAATGGCCAGAACGCCCAGCCACAGGGCGGCGCGGCGCGCGACGCGCATCTCCGCCTCTTCCGACGATTCGCCTTTCCTGAACGCGTGGGCGTACAGATCGTGCGAGACGGTCGTGGCCCCCGCCAGGGTCAGTCCGGCAACGACCGCCAGAATCGTGGTGAACGCAACCGCGGCGATGCCCCCCAGGAGCGCGCCGCCGCCCATCGCCTCGGCCAGCAGCAACGCCGCGAGGTTTCCGCCCGCTTCCCTGCCGCCAATGGCCTCGCGCCCTACGAGGACCATGGCGCCGAAACCGATGACCCCGGTCAGCAGGTAAAAATATCCGACGATGCTGGATGCGTACCAGACGGATTTCCTGGCCGTCCTGGCGTCGGGCACGGCATAGAAACGCATGAGAATATGCGGCAGGCCAGCCGTGCCGAAGCACAGCGCCATGCCCAGCGACAGCATTTCCCACGGATCGGCGATCAATCCCCCCGGCAGGAGCACATTCGGGCCGTATTCCCGGGAGGCCAGTTCGAACAGGGCGCCGAGGTCGAAGTCCAGGCAGCCCAAAACCATGACAGCCAGCACGGAGGCCGAACCGATCAGCAGCACGGCCTTGACGATCTGTACCCAGGCATTCGCGTAGATCTCACAAAAAAGCACCCCGGCCAGCATGACAGCGCCCACGAGGATCAGGGCCGTAGCGTAGGACGTGCCGAAGAGCAGCGAAATCAGCGCTCCGGCGCCGATCATCTGGGCCACGAGGTAGATGCTGACCGTCAGCAGCGAGCTTATCGCGGCGGCGATGCGCACGGGCCGTTGCCGCAACCGGCAGGCCAGCACGTCGGCGAAGGTATAGCGGCCCAGGTTGCGCAACGGTTCGGCGATCAGAAACATGACAATCGGCCAGCCGACGAGAAAACCGATCGAGTAGATCAGTCCGTCATAGCCCTTGAGCGCGACCATGCCGGCGATGCCGACACCCTGGCACGCATGGCCGACGAAGCCATGTATCGGGCCAAAGCCGCCGGACGCAATACTGCTCGCGTTTATGAGGTCTGATATGAAGCCAC
>CAZGAH010000056.1:10930-15915 GCA_964523295.1 uncultured Desulfovibrionaceae bacterium | reverse complement strand
CCAGAAAGGAGGCCGCGCTCATGTAGTCTCCAGCCAGAGCCAGCCCGTTCTGGAGCCCGGAAACGGAACGTCCAGCCGCGTAAAACTGCGAGGCCGAACGGCTGCGTCGGCCGATATACCAGATTATGGCCAGGGTCAGGGCGATGAAGAGAAGAAAGAACAGAATCGACGAAACGTCGGGTTTGCCAAGGGCGATGGGGTGCGCGTTCATCGGTCTTCCGTCCTCATGCCCGCGACGACGTCGCGCAGCCGCCGGTCATGGTTGGCATTGGCCCAGCGCACGTAGACGCCGGTCAGGGCTATGGCACTGAGAATGACCAACAAGCCGGCCACAAGGCCCAGGGGCCGCACTGAGCCGATCGGCAGCGCCAACAGCTCCCGAAAAAAGGCCGCCAGGAGGATGAAACCGAAATAAATCGCCAGCATGATCGCGGCAAGCGTCAACGAAACGGCCCGGTGTCTGGCAATCAGGGACTTGAAACGGTGTTCTGTCATGGCATTCGTGTCGGCGGGCATCGGTAACCTCCAAAGACGTTCCGCCCCCCACAAAGACGCTACGCCCTTTGCCCGAAACACAACGCGCTTTTCGACCAACGGTACATTCCGCTCCATAACAGGCGCCCCCCTGTTCCTGTTGCCCGCAGACACCGCTCGTCGGGAGATAGACGCCATTCGTCGAGGCGACAAGGACGGGCGTACGCTCGGGGCAAGCCGTCGGAGAAGAACCGCGAAGACCAGCCCCCCCGCTGCGCACGGCTGCCGATCACGGTTGCGGCATTTCCGGCTGCAACTGGAGGACTTCGCACATTCTGAGACGAAAAGCGAACAATGGAAGCCGCCTTGGCCCTGCCAGAAGCTTCACTCGTCGCGCAGCGCGAAACGGATAGTCAGCAGCGCGCGGCTGGGCACAGGCGCACCGTTGTGTCGGGCCGGGTGATAGCGCGAGGCCCGAACCGCGGCGAGGGCAGCCTCTTCGAAATCCGGACCGGCGCCGGCGAGCAGCTCGACGTGCTGCAAGTGGCCGCGCTCGTCGATGCTCAAGCGCAGGGTTACCGTCCCCTCCTTGCCCATGCGGCGCGCCTGGCGCGGGTACTGGGGCGAGATACGTCTGGCGAAGCGGGGACCATTCCCGGCGCCGAAGGCGCCTTCGAAGAGACGCCCCCCGCCCGGTGATGCGGATTTCCCACCAGGAGCGCCCTGCCCTGCGTGCGCCGTAGCCGGGGTTCCGACCGCGGCTGCCTGTACCGCTGGACCGGACCCCGAGGCAGACGTCGGGGTGCATGGAGTCACCGTGTCCGGCTGCGGCGTTGCCGCGTCGGCGCGCAGAGAGGGCTGTTTCGCAGGGCTGCGCCGGGACTTCACTGATCGGGGCCTCGGTGGCGCGGGCTCTACCCTGGTTTGTCGGGGCGGCGAAGCGGGTCGCGGGTCCTTAGGTGGCTTGTTGGCGATTGGAGTTTTTTCTTGTGTCGGAGGGATGGGTTCCGTCGGCGTGGGCGAGCGTTCCGGGCACGACGCCGGCAACGGCGGCGCAGGTTCGGGCAGCGGAACGATCTGCTCCGGCGCGCCCGCATTGCGGGTTGGCGACTCGCACGACCCAACGACCGTTTCCGTCTCCTGAGGCTCCGCCGGGCCAGAGCCCGATCCGGCGGCTGGTGCCGCTTCCGCTCCCTCTCCGGCGTCGATGCCCGCCCCGGCCCGGGCCACGGCAGGGCCGAAACCCTCGCTCAGGACAACGAACATCGTCGGGCGTTCGCACCCGGGCACGGCGTTGTCTCCCAGCCAGCAGACGCCGCCCAGGACGAGAACATGCAGCAGCAGCGAGGCCAGTAGCGCGCCTGAGGCCGGACGGGCTGTGCCCCCGGTCGCCTCGGGCATTACCTCGAAAGGACGCCCGGGCGCGAGCACGTGCTCACTGTCCGGCGCGCTCATGGGCTGGATACGTCCCGGTGGGAACGACGCTGTTGGCGGGAATGAGACGACCGGCGTCGAGTCGAAGCTGATTGCCGGAAAATGCCGCCAGCACGCGCGGATCATGGCTGGTCAGCAACAGCGAACCGCCTTCGGCGACGTACTGGTGCAGCATGGCCAGCAGTGACTGAAGATGCCGACAGTCCTGCCCTACGGAGGGCTCGTCGCACAGCAGCACGCGCGGGCGTCTGGCCAGGACCTTGGCCAGGGTCACCCGACGTTTCTGGCCGTAGGAGAGCGACTTGGGATGTCGCCGGGCCAACCCCTCGAGCCCGAGCGCAGCGAGCGTTTCCCCGGCATGATGACCGCGAACCTCGTCACTGACGCTGGCGGCAAAGAGCTGCCTGTCCGGATGCTGCAGGATCATGCCCACCAGGCCAGGCCGCTCCCGCAGCGAAACGGTGGCGATGTCCCGGCCGTCCACCCGTATGCTCCCTCGGGACGGTCGGTATATCCCGGCCAGCAGCAGGCAGAGAGTGGTCTTGCCGCAACCGTTTGCGCCGACCATGGCGACGCATCCGCCCGACGCCAGCTCCAGATCGAGCGCCTTAAACAGCGAATTCGGCCCGAAGGCGAAATCCACGCCACGCGCCGACAGCAGGGTCGGGCCAGGTCGGACCTGCGGCGGCGCCGGGAGCGACAGCGGCACCGTATCGCCCAGACTCACGATCTGGTCGGCCAGACCCGAGATATAGTCCTCGCGATGCTCGCTGACGAGTACGCACGGTCCGCCGGACTTGAACCGGCGCAGGGTATCCTGCAGCCAGCCCGCGGACTCGGCGTCGAGAAAGGCGAAGGGTTCGTCGAGCAGCAAGACCTCCTTCCGCTCCGGATAGAGCGAGGCCAGGGCCAGGCGTTGCTTGAATCCCGAGGACAGCGAGGATACACGCCGGTCGCCCATAGCCTCCATGCCCACACTCCGCAGAGCCTTCCGGGCATGGGCGAGGATGTCTTCCGGAGGCTCGACCCCGAACTCCAGCGGCAGCAAGGCCTCGTCTTCCACCCTGTTGGTGAAGAGCTGGCTTTCTACATTCTGAAACAGGCAGCCCACGCGGCGGGACAGCTCGGCCAGCGGCGCCGTTGACGGATCGAGTCCGGCGACACGGACCCGACCGGTTACGCTGCCCGCGTAGACGTGGGGCAGCAGCCCGGAAAGCACGCGGAGCAGGGTTGTTTTTCCGCACCCGGTCGGACCTTTGATCCAGACGATCTCCCCTGGCGCGGCGTTCAGGCAGACATCCCGCAGCAGGGGCTCGCTCTGGCCCGCGTAGCTGGCGCCAAGGCGCTCCAGAACAAGCGTCATCGTCGTACTGTCGCCTCCGTCCGGACATCCGCCGGGATTCGCCTGGCCGCTGCCCGGCGGATGTCCACGCCCATTTGCCTGGCGCGCATCGCCCTGACGACGTTGCCAGGATACACACCTCCGCGTGGCGTCATCCGCGTACGCTCCAGGCCAGGACCGCGGTCAGCAGGCCGCAGCAGCAGAATACGGCGTCGCCTGGCCGCAAGGGCAAGGCGACCTGTCTGGCTGCAACGCTGTCCAGGCAGATGCCCCGGCTGAGCAGCGACAGGGACAGGTCGTCGGCAAAGCCGACCATGCTGAAACTCAACGGCGTCAGGGCGTAGCGGAATAAGAGCAGCGGACGCCAGGGTCGCAGCGGGACGCCCTCAAGCCGGCAGGCCAGATGGATGGCGCACAGCTCGTTCTTGAGCATGGGCAGACAGCGCCAAAGAATAGACAGCCCCAGCAGCAGGCTGCCAGGCAGGGGCAACAGCCGCAGTCCCCGCAGCAGATCGGCCGGATCCGTCGTCAGCGTGAAGGAGATGGAAACGCCGACAATTACGAACAGCCGCAAGACCGTGAGCCCGGCCTCGGCTGCGGTTCCGCCAATGAGCAAGTGTACTCCGGCCAGCATGACCAGCCCCGCCCCCAGCGACAGCAGCAGCCACGGGTGACGCCAACACCCGGCCAGCAGAAGAAACAGGAAGGCTCCCAGACCCAGCACTCCCAGGCCCGGAAGCGATTTGAGCAACATGGCCGCGGAAACCCAGACCAGGGCCAGAACGATTTTGGCCAGAGGATGGATACGCCGCAGCATCATGCCATTTTCCCCGCCTTGCGCAGTTCGGTGACGATCTTCTCGCCAATAAGGGTCCCGCCGAAGGCCAGCAGCAGCACGATTACGGTCGCCAGGCCCAGGAAGGGCGCCGAGGCAATGAAACGCTGATACTGCCCGCCCAGCATCCAGGCCCCCCACAACGCACCCAGCGGGGTCATGACCGTGTAGAACGTGACAGCCGTGACCATGCGAGCCTTCCTGTCTTCATAGCCCCGGAACACGAGGTAATTCATGCCCTCGGCCACGAGCACGGAGGAAAGCACGAACAGGGGAATGACTACGGAAACCATGAGGTAGACGACGCAGCACAACCCGTAGATCAGCGCCAGGGCGCCGGGCTTGCGTATCCGGGCCAGGCCGATGGTCAGGAAAATGGCCGTGAACGGCGCGCTGACCATATTCCGGATCCCGGGGATGGGGATATGCCCCACCAGCGGAATGAGCACCTGGCCGACGACCAGTATCCCGGCTGCCATGACCGCGGCGAAAACGATGTCTCGCAGCTCGAAAACCGTCATGCCTTTCATCGATCCTCCGTACCGCCTTCGATATCGCCCTCCAGCTCAAGGGAAATCCGGCGCAGCCGCTCCAGTTCCTCCGGCGTCGCCTGCCAGTAGCCCCGGCCGTGCGCCTCGGCCAGGCGCCTGACGATTTCCTCGCCGGCGTAGAGGTTGTTCTCCTTGAGCCGGCTGCGCATGGCCTCATCGAACACGAAGCGCTCGGCGACGGCGGAAAAGACCCAGCTCTGGACAGCGTGCGTGGTGGCGGCAAACCCGATGAGATATTCCACCCGGTCGCCTATCTGCTGCGCGCCGTGTACGTCGTGCTCGAGCATGGCCTCGATCCATTTGGGGTTGAGCAACCTGGTGCGCAGGCCCCGTTCCAGCGCCTCGCCAA
>CAZGAH010000056.1:0-10920 GCA_964523295.1 uncultured Desulfovibrionaceae bacterium | reverse complement strand
CCAACCGTTTCCGTCCGCACGCGCTCCCTGGTCGTGTCGGTTATCAACTGCGTCGGAACCTGTCCGCTGACGGCCTCCACCGCGCGCGACAGCCCCCCAAAATACTCGTAGTAGTGGTCGAGGTCCGCGATCTCGTAATCATGGGTATCGCGAATCTGACTGACGCATTCGACGCAGCGCAAGCGCTCGGTGTAGAGTCCCTCGAAGCGCTCACCATGGATGGCGTCGGCGTAGAGATGATTCATGCTCGCCAGGTAGGTGTCGACAATGTCGGTTTCCGTTTTCCAGGCAGCGGTTTCGATGAGACCGGTAACGCGCGTGCCGTATTCGCCAGGGCGCGGGCCGTAGACCCTGGCAGCAGCGGCCCGCCAGGCCTTAGTCCGGTCCATATCCTGGCGCAGCGTTTCGAAGGCCGCCCGGGTGTGCGGTCGGACAAAGTTTTGATCGTCGGTTTCGTCCAGCGCCGCCACGCGCTCGAAGGCCTCGTTGATGAGCAGGACCACATTCATGAACATGTCCCGGAAAAAGCCACAAATCTGGACCGTGACGTCAATGCGCGGCCGCCCGAGCGCCTCCGGGGGCAGGATTTCGAGGTCCGTTTTCCAGGGCGAACGACGCACGGGCCGCACCCCCAGGTAGCCGAATATCTGTCCGACGGTTTCGCCGCGCGTCTTGGCGGTCTCGAAGGCCCAGAGCACCACGGCCATGCTTTTAGGGTAGCGACCGTGCCGGGCGTGGTAATGGGCGAGGGTGTTTTCCGCGATTTCCCGCCCGCGCGCGCAGGCAGCCTCCGAGGGAACCAGACGAGGGTCGAACTGAAAGGTGTTGCGCCCGGTGGGCAGGGTCTCCGGGTCCCGGCAGGGCTCGCCACCGATGCCGGGCGGCGTGTATCCGTTCTCCAGGCCGTCCAGAAGATGGGGAATTTCCTGACAGGCGACCAGGCGCTCTCCCGTGGCCAGTGCCCAGGCCAACGGCGCGGCCACTGGTCCTGCTGCGGCCGGCCTCCCCGAAGCCAGCGTCCGGCGGACCAGGTCCATGGCCTCGGCCTCGATATCCTCCAGCCAGGCAACTCCGGTCTTCCCCTGCTCCAGGGCTGCCGGAGCGTCGAGCAGGCGGTCGTAATCCAGATTGCGCGCCGCAGCCAGCACCCGATGCAACGACGGCGCGTCGCCGCGGTCGTAGCGCAGATAATAGGTCAGGGTCGCGGCCGTCTCCTCCGGATCTGGCGTTTCGTCCAGAATGTGCAGCCCCTTGGGGATGAGCGAGCGCTTCATCAGCGCCAGCTCCTCCTGCAGGGACGGCAGGTCGGTTTTGGACAGATGCAGGGCCTGCGCCCGCGCGAGAATGTCGCGCTCCAGACGCCCGGCCCGGCCCGGATCGGCCAGTTGGGCCTCCAGGTATTCACCGATCCCGGCCTCCAGATCGGCGTAGGCCTCGTACAGGCCGGAAACCGTCAGGGGCGGAGAATTGTAGTTGACGACCGTGCCCAAACTGCGGCGTTTGGCGATCATGGCCTCGGACGGATTGACCACGTGGTAGAGGTACAGATGAGGCATGGCGCCGATGAGACGCGCCGGATAGCAGTCAGCGCTCAGCCCCGCCTCCTTGCCCTTGAGGAATTCCAGGGTGCCGTGCGTCCCGACATGCACCACGGCGTCGGCCTTCCAGTCCTCCTCCAGCCAGGCGTAAAAGGCCACATACTGATGATGTGGCGGCAATGTCTTGTCGTGGGTGATTTTTTCCGGGTCGCTATGAATGCCGCGCGCAGGTTGCAGCCCGATGCACACGTTCCCGAATTCCAGGCAGGGCAGAATGATTTGCGGCCCCTGCCCTGCGTCTCCGGCCATGATCACGCCTGGCGGATCACCCCAGGCAGCGCTCACCTCGGCAGGATCCGACAGGGCGGACCAGATGCGGGCGTAGCGTTCGGCGGAGATGGTTTTGGCCTGCGCCAGGGAGACCCCGACAGGGGTCCAGCGGGCGTTGTTCACGGCGCCGGTGTCGATGAACGCGCGGCAGAGTTCCTGGTTGGAGGGCAAGGGCGCGACCTGGTAGCCACGTTCGGCCATGACCTCGAACACGCGCCGAAGGCTGGCGAACACGTCCAGATAGGCCGCGTTGCCGATATTGTCCTCGCCGGGTGGATTGTCGTAGATGATAAAGGCCACGCGCTTTTCGGCATTGGGCTTGCGCCGGAGAGCCACGCGGCGGCGGATGCGCTCGGCGATGCGATCGAGCTGCCCGGGAATGGGCCGGGTGGTCTTGAGGGTCTGCCCTGTCTCGGGCGCCTGGACATCGGCGAGCCCCAGCGAAGGCAGCGGATCGATCATGCCGTCCAGTTCGGGCAGAATGATCGTGGTCAGCACCTCGACCACGGACAGGCCGCGTTCGCAGGCCCGCCAGGTCTCGACCTCGCGGCCGTACATCGGCGCCATGGCGAAGAACGGCACATTCAGCCGGCGCAGCAGCGGCACGGGGTCCTGCTGTCCGCCGGAAAAGGCCGTCAGCTGAAACCACTGAAAATAGGCCACGGCATCGACTGCCGGCTGACCCTGCACGAAAAAATTCCGCTCTATCGCCTCCAGGGTCTTTGCCGACGCGGAGCAGAGCGGTATCAGATTGCACCACGGCGCCAGCCGTTCGGCCAGGGCTCTGGCCCCGGTCGCGGATTGGGAAAAATGCATCCCGCTGTAGAACAACAGCCCCACCGTGGGTCGGGCCGGGTCATAGCCCGCGGCCGCCCGATACGTTTCCAGGTCCGGATGCCAGACCTCGGCCAGGAGATCGTATACGCCGTAATCCGGATATTCGATGGGCTCGGCTGCACGGACGCCCTTGAGCCCGAGGTACTGCCCGCCCAGAAAGAGCAGCAGGTTTTTCACGTTTTCCGCGCCACCATGCATCCAATAGCGCGTGGCCTTGTTCCAGTTGCGCAGATGGCGCAGATGTCCCACTGGCAGCAAATCGCCCAGCCGCTCGACCCAGCGCATCGCGGTCTGAATCCGCTCGATGCCCCCGCCCGAGGGCTCGGGCATGGGCTTGTTCTGCCGGCGACGCATGATTTCCGCGAGCGACAGATTGCCCAGTCGCAGCAGCCCCATGGCCTCGGGGCCGCCGCCCACCAGCGGAACGACCGCGTTCGTTCCGCCTTCCAATGCGGCGCTGGCCAGGCCCAGGGCCTTGCCAGCGCCGCGGATGTCCAGCAGCACCAGGTCCGCCTGCTTCAGATCAGCGCGCAGTCGCTCGAGGTCGCAACGCTCCTCTTCCACCTCGTGTACGGCGTAGACGCGCAGGACGGTTTCCCCCCCGCGCTCGCGCTGCACGGCGCGCCAGCCCTCGTAGAGCATCTCGGACAGACTGGCGTTGATCAGGGCCACTATGTGTCTGGAGGCCATCTTCACTCCTGGCGCAGTTTTCTGAAACAATGTCCCATTGTTTCAGGAAACTACATAAGATCATCAACTTTTTTCAAAGTTAAGCCGCTCTAGAACTCGTAACGCAGTTCCATGCCCAGCATCCAGTTCAGCCCGGCATAGAAGGTGTCGTCGCGATCCCGGTTGCCCTGGTTGTCGAGGGCGTTGAAAAGGTCGCCAGTGATGCGGATGCGGCGCTGCCAGAAATCCACGGAAGCCTGGACATCGAACCAGTTGTAGGCGGGCAGAACGTCGGCCAGACCGCTGGTCCAGCCCGTGTACTTCTGTCGGTCCACGTAATGCCAGGTCACGGTTGCGCCCAGCCCGACGCTGTCGTTGAAGAAACGATCGTACCAGATGGCGCCGGCCTTGATCAGGTTCTGAGGCTGGTTGTTCAGCAGTTCGCCCGTTTTGTTGTCCAGGGTGTCCGCATACTGATAGTTGGCGAACACCGAGACGGATTTGTGAATCTCGTACCGCAGATCGGCCTCGACGCCGTTGATGTCCACGTCGCTGACGTTCCTGTCGGTTGACAGCGAACCCGTCCCGGTCAAGGGATCCGGCGTGATGGTGACCGAGGTGATAAAGTTCTCCGCGCGCGTCAGGAACGGGGTGATCCTGGTTCTGAGCTTCTTGTCGAAAAACTCGTTTTCCAGCGACAACTCAAAGCTCCAGAGGCTCTCCGGTTCGAGGTTCTTATTGCTGATCCGCACGCGCCCCGGAAACATGGTCCAGGGCGGCGCCAGACGCTCGCCGATGTCCGGCGGGCGGAAGGCCTTGCCGGCTGAGACCTTGACCCGCCCCTGATCCCAATAGTGCCAGATGAGCGAACCCTTGGGCGAAATTTCCTCGCCAAAGGCCTCGTAGGAGTCCAGACGCGCGCCTGCGACCACTTCCAGCTGGTCGTTCCAGAAAACCCAGCTGTCCTGCACGTAGAGGGAAAAATTAGTCTCGCTGGCGTCCATGGAGGAGGCGCCGTAGGCATTGGTAGTGATGACGGCGTCGCTGGCGTCGCGAATCCTGGGCGAGGCCTGCACGTTCTCGGCCTCGGCGCCCAGGGTCAGGGTGTTGCCGCTGAATATGCTCCAATGGCCGCCGGCGTGACCCTTGATGCGCAGAAAACCCGAATCGTTCCGACCGGCCTCGTACACCGGCACAGTGACGGTCCGCCGGCCGATGCGGAGGGTATTGTAGCGCGACAGCTGTTCACCGGAATAATTTCTGTTCTCGTTGAGCACATCGACGCCGGCGTAGAGTTGAAGGTCGTCGCTGGCCTGGATGTCGGTCCGCAAATTCATGTAATAGCGGTCCTGCTGCATGAACCGGTTGTATCCCGGCACGCCGCTCGTGGCCTCGCCGTATCCTGTTTCGCCCATATAACGACCGGCGGACAGGGAGACGTCCATCGGATTCCAGGGTTTGACGTGCGCGTGGAAGTGAAAGCGCTCCATGGTGTTGGTGCGGTTTTTCAGCTCCTGCTCGGTATAGTCGCGCGTATTCAGCAAATAGTTGTTCACTTGGCCATGGCTGTGGGAGGCGAAAAAGGAGGCGAGGTCGTCCTTTCCTGCCTGGATGGTCTCCGTGGTCTGCAACCGTCCGTAATTGCCGCCGCGTACGCCGGCAGATACGCCGAACTGCGGTCCGTTCCAGCCGTCTTTGGTGAAGATGTGTACAACGCCGGCCATGGCGTTTCCACCATAAAGCGAGGAAAACGGCCCGCGCACGATCTCGATGCGCTGAATGGCCTCCACCGGGATATAGGAAAAATAAAAGTAGCTGTTATACCCGCTGTTCCAGCTCTGCCCGTCCACCAGAATCAGCGTGCGCTTGATGCTGCTTATCCCGCGCATCTGGAAACCTGTGGGCGTGACCGATCCTTCGCCCTGCGGATTGCCGATCACGATGCCCGCCACGTTTTCCAGAAGCTGGGTGACGTCGCGATAGGGCAAGCGGGCGATGTCCTCTTCCGTGATCACATCCACCACGGCCGGCGCATTCTCGATGCGCTCCTCTCTTCGCGAGGCCGTAACCACCATGCTGTCCATGGCATATTCCTGCGAATCACGCTCTTCGGCCACAGGCTGCCCATGCTCCTCCGCCCGGGCGCTGCCCAAGGCGGCCAGGACCAGCAGCGCCGCTGCCAATACAAGTTGCTTCCAGCCCGGAACTCTTCCCCTCATCCCTCCGATCCTCCTGAACCCTTGAGTGTTCTCATACCCCACGACACACGCCCACCAGACCGGTCTCCCCCTGCCGCCGCGCACGACAACGCGCGACTAGCGGTCCAAACGCATACGACATTTTTTTCACGGTCGCGCATTGGATATTTTTCTTGCTGGCGGGCGAAAGGTAGTATACCAACCTAGCCAATGCAAGCAGAAAAAGACACAAATAAAAAAAAAGTAGCAAGATGGACACAATTATTGCCGACAATCTGGTGAAGGCCTATGCCGGGCGCGTTGTGCTGCGCAGGATAGGATTCCGCGTGGCCGCGGGCGAGCTGCTGGCCCTGCTGGGGCCGAACGGTGCGGGCAAAACCACCACCATCCGCATCTTTGCCGGACTGACCAGGGCTGACGGCGGCCGGGCCCGGGTGGCGGGCACGGACGTGGCGGAGCCCGGCGCCAGGCGGTTGATCGGCCTGGCGCCGCAGACGATCAACCTGGACATGGAGCTGACCCTGACGCAGAACCTGGACATCCAGGGCCGGCTCTTCGGCCTGTCCGGGGCCAGGCGCAGGGAGCGGATCGGGGAGCTTGTGGAGCGCTTCCGGATGCACGCCTGGGCACACGAGCGCGTTGCCCGTCTTTCGGGGGGACAGCGCCGACGCGGGCTCATCGCCCGGGCGCTGATGCATCGACCGGAAGCGCTGTTTCTGGACGAGCCCACGGCCGGGCTGGACCCGGACATCCGACGGTCACTCTGGGCCCTGGTCAAGGAGTTGCAGGCCCGGGGCACGGCCATCGTTCTGACCACGCACTACATCGAAGAGGCCGAGGCCCTGGCCGACCGGGTAGCCTTTCTGCGGGAAGGGGCAATCATCCGGCTGGAGCGGCCGGAGACCCTGGCCCGGGAGCAGGGCGAATGGGCCGCCGTGGATGCGGCGGGGCGCAGCGCAACGCGCTTTTTCTCCACCCGCGAGCAGGCCCTGGCCTGCGCGGCCGCCAGCGGCGAGAGCGTGACCGTACGCCGGAGCAATCTGGAGGACGCCTATCTGACTGCCACGGGGCACGCGGACGCGACGCCGGGGGAAGGGCTGTCCGGCCCGGTGCGAGAGGCCCGGCACGGTCGCGGCCATGGAAGCGGGCACGGCATGGGACACGGGGGTCACGGATGATGTGTGGACTCTGGGCGGTGTATTATCGTGAGCTGTTGCTGATGCGACAACGCTGGTTCAGGATGCTCGTCGCCATGGCCGTCGCGCCGCTGCTCTATCTGGTAACCTTCGGCCTGGGACTGGGACAGGGGGTGCGCGTGGAGGGCGCCGCGTACGCGCTGTTTCTGCTACCCGGGCTCATGGCCCTGTCATCGATGCAGCAGGCCTTTTCCCTGGCCGGCGAAATCAACATCGCCCGGTTTTACTTCAAGATATTCGAGGTCTTTCAGGCCTCGCCGCTGCCTCCTGCGGCCTGGGTCCTCGCGGAGGTCTGGGCAGGAATGACCAGAGCGCTGCTGGCGGCGCTGCTGGTCGCGGCGCTGGCGCTCGCGTTCGGCTATCCGGTACCCCCGGACCCGCTGCTCGGACTGGCCGTGCTGCTCAATGGCTTCTTTTTCGCCAGTCTGGCCGTGGCCATGGCCATGCTCGTGCGCTCGCACCAGGATCAGGGGCTGCTGGTCTCCTTTCTCATCACGCCCATGGCCTTTCTGGGAGGCACCTTTTTTTCTCCGGCCGGGCTGCCACCCTGGGCCAATACCCTGCTCGATCTGCTACCACTCACGCACGCGGCCCGGACCATCCGGCAGGCCTGGCTGGGGCAGCAGGTCGAACTCTGGCGGCTGGGGGTACTGGCAACGCTGGGCCTGGCCGCCTTCCTCCTGGCGACCTGGCTGACACGCAAAGCGAACGACTGAAACAAGGAGACGGCATGTCCATTCCCTATCCCTTTACCGCCATCGTGGGCCAGGAGTCCATGAAACAGGCCCTGCTCTGCAACGTCGTCAACCCCCGTCTGGGCGGGGTGCTCATCCGCGGGGAAAAGGGCACGGCCAAGTCGACGGCCGTACGCTCGCTGGCCTCCCTGCTCCCTGAAATCCGGGCCGTACGCTGCGCCTGCGGCTGCGATCCCGCCTGGCGCACTGGATTGTGTCCGGAGTGCCGGGAACTGCTGGCGCAGGGGCAACCCTTGCCGGTCGAGAAACGACGCGTGCGCGTGGTCGATTTGCCCGTCGGCGCCACCGAAGACCGCCTGGTCGGGTCGCTGGATATCGAGCAGGCGCTCAGGCATGGCGAAAAACGCTTCGAGCCGGGAATCCTGGCGCAGGCGAACCGCGGTCTGCTCTACGTCGACGAGGTCAATCTCCTGGATGATCATCTGGTTGACGTGCTGTTGGATGCCGCGGCCATGGGGGTGAACACCGTGGAGCGCGAAGGCGTCTCGATCACGCACCCGGCCGCCTTCGTGCTGGTGGGCACCATGAATCCGGAGGAGGGGGAGCTGCGGCCACAACTTCTGGACCGTTTCGCGCTCTGCGTTCGGGTAGAGGGCATAGCCGACGCAGGCGCGCGCGTGGAAATTGTCAAGCGACGCGCGGCCTTTGAAGCGAATCCCGGGGCCTTCGCCCGGAGCTGGCAGGCGGCCGAGAAGGCCCTGGCAGCCGATGTCCGCGCCGCGCGTAAACGCCTGAGCCAGGTCCGGCTCGATGACGCCATGCTGCTGAAGATCGCCGGGATATCCCTGGCAATGGGCGTGGATGGTCACCGGGCGGATATTGTCATGATGAAGACCGCCATGACGCTGGCAGCGCTGGCCGGTCGCATCGAGGTACTGCCGGAGGACCTGCGCGCCGCGGCCTTCCTGGCCCTGCCGCACCGGATGCGGCGCAAGCCTTTTCAAGAGGTCGCTCTGGATCGGGAACGGCTCGAGGAGCTGCTTGCGGCATGAACGACAGTCCGGGGAAGCCGAAAACGGAACGTCGGGCCGGAAATCCCGGGAGCGGCGTCGCTTTCGGGCGGGATCCCGGCTCAGGGCATCGCTACCCCTTCCCGGCCCTTGTCGGGCAGGAACAACTTCGGCGCGCGTTGCTGGCCCTGTGCGTGGATCCGCGTATCGGGGGGCTGCTGGTGCTGGGGGACAAAGGCACGGGCAAGAGCACGGCCATCAGGGCCATAGCCGCCCTGCTCGCGCCTGCGCCCCTGGTGGAAATCCCGCTGAACGCCACGGAGGACGCCTTGCTGGGCTGTCTGGACCTGGAGCACGCCGTCCGGCAGGGCCAGCGACGCGCTACGCCGGGCCTGCTGCATCGGGCCGACGGCGGACTGCTCTACGTGGACGAAGTCAATCTTCTGGCCGATCATCTGGCGGACCTGCTGCTCACCGCAGCTGCCGACGGCAGGGTTCGCCTCGAACGCGAGGGGATGTCCGGCCACTACGCCGCGCGCTTCGCCCTGGTGGGCTCCATGAATCCCGAGGAGGGAGCGCTTCGGCCGCATTTTCTCGACCGCTTCGGGCTCTGCCTTGCCGTGACCGGACTGCAGGAACTGACGCAGCGCGCGGAACTCGTCCGGCGCAGGCTTGCTTTCGAGGCCGACCCGGAGCGCTTTGTCCGTCGTTATGAAGACGAGCAGGCGCAACTGCGACAGGCCATCCTGCGCGCTCGGGAGGATTTGCGGCGTTTGTGCTTCCCGGAAGCGCTGCTGAAGCAGGCCGTGAACCTGGCTATCGAGGCCGGGGTCGCCGGCCACCGCGCCGATCTCGCCATGCGCCGGACCGCCCTGGCCCTGGCCGCATTGGACGGCGCGGCCGCCGTATTGCCGTCACACCTGGAAGAAGCCGCGTCGTTGACCCTGCAACACCGGGAACGACCAAAGGCGCCGCCGCAACGCCAGGCGAAGGAGAATCCGCCCCGGCCGCCCGACGAGTCGCCGGAATCGACGTCCGAACCGCACGGGCCCGAGTCTGCGGCGTCGCAACCGGAGACCGGAGCACCGCAGCCCGGAGACGAAACGTCGCACTCGCCGGAGCGGCCCGATGCCGGGGACTCGGACAATCAACCTGAGCTCCCGCCACAAGGAGGTCTGCGGCCGGCCTCCGAACGCATGGCCCCCCTGGGAGAGCCCTTTCGCATCAAACAGCTGCCGCTGCGTCGGGACCGCCTGTTGCGCAGCGGGTCGGGGCGACGCAGTACCAGCCGCTCCTGCACCGCCGCCGGACGGACGGTACGTTCGGTGGAAAAGGCGACTGCGGGCGGACTGGCGATCGACGCCACGCTGCGCGCCGCCGCGCCACATCAGCAGCGCCGAACGGGCGGCAACGCAGCCATGGTCATTGAGAAGCAGGATTATCGGTACAAAGTCCGCGAGCGCAAGACCGGCAGTTTCATCCTGCTCGCCGTGGACGCCAGCGGCTCCATGGGAGCGGAACAGCGCATGGTCGAGGCGAAAAAGGCCGTGCTCTCGCTGCTGCTGGACGCCTACCAGCGCCGGGACAAGGTCGGACTCGTGGCCTTTCGGGGGAAAACAGCGGACGTGCTCGCGCAGCCCACCGGGTCCATGGAACTGGCCTTCCGGCTGCTGGCCGATCTGCCTACCGGGGGAAGGACGCCGCTGGCCGCGGGGCTGGAACTCGGCCTGCGCCTCTGCCGCAACGAGCTGCGCAAGCATCCTGCCGCCTTGCCGCTGCTGATCGTCATTTCCGACGGCCGGGCCACGGCGGCGAGCCATGGCGGCGATCCCGTGCGCGAGGCCCTGGCCGTTGCGTCGGAAATCGCAGCCGATCCGCGCATCCGCTCGCTCGTGCTCGATGTCGAGCCTCCCGGCTATCTGGCCCTGGGCCTGGCCCGGTCCCTGGCGCAGGCCATGGGCGCTGTCTGCTGGCAAACGACGGACCTCAAGGCGGAAACCATCTTCAACGCCGTCCGCACGCTCGACGCCAGCCCCCCTGCCGCTACGCTCCCGACGTTCCGGACATGGCGGAGCGGCGATGACCTGTGAGCCGCCGACAGCATCCGAGGCCCTCGCCATTTCCGGAGGGAAAACGCCAGGCGGAGCGTATTCCCCCCCTGCGCCGGACGGCCCGAGTGCAGGGACTCCACTCCGCGGCCAAAGAGGACAGCCCCGAATCTTCGTGCAGCACGCGTTGCTCTGGCTTTGGCCGGTTCTCCTTGCCGATTCAGAGCAAATCCCAGCGCAACAACACCTGACGGGATTTTGGGGAGTGCAGGAAAATCTGGATGCATCCGCTATAATCGACGATTGTTCCTATCGAGGGTCGATGGAGAGCAAGGCCGTTGCCACCGCCGCCGCCCCCTTGCCTGGCCGCGGCTCCGCCACGCGGCCGGCCGGGGGCTC
>CAZGAH010000055.1:9589-27943 GCA_964523295.1 uncultured Desulfovibrionaceae bacterium | reverse complement strand
TCCGCGAAGGCGGCCGCACCGTGGGCGCGGGCGTAGTTTCGGAAATCCTGGAGTAGACCATGGCGACTGTCAGCAGCGATCGGATCAGAATAAAGCTCAAGGCGTACGATTACCGCATCCTTGACAAGGCGGTAACCGAGATCGTGGATACGGCGAGGAACACGGGCGCCGGCATTGCCGGCCCGATACCGCTTCCGTCCAACTTCCACAAGTACACGGTTAACCGTAGCGTGCATGTGGATAAGAAATCGCGGGAACAGTTCGAGATGCGCATTCACAAACGTTTACTCGACATTCTCGAACCAACGCAGCAGACCGTGGACGCCCTGTGCAAGCTCAGCTTGCCGGCAGGTGTCGACGTGGAAATCAAACACTAGCGCGAGGACCTTATGGCTATCGGTATTTTAGGACGGAAACTGGGCATGACCCGGGTCTTCGGCAATGACGGCAATGCAATCGCCTGTACAGTGGTCCAGGCAGGGCCCTGTCCGGTCATGCAGATCAGGCGTCCTTCGGGCGAAGGATACAGCGCATTGCAGCTGGCCTTCGAGCCTCTCAAGGAATCGCACGTGACCAAACCCCTGCGCGGGCATCAGGCCAAGGCGGGCAAAGGCACCTATAGGACGTTGCGCGAGTTCCGTCTGGACACGGTCGAAGGCTACGAACTGGGCCAGGAGCTGACGGTCGACCTGTTCGCTCCGGGCGACATCGTCAAGGTGACCGGCACCAGCAAGGGTAAAGGCTTTCAAGGCCCGATGAAGCGCTGGAATTTTGCCGGTCTGCCCGCCAGCCATGGCCACGAAAAGGTACATCGCAGCGGCGGATCGATCGGTCATAATACCGAGCCCGGCAAGGTCATGCGTGGCAAGAAAATGGCCGGGCAGATGGGTGCGAAACGAGTGACCGCCCCGTCGCTGGAGGTCATCGACGTCCGTCCCGAAGATAACATCATCATCATCAAAGGGGCGGTTCCCGGTCCGCGGAACGGTCTCCTCCTGGTGACCAAGTCTAAATAGGGGAAGGCACATGGCGGTGGTGAAAATTATTGACCAGTCCCGGCAGGAAGTCGGCGAAATGACCCTGGCCCCGGAAGTATTCGAGGTCGAGGTTAGGCCGGAAATCCTCCATCTGGTGGTCAGGCAGTATCTGGCTGCACAGCGCGCGGGGACCCACGCCACGCGCAACCGTGCTCTGATTTCAGGCGGCGGTCGCAAGCCCTGGCGCCAGAAAGGTACGGGCCGCGCCCGCGCCGGCTCGATGCGCTCGCCGCTGTGGCGCCACGGAGCCGTCATCTTTGGTCCGCAGCCGCGCAGCTATGATTTCAAGGTGAACAAAAAAGTCCGGCAGCTGGCCATGAAAATGGCGCTGAGTTCCCGATTGGCTGATTCCGGTCTTGTCGTCGTCAACAGCGTGGCCATGCCCGAGATCAAGACAAAACGTTTCAAGGCCATGGCTGACACGCTTGGGTTGAAAAAAGCCTTGATCATTGTCGAGAAAGAGGATAACAACCTTCTTCTTTCGGCGCGAAATGTACCCGGTGTACGGGTGCTCACGCATGAGCAGCTGAATGTCTACGACATTCTGAAACATCCCCAACTGGTGATGTCCGAACAGGCTGCGCAACTGGTGCAGGAGCGCTTGAAGCTGACGTAAGGACGAACTGCGCCGGCGAGCCCGCAAGCTCGCGACAAGCACGACGGAGCCGGTCTCCGGAAACGGTGAACCCCGGTGAAGGATTGGAATCATGGATAAGCATTACAGCCAGATACTGCTCAGGCCGCTGATCTCGGAAAAGACGACCTTCGTGAAGGAGAAGGCCGGGCAGGTCGTGTTTTACGTACACCCCGAGGCCAACAAGATCGATGTGTTGCGCGCGGTTGAAGAGGCCTTCAAGGTCAAAGTGATTGAAGTCAACATGGTCCGGCGCAAGCCTCTTGCCCGGTCCCGTTCTGGTCGGCGTACAGCCGGTCGGATCGCCGGCTGGAAAAAGGCGTACGTCAAGCTGGCTGCTGGCGAAAAAATAGAGTTTTTTGAGGGAGTATAACCCATGGCTCTTCGTAAGCTCAAACCTACGTCTCCGGGGCGCCGGTTTCAGACCGTCTCTACCTTTGAAGAGATCACCCGGACCACGCCTGAGAAGTCGCTGACCGTCGGGCTTTCCGCCAAGGCCGGTCGCAATGTCTATGGGCGTATCACCTGCCGCCATAAAGGCGGAGGGCACAAACGCCTGTATCGCATTATCGACTTCAAGCGAGACAAGCATGGGATTCCCGCCAAGGTAGCGCATATTGAGTACGATCCGAATCGGAGTGCACGCATTGCGCTTTTGCATTACGCTGATGGCGAGAAGCGCTATATTCTGGCTCCGGTGGGGATCAAGCAGGGTGATGCCGTTATTTCCGGCGAATCCATCGATATCAAGCCAGGTAACGCGTTGCCTCTGCTTCGGATTCCGATCGGTACGGTCATTCATAACATTGAGCTGCATCCAGGACGCGGCGGTCAGTTCTGTCGGGCAGCGGGCACGTACGCCCAGCTGGTCGCCCGGGAGGGAAAGCATGCGTTGCTTCGCCTGCCCTCGGGCGAAGTCCGCAAAGTCCTGTCCATGTGCATGGCCACAATAGGTCAGGTGGGCAACGTGGATCATGAAAACGTCTCACTGGGGAAAGCCGGTCGTAACCGTTGGCTTGGGACTCGACCCAGCGTGCGTGGCGTTGCCATGAATCCCATTGATCATCCCCTGGGCGGCGGCGAAGGCAAGAGTTCCGGCGGCCGGCATCCCTGTTCGCCCTGGGGTGTTCCGAGCAAGGGCTACAAGACGCGCGACAGAAAGAAGCCCTCTTCCAAGTTGATTATCAAACGTCGTGGTGAAAAGTAGGAGTCTTTATGCCGAGGTCGCTGAAAAAAGGGCCGTTCATCGACGATCACCTGATGAAGAAGGTGGACAAGGCCGTCGAAAACCAGGATCGCCGGGTCATTAAGACCTGGTCTCGCCGTTCAACCATCATTCCAGAAATGGTGGGTATGACCTTCGCGGTTCATAACGGCAAAAAGTTTATACCGGTATTTGTCACCGAGAACATGGTCGGCCATAAACTCGGTGAATTTTCCCCGACGCGAACCTTCTATGGTCATGCAGCGGACAAGAAGGGAAAGAAGTAAATCCGCTGCAGTAAACAGCGCATTGGACGGACAGGTGGCTCCATGACGAAGGTACTGGCAACAATGAAATATGTGAGAATTTCGTCGCGAAAGGCGCGCTTGGTTGCGCGCAACGTCCGCGGTTTACCCGTGGAACAGGCGATGAATATTCTCAAGTTTACCCCGAAAAAGGCGGCTGCGATCATCAACGAGGTGTTGCATTCGGCGGTTTCCAATGCCGAGCACAACAATTCCCTGAACGTCGATTCTCTCGTTGTCAGGGACGTGATCGTGAACGACGGCCCCTCCTGGAAACGCTGGATGCCCAGATCCATGGGTCGTGTTAATCGGATCGTCAAACGGACCAGCCACATCACGGTCATCGTTGAACAAAGCTAGGGAGGCGTCTCTTGGGCCAGAAAACACATCCGTACGGCTTCCGGCTGGGGTACAATAAAAATTGGCTCTCCCGCTGGTACAGCAAGAAAGAGTACTCTTCGTTCGTGTTCGAGGATCACAAGATCCGCAAGTACGCAAAGAAGACGCTGTACCATGCCGGTATTTCCAAGGTCGAAATCGAGCGCGCCGGTGGCAAGGTTCGTTTGATTATCCACACCGCCAGGCCAGGCATTGTCATCGGCCGTAAGGGAGTGGAAATCGAAAAGCTGCGCCAGGACCTCAAGAACCGGTTCAATCGTGACTTTTCCATTGAGGTCAATGAAATCCGGCGTCCGGAAACCGATGCCCAGCTCGTTGCCGAGAACATCGCGATGCAGCTCGAGCGTCGTGTAGCCTTCCGGCGGGCTATGAAGCGTACCGTCGGCCTTGCCCGTAAGTTCGGCGCCGAGGGTATCAAGGTCGCATGCGCCGGTCGCCTGGCTGGTGCGGAAATCGCCCGGTCCGAGTGGTATCGTGACGGTCGCGTTCCGTTGCACACGCTACGCGCCGATCTCGATTACGGCCTGGCGGTCGCCAAGACGACCTACGGTGTCATCGGTGTCAAAGTCTGGATATTCAAGGGCGTCATCCTTGAGCACGAGGTGGAGTAGTCATGCTGAGTCCCAAAAAGACAAAATACCGCAAAAGCCAGAAGCTTCGATTGCGGGGCAAGGCCCAGCGCGGATCGACCGTGGCCTTTGGCGAGGTTGCACTCAAGGCCGTTGAGCATGGCAAGCTCTCCAGCCAGCAGATTGAGGCGGCTCGTATTGCCATGATGCGGCACATCAAGCGCGGCGGCAAGGTCTGGATCCGGGTTTTTCCTGATCGCCCGGTAACCCAGAAGCCGGCGGAAGTGCGGCAAGGCAAGGGAAAGGGCGCACCGGTCGGCTGGTGTGCTCCGGTGAAGCCCGGGCGTGTGCTCTATGAAATCAAGGGAGTGACCCTGGAATTGGCCAAAGAAGCCCTGACCCGCGCGGCGCACAAGCTGCCGATACGCACCATCATCGTCACGAGGGAGGTTTTCTAGTCATGCAGGCCAAGGATCTGACAAACCTCTCTGCTACCGAATTGAAGCAGAAACTCGGTGAAACGCGTGACGAGCTGTTCAGACTTCGTTTTCGTCATGCGACCTCGCAACTCGAGAACACGGCCTCGATACCGCAGGTCAGGAAAAACATCGCACGTATACTCACCGTGATGCAGGAAAAAGAGAGGGGCGCGTAGATTATGTCCTCCGAGAAGAAATCCAACAAGCGGACACTCGTCGGCGTGGTGGTCAGCGACAAGAGCGACAAGACCATCGTGGTCACGGTCGAGACCTTGATCAAGCACCCGCTCTATGAGAAATACATCAATCGGCGCAAGAAGTTCATGGCTCATGATCCGAACAACGAGTGCAAGATTGGCGACAAAGTCCAGATCATAGAACATCGTCCATTGAGCCGTCGGAAACGCTGGCACTTGGACAAGGTTCTGGAAAAAGCCGTCTAGGGGTGAATGACAATGATCCAGATCGAAAGCAACTTGGACGTCGCAGACAACTCGGGAGCCAAACGTTTGGCCTGTATCAAGGTCCTCGGTGGTTCGCGGCGCCGGTACGCGACGGTTGGCGACATCATCGTCGTCTCTGTCAAGGAAGCCATGCCCCACGCGAAAGTCAAGAAGGGCGACGTCATGAAAGCAGTGGTCGTACGGACTAAAAAGGAAGTACGGCGCGGGGACGGCTCCTATATACGCTTCGATACCAATTCCGCGGTGTTGTTGAATAACCAGCTGGAACCGGTAGGAACGCGTATTTTTGGACCTGTTGCTCGTGAATTGCGGCAGAAGAACTTCATGAAAATCGTATCGCTCGCGCCCGAGGTCCTGTAGGAGACCGCCATGTATAAGAACAGGATCCGCAAAGACGACAAAGTAATGGTCATTGCCGGCAAGGATAAGGGCAAGATCGGTAAGGTGCTGCGCATCTACACCAAAACCGGTCGGGTGCTGATTGAAAAAGTGAATATAATCAAGCGCCATACCCGTGGAAATCCTTACAAGCAGCAGGCTGCCGGCATTGTGGAAAAGGAAGCGCCCATCGACATCTCCAATGTGCAGCTCATGTGCGACGCCTGTACCAAGCCTACGCGCATCGGTTATCGCTACACTGAAGAGCATAAAAAGATACGCTTCTGCAAGAAATGCAACGAAATTATCGAGTAGGGCAGAGCCAATGAGCAGGTCGAAGACGCATCTGGAAATGGTTTATCACGAGAAGGTCGTGCCGGCACTGCAGAAAGAGTTCGGCTATTCTTCTTCCATGCAGGTACCCAGACTGGTCAAGGTTTCCTTGAATATCGGTCTGGGCGAAGCCAGCCAGAATCACAAATTGATTGAAGACGCCGCCGAGGAACTGAGTCGCATTGCCGCTCAACGTACAGTGATCCGGCGGGCCAGGAAGTCCATTGCGGCGTTCAAGTTGCGTGAAGGCATGGCGATTGGCTGCAGCATTACCTTGCGTCATGACCGCATGTGGGATTTTTACGATAAACTCGTCAACTTTGCCCTGCCGCGCGTACGCGATTTTCGCGGCGTACCGGACAGAGGGTTCGACGGCCGCGGCAATTTTACCATGGGCATCAAGGAACACACCATCTTTCCTGAAATCGACGTCGACCGTGTTGATCGGGTCAAGGGCATGAACATCACCATCGTGACGACGGCCCGGACGGACAAGGAAGGCAAGATGCTGCTGGACCAGCTCGGCATGCCCTTCAGGAAATAAGGAGGAGCGCAATTGTCTCGCACATCATTGGAAGTCAAAGCGCGGCGGAAGCCCAAGTTCTCTTCCCGCGGGTACAATCGCTGCCCCATTTGCGGAAGACCGCGGGCATATCTTCGCAAGTTCGGAATCTGTCGTATCTGTTTTCGCAATATGGCCCTGGCCGGTGAGCTGCCCGGGGTTCGCAAATCGAGTTGGTAAGGAGTGAACCATGGCCGTCACCGATCCCATAGCCGATCTGTTGACCCGTATACGCAACGGGCATCATGCCTTGCATGGCGATATTTCGGCGCCGAAATCGAAGATGAAGGTCGAGATTGCGCGCATTTTGAAAGAAGAAGGCTATATTGCCGACTTCAACGAATCGGAGCGGGACTTGTCCATCACGTTGAAGTACGCCGCGGGCAAACCGATCATCGCGGGTTTGCAGCGTATCAGCAAGCCCGGTCGTCGGGTCTACGTCGGGGCAGATGAAATTCCCCGCGTGCAGAATGGCCTGGGTATCTGCATCCTTTCTACGTCGCATGGCGTCATGGATGGAAATACGGCTGCCAGCAGGAATATTGGCGGCGAACTGCTCTGTCAAATCTGGTAATGGGGCTCTATCATGTCCAGAATAGGTAAACTCCCGATCCCGATCCCCAAGGATGTTCAACTGGACATCGGGAGCGAGTGCATTGAAGTCAAAGGACCCAAAGGGACCTGCAGCACGCCTGTACATCCCAAGGTCGTTTACGAGCTGAAGGACAACGCCGTGGTCATCACGCGCGCCGACGAAAGCCGTGCAGCCCGCGAGCAGCATGGTTTACGGCGCACGCTCTTGGCCAACGCAGTCGAAGGTGTGTCCAAGGGCTTTCAGAAAATCCTGGAAATCATCGGCGTCGGTTACAAGGTCGCTGTGGTCGGTTCCACCATTGAAATGAGCCTGGGGTTTTCCCACCCGGTAAAGCTCACTCTGCCGAGCGGCATAGAGGCCAAGGCGGAGGGCAACAAGCTCACGCTTGGCGGGGTCGATAAACAGCAGCTTGGAGAGTTCGCAGCGGTCATCCGTCGGATCCGGCCGCCCGAACCCTACAAGGGCAAGGGTATCAAGTACTCGACCGAAACCATTCGCCGCAAGGCCGGTAAATCCGGTTCCAAGAAGTAGGGGCTCGTTATGAAGATGACCAAAGATGAAGCGCGCAAACGTCGCAAGCTGCGCATCAGCAAAAAAATCAAAGGTTCGCCCGAGCGTCCCCGACTTGTCGTGTATCGGTCCAATACATCCATATACGGACAGATCATCGACGATGTGAGCGGGTTGACCCTGGCTTCGGCCTCGTCGCTGGCCATGGGCAAACGTTCTGGTGCAGTGCTGAAGCTGAACAAGGAAACCGCAACGCAGGTTGGTCGTGAAATCGCTCGCCTGGCCAAAGAGAAGAGCATCGACAAGGTGGTCTTCGATCGTAACGGGTATATCTACCACGGCCGTATCAAGGCCTTTGCCGACGGAGCCCGCGAAGAAGGGCTACAGTTCTAATACGATTCAAGCGACCGACAGGGATGCAGCATGGAACAGAATGAATTTGGACTGATTGAGAAGATCGTGTACCTCAACCGCGTGGCCAAAGTCGTCAAAGGCGGCCGGCGGTTCAGCTTCAGCGCGCTGGTTGTCGTCGGCGATGGCAAGGGCTCGGTCGGCTTCGGGCTCGGCAAGGCCCAGGAAGTTCCCGAGGCCATCCGCAAGGCCAACGAACGCGCCCGCAAGACCATGATCAAGGTACCCCTTCTCGAAGGAACGCTTCCGTACGAGACCCTTGGCATTTACGGCGCAGGGCGTGTTTTGCTCAAGCCCGCGTCCAAAGGCACCGGTATTATCGCCGGTGGCCCGGTTCGTGCGGTCATGGAGGCTGTCGGTGTTTCCGACATCCTGACCAAGGCGATTGGCACCAATAATCCTCACAACGTGCTCAAGGCCACCATAGCCGGCCTGGCTGATCTGCGCAGCGCCGAGGCTGTCGGACAGTTGCGGGGAAAACAACTCGAAACTCCGAGAAAGTAGGTGGCGTTCATGCTCACGGTACGTCTGCTGCGCAGCCGGATCGGCTGCACGCCCAAACAACGCAAGACTTTGGAAGCCCTGGGGTTGAAGAAGATCCGTCATGAGAAGACCTTCGAAGACTCTAAATCCATTCAGGGTATGATTGATACGGTACGACATCTGGTCGAGGTGACGACATCATGAGACTGCACGAACTCTATCCCTTTCCGCAGGACCAAAAGGCGCGCAAGCGCCTGGGTCGCGGTTCCGGCTCCGGTACGGGATGCACCTCCGGAAAAGGCAACAAGGGCCAGAACTCCCGCAAGAGCGGCGGTGTGAGGCCCGGATTCGAAGGCGGTCAGATGCCCTTGCAGCGGCGCCTGCCCAAGCGTGGGTTTACCAATCTGTTCAAGATCGCCTATACGCCGGTCAACCTTGACAGGTTGATCGAGGCCTTCCCGGAGCAAAAAGAGATTTCCATCATGGATATCTACGGGCGCGGCCTGTGCAAACCCGGCGCTCCGGTCAAAATTCTCGCCCGCGGCGATCTTTCCGTGGCGATCACCGTCGAAGCGCATCGCTTCAGCGCTGCCGCGGCTGAGAAAATCACTGCTGCCGGCGGTACGCCCAAGGCGTTGGAAAACTAGCCGTGGCACTCACCGGTGTAGAAAACCTGGCCCGGTTGCCGGAGCTGAAGCGCAAGCTGTTGTGGTCTTTTGCCCTGTTGGCAGCCTTCCGGGTCGGCATTCACGTGCCGGTCCCCGGCGTAGACGGTACCGCACTGGCAGCGTTTTTCGCGCAGGCGCAGAACACGCTGTTCGGCCTGTTCGATATGTTTTCGGGCGGCGGTCTGAGCAATCTGTCCATTTTCGCCCTGGGCATCATGCCCTACATCTCGGCCTCGATCATCATTCAGTTGCTTACCGTCGCCAGCCCCGAACTCAAACGCCTTTCCAAAGAAGAGGGTGCGGCCGGTCGCAAGAAGATTACCCAGTACACACGCTATGGTACCGTGCTCATCACCATCGTGCAGGGGCTCGGTCTGGCCATCGGCGTCGAGGGCATGTCAAGTCCCGCCGGGATGCCGGTGGTTATCGATCCGGGCTGGGGTTTCCGCCTGGTCACGGTTGTAACGCTCACGGCCGGCACCATCCTGATTATGTGGATAGGTGAACAGATTACAGAACGTGGGATCGGCAACGGCATCTCGCTGATCATCTACGCAGGTATCGTCGCCGGTATGCCCCGGAGCATCATCAACTCCTTTCAGTTGCTGAGTTCCGGTGAAATGACCATCTTCGTTGCCCTGCTGCTCCTCATTATCATGGCCGGAGTTCTGGCTGCGATCGTATTCATGGAGCGAGGCCAGCGACGTGTCCCCATCCAATATGCAAAACGACTGATAGGCCGTCGGATGATGGGCGGCCAGACCATGCATCTGCCCTTACGGGTCAATACCGCCGGTGTCATACCGCCAATTTTCGCCTCAAGCATCCTGATGTTTCCGGCAACCATTGCCCAGTTTTCTCAGGTCGAATGGTTGCATACGGTGTCGGGGTATTTTTCACCGGATTCGTTGCTTTACAATATCCTGTTCATCGCGATGGTTGTATTCTTCTGCTACTTCTATACCGCCATCATATTCGACCCTAAGGATATTGCCGAGAATCTGAAAAAGCAGGGTGGTTTTATTCCAGGCATACGCCCGGGCTTCAAGACCAAAGAGTACCTGGACCAGGTGTTGACCAGGATCACCCTCTGGGGCGCCCTGTACATCTCCGGAGTCTGCGTCCTCCCGATGTTGATGATTAAATACTTCAATGTTCCTTTTTATTTCGGTGGCACGAGTCTGCTGATTCTTGTCGGCGTGGGCATGGATTTCATGTCGCAAATAGAATCGCACCTCATTTCCCGCCAATACGAAGGATTGATGCAGAAGGGCCAGATCAAGGGCAGGCGCTGATTTGAAAAAGCACCGAGGTGTCTTTTTGAAAAACGATTCGGAAATTGAGCAGCTGCGCAAGGCCAACCGGATCGTTGCCCTGATACTCGACGCGCTGGGACAGATGGTCCGACCAGGCGTCAAAACGATGGAATTCGAGGACAAGGCCGTATCCATGTGCCGGGAGCTTGGCGTACAACCGGCCTTCAAAGGATACAACGGATTTCCCTTTGCCTTGTGCTGCTCGGTGAACGAAGAGATTGTCCACGGTTTCCCCTCCGATCGAAAACTGGTGGAGGGAGACATTGTCAGCCTGGACATGGGTGTGATATTTGAAGGGTTTTACGGCGATGCAGCGCGTACCTTTCCGGTCGGGAAGGTCGACGGAACAACGCATCGTCTGTTGGATGTTACGCAGGAAGCGTTGATGTCGGGTATCGAGAAGGCTCGCCCGGGCAATAATCTGTACGATGTTTCAGCGGCGATACAGTATTGTGCTGAAGAGGCGGGTTTTGGAGTTGTTCGTCGTTTTGTGGGACATGGAATCGGTCGCAAGTTGCATGAAAAACCCGAAGTTCCCAATTTTGTTCCTGTAGGGAGTACAGGGTTGACCCTGAAAGCGGGCATGGTGCTGGCGATTGAACCGATGATCACCGTTGGTTCCGCAGAGGTGCTCATCTTGTCGGATAAATGGACTGCAATTACTCGGGATCACAGTCTTTCCGCGCATTTCGAGCATAGTGTAGCCATAACGACGGATGGCCCGTATATTTTAAGCGTTGTTTGAAAGCATCGGCATCCATTACGACCTGCATACATAACAACTGGCGTTTCGAGAGAAACGGTGTAAAAGCGTAGCGACGGAGTCAAAGATGAAAGTGCGTCCTTCTGTCAAACGTATCTGTCCAAAGTGCAAAATCGTGCGGCGCAAAGGTGTGTTGCGCGTGATTTGCGAAAATCCCAAGCACAAACAGCGCCAGGGCTAGTATGCCAGAGCAACGAACAGGAGAAAAAGCGTGGCACGTATAGCTGGAATTGAGCTGCCCAAGGCTAAACGTCTGGACATAGCCTTGTGCTATATTTATGGCATTGGCAGAACGACTGCTTTGAAGATTCTCGATACGACCGGTGTGGACTGGTCCAAGACCACCGATGACCTGTCAACGGACGAGGTCAATACCATTCGTAAAGAGATCGAGCAGAATCACAAGGTGGAAGGTGATCTGCGACGAGAAGTCACAGCCAACATCAAGCGTCTGATGGATATCGGCTGCTACCGGGGGCTGCGGCATCGTCGTGGATTGCCGTGCCGTGGTCAGCGGACCCATACCAATTCGCGAACCCGCAAAGGCCCGCGTCGGGCTGTTGTCGGGAAGAAGAAGAAGTAGACGCATTCAGGGTACGAGCAGTCTCCTCCGGGAGCCTGATGAATACCTTTGGCTGAGGAGACCGGGCGCGTTGTCTTGAGCCCGAGTCGCGGCTGCCTCAGACCCGGGGTTGAAGAACAGGGAAATAACTCCAAGCTGCAGTGAGAAAAGTACATGGCCAGACCAAAACGTACGGCGAAGAAAAAAGAAAAGAAGAACGTCCCGGTAGGGGTTGCCCATATCCAGGCTACGTTCAACAACACGATTATCACCTTTACCGACACGCGCGGCAACGTCATCAGCTGGTCCAGTTCCGGATCCAGCGGATTCAAGGGGTCTCGTAAGAGCACTCCCTTTGCCGCCCAGGTCGCTGCCGAGAGCGCTGCACGCCGCGCCCATGATAACGGGATGCGCACAGTCGGTATTCTGGTCAAGGGACCAGGCTCCGGCCGTGAAGCCGCCATGCGTGCCATCAATCAGGTCGGCTTCAATATTACCTTTATCCGCGATGTGACCCCCATCCCGCACAATGGCTGTCGTCCACCCAAGCGCCGCCGGGTCTAACGTCTGCAAGAGGAGGATACGTCTTGGCACGGTACAATGACGCCAAGTGCCGGATCTGCCGGCGCGAAGGCACCAAACTTTTCCTGAAAGGGGATCGTTGCTTTACGGACAAGTGCGCCTATGACCGGCGCCCTTATGCTCCAGGTCAGCACGGTCGCCTGCGTCGCAAGATGAGCGATTATGCTGTCCAGTTGCGCGAGAAACAGAAAGTCAGACGCATGTATGGCATTCTTGAGGACCAGTTCCGACTGTACTTCAAGAAGGCCGACATGATGAAAGGCGTTACGGGCGCCAATCTGCTGGCCCTGCTTGAAAGCCGGCTCGACAATGTCGTCTATCGCCTGGGCTTCGCCAACTCGCGTGAACAGGCGCGACAGCTGGTCAAGCACGGCATCTTTAACCTGAACAGCCGTCGCGTGAGCATACCCTCGATCCAGGTGCGCGTCGGTGATGTCGTTGAGGTCCGGGAGGGGAGCCGAAAAATCCCCGTCATCCAGGAGGCCCAGGACGCCATCGCCCGTCGCGGCTGCCCCAGCTGGCTCGAGGTCGAGAGCACGGCTTTCCGTGGCTCGATCAAGGCCAAGCCTCAGCGTGAAGATATCCAGTTCCCGATCAACGAACAACTCATCGTCGAGCTGTATTCTAAATAAACAGGTTGCTGAACGATGCTTATCAAACAAGGGGAAAGGCTTATCAATACGCGCAATTGGCAGAAGCTGGTGGCTCCTGAACAGATCACACGGGACACGAAGGAATTCGATCCCATGTACGGGAAGTTCATTTGCGAGCCGCTCGAGCGAGGCTTTGGAACGACCATCGGCAATGCACTGCGTCGGGTGCTTCTTTCCTCGCTTCAGGGTTGCGCCATTGTCGCCGTCAATATCCAGGGCATTCAGCATGAATATACGACCATCCCGGGTGTCATGGAGGATGTTACCGAACTCATTCTGAATCTGAAACAAATCAGAATGTCCATGACCACCGAGGATCCGCAGCACCTCCTGCTGTCCGTCAAGAAAAAGGGGGCGGTCACCGCCGCCGACATTCAGGTCAATCAGCGGGTAGAAGTCCTCAATCCTGAGCAGCACATCGCCACGCTGTCCGAAGACATGGAGCTGCGCATCGAGCTTGAAGTGCGGATGGGAAAAGGCTTTGTTCCCGCCGAAATGCACGACGGACTCGACGATGAAATCGGGTTGATCAAACTCGACGCCAGCTTTTCGCCCGTCCGTCGCGTCGCCTACTCCATCGAGCCGGCGCGTGTCGGGCAGATGACCAACTATGACAAGCTGGTGCTCGAAGTCTGGACTGATGGCTCGCTTTCGCCCGAAGACGCCATCGCGTACAGTGCGAAGATTCTCAAGGATCAACTCTCTGTGTTCATCAATTTTGATGAGGGAGTGTCCGACGATTCGAGCAAAGGCTCACATGTCAAGAGTCCTATCAATGAAGATCTGTTCAAGCATATCGACGAGCTGGAACTCTCCGTCCGTGCTACCAACTGCCTGAAAAGCGCTAATATTTCGCTGCTGGGCGAGCTGGTGCAGAAAACCGAGAACGACATGCTCAAAACCAAGAATTTCGGCAAGAAATCCTTGGATGAGATACGCCGCGTGCTCAATGATATGGGGCTCGAATTCGGGACCTATGTAGAGAGCTTCGAACAGAGTTATCAGGAATGGCTGAAGAGGAAAGAGCAAAATGAGGCACAATAAATCCGGAAAAAAGCTCAGCAGGACCTGGGAACACCGCAAGGCCCTGTTCAAAAACATGGCCCGGTCTCTGCTGACCTATGGTCGCATCCGCACCACGGTCGCCAAGGCCATGGAATTGCGCAAGGTCGTCGATCGGCTTATCACCTTGTCCTTGCGTAACGATCTCCATTCCAGGCGATTGGCCTACAAGGTGCTCGGCAATCATCAACTCGTCAAACGCCTGTTCGACGAAGTCGGTCCCTGCTTCGCCGGCGTTCCCGGCGGCTTTACCCGCGTCGTGAAACTTGCTTTGCCCAGGCCCGGCGATGCCGCACCCCTGGCCATCATCGAGTTAACCCGCAAGCCCGGCGACGCGCCCTTCGTCAAGACGGCCAGGATAGTCACACCTGCCGTGGCCCCTGCTCCGGAGGCACAGCCTCTTGCCGCTCAAGCCGCCGACACCGCGAAAGAGCCGGAGCCTGTTGCCGAAGCCCCGGAAGTCTCCGCTGAGAGCGATTCTCCAGAGCCGGAAAAGAAACCCGAATAATCGACAAAAAAGGCAGGCCCAGCCTGCCTTTTTTGCGTCTTTTTCTATAGAAAATATCAATGTGATGGATAGATATTATGGATTTCAGAAGGCTTGAGGCATTCTGCAAGGTCTACGAGCTGAAAAGTTTCTCAAGGGCCGGGGATAGCCTGTTTCTGTCGCAACCGACCATCAGCGCGCACGTCGCCTCCCTCGAGCAGGATCTCGGTGTTCGTCTTTTCGATCGGCTCGGGCGCCTGATTATGCCGACAGCCGCAGCGGACGTGCTCTACGGGTACGCCCAAAAGGCCTTCCTGTACATAGAGCGGGCGAAGTCGGAAATCGAGCAGCTCAACGACCGCATTGTCGGCAATCTGCTCGTCGGCGGAAGCACCATTCCCGCGCATTATCTCCTGCCTGAGCTTATGGCCAGATTCCTCGCGCTGCACCCTTCCGTCACCATCCAGATGCGTGTCGGCGATTCGCAGGCCATCATCCGCGCTGTTATCAGCGGGGAGTTGATGCTCGGGCTGGTAGGGGCCTGCGAATCCGAACCGGACCTGACGTTTCACCCGCTGATTCAGGATGACCTCATCATCATCGCCGCGCCTGCGCTCAATGTAGGAGACCGGGACTTCACGCTGGCGCAGTTGGCCAGACTGCCCTGGGTGATGCGAGAGACCGGCTCCGGTACTCGCAAGGCCTTCGAGCTCGGACTCGGTGAAAAGGGCCTGGATATCCGCGAGTTCCGTATCGCGCTCGTCGTCGAAAGCACGCAAGCCGTGTTGCAGTGCGTCAAGGCAGGGCTGGGCGTCAGCATCACCTCCCGGCTCGCTGCCGGCGATGCCCTGGCGCGAAAGGAGCTCATCGAAGTCAGCGTTCCCGAGCTGGCCATGGCGCGCAGTTTCTATTGCGTGTACAACCAGCGTCGCCATTTTTTTCCCGCCACGCAGCGTTTTATCGAGTTTTTGCAGCAGGAGGCAGAAGGTTACGCCAAGCCGCCGGATGAGCAGTCGCCTGCGTAAGACAAGAGACAGACTCGGAATTCCCGCCAATATTCCTATCGTTCGGATTCAGTACCGGAATCGGCAACGGGCTCGACAGGGGACAGGCTTCGGAGCACGACCAGCCCGGACTCCAGACGCAGCGCGCTCAGAGGCGCGGTGCACGCGTGCAGGGTCGCGCGCAGGCGGGGGGGCGCCTCGGCGAGTCCCGGTCGGCCGCCGAATACCGCGACCGTCTGCATAAGACGGGCGAGCCAGGACTCGTGCGCCGGGTCATGCAACCCGGGGCTCGGCAGCAGCGCAGGCCGGAACGGCTGCGGGTCCCGGGGCGGGGAGTAGCGCTCCTCTGCGGCCTGCGTCGCCGCTGCTCTGCCGGCGCGCGCGCCAAATACCTGCGTAGCCAGGATCATGGCGCCGCCGATGCGATTGGCGCCGTGCATTCCGGTGGCGCACTCGCCGCAGGCGAACAGCCCGGGGCAGGTGGTGCGGCCGTCGAGATCGATGCGAGCGCCGCCATTGCCCGCGTGCGCTGCCGGCGCAATGGCCGTCCACTCGGAAGGCGCGGTCGCGTTCTCGGGCAGGGCCACGCGCACGGTACCGTCAGGACCGGCCAGGCCGGCCAGGAAGCAATCCAGGGCCGCGTCCGGCAGCCCGTAGCCGAAAGGACAGTGTCCGCCCCGCTCCGGCCCGAATCGCGTCAGCTCGCAAGGCAGGTTCAGAACGTCACCCAGCCCGGTCAGCAGCCTGGCACCCGGACGGACAAGCTCCTGGATCGGAAAAAACTCACCCCCGACGACGTACCACATCCATTGCAGAAAACCGGCATTGTCGAGAGTCGCCCCCGCGCGTTCGAGCAGCGCGTAGCTGCACCCGGTGCTGCCGGCGCCGGAGATGTCGCGTTCGAACAGCGCTGCCGGACCACCGGTGGCTAAAATGACCGTCCGGGCGGGAATGGCCAGAGCCGGGCCGCCCGCGACCGGGGCGAGCAGCGCGCCGCAGACCCGCGTCGGCGTTTCGCAGCGCTCGGCGAGCAGGTCGAGGCAGACCAGTCCGTGCATCCGCTGTGCTCCGGCGGTGTCGAGACGCCGGGTCAGCAGATCGCAGGCCCGGGGCAGGTCCGTCAAGAGCGCCGCGCTGGCCTGTTCGGGGAAAAAGCAGGCAGGCACGCGCAGCGCGCCATCTTCCCTGAAGGACAGTCCACAACCACGCAGATACTGGAAGACCTGGCCGCTTTCCGCGGCCATGCAGGCCACGAGCGCCGGATCGATGCGCCCCGGAGAGGCCAGCTCGATTGCACGGCGGACGAAGCGCTCGGCCTGATCGGGGCGTTCCAGCACCTGCATGCCCAGCATCCGGTTCCGGTTGGCGAAAGAGGAGCCGGAGGGTTCGTGGCGGAGACTGGCGAGCGTGACCGAGGCGTCGGGGCGGGACTCCTTCGCGGCCAGCGCCGCGCGCAAGCCAGCCAGTCCGGCGCCAAGGACAAGGACATCGACGGGCGGAAGGAGTCGAAACGGACGCGGACGTGCGGGCATGAGGAAAGGAACGCCTGTCAGAGCAAAGCGCCGCAGCGGGCGAATGGATTGCCCGGAAGCGCGTGTCTGGATGCCGGTTTGTCAGGCAAGTTTCTTGCGGGCAAAGGCCATCATTTTCTTGGCCTCGGCAAAGTCCGGCGACAGCTCGATCGCCTTGGCCGCCGCGCCGACGACCTTGTCCCAGCGCTGCCAGTCGATATAGAGCCTGCCGATGTTGAAGTGGAGGTTGGGATCGTCCTTATGAAACTCAAGGGCCTTGTGGTAGTACTTCTCGGCGGTGTCGTAGCGGCCGAGCTTGCGCAGGGCCATGCCGATGCGGTTGTAGAGATGCAGTGAGTCCGGAGAAGTCTCCAGGGCCTGGGCAAGATAGTCGTAGGCCTCTTCGTAGGCGTTGTTGCGCAGGAAGAGTTCGCCGATGTCGGCGCGTAGCGAGGGCGTGTCGCCGTAGGCTGTCACCAGGTTATTGCAGATTTCTTTGGCCTGGGCCGTTTGCCCGGCCTTGAGCAGCATTTCGGCTCGCTTCAGCTCGTCGGCAAGCCGCTTATCGAGATCGGCAATTTGCCCCTTGGCCTCGTTGACAACGGCATTTTGCAGTTCGGTCAGGGAATCTTTGAGCGTCTGATACAGCTCCCGCTCGGTTCCGGGGGAGTAGGTGAGCTGGAGCGGGATCATTTTTTTGAATTCTTTGTTGTTGGCCAGGGTATAGACGGCGTCGTCGAGGAGCCGGGCGAATTCGTCTTTTTCGCCTTTCATCAGGGGGGTCCGCAGCACCGTGCCCAGAGCCTCGTGCAGGGCGTGAACGGCGGGAATAAGCTTGTTCTGCTTGAGGTGGGTGGCTATCTGGGCGATGTAGGATCTGGCCTTGATCAGTTCTTGTGACATGATGATCCCCTGAATTGCGTGTCGGGTCGTTATTTGCCGACGGCGTTGCGGACGAGCTGACGAAAACGCGTGAAGAAATAACGGCTGTCGTGCGGACCGGGATTGGCCTCAGGATGGTATTGTATGGCGATGATCGGTTTGCTGCGGTGGGCAAAGCCCTCAAGGGTGCCGTCGTTGAGGTTGATGTGCGTGGCTTTGACATCGTCGAGTCTGTCGATATCGACGCAAAAGCCATGGTTCTGGGAGGAAATTTCGATTCGTCCGCTGGCCAGGTCCTTGACCGGCTGGTTGCAGCCGTGGTGGCCGAACTTGAGTTTGAAGGTCGTGCCACCCAGGGCGTGTCCCAGGAGCTGATGCCCGAGGCAGATGCCGGCCACGGGATAGCTCTCGATGAGCGTTTTCAGCGTATCGATGACATTCGTCAGCGTAGCCGGATCGCCGGGACCAGGAGAGAGAAAGATGGCGTCCGGCTTGAGCGTA
>CAZGAH010000055.1:0-9573 GCA_964523295.1 uncultured Desulfovibrionaceae bacterium | reverse complement strand
GGCCGCGGACGTGGTAGCGGGGACCATGAGCAGGTCGAGTCCCAGGGCGGAGAGCAAGCGCAGGATGTTCCATTTCACGCCGAAGTCGAAAACCAGCACACGCGGGCCGTGGTCCGGCCAGGCATAGACGCCGTTCGTGAGGCTGGCCTGCGCGGCGCCGGAGCCGGTCCAGACATAGGCCGAGTCCGGGCTGATGGCGGCGGCCAGGTTGCTGCCTTCCATGGTCGGGATGGTTTTGGCCTTCGCGATCAGCTTTGCGGGATCGGATTCCAGGGTGGAGATGACGCCGCGTTTGGCACCATGCAGCCGGAGATGCCGGGTCAGGGCGCGCGTGTCGATGCCCTCGATACCGACGACCTGGTTGCGGGCCAGAAAGTCGGGCAGGGATTCCCTGGAGCGCCAGTTGGAGGGCGTTTTGCAACATTCCTTGACGATGAACCCTTCCACCTGGACGCGCGAGGATTCGAAGTCCTCGGCATTAATACCGTAATTGCCGATGAGCGGATAGGTCATGACGACCATCTGCCCCACATAGGAGGGGTCGGTCAGAACCTCCTGATAGCCGGTCATGCCAGTGTTGAAGATAACTTCGCCGCTGGTTTCGCCAGGCCCGGTGAAGGAATTGCCGACAAAGGTCAAACCGTCTTCCAAAGCAAGTATTGCGCGCATGGTCAGTTCTCCGACAAGATTTGTTCTAGTAAGGCAATATCCTCTGGACGGTCAACCCCTTGGGAACGGAAGGCCGTTCGGACGACGCGTACGGGAATGCCGTTTTCTAACAAGCGCAACTGCTCCAGGCGCTCGCGCTGTTCGAGCGGACCGGGCGGGAGCGCGGTGAAGCGTTGCAAGGCGGCGAAGCGGTACGCATAGAGTCCGACATGCAGCAGGTATTCCGCCGTATTCGCCTGCCCGGGATGCGCGTGTGGTATGGGCGCCCGGGAAAAATACAGTGCATTGCCCGCGAGGTCCAGAACCACCTTGACCCGGTCCGGGCAAAAAGCCGGGGAGTCGGAACCCTCGCCAACGATGGCATGTGCCAGCGTGGTTACCTGTACCGCGGGGTCGCAAAAGGGGGCGAGCAGTTCGTCGAGCATACCGGGCTGAAGTGCGGGCTCGTCGCCCTGGATGTTGACGACGACGGCCTGGTCTTCGACGCCAATGGCCAGCGCGGCCTCATAGACGCGATCCGTTCCGCTGAGATGGTGGGCCCCGGTCATCATGGCCGGTACGCCGCGTTCCCGGGCGGCATGGAGAATCCGGTCGTCATCCGTGGCCACGAGCACGCGCGAGAGCGCGGCGCAGGCGCTGGCGCGCTGGAAGACGTGCCAGAACATAGGCTGGCCGCGCAACAGGGCCAGCGGTTTGCCAGGGAAGCGTGAAGAGGCATAGCGGGCCGGGATGATGCCGTAGCAACGGGGCGGACAAGGCGACATGATCGGACGCTTCGACTCCTTTGCAGGTCAGTGCCCGCGAGCGCGGGCGCGCATGGTGCAGGAACAGTCCGTTCCCGAGCCGGCAACGGAGCTTACGCGGTTCGGGGACGGACAACAAGTCGGAAAATACGGAGAAGCAGGCCATTTCATCGGCAGTGTCTCAACTCGTGGTGCAAAAACGCAGAGGCGCCGTGAGGGTTGCCAGAGGCAACCGTTCGTTCCTGGCGGGCTATGCCTTTTGAATTTCAATGCTTGCCTTTCGTCAGTGCTTTGCTATAATTTCTCTAGAATAATAGCTTGTTATGGCTACAAAAACCGTTATCAGGCTTTCAGAGGAAAAACGATGTGAGCTGAAATCATTTGTTGGCGAGGGCTAGAAAGAGGCATATAGAGTCAAACATGCCAATATATTACTCGCTGTCGACGCCGAAGGAACTGACTGGACAGATGAGAAAGCTGCTTTGGCATACCATCGCCATTTAACGACGGTGGGAAACATCCGCAGACGGTTTGTTGAACACGGGCTCAACGGCGCGCTGAGCCGGCTGACGAGCGCCTGGCCCGGAGCATCCGCGAGCACAGCTCCGCGCAGGCGCTGATCTGGTGCTGGTGGGACGACGGCTACTTTCTCCAGGCCCAGGCCGGCCGCCCGACCTTCATCGACGGCGGCGCGCAGACTCTGGACCGCGTCTTCGTGACCGCGTTTCCGCTCGCCACGGAGGACGCCGTCCTGGCACGAAACTGGATCCGCTTCTTCGCGTCCCACGGCATCGGCGCCCTGCATCGCCTCGACGCCGCCTACGGCGCGCGCGAGCTGGCCGTCAGCCGCTTGATCGAGGCGCTGAGCGGCAGGACGCCGCATCCGGACCTGGGCCAGGCGCTCGGCCTGACGGATCACGCCGCGTTGCACGCGTGACTGATCCCTTCCTGATCCAGCGCGAGGGATCGCCCTGGGCCTATGTCGCAGACCGCCCGGCCCTCCACACGCTGGGCTTCCGCCTCCTGTCCGGAGTCGACCCGAACCTCACGGAATTCCGCCCGCTACGCTACGAACCGGCGTCGGGCGGGGTCTGGTACGTGGAGTGAAGCACGCTGGACTTGAGCAGATGGATGCGGTTCGGCGAATCACACCGCCGTACTGTGTTGCAGAACGGCAGCGACGATTCAGACTAAAAGCATATCACAATTTTTTTCTGAAAGAATCCTGTTCAAACAAAAAATACCACAATATCTTGCCTTGACATGGCCGGTATATATTTGTAGCACCAGCAACAATCTGTTGAATTCAGATCGTAGATTTGGGAAATGTGTCCACAAAGAAGGGGATAACTATTGTCTTCAGGGGAAGGGAGGGTTTGAATTCTGGGGGTGGAGTATCAGAAGCTTATTCTATTCGATTCCACAAATATTTAGGGGACAATAAGTCAAAAAAAATACATAATAACATTAACTAGATAAGTGATTCTTAATAAACCTGCGGGGGTTTAAAATGAAAACACTGTTTGACATGACCATTTCCAAAAAAATCTTTGCAGCGTGTACGCTGATTCTGGCGATGTTTCTCGCCATGCTGTTCCTGTTGATCCTGCCAGCCATGGAACGTTCCCTGACGCAAAGTCTCAGAGAAGGCCTTACGAACAACGTCGACATGGCCATATCCCTGGTTGGCGCCTATGACGCCCGCGCGACCGCCGGTGAGTTTTCGCGCGAAGAGGCGCAAAAAAGGGCGATGCAGGAGATTGGAGCTATTCGCTACGAAGGGAAAAATTATCTCTGGATCAATGACACCGGAGCGCCTTACCCGACCATGCTCATGCATCCCATTGTGCCGAAGTTGAATGGTCAGGTGCTTGACTCGCAACAATATCAATGCGCCACATCCATGCAACCTGGCCTTGATGCCAGGAACGTCGAGTTTCCGGGCGGAAAGAAGAATCTCTTTCAGGCTTTTGTCGACGTGACGGCGAAAACCGGTGAGGGATTCGTCTCGTACCAATGGCCAAAGCCGACTGCAAACGGCCGCCCCTCGGCCGAGTTGTACCCCAAGGAATCCTACGTAAAACTCTATAAGCCATGGGGCTGGATAGTCGGTACCGGGATATATTCCGACGACGTGCAGAAAAAAATATCCGAGCTGCGCACGACAACCGCATTGCTCTCAGGGCTGATTCTCGTGTTGGCAATAGCGGCATCCCTTGTCATCTCCCGTTCGATCTCGAAGCCAATCGAGAGGATTGTAGCCTACGCGGAGACCGTTTCCGGGGGAAACCTTGATGTCGTGCTCGAAGGGAAGTATTCGCATGAGGCGGGAAACCTCGCGGATAATCTGCGTGCCATGGTGGCCCGGATCAAACGGAGGCTCGCCTTTGCGCAGGGCGTGCTCGATGGCATCACCGTCCCCTGCGCCGTCTTTTCCCCGGACAACGCCATGGTGTTTTCCAATCAATTCATGATGACCCTTATCGAACGCGACGGGAAACCCGAGGACTACTATGGCCGCAGCTCCGGGGAGTTTCTTTTCAATGATCCGTCCCATGATACGATATCCGCCAAGACGTTACGGGAGAACCGTTTCATCACGCTCGAGCAGGAAGTGATGGCACAGAGGGGCTCCAAACGTTTTGTCAGGATGTCGTCTTCGCCTTTGGCCGGTTCCGACGGACAATCGTTGGGCGCATTGACTATCTGGGTCGATCTCACGGACATCAAGGCAAAAGAAGACCGTATCGAGGCGCAGAACGCCAGGATTCTTCATGTGGCAACGCAGGCTGAAGAGATAGCCGAGACGCTCTCCTCCGCGAGCGAGCAGCTGGCCGCTCAGGTGGAGGAGGCGTCGCGCGGCGCTGAGGCACAGAAGGACCAAAGCGCCGAAACTGCCACGGCCATGGAGCAGATGGACGCCGCGGTGCTCGACGTGGCGCGTAATGCGCAGACCGCTGCTTTGCGCTCCGTCGAGGCCAAGGAGAAGGCCCAGTCCGGCCAGCGTGCGGTGGGCGACGTGAAGACCGCCATGTCCGGGGTACACACCCGCGCCATGTCGTTGAAGGAGCGCATGGCGTTACTGGAAGATCGCGCCAAGAACATTGGCCGGATCATGAACGTCATTTCGGAAATTGCCGACCAGACCAATCTCCTGGCGCTCAACGCGGCCATTGAGGCGGCACGGGCGGGCGATGCCGGCCGCGGATTCGCCGTGGTCGCCGACGAGGTCAGAAAGCTGGCCGAAAAGACCATGAACGCGACGCAGGAGGTCGACGACGCCATCACCGGAATACAACGCGAAACCACCGAGAACATTGCCATGGTGGAGGAGACGGCCAAGGCGGTAGAAGGGGCCGCCACGCTTGCGGAGAACTCCGAGGACGTCCTTGGCGTCATCGTGTCGCTCTCGGACGGCGCCACGGGCGAGGTGCAGGCCATCGCCACGGCTGCTGAACAGCAATCCGCATCGAGCAATGAAATCAGCCGTTCGGTGAAACACGTCAACGAGGTGGCCAGAGAAACCTCGATCACCATGAACGAAGCGGCAAGGGCCGTGGTAGAGCTTTCGCGCCAGGCGCACGTGCTCCGCGACCTGATCAACCAATGCCGGACCAGTCAGCTGCATTCGTAACTGTTTCAAATCCGGGCCGGCTCAGTGCAGGCCGGCCCGGTCGCTCAGTCCGCGCGACCAGGTCCTGATTCCAAAAAGCAGCGCACCCGCTGTAGTACCCTGTCCGCGATGTCCGGCGAATCCGCCTCATACCAGGCGATGTCCTGGTCCTTGGCGAACCAGGTCATCTGCCGTTTGGCGTACTGGCACGTACGGCGCAGCCAGAGTTCCTTTGCCTCCGCAAGGGAGAGACGGCCGTCTAGCAGGTCGTACAGCTCGCCGCAGCCGATCCCGGACCAGCCCGGGGCCTCGCGCTGTGGGCAGCGTTGTCGCGCCAGGCGCGCCTCTTCCAGCGCGCCCTGCTCCAGCATCTGATCAATACGCGCAGCCAGGCGCCGGGTAAGACGCTCCCGCGGCAGCGTCAGGCCCAGGCGTAGGGCTCGATAGGGGGACTCCGGCGTCGGGCGCGCGTGCCACCAGGAAAAGGACTTTCCCGTGGCCAGGCAGACCTCCAGGGCGCGGCAGATCCGTTGCCGGTCGTTGGGATGGATGACGGCCGCGTACTCCGGATCGAGCCCCCGCAACCGCTCGTGCAGCGCTGCCGGACCCGAGCGCTCCATCTCGCACGCGACCTCGCGCGAAATGGCCTCCGGCACGGGCGGGACGGGCGCCAGGCCGTCGAGCAGGCCACGGACGTACAATCCCGTGCCGCCGACGAGCACGGGCAGCAGGCCCGGTGACCTGAACTCGTCGATGGCCTGCCGGCACAGCTCGCTGAAGGCGCCGGCGGTCATTTTCTCGCCGGTGTCCAGGAAGCCGTAGAGCCGGTGCGGACAGCAGGCCTGCTCCGACGGCGTCGGCTGCGCGGTCAGGATCGGGAAATCCCGGTAAACCTGGCGGGAGTCGAAATTGATGATCCCGACCTTATAGGCGCGCGCCAGGGCCAGCGCAGCGGCGGTCTTGCCCGCGCCGGTCGGGCCGCAGAGAACGACCAGGGAAACAGGGGTCATGCGCCGTGAGGCCTCGCGCTCATGCCCGGGTTCCGGACAGACCGTATTTTTCGAGAAGCCGCGTATGCACGGCGTCAGGGACCAGGCCCCGGATGTCGCCGCCGACGCGCGCGGCCTCCTTGATGATCGTGGAGCTGATGTACAGCCAGCGGTACTCGGTCATCAGGAACACCGTCTGGATCGCGTGGTTGAGCTTGCGGTTCATCAGGGCCATCTGGAATTCGTATTCGAAATCGGACACGGCGCGCAGGCCGCGCAGAATGACCCGGGCGCCCCGGTTTTCCACATAGCTGACCAGCAAACCGTGGAATCCCTCCACAACCACGCGCGGGTTGTCGGCAAAGAACTCTCGCGCCATGTCCACGCGCTCCTCGAGCGTGAACAGCGGCTGCTTGCTCGTGTCGCGCGCCACGGCGACTACGATGGTCTCGAAGACGTCCAGGCCGCGCTTGATCAGGCTGACGTGGCCGAAGGTCAGGGGGTCGAAGGTTCCGGGGTAGACGGCGAGTTTTCCTGTTTCTCCCATATCACTATCCTGGTTTGTCCGTACTGGCGGTCCTGTCGGGGCTGCAAGCGGTGGTCCAGCGCCGTGGGCTCCAGGTCGAGCCGGGATTCCACCTCGGCCACGATCCATGCGCCCGGGGCGAGCCAGCCGGCGTCGAGCAGCCCGGCCACTGCCGGTACAAGAAGGTTGGCGCCGTAGGGCGGGTCGATGAACGCCAGGTCGAAGGTCGCCGGCGTCGTCGCGAAACAGGCCGCGGGTCTGGCGCTCAGGGCCGCGGGGCCGCGGCGCAACACGGCCAGAAGCTCCTTGCCGAGCACCTGCCAGCGCCCGGGGGGCAGGTCGAACAGCAGCGCGTTCTCCCGGATCAACCGCGCCGCGGCCGGGTCGCGCTCCACGAAGCAGACAAAGGCCGCCCCGCGGGACAAGGCCTCCAGGCCCAGGCTGCCGCTGCCGGCAAAGCAATCCAGCACGCGCGACGTCTCCCAGTCCAGGCCGCGCGCCTCGAGCATGGACATGAGCGCGAGCCGGACCTTTTGCGTGGCCGGGCGGTAGCCGGCAGGGCTGTTGTCCCGGACGGTCTTCAGCTGCCGTCCCTTGAATTCGCCGCCGCTTATGCGCATCGTTGACCAGCTCGCTCGCTACAGCTCGGAGATGAGCCTGGAGAGGTGACGGTTGACCTCCAGGATGCGGTCCCGGATTTCGGTCTGATCCTCCCAGGACGCGGCCTGCATCTCGGTCAGCCTGGACTCGAGCTGGGCGATGCGGGTGCGCGTTTCGTCGAGCACGAACTTCCAGTCGATGCGGCGACGCTGGATTTCTTGCGGATCGGCCACGCGCTCGGGCGCCCGGCCGGGCTTGAGCAGGCACTCCTCGCGGTAGGCCGGGATCATGACCTTGAGCCCGATCTGCTCCTTGATGAGCGCGGCCAGGGTCTGCTGCGCGGTGTATTCGCCGTGGACCAGGAAGACCTCCATGTGCGGGTTCTGCGTCTTCTTGAGCCAGTCCAGGATTTGCGTCTGGCCGGCGTGCGCCGAGAAGCCGCCGATGGTCCAGATTTTCGCCCTCACGACGACGTCCTCGCCGAGGATCCGGATAGTGCTCGCGCCGTCCACGATTTTTCGCCCAGGCGTGCCCTTGGCCTGGAATCCGACAAAAACGACGCTGGCGCCCTCTTTCCAGAGGTTGTGCCGCAGGTGATGCTGAATGCGGCCGGCGTTGCACATGCCGCTGGCGGAGATGACCACGGCCGGGCCTTTGAGCGCGTTGATGGCCTGGGATTCGTCGGTCTTGAGCGTGAATTTCAGATTGGGCAGATTGAACGGGTGTTCGCCCTTGTCGAGCAGGGCGCGGGTCTCGCTGTCCAGGTATTCCGGGTGCTTGCGGAATATTTCCGTGGCCCGGATAGCCAGCGGGCTGTCGAGAAACACGGGCAGGTCGCGGGGCAGCTTGTTTTCCTTGGACAGCAGGAAGAGCGTGTAGAGCACCTCTTGCGTGCGCTCGACGGCAAAGGCCGGGATGATGATCTTTTCGTTGCGGCCGTAGCTGTAGGCAATGGCCTCGGCCAGTTCGTCGCGGCTGCGCTGTTCGTCCTTGTGGTTGCGGTTGCCGTAGGTGGACTCCAGAAACATGTAGTCGGCCTCGGCCGCGGTATCCGGATCGTTGAGCAGCAGCTGCTCCGAGCGGCCGAGGTCGCCGGAAAAGACGAGCCGGTAGGAGGTGCCGTTGTTCTTGACGGCCAGCTCGATAAAGGCCGAGCCGAGGATGTGCCCGGCCTCGCGGAATGTGGCCTTCACGCCGTCAGTCGGGGAGAAGGTCGTATCGTAGTCGATGGCCTCGAAGAGCGGCAGCGTATTGAGCACGTCCTCCTGAGAATAGAGCGGCTCCTCCACCCTGGCGCCATGGCGCCGGTTCTTCTTGTTCCGCCACTCGGCCTCCATCTGCTGCACGTGCGCGCTGTCCAGGAGCATGATCTCGAGCAACGCTCGCGTCGGGCGCGTGGCGTAGATTTTCCCCTTGAAGCCCTTTTTGACCATGCGCGGCAGCAGGCCGGAGTGGTCGATATGGGCGTGGGTCATGAGGATGAAGTCCACGCCAGGCGCATCGTAGAGCGCGTCCTCGATGTTGCGCGATTCGATGTCGCGGGTGCCCTGGTGCATCCCGCAGTCCACGCAGAAGCGCTTGCCGTTGGTCTGCATCATGAAGCACGAACCGGTCACGGTCTGGGCCGCGCCGAGAAACTGAATTTTCATGAATTGCCCTCGCTGCTGTTCATCATCACCTCACCGGAGACAAACCGCCTCCCTGACACCCGCGTCCGCCGCATGCACCGTATCCTTTCCGGGGCGGAAATCCAAGCCGGAATTCCAGGGCACTGCGTCATCCTCGTTGACACATAACGGCCAGACAGGTATACATTTGGCCAGTTGGGGTAATCCTGATACTCTTGCGGAGGAGTTATGAAAAAGGCTATTTTCGTATCCCTGTTGGCGCTTTGTCTGATGTTGCCAAGTATGGCCTGGGCCGGGAGCGGGTCGGCGGCTATTCCGTATTATATGTTTTACCAGGATGTTGGTTTTGTAATGGCCACTAATCTATACATAACGAACTTAAGTAGTACCCCTGTAGAAGTAATAATTGAGTTAAATAATTATTATAATACACCAATAGATAATAGTAATATTCAAATTCTATATAAGGAAGGTTCACCGGCTACTTATGGCGGAACGTTTACTGTCAATGCCAATCAGTTTGTTATAGTTACTTTGAAAGGCGTGACGGGCTTTAGCCATGGACAGGGTTCCGGAAAAATTTCTTGGTCTGCTCCTGAGTTGGAGACAAAACCACTTATAGCTTATGGTATGTATAAGTATTTTGATCATGCAGGAGCTGGTGGAAATCAAGCAGCATATATCCCCATCAACAACGCCATGCCCTTCTAGCCTCCCCCTTCTTCGGTTACCAGCTGACGACGCCACGTCTCGCCCCGGGCTTCTCCCCGGGGCGAGGCTTCACCCCGGCCGCACGCCTACCAGG
>CAZGAH010000054.1:8765-28550 GCA_964523295.1 uncultured Desulfovibrionaceae bacterium | reverse complement strand
GACGATCATGCGCTGCGTGGGGGGACTTCAGAGTGCCCTGGCGATGCAGGAGGTGCTGCTGACAGACGAGGCCCTTATGACATTGATTGGATTCAATGCGGGGGAGGTCCAGCAGGGGAGCAACGACCCCGCTCTTTCCTGTTGCACGCCCTTTGATATCAGGGGGCGTTGTCATACGAGACGATAGTGGACAACATCTTGAAGGCTGGCCTGGTGAAGCACGTGGCCCTGTTTAACGGGGTGATCCGTTGTCTGGCCTAGCAATGGCTGTGCCGGGACGCCACCCTGGCGCCAGGCCCGCCGCCACCTCGTCGTCAATAACACCCGTTTCCTCATTCTGCCGTGGGTGAGCACCAGGCACCAGGCCTCCATGCTCCTCGGCCGTGCTTCCCGTCGTCTGCTCGAGGACTGGCATGCCCGCTACGACGAACGGCCTGTGCTCCTCGAGACCATCGTCGAAAAAGCCCGCTTCCGCGGGACGCGCTATCGCGCTGCCTACTGGCAGTACCCCTGCGATACGCGTGGCCGCGGCAAACTCTATACCACGCATGCCTGCGCGCTCCCAGTCAAAAGTGTCCGGGTTCTTTCTCTGACGTCCCGCTTCAGACAGTACCTGACCAGCTAGACCATCCGTGCACCGCCCGCCCTCTGCCTGATCTCCTCCGGCATCCAGGTTTGCATCATTGGATCTACTCCGAATCTCAGGAAGATGATGTGGGTGTTGACTTGCTGCACAAAGGAGAATAACATTTGTTGGAAAAAATGAATGGCAATCGGGCGAGCATCGGCTGAGGAATCATGTTTGCGGGCCGTCATGCTGACGGGCTGCCACCACGTCGGGAGGCTGGCAGGGAAGATGGGCAACAGCAAGGAGGGAGTCGTGATGGGTAAAGCCGTACGGGGGGTTGTGTCGACGTTTTTGTTTGTGGTCGTGGTGTTGCTGCTGACGCAGCAAAGCCACGCCTTTGTTTCGAGCGTGTATTCGAATCATCGCGCTTTTCAATGGAACGGATGGACGTATTTTCCGGATGTTGGCATCAGCAAGTACAACGGGGTGAACAACGTCGACAATATTCGATATGACTGCGAGGGCCGGGCCATTTCTTTCGAGGCCAAGAATTCCTCCGGCCAGACGCTGTTTGTCGAGACGCTGCGGTACGAGGGCGACAAGGTCTACAACAGCGATGGCAGCTACCTGGGCATGGTGTACAAGGGCGGCACGGATCCGGGCACCAGGGCTGCAACCCAGGAAGACATGAAGTTCCAGGGCCGGGCCACGGTCAGCATGGTCAAGGGGCGGACTTCCGCGTTGCTTGCCCCGGACTTCCATGAAAAGACCAAGGCCGTGACGGAAATGCGCGACAAGATGCAGACCACGGCGGCCGTGGCCATGATCACCGAGGACGCCTCCCGTCCGACGGCCAGCAAGGTCTACGAAATCAACACCGACGGCATGAGAGGCATGTCCGCCGGCGAAGGTCAGAGCCGCGATGGCCTGGGCCTGGGCTTCTGGGTCAACGGCACCTACGGTCTGATCGGCAATACCAGCAGCTCCAGCAAGTACGACGGTCAGACCGCCCTGGTCATGGGCGGCGTCGATTACGTTCTCACTGATCGCATTGTCGTCGGCGTCGGCTTCGGCATAGAAGGCGCCTATATGAAGACGAAATTCTACGGGACCAAAGGCGACGCGGGCAACGTCGGCCTGACCATCGCCCCGTATCTCTCCATTGCGCTCATGGAGAACCTGATTTTCGATATGGTCGGCAGTGTGAGCATGCTCAACAAGGGCAGCACGGCGACCGCGTATAACGACGCCGTCCGCTGGATGCTCAGCCCCAACCTGACCTACTACCACCTTCTGAACAACTGGAAATTCAGCGGCACGCTCGGCCTGATGTACGCCCGTGAAGTTGGCTATCACTACACCAACAGCAGCAACCTCTGGCTGGTCAGCACGCCGAAGGCCAAGGACTGGGTCCTTGGCGGCAAACCCGCGGCCTTCGAGACGTGCGAACTCCGGGCAGGCGGACGCGTCGGCTATATCTTCAGCTTCATGGAGCCCTATCTCGGTCTGGCCTATCTCTACGACGTTGCCGAGACCCAGGTGGATCCGGACGAGGTTGAAGGCGTGATCGGAGTCGATTTCTACCCGCTCCACAACTTCATTGTCAGCCTCGAGGCCGCGAACAGCTTTTTCCGTGAGGATACCTACAACGCGCGTTTCATGATGAATCTGCGTTACGAATTCTAGCAGCGACAGTTGCCGGGAATCGCTTTCTTCCTGCAAACGCCAGGGTTGCCTTCAGGACCCTGGCGTTTGCGCGTTTCTGACGGAGGTCGTGGCGATAGTCCTGCGGGTGATCCGGCAGCGATCGGCCCCTGGCGCACGATCAGGTTCTGGAAAACGCAAAGCGTTTCGATGGAAATGCAGTTGAGATGCAGGCAGCGCTGTCAGCCCTGAGCGGCCTGGTGCAGATGCCAGTTCGAGGGACGTCAGGTTGAAGAGACGATCCGGGGGGGGGGCAGGACGGGGGCCCGGGGAGGCACCCGTATGGGGCTTAGCGCCTCTTGACGTATTCTTCCAGCGAGGTGACGTTATTTTCCTTGCTCACCCAGTACGCCGTGGCCCACACCGTCAGCGCTGCGGCCTGCGTATCGTCGAGCTTCTTGATTTTGGCTTCCAAAGTACTTTTACTGACGTTGAAACGCGTATGGAGCATGTCCAGATCGCAGGCATCCTGAATCCTGAGTTGCAGATACGCCAACCGGGACTGGTCCGGCAGCAGCCGGATATCCTTGTGCGCCTCGACGATCGTCATCAGTTCCGGCGTAGAAAAAAGGCTCTTGATACCGTTGAGAGCGCGAAAAAAGGTATCCACGGCCCAGGGCAGGATGAATTCCGCACCGGCGCTTTTGGTCTTGAAAAAATCTTTGAGCCATTGCTCATGGGCGGGTGTAATTCTGGCGGCTACCTGTGGCATACCGTCCCCCTCGTAATCCGATCAGTTGCGATTCCTCTTCGGCAGGCAATCCTCGACCAACGAAAACTGCGAGACCATACCCCAGGGAAGCGGCATTGATCAAGATTTATTCTAGATGAATTTTTGCAAAAAAAATGATTGATTTCAGAGTGTTGTATTTGAGCGAGAATTGCCGTGTGAAAAAAACACCAGACTCCGTGCTGTCTGCATCCTCCGCGGTTGGGCAGAGTGGATCGAAGCGCAGAAAGCGGCAACGAATGCCTTGAGAACGTGCCCGTGATGGGGTAGAGTCTCGCTTGCAAAGGGATCGTCTCTGGACCTCAACAAGGCAGGGAGCAGCGTATGCAACACGCTATCGTCCGGGTCTGTCTACTGGCGGGATTGCTTCTCTTCGGTTGCGGCGGCAAGGCCGCTGTAGACTGGCAGGAGCGGGTGGGCGTCTATACCATCCAGGACGCCGAGCGGGATTATGGCCCGGTGACGGGCACTCAGGCCCTTTCCGACGACAGCGTCATGTACGTCTGGTACGATACGGGCGGTCGCAAATGGAAAAACACCCTGGCCCTGATTTTCGATGCTGACGGCAAGCTGAAAAAAGTCGAGAAGAACGAACGGAATTGACGGACGGCACGGTTGCCGGCACAGGGCATCTGGCGCTGGCTATGCCGGAAAGGGGGCTTCTCGCAGGGGGCGACATTCGGCGGCGGCGAACCATCGTCGGGGGGGAAGAGCGAACAATAGCAGAGCATGGGTGCATAATCAGGAGCGGCGATGATCGATGACACCTTGGCATTCAGGCAGTTAGGTGAAATTCTTGTCCTTTCGGGGGTCGTCACGCGCAGGCAGCTCGAGGTCGCGCTCGACGTACAAAAGGGCGAATCCAATCCCAGACTGCTCGGGGAGATTATTACCAGTCTGTACCACGTCTCCCAGGAGCGCATCGAGGCCATATTCATCCAGGACATTCTGCTCCCGGTGGCCAATGCCGCCTACATGCGCGAACTCTCGGCCTTTTTCGCGTCTTCGCCCAATCCTCCAACCATCAATTTCGTCGTGATCCGACCCCAGGAATATACCCGTACGACAACGGAAACGCTGGTAATGATCAGCGAATTCGGCGCCTTGTCCACCAGCAGCCGCTCCAGTTCCGTAAGCATGGGCCTGAAAATTCATCTGGACATTACCTTTAAAGATAAAGGTGACATCTTTTTTCCTACTTTTTTTCATTATGATATTCGTGAAAAGACGTTGCGGATTCCAGATGACGAATTGCATAATCTTTGGAACATATTGCAGGAACAGTTCAAAGGTTGAGCCGCCATTTTTTGGCGCTGCTGCTGGAGAAAAACCGGAGTGCACGTTCCATATAACACTCGAATAATTCTATGAATGATCCAGTGCAAGAAGGCGATCAACTTCGAATTGACGCCTACGCAGATAAATATCTTTCCCTGAAAGAAAACAATGCCTCCCAGGACTTTCTCGAGCGCGAAATGCTGCTTGAATTCGTCAAGGTCAACCAGGGCCATTTCAGTGATCTTTCCGAGAATTTCTTGCAGCAGACGTCTATTGTAAACATTATCTGCCTGCGCTCGTTTAAATTCGAACGCTTCAAGTACATCCAGAACATCATTCAGGGCTTTACCGCCGATGTCGCCCGATACGCGAGTCTGGCTCCGGGCGAAGAGGAAGACTTTGATGATAAGCGGGCGGGGGCTGTCAACCGGCTGTTGGTTTCGGACGATCTTCTGGCCAAGCTCGTCCAGGCCGTCATCCGGGTCCAGGCCGTCATACTCAACGCCTTCGAGGAGATTATCATTTCGATTTTCGGCAAGCGCGTCGAGGGGGTCTATCGGGAGATCTGCGACCGGGTCGAATTTTCGGCAGCGTTCTGGCGCACGACAATCGACACCTTCATCCGGAAGGTGACGGACAAGGCCTACGAACGAATTGTCGCAAAATCCAGATTTTCCTATTCGAGAACAAAGACGACCGTTGTATTGAATTTTCCTTTCGATAATATATTGACTGAGATAAAACGCGAAGAGCTACAATGGCAAAGACATAAAGATCAAAGCTATTATGTTGAAACGAATGTCCATGAGTTTGAACTCAAGCGCATCAAGCAGATTGTTTCCGAACACATGGCCAGTACGAAGCATCTTTTTCTTCCCGACACTGCCAGTTCCGAGGAACTCACCCAGGTAACGGCCATTGTCTGCCTGGACCAGGCTGCCCTGGATTACAAGCGTCTGGCCGTCGATGAGGTACTGGACGACATGAACTGGGAGGAAGTCAGCAAGCTGCCGATGAACAAACTGGCGCTCAAGGAGAGCCTCGACCAGGTCAAGGAGCAGCTTCTGGCCAGCGCTCTGGGCGCTGCCATGGCCTACGACACCATTTCCAAGGACTTCAATGCCGCCGTCAATGTTTTTTCCGTGAAAAACATGTCCATCTTTCAACCCGACGAGTTGGAGACCATATTCTCAAGCATCCGACTGTTCACTCCGAGCGCAATATACAATACCTACATGTACATGCTCGAGGCCTATTTCATGAATCTTCTGAAGAGGAAGAGCGCGGACAAAAAGGACAAGATCGACATCCGGAAGACCCATCGGCGCCGAATCACTGAAGACATGCTGGACGAACTCTACAGCATCGGCCTGAGCAGAATTCAGAAAAATAAACTGTTCAGGCCGGACAACACGTCGCCGGGAATGCTCGAGTTCGTCTGTCTCAGCAAAGAGACGTTGAAGCAGGGTTTTGGCTTGCTGCAAATCGAACCCTACGTTCAGGAAAAACTCCTGGAGGCCTGGGCCAACGCCGGTTTCAAGATCGATTTTTTCGTCATCATCAAGCTCGGCGCGATTCTCCGTTCCACGCCGGACCTCAAGCGCGGCCTTGCTGAAATTCTCTATAAATACGGCATTATGGCGGCTTGACGCAGCGCAGCCATACCTCTTTGCGTACTTGTCTGTACCGCAATCACCGCAGCGCCGTCGGGCTGTTACGGAAACGCCCTCCCGGCCTGTCGGATTCAGCGAAACGTCGTCCTTGACGTGGTTCCCGGAATCATCATAGCTAGAACGACCGGAGATACCCGTCACGGCGAATGCGGCAACAAGGGGCCAGGCATGGCAACCCTGTCCCTGGAGCAGTCTTTGCCATCAGGCCGGGTATCCATCCGGGATGACTGCGGGCTGTTCCGGCTCCTGGGGGGGGAGCGGCGCTCGCCTGGATATGGCAGGGTCTACGCGCACGAATCCGGCACGATCTCGGGGAGGGCGGAAGTGTGATTGCGCGACCGTCGCACGTTGCGGTGACTGAAGGCCGCGAACAATCTGGTTGCCCTGGTCTGCATGGAAACAGAAGCACGAATCGATGTCGCCGACTCCGGGGACCCTCTTGGACCGTTTCGCAACGAGCCGATCCACATCTGGGTCATGCCCCAGATGCTGCGCGAGCAGTTGCGACTGATCTTCACTACCCTCAAGTTTACCAACCTCACCGTCCACCCGGTCAATCCCGTCTATGTCGCCAGTATAAAAGAACTGGCCTCGCTGCTGCTGCGCAACAAGGGCGGTCTTTTTTTTATTCAGCCTCCTCTTGAAGTCTACGATCAGACATCAAAGGTGAAAATGGCCAAGGATTGGGCGGAGTTCTTCGCTTCCGTCGGCCCGCTCGTTTCCAGGAGCCGGACCGAATTGATGCATACGCTCGCCCGTTGCGTCCCGGTCTTCGAAGACATCGAATTCATTCACAAACGGGAAAAAGTGATTCTCTCGCTGGCGGAATACGGCGTCAACGGGGTGTTCATCCTGAAAAAACAGGACCCCTTGACCCAGGGCATGCATCCGCGCAAACGCCGGGAGGCCATGCAACGCCAGGTCCTGGAACGCTTTCGCGAACTCCGGGACTATCTCATGGATTTTCTCCCGCACCGCAGCAGCTCCCTGGATACCTTGATGGGAAAATGGGAGGAGAGAAAGCTTGTCGAACGAAAGGTGGAGGCGGAAAAATGGATGCAGCAGGCCTCGGAGTTCAAGGAAGCCAACGAGCTGGAAAAATCCATTCAGTGCTATAAAAAGGCCATAGAACTCTATCCGGCGGACCCGCGGGCATACCTGGAAAGCGGACGGGTGTACATGCGTACGCGCAAGTATCCCCATGCCCTGGAGCGATTTCGCCAGGCAGAAGAGGTCGCCGAGACGCTGCCCGAGCCGAACAAGGAGATTGCCTGCGTACGCATCCTGCAGGTGCAGGACCGGCTGGCGCGCGGGGAATCGCCGTCCAGCCCCGAGGTCGCGGCCCTGATGGCCGAGGCGGTAGCGAATTTCGGGAAGGCACTGGTCAAGGCCGAAGACGTTGATCGCCCCGATGCCGCGCCCGGTGCGAGCCGGGAGAAGAACATCAACGCGGTCATGCGCATCGCCGGCGAAATCCTCAAGCTGGATTTGCCCGCCGTGCTCGGCAACGAGCACCCGGCCGTCAAAAAGCTCTCTTCCATGGCCCGGGACTCGCTGTTGATGATCAAGGGCAAGCCGCTTTCGGAACTTTCCGGCCAGCAGATCATCTTCATGGCCGAGGCTGCGCTCCACGCAGGAGACTTCGAGCGCGCCGAGAAGCTGTTGTACAAAGCGATGGAAGATCAGGACGCCCGGGACGAGGCCTGCAAAGAGATCATCTATCTGGGCCAGTATACCAGGCGTCATAGCGGTCCCCGCGAGGCTATAGGCATCTACCAGCGCCTGCTCGGGCACTCGCCTCCCAACCGCGCGGCCATTTATTTCAATATGGCCGTTGCCTTCAGCGAGAACGAGGACGCTGCCCAGGCCGGCGGGGCCATTGCCCGGGCATTGTTCATCGATCCCGATCTGCCTCTGGACAGGAATTTCTACCGCAACCCCACGCTAACGCCCGTACTGCGGCGGCTTTTGCAGCTTTTCAGCCCGTTCGCCAACCCCGCAGCTCCCCAAGGCGGTTCCGATGAACAGATTCAGGCCCTGACCCGTCAGGAAAGCCTCGATGTATTGCTGTTGGCCAAGGACAAGGCCAAGGCCATGCAGCTGCTCATGCAGACGGCAGGCAAAACCCCGGCCTTTTTTCAACAGCACGCCGTTCTTGCCGATACCGTGATCATGAACTTTCTTCCCCCGGTCATCGGCGTGCTGAAGGCCGCGAACAAGCCAGAAATGACGAAGCTGGCCGGGTTTCTCGAGCAGGTGTTGCAACGGCGAGACAACACGGAAATTGCGACGGAAGCGGTAGGCTTTCAGCAGTCAGCACTGGAAATACTCCGCGTGCTCTCGTCCCCGGAGCCCCATGACGAAGCAGCCAGCCGAATGGCCATGCTGGCCTGGCGTTTTACCGACTATGTCGCCTCGCCGGCCTTTCTGGGACATCCCCGGCTCGTGGCCCTGTGTACGCGCGTCCTGCAAAGCCTGAACAACGTCAATACGGGCAAGCTCAAGGCGATCAAGTAGTCTGGTCTTCGCCCGGAAGCAGCCGCGCGGAACCAGGAGCCGGGCGGAGGGCGCGGCCGTGCGAACTGCTTGCCCCCGGCGGTAATGCGGCGTATACGCAACGCAAGTGAGATCCTGGCCGGGCGGGAGGACTTGTCGGCCTCCCGGGGCGACAACGGGGAAACCGGCAGGGGACCATATCTCCTGGTATTCGCCGAAACCGTGCTGCCCGGCACGAGCCACGGGGGGCTGGCGTATGCGTTCGCTTTTTCTGGTGATACTGCTCCTGGCAACGGCCATGGCCGGCGTTGCCGTGCCGGCCTTCTCCGGGCAGGTCCGCTCGCCCGTACTGGCAGGAAGCTGGTACCCGGAGCACGAGTCGGAGCTGCGCGCCCTGCTTTCGTCCTTTCTCAGCCAGGCGAGCCCGGCCATCGAGGGCAGACTCGTCGCCCTGGTCGTTCCCCACGCCGGGCTGCCCTATTCCGGCCCGGTCGCGGCCTGGGGCTACGCGCTGTTGCAGAAGCAGCCCTTCGATACGGTCGTGGTCATCGCGCCGAGCCATCGGGTCGCCTTTGACGGGGTCTCCGTCGATACGGCCGACTACCGCACCCCCTTGGGCGTGGCGCAGGCAGACGCCGAATTCATCGCGGCCCTGCAATCCGCCGAGCCGCGCATTCGCGCCTACGCGCCCGCTCATGCGCAGGAGCACGCGGTGGAGATACAGGTGCCATTTCTCCAGATCGTTTTACCCAAGGCCAGGCTGGTCTCCCTGGTCGTCGGCGACCAGAACGACGTCACCTGCCAATGGTTGTCCAAGGCCTTGGTGACGACAATCCGCGCCTTCGAGGGAAAGCGCCGGGTGCTGGTGATCGCCTCCACGGACCTTTCCCACTTTCATGACACCGCCCAAGCCGACACGCTGGACCGGAAGGTGCGGGACAGCATCACGGCCTTCGATCCGGCCAGACTGCGGGCCTGCCTGGCCGATCGCAGCTGCGAGGCCTGTGGCGGGGCGCCGCTGCTGAGCACCATGTACGCCGCTGCGGCGCTCGGCGCCGATCAGGGACGCGTGTTGCGTTATGCCGATTCCGGCGCCGTATCCGGCGACCACGAGCGCGTGGTGGGCTACGTCGCCGCAGCCTTCAGCGCAGGGAAACCAACGCAGGGGGCTCCAGCGCAGCCGTCCCCGGCGAACCAGACGACCGAAGGGACATATACGCAGGCCGAGCGGCAGACGCTGCACAGCATCGCCCGCGCGGCCATTGCCGCCGGACTGGAGCGCAAAAGCTACCACCCGCCGGCCGATCTCCCCGAGTCCCTGAAAACGCCCGCAGCCGCGTTCGTCACGCTCAAGCGGCAGGGCGAGCTGCGCGGCTGCATCGGCAACGTCGGCGCGCAGAGCCCGCTGCATGAAACCATCGCCCGCATGGCCCGGGCAGCCGCTTTCGAAGACCCGCGCTTTCCTCCGGTCAGCAAGGAGGAATTGCCTGAACTGAGCGTGGACATTTCCGTGCTTTCCGCGCCGCAGCGGCTTGCGGATCCGGAACAGTTGCAGGTGGGCAGGCACGGATTGATTGTCCGGCGAGGCCTGCGCAGCGGTCTGCTCCTGCCCCAGGTGGCGCCGGAGCAGGGATGGAATCGGGAGCAGTTGCTGGAAAATACCTGCCGCAAGGCCGGATTGCCGCCCGATGCCTGGAAGGACGGCGATACGGAACTCTATGTGTTCACGGCCGAGGTTTTTTGAGGCGTTTCGCCGCGTGTCGACGTAAGAAAGGATACAGGGGGGGAAGTGGCGCGCACGGTCAGAACACAGCGCACGGACGAACGGCGACCGGACGGCACGGAGCGACGCGCTCGCGGACGCCGCGCCAGGGAGATGTGCTCATGAACCGTCGCGATTTTCTCCGCGTCTGCGGACGCGGTGCGACCTGTTGCGCCGCCTGGCAGGCTCTGGAGTTCGTAGCGCCGCTGCGGTCGGCGCAGGCCCTGGAGCCGAAGTCCGGGTTCATCGGCCGCCACCTCTCCCCCTTTTTTGTTCCGGGCGACGGCGGGGCTGTCCGGTGTACGCTCTGCCCCCGCGGCTGCGAGATTGCGTCCGGGCAACGGGGCTATTGCGAGGTGCGCGAAAATCAGGGTGGGAAGTTGTATTCGCTGGTTTACGGCAACCCCTGCGCCGTGAACGTGGACCCCATCGAAAAGAAGCCCTTTTTTCACGTGCTGCCGGGTACGCGTTCCTTTTCCCTGGCCACCGCAGGCTGCAACTTCGACTGCAAGTTCTGCCAGAATTATGAGATTTCACAGGCGCGGCCCGAAGAGACCATGAATTTCGACCTGCCGCCTGCGGAGATTGCGGCCCTGGCCAGTTCGAGCGGTTCGCGCTCCGTGGCATCCACCTATGTCGAGCCGACGGTTTTTCTCGAATACATTCTCGACATCGGTCGCGAGGCGCGGGCGAAGAAGCTGCTCAACGTCATTCACTCCAACGGGTACATCAATCCCGAGCCACTGGATGCGCTGTGCGACGTCCTGGACGCCGCCTGCATCGACCTCAAGGGGATCACGCCGGCCTACTACCGGGACATGACCGAGGGCGAACTCGAGCCCGTACTGGCGACGCTGGAGCACCTCAAGCGACGCGGCATCCATACGGAACTCGTCACACTGATCGTGCCCGGACAGAACGATTCCCCAGCGGAGTTGAAAACCTTGAGCGAGTGGGTCGTCCAGAAGCTCGGCCCGGCGACGCCGCTGCACTTTTCCCGGTTCTACCCGCAGTACAAGCTCACCAGCCTTCCTCCGACGCCGGTGAAAACCCTGGAAACCGCGCGTGAAATCGCCTTGAAAGCCGGCGTCCAGTTCGTGTATGTAGGCAACGTTCCCGGGCACGAGGCGGAAAACACCTTCTGTCCGGCCTGTTCGACACTGTGCATTCAGCGGCTCGGGTATCGCGTCACCCCGGTCGCTTTCGCCGACGGTAAATGTGCAAAATGCGGGCATCCCATCCCTGGAATATGGACCTGATTCCTCGTCACTGCTGCGGCCTAAGGAGGGCCTCCGATGAGAATTCTTACCCGCGCTGACTTCGATGGCCTGGCCTGCTCCGTTCTTCTCAAAGAGCTCGGGCTGATGGACAACTGGCTGTATGTACACCCCAAGGACGTGCAGGACGGAAAATACCCGGGCGACCCGGACGACATCGTCGCCAACGTTCCCTATATACCAGGCTGCGGCCTGTGGTTCGACCATCACACCAGCGAACAGCACCGCATCGCGCCAAACCTGCAGTTCAACGGCGCGTTCAAGGCGGCGAAAAGCGCGGCCCGTGTGATCTGGGAGTATTATGGCGGGCACGAGCGCTTTGGCACCAAGTTCGACGAGATGCTGCACTACGTGGACAAGGTCGATAGCGGAGACCTGACCCGGGAGGAAATTGCCTCCCCGACCGGCTGGATTCTGCTCGGATTCATCATGGACCCCAGAACCGGTCTCGGCCGCTACCGCTATTTCACCATCAGCAATTACCGGCTCATGGAGGCGCTCATCGAGTACTGCCGCAGCATGCCGGTGAACGAGATTCTGGCCGTTCCCGATGTCCGCGAACGCGTCGAACTCTACTTTCAGCGGGAACGCTCTTTTCAGGACATGGTCAGCAAACGGGCGGAACTCATGGGCAATGTCGTCGTGCTCGATCTGCGCGAACAGGAAGAGATTGCCCCGGGCAACCGCTTTTCCATCTACGCCATGTATCCGGACGCCAACATCAGCCTTCAGGCAATGTGGGGCAAGCAGCAGCAGAACATCGTCATTTCCCTCGGTCATTCCATCCTGAACCGGACATGTTCCGTGGATGTCGGCGCGCTGCTGCTGGAATACGGCGGCGGCGGCCATCTCAAGGTCGGCACTTGCCAGATACCGGCCAAGGACGCCGACTACGTCATCGACGAGATCGTTGCCCGCTGCCGCGAGCGGTAAGGCCTGCCGCAAGGCTCGACGCAGGGGCGCAGCGCCTTGGACCAGGGCCGGTCGTGTGCCCGGACGATGCGTTGCGCCCCCCCCCTCGAAAGTCCGAGGGATCGACTGTCGAAGCGATTCTTCCAGATTCGGCCCGGCAGGCCCGGAACTGAGTATTTTTTTCTACAACAGGGCCGGATGCAGCCGGCTACACACTCCAGGGCGCACGCAGAAAAAGCCCGCTGCACGGCTGTGCAGCGGGCTGAGAGAGCGAAGGGAGTCCGGACTCAGCTCAACGAATTGACGACCTGAGCCAGGCGGGAGATGCGCCGGGAGGCATTGCGCCAGTGCAGCACGCCTTTGGTAGAGGCCTTGTCCAGCACGGAAGTCGCCGCTTTGAGCGCTTCCTGCGCCTTGCCGGGATCTTTGGACGCTACGGCCTCATGAACGGCCTTGATCACGTTTTTCACCCGAGTCTTCACCATCCGATTCCGGGCGCGTGCTGTGAGACTCTGCCGATGCCGCTTGATTGCCGATTTATGATTCGCCACGTTGCTTACTCCTCGAGGGACATATGGTAATGGTGCAGAAACAAAGCCTCTAGACCTCTCGCCTGCCGATGTCAAGGCAAAATTGCCCTCTTGCCATCATTTGACGAGATCCTTCAAAATCGGGTCATCCGCATAGGCTTCCCGGACGTTCTCGAAGGTCACGATCTGCGGTTCGAGCAGAAAGGCCGGCACGATCCTGATCCCGTTGAAATAGCTCGTCGTATCGTTCACGGCCGGAGTCTGACCCAGGCTGAGCGCGTCGACCATGGCGATGGCCTCGTGGACCAGAGCCCGTGTGTCCTTGTTGATGGTCGAGTACTGCTCGCGCTTCATGATCGATTTCACCGACTCGACCTCGGAGTCCTGCCCCGTGACAATCGGCAAATCTTTGCCCGCGGCCTTCACGGAGATCAGGGCGGCCCGGCCAAGCGTATCGTTTGGCGCCAGAATGCCGTCCACCTTGTCCTTGCTGTAGACTCCCGCCAGGATCGTATCCATGCGCCGCTGCGCGTTTTCGGCCTTCCAGCCCTGGGTCGAGGTCTGGGCGAAGCTCAACTGCCGGGATTTGACCACCAGGGTCCCGTCATCGATCAACGGCTGAAGAACGCTCATGGCGCCGTTGAAGAAGACCTGACTGTTGGCGTCGTCGGGCGAGCCGGCGATCAGCTCGATGTTCCAGGGGGGCGAACCCTTGAACTTTTTCAGCCCGTCAACCAAGGCCCTGCCCTGGAGCACGCCGACCTTGAAGTTGTCGTAGGCCACGTAGTAGTCCACGGCGTCCGTGTTCTTGATCAGGCGGTCGTAGGCGATGACCACGGCGCCGGCGTTTTTGGCCTCCCTGACCTGGGCGCTGAGTTGCGAGCCGTCAATGGCGCCGACGATGATGACTTTCGCGCCCTTGGCGACCATGGTCAGGATCTGATTCTGCTGCTCGGCAACGCCGCCGTTGGCGAACTGGACGTCGGAACGGAGCCCAGCCTTCGCCAGCCCTTCCTGGAACAGTCTTTCCGCGAGCACCCAGTTCTCGGAAGTCTTTTGCGGCAGGGCGACGCCGATCAGCGACTTCTTGGGAAATCCGACCCCCTGACTTGCGCTACGGCTTGCGTCGTCGCCGGAGCCGCCACGGAACAGCGCGTACGCGAGCACAACGCCGCCGGCGATGACGACCAGCGCCAGGAGCAGCTTCGCTATCCCGGACTTTTTGGCGGCCGACGCGGCGGCCTCGCCCTCGCCCGTCCTTGAGCGCAGCAGCAGTCCGAGTAGGGAGGGCTTGCCCTGGGTCTTGTTGTAGACGTCAAAGGCCACGGCCAGCAACAGCACCAGCCCCTTGACGACCTGGGTCAGGTCGGCGCCGACGCCCAGCAATTGCAGGCCATTATTGAGCACGGCCATGACCAGTCCGCCGACAACCGAGCCGACGACAGTGCCCACGCCGCCCGTGACCGCGGCACCGCCGATAAACACCGCGGAGATCGCGTCCAGCTCCCAGTTCATGCCGTCGAAGGGCCCGGAGGCTGTCGCGCGGCCGACGAACATCAATCCCGCCAGCGAGGCGAGAACCGACATGTTCGTCATGACCAGAAAGATCACAAGGCGCGAATTGACGCCCGAGAGCCTCGCCGCCTGCAACGCACCGCCGACCGCGTAAATATGTCGCCCCAGAATGGTCCTTTTGGTGATGAAGCCGTAGAGCAGGGTCAGGCCGAGCAGAATCAGGCCGGGAACAGGGAATGAGGTGCCTGACCGTCCGCTGGCGAAAAGGCAGGTCAGGAAGGCGATGACGCCGCCCAGCAGCGTCAGGCGGACGAGCGTCATCCCCCAGGGCGAAGGCTCGCCGCCGAGCCGGGCCGCGGCGCGGCGACCGAGCAGCGTACTGGCGAAAAGCCAGACAATGGCCAGGGCGCCCAGCAGCAGCGTCAGGTTGTTGTAGCCGGTGTCAGGGCCGATCGCCGGGAGATAGCCGCCGCCCAGGAACTGGATGGTCTCGGGAACCGGAATGGTGTTGGACTTCCCCACGAGCTGGTTCGCGCCACGGAAGAGCATCATGCCCGCCAGGGTTGCAACAAACGCGGGGATGCCGACGTAGGCGACCCAAAAACCCTGCCAGGCGCCGATAAGCGCTCCCACGGCGAGGCACAGCGCAACGCCCTCCCAGGGCGACAGCCCCCAGTCGCGCATCGCCAGCGCGGTCAGAATCCCGGTAAAGGCCGCTACCGACCCGACCGAAAGGTCGATGTGTCCGGCAATGATCACCAGCGCCATGCCGATCGCCAGCACGAGAATATAGGCGTTGCCATTGAGCAGATTGATCATGTTCGCCGAGGTCAGCACCAGGCCGTTCGTCTGGAACTGAAAAAAGGCGGTCAGGGCGACGAGCGCGAACAGCATTCCGAACTGTCGGATATTCCCGCTGAAGAATTGTCCAATACCTTTCATGGTCGTCCTCTCTCTGATTCGACTATCTGGCGTCGGCTTCGCACCGGCATTGCACCGAGGATGCCGTCATGAGCCGCATAAGCTGCTCCTGGCTCGCCTCGCTCCGGTCCAGGACGCCCGTCACGACGCCCTCGCGGATCGTGTAGATCCGATCCGCCAGCCCCAGCAGCTCGGGGAGTTCGGAGGATATGACGAGCACGCCCTTGCCCTCTGCCGCCAGTTGAAAAATGAGTTCATAAATCTCGTACTTCGCGCCGACGTCGATACCCCGCGTCGGCTCGTCGAGGATGAGCAGATCAGGACCGGTGAAGAGCCACTTGCCTAACACGACCTTCTGCTGGTTGCCGCCGGACAGCTTGGCGACATTGACGCCCACGCCCGCGGACTTGATGCGCAATTTGCGGCGATACTCATCGGCCACGGCGAACTCGCGGTGCAGATCGAGCGCGCCGTGATGCAGGATGCGCCGCAAGGCCGCAGAGACGATCGAGACCTTGATGTCGTCGAGCAGGTTCAGGCCCAGGGTCTTGCGGTCTTCCGGGATGTAGGCCAGGCCGTCGCGGATCGCCTGCGACACGGTGTGCGGATCGATGCGCTTGCCGTTCTTGCGCATGGCCCCTTTCTCGTACAGCCCGTACGAGCGCCCGAAAATGGACCGGGCCAACTCTGTCCGGCCCGCGCCCATCAGCCCGGCAAAGCCGACGATTTCGCCACGCCGGACGAAGAAGCCCGCGCCCTTGCAGGCGTAGCGCTCGGGCACGTCGGGGCGTCGCACCGTCCAGTCGCTCACTTCGAAAAACACGTCCCCGATGGCCGGCGTACGCGGCGGAAATCGGGAGGTCAGGGCGCGGCCGACCATGCCGCGGATGATGCGGTCCTCGTCGAGCCAGTCCGGATCGTCGCCCTCCGGCCGCATGGTCTCGACCGTGCGGCCGTCGCGTATGATGGTCACCGCGTCGGATACGGCTCTGACCTCGTTGAGCTTGTGGCTGATCAGCACGCAGGTCATGCCATGGGCGCGCAGCCCGCGCAGCAGGTCGAGCAGATGCTGCGAATCGGCCTCGTTCAGCGCGGCCGTCGGCTCGTCGAGGATGAGAATCCGGGCGTCCTTGCTGAGCGCCTTGGCGATTTCGACCAGTTGCTGTTTGCCCACGCCGATGTTCTTGATCGGCGTATCCGGATCCTCGCACAGGCCGACCCTCGCCATCAGGTCGGTGGCCCGGGCCTTGGCCGCGGCCCAGTCGATGATCCCGTGCCTGGCAATCTCGTGGCCAAGAAAGATATTTTCGGTGATGGACAACTCGGGAATGAGCGCCAGTTCCTGATGAATGATCGCGATCCCGGCCCGCTCGGCGTCGCGTATGCTCCGAAAGATCGCCGGCCGGCCCTCGAAAAAGATATCGCCTTCGTACGAGCCGTAGGGATACACGCCGGAGAGAACACGCATGAGCGTGGACTTCCCGGCGCCGTTCTCGCCGCAAATCGCATGAATCTCGGCCTGCTCGACCGTCAGGGATACCCCATCGAGCGCTTTGACACCGGTGAAGGCTTTGACGATATCGCGCATTTCGAGCAAAGTCGCCATAACTGCTCCCGTTCTATCAGGGGTGAAATACGGTTGGTAGCGTTCTCAACGGGTTACAGATTACACCAGTGCTGTCAAGCCGAATGGTGTCCATGAGCAGGAACATTTCATCTGCCTTTGCCAGTAGCTCGGCATCGCCGATGGTGCGACTCGTGTTGTTCCGAGGATCGCGCGGCGTGCCGCTTGGTAATCCTTGTCGGCGCTGTAGTTCAATCCGCGCGCTGATAGCTTCTGTAAAATTTCGCTGTACCTTGTGAGTCAATCACCTCCTCATATTGAACTCACAAGACAGAATAAATTTTTAACAAATCGTTTGTGTATTCGATTTTAAGTAGCGTTTTAAGGACTTGTTTCTTGCTTAGTGCTTATATTGTTCAAACGCGGATCAAATGATTGACATTCTCGTTTTATTGCTACTGCTTGCGCTGAGTCGGAGAAATCAATTGCATTTGCATCGTAAGCACCAAAACACCCCCGTCTTCCCAGGGGGGGCGGGCTGATATGAATCGGTCGGATTGGCGTTTGTAGTGAGGGGGCTTCGGTGCAGGTATGGCGGAAGAAGGGCTTTGCGTGCTTGTGTTTCCAGCTAATTCGTTGCGCAGATATGATCTGGCACCGACGCGGCTGTTGCCGGGGAAGGGATTCGTAGCCGTTCGAGCGTGCGGATGACTTTTTCCAGGAAACGCGCGTAGAAATCGTCATGAATGCCAAGCTGATAGCTACCTTCAATCATGAGCGTAAGTGGCGCGGGATCAGACACCGACCGCATGGCCTGAATAACCGTTGCGGTCGAAATCTCGACGAGGTTGGGATTCGGTAAGGGCGTTGAGGGTGTCTTGAAGCGGCGCATCCAGTAGCTGAGACCACTTTGCCTGATGCCGTGTTCACAACTATACCGCGACTGACTCACGCCGTTTGTCCGCCACGCTTCGACATGTGCGCGCCAAAAAGCGACTCGCTCACCACGCTTTTCTCTGTCCGCTCTCCAGGTTCACCCTTGCGATTCTGGCGAACAGTGACATGAGCGAATGGGGAGATGGGAGAAGTATCCTTTTGACGCGTCAGGAGAAAGCACCTTAAAATGGCTGCTACAACTGCCTTGACTTTCCGCGCAATTCAGAAAGGCCCTGGTTCCGGATTGGACCCCGCCGCAAGCGCCTCCTCCGGGGGCAGGTCCCCGCTCGTGCCGCTGTCCTGCGGTTGATGCCGGCAGAAGACCAGAAAGCCGGTATGCGCGACCATGCGGTCGGCCGGGCGCAGTCTGTCGGCAACGGGCTTGTAGCGGCGCAGAAAGATCTCCAGCACTTCGATGTCGGTAAACGGCCCACGCTCAAGCCCGGCCAGCAAATCGCTGATTTGGTTGGTGGTCGGCAGCAGAAAGCCCATGGGTGCGCCGGGTGCGACGGCCGCCACGGCCTGGTCCAGATAGTCCCAGGGCGTGCGTACGTCCAGAAACAGCGCATCGACGCCCTGCTGGAGAAACCCCTCGGCAATGTCGCGCTGAAAGCGCTCCACGTTCGCGCCCACGCCGGCCCAGGCAAGATTCTTGCCGCACAGCTCAGAGAACTCCGGCCGCCTGTCGTAGGTGTAGACCCGACCCTCAGGCCCGGCATACCAGGACAGGGCCACGGTCAGACTGCCGGACCCGCTGCCCGCCTCGATGACCCGAACCCCGGGGCCAATACCAAGCTTGAGGCAGATGTACCCGATCTCCTTTGGATAGATGATCTGAGTCTGGCGTTTGAGCCCCTTGACCAGCTCGTAGAGCGTTGGTCGCAACATCCTGAAGGGTCGACCGAGGTGCGTATGGATGACGCTGCCGTAGCTGGCGCCGATCAGCTTGTCGTGCGTGATCACGCCATCGTGCGTATGGACCGTGGCGTCCGCCTGAACGCGTATGAGGTACCGCTTGCCTTGCGGACTGACGAGCTGAACCAGAGCGCCTGGGTTGGGCATGATGCATTCCTTTTTCATGAAACGTCAGCCGCCACCATCCCGCGCAGACACCCGCGATGGGGCTCGGCAACCAGGGTTGACAGTCGGAGGCAGCGACCGCGGCAAAGGCCTACGTGGTGGGGCGAGGGGCTGTCAAGCCGTGTGGACCGTGCGCGCTGCCCAGTGCTGACGCCGCGTCAAGTGCCGGGATCCCCGGCGAAGTTCGCTACCGCTCTTGATGCCGCGGGTAAAAACAGTCATAGTCAAAGGAGTTCGTTTTCGCCAGGCATTCAGGGCTTCAGGGGGAGGCAAGGGAGGCGTCGGAGACATTGCCCTCGGGGGATGCTCTTGCCGCAATACCGCGTACCAACAAGGGGAAAGGTCATGTCACTGCGCAATATGTCGCTGAAAGCTTCGCTTCTGGCCGTATCCATGCTCCTGACAATTGTCATGCTCGGCGTAGCCGGCCTGAACTACTCGCTCGGACGAAATATAGAAAACATCTTTTCCACGTTCAACGAAACGAGCATCCCCTACCTGCTCCGCCTGCACGAGTTGTGGGCTCAGGGCCTGCAGACCGAGCAGGCCACCCGCAACATCATCCTCAATCCCGGGGATACCAGTGCGAAAAAGAATTACGAAAACTCCGACAAGGCCTTTAAGGAGTCGCTGTCGCAGGCCCTGCCGCTCGCCCCCGAGAAACGATCGACTTTCAAACAGCTGGAATCGCTCTGGGACAAGGCCTCCGAACTGAAAGGCAAGGCCCAGGATCTGGCCCGGAACGGAAAGCAGGTCGAGGCCTACAGCCTGATCACCAAGGAAGAGACTCCCCTGTGGCGCGAAATCAAGGACGTGATTCTGGGATTGATCAAGGACAG
>CAZGAH010000054.1:7396-8755 GCA_964523295.1 uncultured Desulfovibrionaceae bacterium | reverse complement strand
CGCCGCCACCAGGCAGGCCATTGCCGCCCACGCCGAGGATATAGGAAGCTCCAAATGGATCACCGTGAGCATGGCCCTTGCGCTGGTGCTTGTGGTCAATGTCCTGCTGCTGTTCATCTGGCGGCGCGTGGGCCAGCCGGCCAGCATGATCGGGCGCTACGTCAAATGCGTACGCGACGGCGATTACGGCAAAAGCCTCGACTCAGCGGATTACGCCAGCGAATTCAAGACACTGGCGGGCGATGTGAACGGGATGACCGAGGCGCTCAAGGAGCGCCTTGGCCTGGCCCAGGGCGTGCTTGAGGGCATCTCCACCCCCTTTCTGCTCGTCAATGCCGACGGCACGATCCGCTCCGTCAACGAGGCGGCGCTGACCGCGTTCGGCCGCTCCGGACGCCCCGCCGACTATACCGGCCGGCAGCTGGCCGAGCTGCTCTTCCGGGGCCAGAGTCAGGCGACACGCCTGGACGAGGTCTTCCGGTCCGGACAGCCCGTGCATCAGGACATCGAGCTTGCCAGCGACGCGGGCAAGCGGCTCAGACTCCAGGGCACGCTGTTTCCGGTGCGCGATCTGAGCGGCAAAATAATCTGCGCGGCCGGCTCCTACGTGGACATGACCGAAGTCCATGCCCGCGAGGCGATCATTTCGACCCAGAACGAGGCGATCCGGCAGGCCGCCCGGCAGGCCGGCGAGGTGTCCGCCCAGGTCATCCATGGACTGAAAGACCTTTCGGGCCATGTGGAAAAGCTGACCCGGGGCATGAACGTGCAGCGCGACCGGATGAACGAAACCGCCGTGTCCATGGAGGAGATGCACGGGACCGTCATGGAGATTGCGCACAACGCATCGCAGGCGGCGGAAAACGCCGACGACTCCAAGAAGAACGCCAAGGCCGGTTCCGAAGGCGTGCGCAAGGCCGTGCAGTCCATCGAGCAGATCGAAAAGAGCGTTCTGGCGCTCAAGGAGACCATGGCCGGATTGGGACGCGAGGCCGAGGGTATCGGCCGCATCATGAACGTCATCACCGAAATTGCCGACCAGACCAACCTGCTGGCGCTCAACGCCGCCATTGAGGCGGCGCGGGCCGGCGAGGCCGGGCGCGGCTTCGCGGTGGTTGCCGACGAGGTGCGCAAGCTCGCCGAGAAGACCATGGCGGCGACCAAGGAAGTGGGCGACGCCATCAAAAAAATCCAGGACGGAACGCGCAAGAACGTCGAGGCGGTCGACGCCGCCGCCAGCGACATCGTGGCCAGTGTCGAGGCAGCCGAGACCTCCGGACAGATTATGGGGCACATTGTCGAACTGGTCGACGGCAGCGCGTTGCAGATACAGTCCATCGCCACGGCCTCCGAAGAGCA
>CAZGAH010000054.1:1570-7386 GCA_964523295.1 uncultured Desulfovibrionaceae bacterium | reverse complement strand
CGGCCGAGGAAGGGACGGAATCCACGGCCGTTGAACAGTCCGCCGCCAGCGAGGAAATTAATCGCACGGTGAGCGAAGTGACCCGGATTACCGAAGAGACCACCGACGGCATGAAGCGGGCCGGCACCGTGCTCGCTCAGCTGGCCGACACTATCCGCGAACTGGACGCCGCGGTGCAGGGCCTGACCCGAAAAGCCTGAGCCGGGACGGCTGAACAAGGGCGGCAACCCGGAACAAACAGGCATGGCCGAAGCGAAACAGGACGACGCGCAGGAGCATTCCCGGCGCATGATCGGCAACGTCTCGGTTCTGGCCGGGGCCACCATGGTGTCGCGCACGCTCGGCTATGTCCGCGACGCGCTCATTGCCGGGGTGATGGGGGCCGGCTCGGGCGCCGATGCCTTTTTCGTGGCCTTTCAGCTGCCCAATCTGCTGCGCCGGCTACTCAGCGAGGGCACGCTCACGCTCGCCTTCGTGCCGGTGTTCAGCTGGTTGCGGAGCGAGGGCGGCCAGGAACGGGCCTTTGCCATGGCCCGTTCGACCATGATCTGGCTGCTGCTGCTCTCGGGCACGCTCTGCGCCGCGGGTATGCTCTTCGCGCCGACCGTGATCCTGCTGCTTGCGCCAGGCTTTGCCGACCAGGCGGCGCAGCGGGAACTGACGTCCGGGCTGTTGCGGATTTGTCTGCCCGGCGTCGTCTGCATCGGTTGCACGGCCCTGAGCATGGGCGTGCTCAATTCCCTGAATCACTTCCTGGCCCCGGCCCTGGCGCCGTGCCTGCTGAACATCATCCTGACCGGGGCCTGCGGGCTCATCTGGCTGACCGGCTGGAATCCTGCCCTGGCCTTGTCCTGGGCCGTGCTCGTTGCCAGCGTCGCGCAATGGCTGGCGCAGCAGCCGGCGCTTGCGGCCCGGGGTTTTTCCTGGCGCGGGGCCTGGTCCCTGGGAGACAAGGGCGTACGGCGCCTGGCGACCTTGATGCCGCCGGCAATTTTCGGTGCGGCCGTACACCAGCTGTGTACCGCGCTGGCCACGCTGCTGGCCACGTTGCTGCCCGGCGGCAGCGTCTCGTATCTGTACTACGCCGACCGTCTGGTGCAATTCCCACTCGGCATTTTCGGCGTGGCGATCGGCGTGGCAGCCTTGCCCGGGCTCTCGGCTCTGGCCTCCGAGGGCCGGCTCGGGGACTACGAGGCCACGCTCGGCACCGCCCTGCGCCTGACCCTGTGCATCACGCTGCCAGCCACGGCCGGGCTGCTGGCTCTGAGCAAGCCTGTCGTGGCCCTGCTCTTCGGGCACGGGGCCTTCGGCCCGGAAGCGGTATCGGCCACGGCCGCAGCCCTGAACGCCTTTGCGCTCGGCCTGCCGGCCTTCGCGCTCGTCCGGCCGCTCGTTTCGGCCAGCTATGCCCGCCAGGACACCCGTATGCCCGTGCTGATGGCCATCGGCAGTCTGGCCCTTTATCCCCTGGCGGCCCTTGCCCTGCGCACTCCGCTGGGACATGTCGGCCTGGCGGCCGCCACGTCGCTCTGCTCCTGGGTCAATGTGCTGGGCCTGTGGTTTTTTTTGCGTCGACGACTCAAGGCGGCAGGCGGGGGCAGCAATCAGGGAGTATTCCGCGTCGCGGTGCTTTGCGGGGCCTTGAGCGTCGCGCTCGGACTGGCCGCCTGGGCGGGATGCCGGCTTCTGCCCTGGCAAGACGGACTCTGGGCCGTTGCGCTGATTCCGCTCTGGATAGCGCTCTATCTCTACGTAGCGCGCAGACTCGGTCTGGACGAGGCGTGTCTGCTGCTGGAGATGCTGCGCCGCAAAAACCGGAAATCGCGCTCTTTGCCGGAAACGGCCCCCGGCCGCGGCTGACCCCGGGCTGGAGAGTCCGCGGGCGCGTTTTCGAAGCGAGCGGACCCGACGAACGCGCACGCGTCATCAGGAGCTGACCATGGAATTGCATAAAGTATGGGTTTCCTACAGCCGGCTGAAAAGCCGGATCGGCAATTTTTATCCCTTGGCGATCTCGCTGGCCGGCATCATCGTGGTGGTCGGCGCATCGACCCTCGGGTACATGTACATCGAGGGCTGGAACGTGCTGGACAGCTATTACATGACCGTGATCACCATGGCCACGGTGGGCTTTGGCGAGGTACAGCAGCTCTCGAACGCCGGCCGGATTTTGACGAGAGTGGTCATGTTCGCCGGCGTGGGCATGTTCTCCGTGATGGTTGGTGCCGTGGCAGAATTGTTGGTTGAGGGTCGAATTCAGGAACTTCTCGGGAGAAGACGGATGAAAAGCATGGTGTCGCGATTGGAAAACCACATCATCGTGTGCGGCTACGGACGCATCGGCGCTGTCGTGGCCCGGGAAATCGCCCGGGAGAATCTGCCGGTGGTGGTCATCGAAAACAACCCCCAGGCCATTGAAACCGCCGAACACGAAGGTATGTTCTACGTCGTCGGCGACGCCACCTCTGACGAAATCCTCCTGTCAGCCGGACTCATGAACGCCAGGTCGCTCATCAGCACGCTGACCACGGAGGCCGCCAACGTCTACGTGGTGCTCACAGCGCGCCAGCTCAATCCCAAGCTGACCATCATCTCCCGGGCGGAGACTGAGGCTCATATCCAGCGCCTGAAAATGGCCGGCGCCGACCGCGTCGTGCTGCCGAACATGATCGGCGGCCTGCGCATGGCCCAGTCGGTCATCCGACCCACGGCCATCACCTTTCTCGATACGGCCATGCGCGGTGAATTCGATCTGCAGATGGAGGAACTCGTCGTCAGAGAGGATTCGGAACTTGTGGGCAAGGATCTGGTGCAATCGCGCATCCGGCCCCGTTTCAATCTGATCATCGTGGCCATTAAAAAGCACGACGGGGCAATGATCTTCAATCCGCAGCCAGCGACGATCATCGAGGCACAGGATACGCTGCTGACTATCGGGAAAAAGGAAAATCTTTCACAGCTCCTGGAAATCATTTGACCCAAGGTTTCCTGACATTGTGTCGTCTCCGGCGACATCGCCGCCTTCCCCAAGGGCCTCCCCGGAGCGGTGCCCGGGGGGACGTCGTCGAGACGGCGCCGTTGCCCGCGCGGAGCGGATCATCGGGCTTTTCTCTGCTTGAGGCGGTTATCGTGCTCGTCCTTGCGGCCCTGGTGACCGCGGCGGCCTCGGCGGCGTGGCAGCGCCTGGAAACCAGCCGGCGGCGGGCGCGCACGCTCGATGCCCTGCAGCAGGCCAGGCTTTGTCTGCTGCGGCGCGTCGTCCAGTCCGGGAGCTATCCGACCTGGACGCCCGGGCTCGCGTGCGCGGCGGATGCGCCGGGAAATCCCGGCGCCGCCACCGAGACCGCCGGCAGGGACGTCGACGCCTGTCTCTGCGAGGCGAACGTACTCGACGGTTGGGGGAAGCGCCTGTATTTTCTGGAGGGTGCGAGCGACGGAAGCGGATTGCAGGGAAAGGCCATTCTGGATCAGCCGTTGCACGGGCCGCAGGAACAGGGGAGTCCGTCCAGCCGCTCGGTGGTGATAGATGCCGGCGGGCAGCGCCGCGACAACGTCGCCTTCGTCCTCCTCAGCTTCGGCCCGGACAATGCGCCGGACAAGGACAGCTACGGCGCCGGCTTTGCCGCTGTCCACGGACTCCGGCCGCGGACGGCGCGCATGGACGGGGCCTCGACGCCGGACTTTACGCCCGACGCCGGCACCGATCCGCTCAAGGCCGACGCCTGTCTTGTTGTCAGCGCCTACGAGCTGGCCGCCAGGCTGCGGGAGTGACGATGCCTTTCGATCAGGACAGCAGGGACCGGATCATGCGCAATCAACGCCTTGTAGCCCAGCCAGCCGCCGGGTTCACCCTGCTGGAAATGGCCTTTGTGATCGTGGTCACGGGCGTATTGCTGGCCTTGCTGGCGCCGGTCCTGGTGCAGACGCTGCGGCACGAGGCCGACCAACGCGGACGCGCCGACGTGGACGCCGCCCGTGACGCCGTGCTCGGCTACGCCCGGGCGCACCGGCGTCTGCCCGTCCGGCTCGGCGGCGAGCTGGCGGGGCAGGATTCCTGGCGGCGGCCGTTGCGCTATCGAGCCGACGCGCGACTGCAATCTACGTCCGATCTGTGCGCGGAGACCGTTGCCGACGCGGAGTTGCATGTGCTCGTGCCGAATGCGCTGGATCCGGCCACCGGCGTGCCGGTCCCGATCCCGGCGGCCTTCGTCATCGTCGGAGACGGACCTGACCGGCGAGCGACAATCCTTTTCCCCGACGCCGCAGGCAGCACGACAGACTTGCGGACTACGGGCGACGACATCGTGGCCTGGGTCGGCCTGGACGAGCTTCAGGCCTTGCTCTGCCAGGAGGAAGAGCCGGCGGACTGGATGGCGCGCTTCGCCTTTGGTCCGGGGAGCACGGCCCTGAGCGGGGCGGAGTCCGGGGCGCTCGTTGTCGCCTCCACGACGCCGGATGGCTACGCGCTCAGGCTCACGGGCGGCCAGCGCGTCAATCTCAGCGCGCTCAGCCTCAATTACCGGCTGCGGACCTTCACCATCATGGGCTGGTTCAAACTCGCTCCCGATGCGCCGCCCTTCGCGCCCGTCATCAGCCGCCAGAGCGGCAGCCAGGCCCAGAACTGGCTCGTGGCCGTGTGGGGCGACGCCGTCGCCACGCCGCCAGCACCGGGATTCGCGGGTGACGAGCTGGTGTTTCGCGCCACGCGCGACCCGGACTGTCCGGGAGACCCCTTCGAGACCGGCGCCATGCTCCCGCCAGCGCCCGGTCCGTCCGTGCGGGATAATCGCTGGCACTTTTTCGCCGCGACCATGAAGCGCTCCGGCGAGACTTACGCGGCAACGCTCTGCCTGAGTCAGACGCTGGCGGACGAGTTGCTCTGCCAGACCTGCGTCCGGGACGGACCGCCCGATATCGGACCGGCCTATGGCGCCGGGCTGTATGATTTCTTCATTGGCGCGGGCAGCAAGCCGGGAGCCGGCGACGAGGTACACTCTTTCGAGGGCGAAATCGACGACATTCTCGTCTACGACAGCCCGTTGAGCGCCGCGGCCGTTTCCAGGCACTACAAGAGCCTGCGCGGGTTCTACCAATGAGACGCGGCGCGGCATCCGGGAGGCAGCGCGGCCTCGCGCTCGTCGTCACGGCCCTGCTGCTGCTCATTATCGGGCTGGTGACGGCCTCGTTGCTCCCGGGCCTGGTGGAGACCCTGCGCAGCGGTCCGCATCGCGACGACGCAGCCCTGCTGCGCAGCGCACGGGACGACATCCTCGGCTACGCGATGCGGCAGTGCGCTCTGCCCCCGGCTCTGCCGCATCCGCCGCCCGGTGAAGAGGGCACTCCCGTGGCGTGCACCGGCTACCTGTCCTATGAGGTGGCGCATTTTTCCGCACGGAATGGTCTGGCCCTGTGCTACGTTCCTGTCCCGGAATTGCAGCCGGCCGGCGCGCTCGGTACCTCCGCCCGCTATCCGGGCTGGACCCTGGCTCGCCCCGACGGAACGACTGCCAGCGACCTGGCCTTCGTTATCCTCAGTCGCGGCCAGAACCGGCTGCGTGACGCCGGCATCGACCACGCAGGAAGAACGGTGACATCCGCGCCCTACGGCGCGCTCGTCGCAGCCGGACAGAATCCGGAAATGGGGCCGCGACCCTATGACGATCAGATCGAATACGTGACCCTGGACGCCCTGTGGACAATGACCGCCCGCTGCCGGGGCGCCGCGGCGGAGTCGACGGCGTCGACCGTGCGCGGCCCTGGCCAGCCGGCCCCCGCGGCCATCTACGGCGCAACCGGCGGCTACGCGGGTTTGAAGG
>CAZGAH010000054.1:0-1560 GCA_964523295.1 uncultured Desulfovibrionaceae bacterium | reverse complement strand
CCGCCATCGCCTGGCAGGCAAGCTACGCCGGCGGCCAGCGCAACGCCTGGTACCGCTTCGAGCTGACCTGCAATACCGCGGGCGACGCAACGGTCCGCTGGAGCTGCAAGCGCTACGTTGATTATTCGGTTGGCGAAGTCGGGGGATTCGGGGACGTGCTGAGCGAGACCGTGGCGCAGCTCGAACCGCAGGCCCCCGGCACGACGCGCTATACCGGCAATGTCTGGCTCACCAGCCGGATGCCGCGTAGTGAGGGCTTTGCCGGCGGAGTCGTCGAGGTCGCGCAGCTCGAACTGAACAACGTCGTCCTGCCCGCAGCCAACGGCCGGATGGAGCACCGCAGCGACGGCCACGCGGACAGCGTACACTACCTGCTCGTGCAGCGTCGCGCGCCGTCGAAGGCGCTGCTGCTTGCCGGGGATTTCCGCTTCGACTGGTCGGGCACGCCGGATCCCTTGTTCGGGCTGGAAGTGCGGGTCCTGTTCCACGATATCCCCGAGGCGGACAGGCCTTGAACAGCCCGGCCCGGGATCCCGCCGCCTTTACCCTGCTCGAACTCGCCGTCGTGCTGACAATACTTGGCCTGCTGTTCGTGCTCGTTGCGCCTATGGTCTTCGACAGCATCCAGCGCACGCGGACAACCCGGGCCAGGCAGGAGCTGGAAGCGCTCCGGAACGAGGTGCTGGGCTATGTCGCCCTGCATCACGCTCTGCCCGGCCGGGACGCCCCGCCCGTCCGGGTCAAAGACCCGTGGGACAATTGGTATATCTACGTCCCGGCGCCCGGTCTGGTCCCCGCGGGCGCGCAAACAGGCCTGCCGATCTGCTCGGCGCCGGCGGAAGAAGAACTCGCCAGGGCCGACCTCCAGATCAGCACCGGCCCGGAATCGACCGGCGGCGAGACCATCACCCGCGTCGCCTTCCTGCTGGCCAGCCAGGGCCCCAGCCAGGACCCGGACAACCACTATCAGCAAGCCAATCCCATCCTTCTGAAGGAAGGACCGCGACGCGACGACATGGCCCTGTACGTCACCTTCTACCAGCTACTTCATTTGGCCTGCTCCGGGCCTTGAAGGAAACCGCGGCATGACGGTTCCGGGGCTAAGTCTGCTACCTGCAAGCGCGACAGGGCAGACAGCTGGAGCATTCTGACCTCAAGAAAGGAGCAGGTCCGGACGCTGCCGCCCGGGTTTGAACAGAGGGGGAACTGACTCTTCGCTAGGCAAGATTTCTGGCCACGTAGTGAACCTTGTCGCGGTCCCGGGCCTTCCAGGCGTAGTTGATCGTCCTGTTGCGGCTGCCTGTGCCACCCAGGCTGCCCCAATAGGCACTGGGATAGCGCTCGTGAGCCAGCGGACCGGCGACCACCACCGCAACATGCCCGTGCGCGGCAGCAGGATCATGCCCGGTGCTCTTGAGGCCGGCCAGCACGAGCTTGCCGGTGTCTGCGGCCTGCCTGGCAGCGATGCCGTTCGCCAGCGTCTCCCATCCGCTGCCAGGAGCGGTAATGATATCGACCATGTCGTCGGCCTGTCCGTTAAGCGTAATGCCCAGGCGCAAG
>CAZGAH010000053.1:30068-30379 GCA_964523295.1 uncultured Desulfovibrionaceae bacterium | reverse complement strand
GCAGGTCGCCAAGGTGTTGCTCGTCTGTCTGCGGACTGAAGACCTCTGCGCGCGTCTCGGCGGCGATGAGTTCGCGCTGCTGCTCAGCGACGTGCAGGAAACAGCCGACGCCATCCGGGTAATCGAGCGCATCAACCAGGCGCTCAAGGATCCGCTGAACATTGAAGGCCACGAAGTCTTCACCACGGTGAGTTCCGGCATCGTGATGAGCAGTCAGGAATATTCCACGGCCGAGGCCATGCTCGACGACGCGGACACGGCCATGTATCGCTCCAGGAATGACCAGACGCGGGCCTTCGCCGTGTTCAATG
>CAZGAH010000053.1:0-30058 GCA_964523295.1 uncultured Desulfovibrionaceae bacterium | reverse complement strand
CCGTTTCGAGGCTGAAAAAGGAGACGGAGCTGCGCAGGGCCCTGGAGAGGGATGAATTTCGTTTATATTATCAACCGATTGTCAGCTTGTACAACGGCGAGATAGCAGCCTTCGAGGCCTTGCTGCGCTGGGAGCATCCCGACACCGGGCTGGTGATGCCCGGGGTGTTCGTCCCCATGCTGGAGCAGCTCGGGCTGATAGTTCCGGCGGGGGAATGGGTGCTGATCGAGGCCTGCCGGCAACTGGCCCAATGGCGCGCGCAGTTTCCGGGAAGCAGGGATCTGGCTGTCAACGTGAACATTTCGGCCAGACAACTCAGTTCTTCGACTTTTCTCGACCAGGTTCGCGACGCGCTCGAACAGACCGCCTTGCCTGCGTCGTCGCTGAAGCTGGAGATTACGGAGAGTCTGGTCATGGAAAATCCCGAGCGAGCGACGTCCATACTCCAGAAACTGAGCGACATGGGCGTATCCCTGAGCATCGACGATTTCGGGACAGGCTATTCTTCCCTGGCGTATCTGCAACGCCTGCCGGCCGACACGATCAAGATCGACAAGTCGTTCATACTGAACATGAAATCCGAGGGCAACGGGCTGGAAATCGTGAGGGCAATCATTATCCTGGCGCATACGCTGAACAAGAAGGTCGTTGCCGAGGGCGTAGAGACCTCGCAGCAGCTCGGTATGCTCATGCAGCAACAGTGCGAATACGTCCAGGGCTATTTCTTTTCCAAGCCTGTCTCCGGCAAGGATGCTGAAACACTGCTGGCGCACGGATTGACGCGTTGACATCTTCAGGGTATGGCCTGATGCATTCCTTCCGACGTCAGGAATGCGCCTGTCCCTGATTCGAGTCGCACGCCGCGGCCACCGGAGCCGCTCTTGTGCGAACGTCACCGTCAGCCCTTGTGTTGACGCTGATCCAACGAACCGGCGAAGCCGCCTTCAGAGCAATCCCGGAATCATACCATGAATCAAGACCAACGCTTGCGCAGCTATCTGGAAAAATACCAGGACTTGAAAGAGCGCAGCGCGGTCAAGGAAGTACTGGAACGGGAGATGCTCCAGGTGTTCATTCATGGCAACATGGACCGGATCGATGAATTTCCCCTTCTGGAGACCGAACAGAGCAGCATCATCGACATCGTTTGTCACCGGTCGGTAGGTCTGCCGGCCTATGACTTTATCCGGGAATGGCTGGCGGATTTCCTGCTGTCCATAAACAAGTACGCCAAGGCCTCGTCAGCCCGGAACCAGGCCGAGATCGACGAGCATCAGGCCGCGATCATCAATGTCGAATCCCTTCTCGTTCAGTGCATCCAGGGTATCGTCTATGTCATGAGCCTGACCAAGGACAATCTGGCTCACGCCATGGTCAGGCTTTTCGGCGCGTCGACTCTGGAAGTCATGAACGATATCACGGCTACGGTCGAATTCAACGAGGCCTGGTGGCGCAGCCATGTCGAGCGTATAGTCTGTGCGCAGCTGGAGCTGGCCTATACACAGCTTCTGGCCCGGAAGCAGTATGCGCTCACGCGGGACAAGACTACGCTCACGATCAGTTTTTGTCAGGATGATCTGCTTGTCGCCGTGGGCTATCATGATACGGAAATCAAGCCGACACGTATCCAGGCAGCCTTTGCCAGCCGGAGCGCCGACGAGGCCGCCAGGCGCGTGCAGGGGTTTGTCAGTGATTTTCTGGAAAGCGCCGAATGCAGCCTGCTCAACGTCTACCTCGAACCCAAAGCCCTGGGGCAGGTGGCCCGCATCATTTCCATTTCGCAGCTGGCCGATAATTTTTATCAGGCCTATGGCCACGGAGAGAACACCGGAGCCAGCCTGACGTCGACGCCGCCGGGTGAATCGTCCGGGAAATCGGAGACATTATCGAGCACGTCCTCTTCGCAATCGGCGCCTCAGTCAGAGGCCCTGGCGACAGACGCCGGACTTGTTGCCCCGGCTGACGGGAATGCGTCTGACTCTGTCGCGGCGTCGCTTCCGGCAGCTGAACCCGAAAAGGCAGGAGCGGCCGCGCAGCAGGAACCGGGCGCCGAGGAGCAGGACGAGACCGTCCAGAAGGTGTTTCTCAAGGCCCAGGTGTTAGCCATGGCTGCCGGTGTTGTTTTGGCGCGGTCGATCATTTTCGGCGATTGCAGCCGGGCCTTTCGCGAGTTGAAGCCCCAGGAGCGCGCGGCCGTGCTCGCCCAGATCGAGGCCACGGATCAGAACAACATGAACGCCGCCATGCAGATGCTTCTGGGGGGATGTTTCTGCTTTCAGCTGCAGGAAAAAGGGCGCGAGGAGGGCGGCAAGCTTTTCGTACGCACCATTCGCCTGCGTCGTGTCCCCCAGGAGGCGATCCAGAAATTATATCCCTACGGCATGAATCGCATCCGCGAGAAAAAATTCTGGGAGGACGACCCCTCGGCTCCGGACCAGAAGCTTTTTCGGTCCAGAACAGCCCAGGAATTCAAGGAACTCATCGAGTTTTTTCATATCGGGGACACGTTGCGCCGGATGCTGATCACGCTTTGGGCCAAGGCCTCGTTCCGGTCCGATCATCAAGTGGTCATCAACCTGGCGCAGCTGGCCAAGGTGACGACGAAACTTTCGCAGCGGCTGGGCGAGGTTCTGGCGCGGTACGACATCGGTCCGCGTCCCGGCGTGTCCCGTTTTCCTTGAGTGGAGCGTCGCCCGGATCGTGCCGGGCCTTTTACAGGAACCGTATCCAGGCGGCGTGTCGATGGCTCAGTGGGAAAAATTGAGTTTCGCCCAGAAGACCTGCGTGACCAGCGCCGGCAAGCTGATGCAGCAGACCGGGATGTTGCGGCCGGGAGCCCGGCTGGGAGTGGCGGTCTCGGGCGGGGAGGACAGCTTTGTTCTGCTCAAGGTGCTCATGCTCCGGCAGCGCATCGTACCCGTGAAGTTCGAGCTGATGGTCCTGCATTGCAATCCCGGATTCGACAGGGACAACCACGTCCCGTTGACCGACTGGGTCGCCCGGCACGGACTGCCGGCGCACATCGAGGCGACCGACCATGGTCCCCGGGCGCACAGTCCCGAGAACCGCAAGAACTCGCCCTGCTTTTTTTGTGCCTGGCATCGGCGCAAGCGGCTTTTCGACCTGTGCCGGAGCTACCGGCTTACCCACCTGGCCTTCGGCCATACCAGCGACGATCTGGCGAGTACGTTTTTTCTCAACCTGTTCCAGAACGGGCGCGTGGACGGTATGAGCATCCGGGAGGGATTTTTCGGCGGCGAGCTGGAAGTCATCCGTCCGTTGCTCTGGCTGTCCAAGGAGACCATCTCCCGGGCCTGCCGGCAGTGGGAGCTTCCGATCTGGTCCAATCCCTGCCCCTCGTCCGGGCAGACCCGGCGAAGCGACTTCTCCAGATGGATCGACTCCGGCCCTGCCGCGGACAAGCGCATCCGCCGCAATCTGCTCAACGGGTTGCGCCGGTATGCGCTTGACCGGGCGATGAAAAAAGCATAATACTCTGAATATCTTGCCCGAAGGGAACGCGGAACGAGACCGGTATTTGAATTGGATTGTCCGCGATTTCAGTTTGTTGGAACAGTTTATCCGTCCGGCTCGGGTTGTGTGCCGGCAACGACTGCGCCACGACATACCCTGTCCGTCCGGGAGGCTTTATGCTGCTTCGAAAATACCATGTCGTCATATTCAAGGAGAACGAAGGCGTTTGTAAGAAGTTTCATCTCCGCGGATGGACGATATTTGCCGCTGTCGGGTTGGTCGTTGCCCTGATCGCCGGCAGTCTGCATTACTGGACTTATTTTCCCCGCTACAGCTACGCCAGGTACCAGCTGCGCAATTCGGAAAAGACTATCGACGAGCAGAAAAGTCAGCTGCTCAGCCTGACCAGCAAGCTCAAGACCATGGAAAAAGACATGGCTCGCGTCCGCGACTTCGACACGAGACTTCGGGTCATGCTCAATCTCGATTCCCATTTCGAGCCCACGTCGGCCACGGGCGGGGCGGATTCCGCGACGTTTTCAAAAACCTATCTGCCCATCCATCGCCAGGAACTGATCGCCCGCAAGATGCATAACTTCTTGAATCAGTTGAATGTCGACGTGCGTATGGAAGAACTGCGTCAGCAGGAGCTGCTCGACTCGTTGCGCGGGCACGAGGACCTGCTCGCCGCAACGCCGACGATATGGCCTGCCGAGGGCTGGATCAGCTCTGGATTCGGCCAGCGCATCTCGCCCTTCACCGGTCAGCGCGAAATGCATCCCGGGCTGGATATTTCCGGACGTCTGGGCACCCCGGTCAAGGCGCCGGCACGCGGGGTCGTGGTCTTCAATGGCGTGGACGGCGGCTACGGCAACACGCTCATGATCAAACACGGCAACGGTCTGGCCACCCGCTACGCGCATCTCCAGCAGGTGGCGGTCAAGGAAGGCGATTCGGTGAAACGCGGCGACACCATCGGTTTCATGGGCACTTCCGGACGCAGCACCGGGCCGCATCTCCATTACGAGGTGCGACTCAACGGCGTGTGCGTGAATCCGGAACGCTACATCGTGAACTGATTCATCTCCGGAACCTCAAGGCCGCGCGGATTCGATACATCGCCCCCGGCCAAGCAGCAGTCTCAGTTCCGCCACCGTCCGGCCGGTCTGCTCCGCCAGGCGGGTCAGCTCTTCGTATTCGAACACCAGGTATTCCCGGCCATCCAGGGTGAAGCATTTGGCCCGCACCTGTCCGAGCGGCGTATCCGCCATGGTCTGGCGTCGGGGAAGAACGACGCGTTCCACCAGCGTTCGGCGAAGCCCCAGCGTGAGCGTATGGCGGAAAAAGGCCTGCTCCACGGCTGCCAGGTCCTGCGGTCGGCATATCACCTGCAATACGCCGCCGGGGCGGTTTTTTTTCATCACCCCGGGCAGATAGACGGCGTCGAGCGCCCCGGCGCACAGCAACGCGGAAAACACGCCGCCCAAATCTTCGCCGCTCAGCTGGTCCAGGTTGCTCTCCAGAACCCAGACCTGCTCCCGTTCGCCTGGTGCCGCGTCCGTTCGTGCCGTTTCCTGCGCATCGAAGAGAAAGGCGCGCAAGCCGCCGCCCGTTTCCATGCTGCCGTAGCCCAGCCCCTGGCTGAGAAGTCGGCCCTGGGGGCCGGAAACGTAGTCGTCGACCAGCTGATCCAGCAGCAGCGCTCCGGTGGGCGTGATCATTTCCTGCGTGAACGCGGTCGGGTAGACCGGTTTCCCGGCGAGCAACGCCGTCGTGGCTGGCGCCGGAAGCGTCAGCACGCCGTGCGCGCAGCGTATTTCTCCCCGGAACCAGGGCAGCGGGCTCGAAAGGACGCGCTCGATTCCCAATCGCTCCAGGGCCCAGAACGCGCCGACGATATCCACCAGCGTATCCGCAGCACCCAGCTCGTGAAAATGCACCGCCGCGCGCGGAATGCCGTGGGCCGCGGCCTCGACGTCGGCCAGCCGGGAGAAGGCCTGCAGGGCGCGCTCCCGAACCGATGCGGTCAGGTCCAGGCGTTCGATGCACTCGGCGATCTGTTCCAGATGCCGTAGCGGTTGTTCCTGCTCCAGCGTTACGCACAGGCGCCGGCCTGCCAGCCCCTGGCGTCGCTCTTCGCGCAGCTCCAGGCGAAGGGCCAGTACGCGGCGGAAAAGGCGTTCCAGTTCGCTCAGTTCGCAGCCCAGGTCGGCCAGCGCGGCCAGAAACATATCGCCGGCGATCCCGTAGGCGCAGTCAAGATACAATGCGGGCATTTCCGTTCCTTGGGGCAGTCTCGGACGACATCGGCGTCCGCTCCAGGTGTTGCAATATGAGCGCAGCCGCCTGCGCGGGAGCATTACGCGGGGACAGCAGCCGGCGCAGCGCGTCCAGCCGGTCACGGATCGCGTTCGTAACAGACGGGTGCTCGAGCCAGTTCAGGGCGATTTCGGCGATACGAGCGCCGCGGGCGTTCTCTTGCAGCAGTTCCGGAAAGACGATGTCGTCCAGGATGAGGTTGGGCAGGCTGACGTATTTTACGTTGACCAGGCGTTGGGCCAGGGCAAAGGTCAACCCGGACAGCCTGTAGGTGACGATCGTCGGTACGCCGAGCAACGCCGTTTCCAGGGTCGCTGTGCCCGATGCGGCCAGGACTAGCCCGCAGCCTCGTATACGCGCGTATCGTTGCTCCGGTCCGAGCAGGGTCACGGGAATATCAGCAGGCCAGAGCTTGCGTATCGCCTGTTCGGTAATGCCCGGCGCGCGCAGCAGGATGAAGCGCAGCTCCGGGCGCCGGGCCAGCATCATACGCGCCGCCAGTGCAAATTCGGGCAACAGTGCCTGAATCTCCTTGCGCCGGCTGCCTGGAAGCAGGCCGACGCAACGGCTGTCCACGGGGATGCTGCTCATACGCTCCCAATCGATGCCGTCGGCCAGCGGATTGCCGACATAGTCCACCTCCACGCCGTGGCGTTGGTAGAAGTCGACTTCAAAGGGAAAAATGCACAGCATCCGCTGGACATAGCGTTTGATAAAGGCCACGCGTCCTGTACGCCAGGCCCACAGCTTCGGACTGATGTAATAGAATACCGGGATGCCGAGCGCGTGCGCCTGCCTGGCGACCCGGAAATTGAAGTCCGGCGCGTCGATCAGCACCACGGCGTCGGGACGTCGTACGCGCAGATACCGCTTGATACGCCGCAACAGAGCGATGATGCGGGGCAGCGCACCGAAGACCTCGGTGAAGCCCATGACGGAGAGCTCTGAGATGGACCCGACGGCCTCGACCGGCAAGGCCGCGAGTCCGGGGCCGGTGATGCCGGCGAGCTGGATATCGGGCGCGCTCTGCAGCAGTGCCGAGGCGAGCGTGGCCGCGTGCATATCGCCGGAGGGTTCGCCGCAACTGATGAACAGGCAACGACTCAAGGGCGCCTCGCCAGGAAGCCGGGATCCGGATTACCGTGTTCCGGCCCCGTCTTTTTCACGGGAGCGGAAGCCGGAAACAAGCCTCCGCGCCCGGTAACGCCGATGCTGGCGGCCCCTTCGGGATGCCTCATTCGTAATTGCCCAGGCAATACTGGCCACAGACTTCGTAGGCGTACTGAACAACGCGCAGACAGCCGTCGACCGCGTGGGGGCCGTACATGCTGTCGTAGGTATCCCGGCACTTTTTCAGGCAGTCCTGACGGTTCGCCGCGCCCTGATCGAGCATTTCGAAATAGTCCTGGCAAATCCGGTTTTGTTCACCGCCGCACATGCTCCCGCCCATCATGCCCCCGCCCCCTCCGCCGTCGGAATACATGAAACAGCGATTGTGAAATTCAAGCGTGCTGAATTTACCCGAACTGGCGGCGCAGGCGCCCAGCACGACCCCGAGCAGCGTGACGAGAATGATCTGGCGCATGATGAACCCCCTCAGCGTTGTGTGTTGGAGCGAACGGTCTCATCCGACGTGACAATCTACAACGGAGCCTCGCTCAAGTCAAAAGCTGTATGGAACGGATCGGTCAGGGGTGCAGGCGGGGCGATGCCCGGGTACCGGGGGGATATGATCTGTCCGCGTTGCGCTTTCGACCAGGAAAGGCGTTAGTGGTAGGAGCCGCGATACAACAGGTAGAGAACGCCCAGGATGATGACCACCAGGATGCAGCAGTATAGCCAGTGCAGCAGTCTGCTGCTTTCGAGTATACTCGTTCCGTCGCGCAAGGCTTTGGAGCATTTATTGCAATAAAAAGCGCTGCGGTCCATTGTACGACCGCAGCGCGGGCATTTCATTCTATCCAGCATTCCCGCCTCCCGCTATCTGTAGCGTCGTCCCATGTTACCAGAACCGGAGCGAACTGAAAAGATGGCGCAGGCCGCGGGTCGGGTGTGTTTTTCGAGTAATGGTCCGTCCTTTCTTTCTGTTGATCAAAACATTGCGGACAAGGTTGACGGCGATGATGAGAATGATCAGCACGCCGACCCACAGCAGCCAGTTGACGAGCATGTCCCAATGGCCGAAGACGTCTTTGCTGACGACTTCCTGGGCCTTGAAGTAGCTGGGATTTTCCTGAATCATGACGCCTCCCCCCCCTGGAGCGTTGCGTCCGTCGGGCGGGCATATCCCGTTTCAGGAATGCCTCCGCGCACGCTCTACACAGATGAATAAGCACGACCGCCTTGAAAGCAAGAGGTGCTTGTCCGATCAGGTACGGGTGGACGTCGTTCCGGTCCAGGCGTCAGAACCCGGCTATACGTCCGATCCGGAAACGGCCTGTTCCAGGCGATAGCGTCGGTAAAGCCACAGGCCCAGCAGCGTGGTGAGCACGAGCAGCACAACGCTGACGGCGATGCGCCAGAAGGGATCCACGCGCACGCCGCTGCCCAGCAGCGCGAAGATGATCGTTTGCGGCAACTGCCCGAGGAGTGTTCCTGACAAGAAGTATCGAGCCGGCACGGCGCTGACCCCGCCCAGCAGGTTAGTCAGCGCGTTGGCGCCGACGGGTGCCAGCCGGATGAGCAGGGTCATGCTGAAAGGATTGCGGCTCAAGGCGGCGTTGATGCGCTGCGTTTGCCGGGGATAGCGGCGGATGAAAAAGGCCTGGCCAAGATAGCGCGCCGAAAAGAATCCCAGACAGCAGCCGCCAAGCGTCGCCGCCATGCCGAGAGCCACGCCGGCGACCAGGCCATAGGCATAGCCGGCCACGAAACAGATGATCTGGCGGGGCAGGCCGATGGCAGTCAGGCCGGCGCCCAGGGCGAAGAACAGCACCATGCCTGGCACACCGTGTCCGACCAGATTGTGATCTGCCCAGGCCGTATCGAAAAAATCGAGCAGACCCAGGGCCTTGAATCCGAAGGCGACGATGATGAGCCCCAGCAGGGGAAACAGGCTCTTGAAGAGATTGGACTGTCCTCTATCCACGGATGGCTCGTCGGGAGGGGGAAAAGACGTGCAGGCAGAGCAGCAGCATCTGCCCGATGCCCAGCGTCAGGTCTGCCCGCATCCAGGCAGCCACCAGGGCGAGCAGGGCGCCGGCTATGGCCAGGCCATGCAGGCCACGGCCACGACCTGTCCACGTCGGCGTCTGCCTTGCAGACGGCGGCGTTGTCTGCGGGGAGGGACTCGCCGCGTACTGTCTGGCCTGGAGCAGGAGCTGGAACAGAAAGGGCAGTTGCATCAGCACGCCGCATATTCCGAGAAGGAGTATGGCCGGGCCGCTCATGGTCTAGTTGTGCTCCCGCAGTGCATAGCGGATGTGGCGTTTTTGCATCCAGCGTACTGCCAGGAGGTCCTGCCAGGTGGCGAGCGCGCGATCAAGGACGCCGTACTTGGACGTGCCATGCCGGCGTGGCCTGTGGTTGACTTTGATCTCCACGACCCGGGCGCCCTCCAGGCGCATGAGCGTGGGCAAGAACCGGTGCATGCCCGTAAACATGGGAATACGTCGGGCCAGGTCGGCGCGCAGCACCTTGAGCGAACAGCCCGTATCGCGGACGTTTTCCCTGGTCAGTGCATTGCGTACGCGATTGGCAAGCAACGAGGCCATGCGCTTGGCCCAGGTGTCCTGACGTCTGGCCCGCCAGCCGATGACCATGTCCGCCCCCTGCCCGAAACGCTCGAGCATGAGCGGAATATCACCCGGATCGTTCTGCAGGTCTGCGTCCATGGTTATGATGACCTCGCCGCGCGCGGCCTGGAACCCGGCGCTGAATCCGGCCGACTGCCCGCAATTGCGCTCGAAGGACAGGTAGCGGAGTTCAGGATGCTCGTTCGCCAGCCGCCGCAGCGTCGGCAGGGTCTCGTCCGTGCTGCAGTCGTCGATGAAAAGGATTTCCCAGTCCCGATTCAGACGGGAAAGCACGGACCGCACTTCTTCGAAAAGAATCGGGATGTTTTCCGCCTCGTTATAGGCGGGCACGACAACGGAAAGTGTGGAATGTGCAAGCATAACCGGCCATAAATACGGAATCGGCCGGCATTTGTAAACTGCGTCTTCGGTTTTTCGCTGCGCCGGCCTGACCGTCCGTCAGGTCTCAGGCGTGCGGCATATCGCCCGATTGCCGGGTTTCGATTCCGTCCGTTGAGAACGTCCTCGGGCGTGATCCGGGAGTATTTTTTTCCTGCTGGCGTGGGCTATGTTTTTACCGGTTCTTTTGATACCCTTCGTCGCAGACGAGACGAGAAAGGGAGTTGTTGTCATGCCGATTTGCCACACAAAACCATCTGTCCGGGCCATGCCGCACGCGCGGCGTTGCCTGGGCACGTTGGGAGTGATCAGGAGAGTTGAATCATGCGTTACGTTGCCTCGGTATTGCTCGCGGCGGTGTTCATGAGCGCGGTGCTCAGTTTTCGGCCGGCTCATGCCGCCGCTCCCGTTGTGGCCAGACTGTCCAACGGGTTCACTGTGCTGGTTCAGGAGGACGACCGTTTTCCTCTGGCCTCGGTCAGGCTGTACGCACCGACAGGTTCCTCCTGCGAAGATCCGGAGCAGGCCGGCATCAGTCATCTGCTCGAGCATATGGTGTTCAAGGGAACACAGACGCGCGGTCCGGGGCGGTTGTCGGAGGAAATCGAGGCCGTGGGCGGGTACGTCAACGCGGCCACCAGCTTCGACTATACCGAATATATGGCCGATATGCCGGCCGAACACTGGGCCTTGGGGCTGGATGTGCTCAAGGATATGGCCTTTCAGGCGCTTCTCGATCCGCAGGAACTCGCCCGGGAAAAAGATGTGGTGCTGGCTGAAATCGACCGCAGTCAGGATTCACCGAATTCGCGCATTTTTCACGATCTCCAGAGCCGGGTCTGGGCAGGGACGGGTTATGCCTGGCCCATTCTCGGTTTTCGGGAGAGTGTCGCCAATCTGAGCGATCAGGCCCTCAAGGAGTACGTCCGTCGCCAGTACCAGCCGCAGAGCATGTTGCTGCTCGTCTGCGGCAAGGTCAAGGCCAGGGAGGTGCTCGACGCGGCGCAGCGTCTGTTCGGGAGTTTGCAGAATACGCGCGAGTTGCGTACGCCGGAAGTCATCGATCCGGCCCTGTTGCGCGAATTGTCCGTCGGCGTTCCCCGGATCGAAGTGCAACGCGGCGCCTGGAATAAGGTTTATATTGGTCTGGCCTTTCCGACGCCTGGTTTCACCGCGGCGGAGGAGCCCGGTCTCGAGATACTCGCTCATATCCTGGGCGGGGACAGGGCCTCGCGCTGGTACCGCAAATTTAAGTACGAGCTGCAACTGGTCGACGATATTTCCGTTTATTCCATGACGCCGCAACGTACGGGCATGTTCTACGTCAGCGCTACGCTCGACGCCGGTAAGCTCGACGCCTTCTGGACCGCCTGCCTCGAGGAACTGGCCAGCCTGAAAGACGCCGATTTCAGCGACGAGGAGCTTCTGCGCGCCAGGCTCAATATCGAGGATTCCCTGTTCCAGGCCAAGGAAACGCTGGCCGGTCTGGCCTCTAAGCTGGGGTATTTCCAGCTCTTCAAGCACAGCGTTCTGGCCGAAGACAATTATCTCTACGCAGTTAATTCCGTTGACAATGCCCAGCTCAAGCAACTTGTCGCGACGTGGATCCAGCCGGAACGTTTTTTTGCCTCCTTGCTGCTGCCGCATGAAAAGGAAAACGGTAGCGCCAAGGACCAGGCTGCCGGTGTGATCGGCGATCCCGCTACGGCCACGCTGTTGACTGCCAAAAAAGATGCAGTCTGGCCGGATGCAGCGGCCCGCGCCAGGGCTCTGTCGCAGCGTGCCGAGGGGAAAACGGAAAGCGTCGATCTTGGCGACGGCGCGCGGCTTGTGCTCCTGCCGGATCCCACGCTGCCGTACACGTCCATCGATCTGAGTCTGCGCGGGGGCGATGCGCTGCTCCTTCCCGATGAACAGGGGCTGGCCGAACTGGCGGCAAAGGTGCTGACCAAGGGCACTGCCAGCCGCTCGGCCACGCAAATTCAGGAGTTTCTCTCGGACCGGGCCGCTACGCTTGGCGCCGGGACGACCCGCGATGTCTTTTCGCTCACGGCCAAGTTTCCGACGCGCTTTACGGCGGATATGCTTGATCTGTTTCTGGAGGTGCTCACCCGGCCGGCCTTTGCCCCCGAGGAGGCAGCCCGGGAAAAGCAGAATCTTGTCGCCACGATCAAATCGCGCGAGGATCAGCCCGTGGGCCTGGCCTTCCGGTATATTTTCCCCTTTCTCTACGCCAATACCTATTACAGCTATTTCCACCTGGGCGAACCCTCCCGGATCGAGGCTTTTTCACCGCAATCCATCCTCTCCTTCTGGGAAAAGCAACGCTCCAGGCCCTGGGTCATGGCTGTATGCGGCGATTTCGACCGGGCGGCAATTCTCGACGCGGCGAAGAGCCTCGCCGGGCGCCTGCGCGGCGGCGGCGAAGCGCTTCCTGCACCGGCTTTCGCCAAACCCGAATGGCGGACCGTGCGGGAAAAAACGCTTACCCTGGAGCAACGCAATCAGACGCACCTGCTGCTTGTCTTCGAGGCGCCGGGACTGCTCGACGCCGATACCCCGGGCCTGGCCTTGCTGCGGGCCATTCTGACCGGCCAGAGCGGACTGCTCTTTACCGAACTGCGCGAGGATAAGGCCCTGGGATACGCCGTCTCGGCCATGGTCTGGCAGAGTCCTTCCACAGGCTTCGTGGCCTTTTACATCGGTACGCAACCGGAAAAGCGGGAACAGGCAATCGAGGGTTTTCGGGTCGTACTGGATCGTCTGCGATCCGCTCCACTTCCCGAGGAGGCCGTGCAGCGGGGAAAAAATGTGCTGGTCGGCGAGTATTATCGCGACCATCAGAGCCTTTCCAGCCGGAGCAGCGAGGCGGCCACCCTGCTTTCGCAAGGACAGGATCTCGATGCCAACCGCCGGATGCTGGACCAGGTGGCCAGTCTGACGCCCGCGGACTTGCAGGCTCTGGCCCGGAAGTACCTGAAATGGAATGACCGCTACCTGCTCCAGGTGCAACCCTAGGCGATGAACGCGCTTCCCTCCCTGGCCAGCGCTCTCTTGTGGCGCTGGCCAGTTTTTTCGCGCCTGGGGCAATTTTTCTTTGAATATTTTCCTGGCATCGCGTACAGACAATCAATCTGAAACTGTAGTGCGGGGGGGGGCGGGGAGAATTCAATGCGTACGGTACAGACACTATGGCAGGGTGACGCGGGGTGGAGCCCCTTTGACGAGGCCGATCAGGCCGCCCGGTCGCAATGCGTGCTCGTGTTCGGTTCCCTTGCCCGCAATGAAATCGAACCGGCGCTGGCCTCGCTCCAGACTCTTTTCCCCGAGGCGTTTTTTCTCGGATGCTCGACGGCGGGCGAAATACAGGGAACCCGCATTCTCGACAACCGTCTGGTGGCCACGGCTATCCAATGTACTGCAACGCGGGTGCAGACCGCCACGGCGCGACTCGCTGAATGCGGTGACGCCCGGGGTTGTGGACTCAGGTTGGCCGAACAGCTTTCCTCCAATGGCCTGGTTCATGTCTTCGTCCTCTCTGACGGCCTGCACGTCAACGGCAGTGAGCTTGTCGAGGGGTTGGCCGCTGGCCTGCCGGAGGGGGTGCAGTTCACGGGCGGATTGGCTGGCGATGGCGATCGTTTTCAGAGCACCTGGGTGCTCGGCGACAGGGGGCTGGAGTCGGATGCGGTTGTTGCGGTAGGGTTTTACGGCCAACGGCTGCGCGTAGGCTTCGGATCGCTGGGCGGTTGGGATCCCTTCGGACCCGAGCGCCTGATTACGGCCTCGCGCGACAATGTGTTGTTCGAGCTTGACGGAAAGTCGGCCTTGGGCCTGTATAAGGACTATCTGGGTAAACATGCCGCCGGATTGCCGGCCTCAGGGCTGCTCTTTCCGTTGAGCCTGCGCCGGGAGGGGGGCGAGACCAGCGTAGTGCGTACCTTCAGCGCCGTGAACGAAGCGGATCAGAGCCTCACCTTTGCCGGAAACATTCCTCAAGGCTACTACGCGCAGTTGATGAAGGCCAACTTCGACCGTCTGGTCGAGGGCGCGGTCGGTGCAGCCCGGATTTGCCAGAACACCGGCGCGAAGCACCCCGAGCTGGCCATTTGCATCAGTTGCGTAGGCCGTCGGATGATCCTGAAACAGATGGCCGAAGAAGAGGTCGAAGGTGTACGCGACGTACTGGGACCTGCGGTCACGCTTGCCGGCTTCTACTCCTACGGAGAAATCGCGCCATTCTCCAGCGGCGGGAAATGCGAATTGCATAACCAGACCATGACCATAACGACGCTCTGCGAGTGCTGACAGGCCCATGCATCGGTTGCTCAAGCGTCAGATTCGCCGCCTGTTCAAGGATGAATCCGGTATTCCAGCCGCGTGTGTTCCTCTTGTGGACATGGTGGACGGCAGCTATCATCAGTTCGACGATGACCGGGAGCTGATCGAGCGTTCGCTGGAGCTGAGTTCCACCGAGCTGACGCAAAAAAATGCCGAACTGAGGGCCGTGTTTCAGGCCTTCCCGGATCTGTTCGTCTGGCTGGATCACGAGGGCACGGTCATTGATTGCAAGGGCGGGCAGGGGACATCCTCGTTCATGACCTGTCAGGGCATGATCGGCAGACGTCTGGTCGATCTGCCGCTGTTGACCAACGCGCGGGAGCCATTCCAACGCGCCTTGGCCAACGTGGCGAACAGCGGGCATGGCGCCGAGTTCGTCTTCTCCCTCGAAAGCGACGGCCAGACCCGATATCTGGAATTGCGGCTCCAGCCTCTGGTCAAGGGACGCTGCATCGCCATTCTCCGCGACGTCACCGAAAGCAAACATACCGAAGCTGCCTTGCGACAGGCTGAAGAGAAGTATCGGGCCATTTTCGAGCATGCCGTTGAAGGCATTTTCGTGACCACGTTCGAGGGGCGATATCTGAGCGCCAATCCGGCGCAGGCTCGTATTTTCGGCTTCGATTCGCCGCAGGCTCTCCTTTCCGCCGGTCCGTGCATTGCCTGGGACCACTATAGCGTTCCTGCGGACCGCCAGGCCGTGTTGCAGGCCCTGTTGACGCGCGGTGAAATCGCCAATTGGGAAATCAAGGCTCGCCGTCGCGACGGAGCGGAAATCTATGTCGCCATCTGCGCCCGTGCCGTGCGCGACGCCGAGGGAGAGTGGCTGCATATCGAGGGTTCCTGTACGGACATCAGCAGTCGGAAGATTGCCGAAGCGTCATTGAAAAGGGCCTATGACGAGCTGGAAAAGCGCGTTGCCGAGCGTACGGCCGCGTTGACGGCCTCCAACGAGGCCTTACGGCAGGAAATACAGGAACGACGCCGCCTGGAGGCGCAGTACAAGGCGGCCAAGGATACGGCGGAATTGGCCAGCCGGGCCAAATCCGATTTTCTTTCGATGGTTTCGCACGAATTGCGCACGCCGCTCACCTCGGTGATCGGGTTTGCCAGGATGATCAACCGACGCCTGCTGCGCGACGTCGCGCCGGTGCTCCCGGAGAGCGCGTCGCGAGCGAAAGAGGCCACCAGGCAGATGGGCGAGAATATCGCCATCATCATTGCCGAAGGCAGACGGTTGACCGATTTGATTAACGACGTGCTGGATATCTCCAAAATGGAAGCCGGGAAACAGGACTTCAAAAGCGTACCAATCGATATCGCCAGGCTCGTCGACCATGCCTGCACCACGGTTGAGGCTTTGGTGGAGCAGAAAGGCCTGCGGCTGAATGTTGAGATTGTCCAGCCGCTTCCTGACGTCTGCGGCGATCCGGATCGGATCATCCAGGTGCTGATCAATCTGCTTTCCAATGCGGTCAAATTCACGGAGCGCGGCGCTGTGACCTGTAGGGCGGAGACGTCGTCAGGGCTGCTGCTCGTCAGCGTCCGCGACAACGGGATAGGAATCGCCCCGGGCGACCAGGGAATCATTTTCGATACATTTCGTCAGCTCGGCGATACGCTGACCGACAGACCCAAGGGCACGGGCCTGGGCCTGGCCATCTGCCGACAGATCGTCGAGCGGCACGGCGGCGTTATCAAAGTTGAAAGTCAGCCAGGAAAGGGAAGCATTTTTTCCTTCACCTTGCCCACTTGCTCCGGATATTCTACATTGTAGCCAGGGATGAAGCCGTACCGGTCGATGTCGCATTGTGAGCGATAACCATTGACAGTTGGGGGACTGAACATGAAGCGCGTCGCGTTGTTCGCCTTTCAGGGAGATCCGGTCTGTTTTATCCACGTGTTGCTCAATGCGCTCGATCTTGCCGGGCGCGGGCATCAGGCAACGATAGTCATGGAGGGATCCGCCACGGCGCTGATACCGGCCATGGCCGGCGCAGAACATCCCCTGCACGGGCTCTATTCGAAGGCAAAGAATCAGGGACTGTTCGCCGGCGTCTGCCGGGCCTGCGCAACGAAGCTGGGCGTCTTCGATGCCGCGCTCGCCGCGGGATTTACTCCCCTGGACGACATGAACGGGCATCCGTCCGTGGCCCGTTTTCTTGATGACGACTTCGAGGTGCTGATCTTTTGAGCCGTTACCAAATCTGACTGCCGCCCCGGCAAAAACCGGACTATCGGAGGCCATGACGTGGATACACTGCGTACGCTGTCCCTGGATATTGGCGGCTGCAAGCGCTGCGGGATATGCGCCGGGCTCGGGCCGGACTATATCATCTGGGATTCTTCTCTGGAACTTCCGTTTCTGAAAGTGGACCAGGTTCCCGAGACCCTGGCGAGAGAACTCGTGGTGTATTGTCCCGAGGGGTGCATCACTCTGGACGACGAATAGTGAGGATGTGCCCGGCCCGCGCGGTGGGGACGATGCCTGTCCGGGCAGGTCCAGACTGAGCAGGGCGGGGCAGGGCAGGGGGCAATTTCCGCGCGCGGCGCGTGCGAACCGAATTCAGGGAGGGCATGAGACGTGGTAAACAGGGCATGTTCCGCGAGAGTGAAGGGTTTGGTACGGATAATCCGCTCTGCCGGAGGCAGTGCCGGTTCAGGTGCCCGCTCAGAGTATTTGTCTGTGCTCCGGTTCGTCGCCGTCCTGCTGGTCATTGTGTTGTGTGCCAGTTGCAATAGCGAGAACGCGGAGACCAGGGTTGCCTCGCCACCGCCAAAGCCCGTCCGCGTGGTCAAGGCCGTACGCGCGCCGGTGCGGGAGTTCCTGGCCACCCAGGGGACAGCCAGGGCAGCACGCCGCGAGTTTCTGGCCTTCGCGGCTTCCGGGCGCGTGGCCTATGTAAAGGACGGCGACGACGGTCTGCCCTTGCGTTCCGGGGATCGGGTCAAGGGACCTTCCGGGCCGGGGCTCAAGGGCGAGCTGCTTGCCCAGATCGAGCCCCGCACCCAGAAGGGGCAGCTCAAGGAAGCCAGGGCCGGGCGCGAGGAGCTGGACAAGCGTCTTGGGCTGGCCAGGGCCCGGCTCGACGAGGCCAGGGCCCGGCGTCAGCTGGCTGCGGCAGAGCAGGGGCGGCGGCGCAAGCTTCATACCGACGGGGTCATTTCGCAGAGTCAGCTGGAGCAGGGAGAAACCGAATTGCGCACTGCCGAGGCCGTGGTCAACGCCGCGGTCGCGGAACTCGAGGCAGCGTCATCGACCGTCGACGCGGCCACGGCGCGCGTGGAGCAGGCCGATTATTCCGTGGAGCGCACGGCCATTTACGCCCCGTTCGACGGTGTGCTGAGCTTTGTGAACATCCGGCGCGGCGATTTCTATTCGCCGCAGATGGTGGACACCTCCTCCGAGCAGGTCCTGCTGCAAACGGTGCCGATGGTGGTACTGGACGCCAGCGCCTTCGAAATCACGACGGACATCCCCGCCTCCGACGCGCAGCGCGTCCGCCCCGGACAAGCGGCGCAGGTAGCTCCCACGGCGGATTTGAAACGCTACGACGATGCCGGAGCCAGCGGCTGGCCCGTAGAGGGGACGGTGTTCGCGGTCAATCCGGCCATCAATCCCGGCGGTCGTTCGGTCCGGGTCACGGTGCGCGTGGAACAGAAGGACGGGCAACCGCTGCCCTTGCGCGACGGCATGTTCGTCTTTTGCTGGATTGTCCTGCAGGAAAACCCCAATGCCCTGGCCTTGCCGTACGACGCCTATATCTACGAAGACAACGCGCCGCAGGTCTTCGTGGTCGATACCCGAAAGAACACGGCTGAACTCAGGCGCGTAACCGAGGGCGTGTCCTCGTTTACGGCCATGGAGGCGGCTACCGGCGTAGCCGAGGGCGAACTCGTGGTCACGGACGGTCGCCACCGGCTGACGGACGGAGCCCCGGTGGAAATCATTGAGGTGCTGGAAGGGGTGGGGCGATGACGAGGCCAGGCGAGGAGCACGACCAGACCGTTTCCCGGGCTGCGCGCTTCTTTTTCCTGCGCCCGGTGTTCGCCGTGCTGTTCGTGGCGGCCTGCATCCTGGGCGGCCTGCTTGCGGCGAAGAATATCGTCAAGGAATCGATGCCGGACCTGGCCATGGCGCAGGCGACGGTCTGCACCAACTGGCCCGGCGCTGATCCCGAGACCATCGAAAAAGAGGTCACCAACCGGCTGGAGAAGAAGCTCAAAACGCTTAAAGGGCTCAAGCGCCTGCGTAGCGCCTCTTTCAACTCTTTTTCGGTCGTTGCCGTGGAATTCAGGGCCGAGGTCAATCTGGTCGAGGCCATGCAGCTGCTGCGCGAAAAGGTTGCCGACGCGCTTCCTGACCTGCCCAGGCAGGCCGAACGGCCGGTCATCGAGGAGGTCTCGGTAAACGATACGCCCATCCTGACCGTCGCGCTGCGCGGCGAGCTTTCCGCTCTGGCCATGAGCCGCGGCGCCAGGCTGGTACAAAAGGCGCTGGAACGCATTCCCGGTGTCAAAAAGGTGGACACCGCAGGGCTGCGCGAGGAAGTGGTCCTGGTGCAACTGCTGCAGGAGCGTCTGCTGGCCTTGCAGATATCGCCGGAGCAGGTGGTGGAGAAAATCCGGGACGCCAATCTTGACATGCCCTGGGACACCATCGAGACCGCGGACTTCAGCGGCGAGGTCCGTTTTTTCGGACGGTTCCGCGACCTGGCGGATCTGGCTGCCCTGCCCGTGGCGCGAACGGCCTCGGGCCGTACGGTGCGTCTGGCCGAGGTGGCCCAGGTGCGCCGCGACCTCAAGCGCGAAACCAGTCGCGTGCAGGTGAGCCTGGACGGCAGCGCCTTCCATCCCGCGGTGGACCTGGCGGTGCTCAAGGCGCCGGGCGCCGACACCCTGGCCGTGATAGAACGTGTCAAGGCAGAGCTGGAGCAGCTGTCCCGGAGCGTGGATTGGCCCTGGGGACTGGAGTACCGCATCACCTCGGACCAGTCGGTCATTATTTGGGAAAAGATCCTCGAGGTGGTGAACAACGGCTGGCAGGCCATGCTCTGTGTTTTCGTCGTGCTCTTTTTCATGCTCTCCTGGCGGGAGGCGCTTGTTGCCGGGCTCTCCATACCGCTGACCTTTATCGGGGCTCTGGGGGTCATTTACTTTCTGGGTTTCACGCTCAACGAGCTGGTGATCATCGGCATGGTGCTGGCCCTGGGGCTGCTGGTGGACGTGTTCATCCTGATGATGGAGGGGATGCACGAGGGCGTGTTCATGGACAGGCTGTCCTTCGAACAGTCGGCCTTGCGTACGGTCAAGATTTACGGGATGCCGGCCTTTGTCGGACAGCTGACCACCATTCTGGCCCTCGTGCCCCTGTTCGGGATCGGCGGCGTGGATGGCAAGTTTATCCGCGTCATTCCGGTGGCGGCCATTACCTGCCTGGTCATGAGTTTTCTCATCGCGCTGCTGGTCGATATTCCGCTTTCGCGGGGCCTTTTCAGGGGCATGAAAAGCGCTCCGGGCAAGACGATGATAGACCGGGCCACGGAAAAGGCTGTTGCTGCGCTGGCCCGTTGGAGCCTCGCGGCTCTGGTGCGCAATCGCTGGACGGCAGTTGGCGTCAGCCTGGCAACCCTCTTGCTGTTCGCGCTGTCCCTCGTTGCTGCCAGCCGGCTGCCCAGCCTGCTGTACCCGAAAACCGACGGTCGCAACCTTGGCGTCACGGTGGAGCTGGCGCCGGACACCATCCTGGAGGAAGCCCGCGGCGTGGCCGACAAAATTGGCGAGGTGCTGCGTCACAAGGACTACCTGGAGAGCGTGGTCGCCTTCGCCGGCAAGAAGAGTCCGCTCGCGCGCAACTCCATCGGCGAGGCGTTAACGCCGGAGGAGGATAAATACCTGGTCGGCTTTTCCGCGGTATTCACTCCGCTGGCCGAGCGGGAGCAGCCGGCCTGGGCGTATCTGCCGGCGCTGCGGCAGGAGCTGGAGCAGGCGTTGCGCTTCTTCCCGGGCAGCCTGCTGGTTCTGACGCCGGAGCTGGGCGGTTCCACCACGGAGGATCCCGTACAGGTCGAAATCGTCGGGGACGATATGGACGCCTTGCGCCGGATTTCCTTGCAGGTCCAGGATGCCCTGGCCCGTGTACCCGGGGCGACGGACGTTCGCGACAATCTGGGACCAGCGCGTCCGGATGTGAAGTTTCTGCCCGACCGCGAGGCCATGGATTTTCACGGCATCGGGCATCAGTCACTGGCGCGGCAGATACGCCTGGCTATGGTGGACGAAAAAGCAGGCAGTTTCCCAAGGGAAGGCGTCCTGGACGATATGGACATCCGCGTCGGCACGGCCTGGGCCGGGCGCAAGGGCGCCCCGGGCGGTCCGACGGAGCTGGAGGATCTGGTGCTGCTGCGCGCCTTTCGGGATGACGGCCGGACCGTGGCCTTCTGGCCCTTGCTGAAGCCGGTGGTAGACCGCGCGCCCCTGGCCATTACCCATAGCGAAGGGAAGCGTTCGGTAACGGTCATGGCCAAAAACTCCGGACGTACGGTCGGCGAAATCCTCGGCGAGCTCCAACCGGGCCTGGAGGCCATGAAAGCCGCCTGGCCTCTGGACGTGCGCTATTCCTTCCGTGGCGAGGTCGAGGCGGCTGCGACGACCTACGAATCCGCAGCCGCAATGCTGGCTGTGGCCATTTTTCTGGTCTTTGCGGCCCTGGCCCTGCAGTTCGGATCATTCACCCAGCCACTCATCATCATCTTCTCGATGCCGTTTGCGTTGATCGGTACCTTCGGCGGTTTTTACGCCCTGCAGATGCCGTTTTCCTTTCCGGCCATGATCGGGGTGATAGCCCTGGTCGGCATTGTGGTTAACGACGCCATCGTGATGGTCGAAACTATGAACAGGCGTCGCGAGGAAGGACAGTCAGTGCGCGAGGCTGCTGCCAATGGCGGCGCGCAGCGTTTGCGCCCGATTCTGAGCACCACGATCACCACGGTCGTCGGGTTGACACCCTTGGCCTGGTCCAGCCCGATGTGGTCGCCGCTGTGCCTGGCCATCATCTTCGGACTGTTGGCCGCCACGCTGGTCTCGCTGCTGGTGGTGCCCTGCCTGTACCTCGTGCTGACGCCGGAAAACGCCTGAGGGGCGCTATCTGTCAGGCTTCGCCGTGCCATCGGTGCTGCAGGATTGCTTTGGTCTGAGCACTCGTGTTGTCCGGGACCGCGCGAGCGGGGCATCCGGCGCAGCCTTTAACCGGGGGTTACAGCGAGGCGACGACGATGCGTTGCTCGGTCGGGTCGTAATACAGCTGGCTGTACTGGATCGGCTCGGCGACTTTGAGCGTGGTCCCGGCGCAGTGAATGATCACGCCCGGGTGAATGGTACGAAAGACCTTGACCCGCGCCCTGGCGATTTCACGCACGCGCAGACGCTCCTGTTCGAGCAGCGTGTCGATTTCGCGAATCTTCTCTTCGGCGCGCAGCCGGGCTTTGAGCAGGCTGGCAACGGCCTGACGCTTCTCGGGCATGGCCTGGGTAAGGATGGTTTTGGGGTCTGCCGAGCCAATGGCCGTGAATATCTTGTTCAGGATGCCTTCGAGTTCTTTGCGCTGCTTGAGTTCGTCTTCCATGGACCGGCGTTCGATGCCCAGGAAGACCGTGGTTTCGACTCCCAGCTCGTTGCCCAGTTCATTGGCCTCGACGCCTTTGCCGCAGCGAATGGTGCTGCCGTAGATCTTGCCTCGCCCCTTCACCGCAACGACGCGCTGGCCGGCAAAGATGATGCTGTTGTTGATCTCGTGGGCTATGTTGACGTCGCCCTGGGCCATGATGGTGGCATTTTTGGCGTACAGCGCGGAAACCCCGCCTCCGGCCTTGATCCGCCCGTTCTTGTCCATCAGGATGCCGCCCCGGACTTCGATGTCCCCGGCCGCCTCGACGACCGCGTCTTCGATCACCTCTTCCACCAGGACATTGTTGGGCGAGGTGACGGAAAAACCGGACAAGATGGAGCCCTTGACCTGGATAGAGCCCTTTTCCAGCTTGATGTTGCCGGTGCTCATGTTCACGTCGCCCGGCGTGACGAAGACATCCGTGACCTTGAGGACGTTGTGGATAAAAAAGACGAGGCCGTCGACATCGGCGATGAAGGTTTTTCCGTCCGAATCGGCGGTAACGCCCTCCTCCGGGGAGAGCTGAAAGGGAATGCCGTCGTGAGCCATGAGCGTCTTGCCGTAGACGTCCTTGCCGGGGGAACCTGGTTCTGGTTCGTGCAGCCGTCCCAGAATGGCGCCCCGCTTCACCGCACGAATGACCCCGCGCGCACGGTAATCGATGCGTCCGCCTTCAGAGACTTCGCCGATGCTGGGGTGGTCTTCCTGAAAAACCATCTCGAACCAGCCGTTTTTCCCATGCTTTGGCAGCGAGCCCCGGCAGATGACGACATCCATGATTGGCCGGTTATGGGTTACGGCCTCGGTCACGGCCTGGTCGAAGGCCGTTCGGTCGAGCCTGATCGTGACCTCCATGGCCTCCATGGCCGTCTGCATCCGCTCGGGAGTAATCGGCATGGTCTTGAAGTCGCGCGGGTAGATGGGCGCCGTGACGCTCATACCGTCGCGGGAAATGCTGATCATGGGTTTGATGAACATTTCCTGCGTCTTGAACCGCACGACGCCGTATTGCTCGGCTCGCACCAGCAGCGCTGTTTTATCAATAAAACAGCCGCCCTTATCCGTCAGTTTGAGACCCTGGGCCTTGATGCCGCCGGGGGGATCGAACTTCTGCCCGGTAACCTTGGTGCCGGGCGCGCCGTCGACCGGGGCAATGATGCGGCCAATGGCGTCGCCGGGAAACACGGGGTAATTCCAATCCCCAAGGGGTTCCACCTTGGCGTGAACCGCCGGCTTGGCCGGAATGCCCCTGGCGATGACCAAGTCGGCGACAGCTTCGCCTTTGGCCAATGATTCGATGAGGTTGCGCGAGGTCGTAGGATCGGGCGGGAGAACGACCTTGGCCGCCTGCAATGCCGTCCTCAATCCCTCGTAGGAGAGCCGTTTCCCGTTGCCAATAGCAGGGCGACTGGCAACGACGGTCGCCTTCATGCCGTCGTCGGAAGTGGTGATCTCCACAACAGCGTCGGCGTTGATGACCGTGGCCTTGAATTTGCCGTCTGCCAGGGGGTCCAGGCGCAAGTTGGCCGGCTCGACGTCCAGATGGCGGGTGGCTTCGCGGCGGGCTTCCTCAGCCGAGCCTGCCCGGAGTTCCATGGATACCGGCTTCATTGACCAACCTTTGGCGCTGGAAGGATGCTCACGAGGCTTTCCTTGACGCGTATGCCGAAAACTGTCGCTCGACGTTGCATGGTGTAACAGGCAATGTCAACTCGCAGTGAAAAGTTTAGCAAACAAACTGTGATGTTTCAATCATTTTTACGGGTACTTTCCTTTATCAGACTCCTTCTGGTCGCTGTCGCCGGCAAGGACCCTTTACCCTGGTCTGTCTGCAAGGGACCCGTGCTGATCGTGCGTGGACACTGTCTCATCGGGACAGCCAACCCCGCCGTCGGCAGTCGCTGCCGGAGGAGTGTGTTTCGGCTTTTCACCGCTGTCCGGGCGAATGGTCAGACTGCCAGGCTGGCCCGCGGCCATGATGTCGGGATCGTACATGGCCTCCGCCTGAGCCGGCGGCAGGGTGAACGTCCCCGGTGTCACCGCCCGCAGCAACGAAGAGTACGTTGTCCATTTTTCCTTGACCGCGTCGCCTCCCTTGCCCGTGCTCCGGGCTGGCGACGTCGTTACGCCGGCAGGCAAATCGACAAAAAGCAGCACCCGGTCGTCGCGGGCGTCCTGGTAAGCCGGCGCGTCGCTGGCCGTGATCCAGGGCAGCTTCTCCGTCGTCTCCAGTCTCGGATTCTCGACCTCAAGGCCCGTCGGCAGCAGATTCTGGATGACAACATTGCGCAACGGTCCGAGCAGACTCATGACTCTGGTTTGCAGGATCACGAGATCGCCCTGGGCCAGTCCCTGCTCGGGTACCGGCTTGCCGTCGCGCGTGAGCAGGGTCCGTTCGATTTTCAACCCCTTGCTGACCGGCGTATAGGTCTTTGCCGACGGTACGCCGCGGGTGAGCAGGCTGTAATACGCGGCGCCGGGTTCGTAGCCGGACTTGAACTCGATGCGGAGCGGCGCCTGGCCAGGGATATCCGTTTTCAGGAATACCTTCTCGGAAGAGAACTCGCCCAGCAGTTCTGTCCCCAGGAAGACCTTGCCGGCAAAGGGCGCCTTCTGCTTCTGCTGCGCAAAGAGTTTGCCCAGCGCGACGAAGGCGAAGGCCGCTTCCTGCGTGCTCATGTGCGGCGTCGCGTCCATCAGCCCGGTCATGTCTTTGGTCAGCCGGGCAATGCGCTGGTCCTGGGGCGCCGCCTGCAACAATACCGTCAGTCGCAGGGCGCTGTTGCGCAAGGGAGAACCGTAATTCCCGCCGGTCTCGCGCGCGGGCGGCACGGCTACCCAGCGTCCGCTGGCGAGCCCGTCCAACGCGCGTTTGTCGCCGCTCAACGCATAGGCCGCGCCGAGCAGGAATGCGGCATCCTCTGTCAGCGAGGCACGTTGACGCACCAGAAGAAAGTCCATGCTCCCGCGGTCCGGCTTGCCGGCCAGGGCAAGGACGAACAGCGCGTAGCAGGCGCGGTTGATGGTTTCCGGTCCGTATTTGTCCTGGACCTTGGCCAGCGAGGACGCGTATTCCAGCGCCTCCTTGAGAAAGGATTCGGAGACCTGATAGCCCGCGCGTCTGGCTTCCAGGAGAAAATGTGCCGTAAAAAGACTCACCCAGGGATCGGCTTCGCGCGCCTCCGGCCACAGCCCGAAGCCCCCGCCGTGGATCTGGCGGGGCTGGAGCATCTGAATGGCGCGCTGCACCTGCCCGGTCGGCGGCAGATCCTTGAACAGCGCCGGATCCAGCTCCGCGGCGAGATCGCGGACGTAGAGCAACGGAAAGGCCCGGGCGACAATTTGTTCCGTGCAGCCATACGGATAGCCGAGCAGATCCTTGAGACCGCGCGCGTAGCGGACAAAGGGAGTCCGCCCGATACGCAGTTCGCGGGTTACGCTGGAGGGAATTAAACCCGATGCGGAGTCGAAGGGCAGGGCCAGGGGCGACTCCTGCGCGCTGCCGGCCTGGACCAGCGTCCGCGCGGGAAAGGCCGGGCGTACGGGCGCCTCGACCTCGGTCTTGGTCTTTTCGCCGTTGCCTTCGGCCTGACTGCGACAGAGCACCAGGCCTTCGTCATGGCCGGTATGCAGCGTGAAATAGGCCAGCCGTTCAGAACCCTTGGGAACGGCCAGTCGCACGGTCTCCTCGGCAACGCGGACCGGTCCGGTACACGTCAGCGAGAGCGAGAACTCGGCGTCGGAAGCGCTGTCATTACGCAGCGTCGTCGGGATGAGCACGGTTTCGTCCATGGCCATGCTGCGCGGGAACGTGGGCGAGATGTTCAACGGCCCCTTGACGCGTGTGAGCAGGTGCGCCGAGCTGAATCGGCGGTCCTTGATCGCCACGGCCATCAAGCGCAAGGCGCCCTGAAAGTCGGGCAAATCAAGCCCGTATTCAAGCGTTCCGGCCGCATCGGCGGTCAGAATGCCGGACCAGTACGAGACGGGCTTGATCCGGCGGATTCCCTCCGTACGGACGAGTTGCCGCAACCGGTCCATGGCTGCGTCGCCGCCGGCGGGCGCCGTGTTCACGAGCGAGGGAATCTCGGGCAGCAGCAAGGAAAAAATGTCGAACGAGGCGACTCGTAACGCCCGTTTGGCGTAGAAAAAGGGAAAGGGGTCCGGCGTCTGCTGGTTGATGAGCTGCAAGATGCCCTCGTCCACGGCCGCCAGGGTTACCGTGGCGTTAGGCTCGGTCTGCATCCGGACCGAAAGCCGGGTTTCGGGTCTGACTTCCGCAGGCGCCGCGATTGTCAGCTTTGGCCGGTTCACCGTGCGATCGACATTCAGGGGTACTGAACCGAACGCACGCGCAACCGCGCCAGGTTCGAGGTCTTTTACCGAGCGTACCAGCACGGCCGTGACGTACGCGTTCGGCGAATACTCCGCACGTACGGGCACGACTACCTTGGCCGTGTTGCCTTCCAGCGTGTGGATCTGGACCTCGAACACGGAATCCCCCTCCACCGTGAGCAGGAGTTTTCCAGCAAAGGGGGCGCGGATTTGCAATGTGGCCTGTTCGCCGGCTGCGTACTCCTCCTTGTCGGCGACCAGCTCGAGCCGTGCGGGATTTTCGATGGCCCAGGGCGAATACCCCCAACCGTGCGCGTAAAACGTGGTCTGGCAGGCGGCGCCGGTGGCGGGATCGCTCAGGACGACGCGAAAACTGCCATGCTTGGGCGGCGTGACGGTGATCTCTCCCCGGGGTTCGCCTTTGGCTATGGCCTGGCTGGAGAGCAGCCAGGAGTCCTTGATGGATTCGTAGCGAAAACCGTTGCCCGGCGTCCGGCGCAGCACGGTCTGCCAGCGGTCCTCGAAAAAATCGGCCCGCAGCTCGCCGCCGGGTGTTTCTTTGCCGTCGGGCGAAAGCATCACGTACGACAGCTTGACAGCCTCGCCTGGCTTGACGCCGGTTCTGGTCATCCGCTTGAGCCCCGGATAGCGGGGATAGGAGTGGACCGGAATGCGTTGCATGGCAGCCACGCCGCGACCGCCGCGTTCACGTACGCGCGCGCCGAGTATGGCCTCCAGCGCCGCCGGCGGCGTCAGGCCCGAGGGCAGGGCGACCTGGTACGAGTGTTCGCCCTGCTCGTTGAGCGAGTCCTCGCTGGCAAAGATATCCTTGGCCTGGAAGCTCCGCTCGACGTTGCCAAAGTCGTAGGCCTCGTACCCCTTGGGCGCAAACGGCGCGGCCACGAGGCGTACCCGTGCTTCAACGTTCATGCCCGCAGCCGGGGGGCCGAAAAAGTAGCGGCTGGCGACCTTGAAATCGAGCTGGCCCCCTGCCTGGGCCACGGCCTGGGCAGGATCGATCTCCACTTTGATGCGGTCGGGAACGAATTCCTCCACCTTGAACCGATAACTGCCGATTACGGTCTCCGCGGCGAGCAGCTCCAGGGTGTATCCTCCGGTCAAGGCATACGCCGGCAGCGGCAACGAGAATTCGGCCAGGCCCCGGGCGTCGGTCTTGAGGGGCTGAATTCCCAGCTCACGGCCTTTGGGATCCTTCTGGCGTAAGCGAAGGCCCAGCGGGGGCGGAGTCTGCAGGCGGGCGTCGCGGACCACGGCCAGACCCTTGAGCGTCTCGCCGGGGCGGTAGATGTCGCGCTCGCCGTAGAGGTATGCCGTATAGCCCTGCCTGGCCACGTCCACGCCGCCGACATCCAGCCCGGCGGTGTCGATCCCGAAATCATTGAAGAGCAGAAAACTGACGTCGCCGTCTTTCTCGGCCATGATCAGAAATGGGCGGTTCTTTTCCATGAGCGCGCCGAGATTGCCCGCACGCCACAATCCGTCGGCCCCGGTCTGTCCTTCTGCAACGAGCTGGTTCTGGTCGCTGAGCACCCGCAGTTTGACCCCGGCCTTGGGGCTCAGATCGGCGAACGAGGATACCCAGACCAGCAGCTCGTCATCGCCCTTTTTGGCCACCAGCCCCATGTCGGTGATGAGCACCCAGCGCTGCGCCGCCTCCCACTCGTCGGGCAGCTTCACGCTGACGCGATAGAATCCGGGCGTGCTATCCTTGATATAGGCGTCCAGGCCCAGGGGCGTCGTGGTCGCCACGTTGCGCGTCGACGTGGTCTTGAGCTTTTTTTCGACCAGCCGGTCTCCCAGATAATGCTCTATCTCGCTGACGTAGGCCGTGTCGTCGAACAGCGTGCGTCCCTGGTAATCGTTCACGAGCATGAAAATATTATTATAATAAATACGCTCGACGGAAAGCTCTACCTCCGCCACGTTCACGGTCTGTAGCGCCAGATTTCGGTATCCGGTCCGGGACAGGAACATGCCGGGATGCAGGAATTTCGCCTGCGGGGCGATGTCCGGCACGTGCAGCCGCTCCGAGTAGTCTTCCTCGAGTACGGCGCCGTCGGCAGCCTGCAACCCCTTGGATACGGTCACGGTGTAGCTGGAGCCGGGCTTGAAGCCCCCGGACAGGGTCAGTGTCCGACCGGCGGCAGCGGCGCGAAAGCTCACGGTCGGAGAAACTTTGACCCGTGCGGCCGCGACGTCCGACTGCACCGCACTGGAAAATTCGACGGACAGGGAGGCCTGATCGGCCTGGCTGTCGGCGGTGATCTTTTCCACGCGCAACACCGGGTCGAGCACCAGGTCAATGGTTTCCTCAGCGTCAGCGGCCAGAATGAGATCGGAGCGCGCCGCGGGCAGGCCGGCGGTGACGGCAAACTTGATCTGACGCGGCTCGGTCGTCTTTTTCAGCGGGCCGACCCGGAATTCCGCCGTGCGCGAGCGCCAGGTCGTGGTTATGGCCGCATCGACGGGCTCGTCCTTGCCGCGCAGCGGATCCAGCACGCGGAAATGCTGCGCCAGGGCCTCGGGATCCACGGCATAGGTGAATTCCACCTTGCCGACCAGATTGATCTGCCCCTTGCCCTCGGGCGCCGGCTCCTCGGTAATGTTCCAGTCCGCCACCTGGAACAGTCCGCAGTTGAACATAAATGACTGTTCGCCGACCAGCTCGTGGCCTGGTCCCTGAACGCTCGATGATTGCACATAGACAAAGTAATCCGTGCCGGGCTCGAAGGGCCGCTCGGCGTCGAAGCGCAGGACAAAGGGGCTGATCCAGGTCCAGGTCCCGTTCGTCACGGGGTTGATATCGGCCACCGGTCGCTCCGGCGACTGCCCGACCCGATCCTGACCAATGGGTTCGTTGAAGGCCACCAGCAGATAACGACCGAATTCCGGCTCCGGCGCCAGTTTGGCCACGCGCACGGGAATTTTCCCCGGCTGACCGGCCGTTGGTGCCGGCTCCGCCTCGACCGCAGTGCTCGCCGGCGTGGAAACCGCGCCCGAACGCCTGACAAGCAGCCAGGCCTGCGCGGCGATCACCAGCAACAGCACGAAAATCAGGATATTCTTGCCGTCCGCAAACCACGCCTTTTTTCCGGAGCGTTCCCTCTCGCTGCTCATCGCCATCTCCCGTCGCGCCTGTTGAAGGTCAAACCGGCGGCAGGCCGAAGCCCCCCCCTGTCCGGAGCTGTTCTCCCTGCCTGCTTCCATAACACAGGTCCGGCAGTGTTGTGAAGGCGTGTGCAGGCCATAGCCAGGGACATTTCATCTGCTTTTGGCGGCAACTCGGCATCGCCGATGCTTCGGCTCTTGTTACTCAGAGGATCACGCGGCGTGCCGCTTGGTAGTCCTTGTCGGCGCCGCAGTTCAATCCACGAGCGGATAGCAGCTGTCAATTCTCGCCATTGTTTGTCACCATAGCACTTCTTCGCATTAAACTCACATTACAGATGTTAATTTTTTACAAAATTATTATATTTTTAAAATTATCTATCTCAAAATAAATTCTCTACATAAACACATCCACTTTACCCTGGCATCCGACTACCGTCATTAATAATTCGCTAGAAATATAATGACTACATAGAAAATAATTTTTGAGCGAACGAAAAAGTCATTTGCCTGCACCACGATTTCAAACCAATATCTCCGCATAATCCTTTTTTCACTGCCAGAGCACGCATTGCAATTGCCATATTACGCAGCGTTGTCATGGTCCTGATTTCGATAACCCAAAAATCACCCGCCTGAGGGCGAAACGAGCGTTGAAAAA
>CAZGAH010000052.1:25820-30910 GCA_964523295.1 uncultured Desulfovibrionaceae bacterium | reverse complement strand
CCCCGCAGCATCGCTGCGCCGCCTTCTCCGCGACGTTGATCACCTCCAGTCCTGTATCGGTTAAAGCCTCCGAATCCTCCTCTACGTGCTCGTGATGTCTCTGCGACCCGGGCGGGCCGTACATTTATATAATAGGAAATCGTTCAGGCTTATTGTTGATTGATCATCACTATACTTATGTGCGATACGCAACTGCTTGGATATCGACAAAGGGAACTCGGATTGTGAACGCGGTGCGGCCCGCCAACATTCCGGAACAGGCGGCCCGGGTGGAGGGCATTGCGCGCGGGCAGCTCAAGGCAACCCCGTACCGCATCGACCGATGCGCGGATGGAGGATCTATGGTGCAGCGAAACGACGAAGGCTACGGCCCCCGGGACAGGGGCGCGAGTCAAGCCGATCGGTCCGGTCAGGTGGTATTTCTTGCGCGAAACGGGCCGAACGGCAGCGATACGGCGGTCACGGTCGGCAGCGCCTGCTATCTGTTCAAGAAATCGGCAGCGCCCGAATTGCCGGCCCAGGAAGGACGTCTTGTCTCCGCAGCCCGAGACGGAGAGGCCGGTCGGCAGTGAGCAGAGCGATCGCTATCGAGTTGCCCCCGGACGGCTCCCGATTCTTGGATGCTCGATTCAGCGGTTGAGCATTCCTGAAGCGACTGATCCTGGGCTGCGGAGTCGACGGACGAGCCGCGTGCGCTATGGCTTCTCCTGCCATCGACGGTACGCCCGCGACCGTCGGCCTGCGCGCGGCCACGTGCGCCGAATTGAACCCCCTGCCCGGCCAGCAGACCGCGATGATTCTCTTCTGGATCGACGGCGACCTCTCCGGTCTGACCGACGATACCACGCTGAATCCGGCCGGACTGGAAGCCTTTGCGACATCCATGGCCCACTACTGCCAAACCCACCCCACCGCCGAGCTCCTTGACTCAGCCCGGTCGATTGGGCTCGAATAGTCGGCCCGCAACTCGCATTATTAATCCGTGGACATGACAGAGCTTTTTTCCTGGCTCGGAACACAGAGGTGATCTGCGGCCGGGTTTTCCCGTGCCAGCTCAGTTTTTCAGAATCTGTAATGTTTCTGATGGCGACCGGAAACGATGTTTAGCGCAATCGTGCCGGCGTACGAGTACAGGCGTGGACATAGCGACATCTGTCGATCTCGCGCTCGACAGTCGGGAAGACGGTCGCCATGTCCACGCGTTTTCTCTGCTTGCATAAACAGCAACGATGTTGACACATCGATTGTTGCTGATGTTCTGGACAATTATCGAACAATCACCACCATTATTCCGAAACGGTTTTCACCCAGCTCGCACTCCAGCTTTTGTCGTTTTCATTCACCCTGAGGATGCTCAAGTCGCCGAGATGGATGATGGTTGTGACTGTCATCGGCTTTCGGGCGAGTTGATCCATCTCATCCGTCCATCCCGAATGCGCCTTGGTGTTCGTAGGCCTGGATACCGTTATCGTGCTGCCGACCTTAACGATCCGGCCATCACCCAGCGTGACGCGGTCCACTTCAGCTATGCCTGACAGTTTCAGACGATCGGACAAATCGGATTCACTCTCGGAAGATTGGTGAGCCAATGACTCGGTCAACTCGAGTTTTTCGCGTGTCTCATTCAACTCTCCGAGTGTTGATTTGTACCATTGGGCATAGGCCGTTTCGTTAGCAAGAAGCGCTGTGGCCTGTTTGATCGCCTCCTTTGCCTTCTCGACATTTCCCGGTCCTGCCTCTCTGAGGAGAGACTGCGCCATGATGACGTAGCAGTAGGACGGAATCGATTGATTATTTATAGATCGATACGCAATGCCATCTTCAATGGCCTTGATCAGGTCGTCGTATCGCCGTGTACGCTCCGCCGCGTTCCAAGCCTCGGACAAAATAATCTGTGGGCTGTTGTTGGAAAGCACACGGACCAGTCCCATAAGCTTCGAACAGGCCGCTTCATTCTCTGATCCAGTCGAATTGGAAACTTTCGAACCGTAAAACAACGCAGCCTGTGGCGGAGATTGATTTTTTTCATAGGCTGCCGTTGTCAATTTCTCAGCTAATTCGAATTGATCAAGCTGCCTGCATAGCATGGCTGCATTATTGATAAAGTCTGGATCAAAATTCTTTTTATTGATGCTGTTCGCGAGTGTGTTCAAATAGACAATCGCTTGTTGCCGCCAGTTAGGATCCAAGATTGTACCAGCATATTGATTTTCCTCAAATCCTGATTTGTCATTTTCCTCTATTGGCAAATCTTTTGGCTTGCGCCCTAATCTTTCGGCGACCTCACTGTGTAGTCTTACGATCTGGCCTTCTAGATCGGAAATTTCTGAAAGCTCCTCTGCACGCTTTAAAGCATCGGCTTTTTCCAAATAGTTTTTTGTTATCGTATCAAGCTCTTTTTTAACTAATACCGCATCGTTAAACACATTTTCTAAATCTTTAAATGCGGCAGATTGCCGTGGAAATACTAATTTAACTTTGTCATCTATAATTTTGTCAATGTCAGAAAGCTTGTAAAAACCAAAGGCTCCAGTGATAAAAATAAGTGCTGTCCAAAAATACATGACGATTTTTATATGCTCAGACACAGGCTTGCGGCTTGCTGAGTCCAGCTCAACGAGTCGAAGGCGATCTTCCAATTTTACAATTCTGTTCTCTCTCTCATTTTGCCCACCAGCCCCATTATTCCCCTTTGCTCCCCCTGCCAGATCATCCATCTGCCCGGTCATAACCCCTCCATACTTGTTGAAAAGTGAAATGGACCAAGAAAAAAATACACTTTTCGACTTAAAATATAAAGTATAAAATTTGAAAAATCGAAACAAATATTTAAATACAGTTGAAATAGTAGTTTAAAAAACTTAAAGCAAAACAAACTGTTGAGCAAGTACATTTAGCAATATTAGCACTGTAGCCTATGCCACCCTGAAAAGAATGCCTATTGTATTATAAATGTAATTGCTTCCTATTTCAATACAAATATTTTTTTCTTACTGTAAATTATGAGCTGCTGCTGGAGTGGGACTTTGCCAGATAGTACACAACCTGATGAATTCTCTTTTCTCTAAAATATAGCAATCTTTTTATATTTTAGAGTCTGTCACCGGGCATCACTATAGAGCCAAACCAGGGGCGGCATAATGGAGTCACTTGGCGGGTACTCAAAATGAGACACCCCGTTGAGGGTGACCCGCGACAAAGTCCGGGATTTTCAAGGTGATAGCAGAACTGTAGTCAATTATTGTTGCCACCGTTGCTTATCGTACCACTGTGGACAACCGCTCTAAAGTGACACTTTAACTTTTATTTCGAAACGCATTCTGCTCATTACAAAAACTATAAATTTTTTATAAACAAATTTTAGAATACAATATGCAAAAAACTGTTGCACAAAGAGCTTGATAGTGTATACTAGCATCTGTGGAGTGTTCATCTTGTCGATGGGGGCGTCGCGCAGTCAGGGGAAGAGGCTGCCCGCGACGCAGCGGTATGCGGGTGAATTCGGGTAAAGAGGGATGGGAAGTCATGCGTTACTCTATCGCGCTCGTGCTGATCATTGGTCTGAGCGTATGCTCCTGCCAGAGCGGAAAAACGGTTTCATCGGTAAGCGGTACCGATCGCGAAGGCACTGCGATCGTACAGCCCCGGCCCTCTGCGTCGGGCGTAGCAGCGATACGCCCGAAAAACGACCTTGCGACCAAACCGCGGGCTTTGCGCCAAAACACGGACGCGCACGATGCGTCCACGCGGCCTGCTGCGCTGTCGCTCAGTGCGCCGCTCCCGCTGGATGGCAGCCGCGAGAGTCAGGCAGAGGCCCTGCGCGAGGTATTGCCGCGTATCGAGGCCTTTTTGCAGCGCGACCCGCAGGCCTGCATCAGCATCGAGGCACACAGCAGCGATGTCGGTGGATTGGAAAACAGCAAGACAGTGACGCGGCGCCGGGCTTACGAAACCGTCGAATATCTCGTGGACACGCTGGGGCTGTCCGCATCGAAGGTCAAGGCCGAAGGCATCGGCTCTGCCCGACCTATAGCGTCGAACGCCACTAAAACCGGTCGGCAGCACAATCGCCGGCTGGTCATCCGCCTCGAGGGCAGCCCGAAAAAGGCGACTCCGGCCGCAGTCCAGACCGATGTTTCCCGAGACCGTTACAACGATCGCGAATTGACCTCCACGCCGATCGCCGGGATCACGCCGGCCCCGGCTCCTGCGCCGAGCCCGGAGACAGTAGCGACAGCCATACCAGTCGATACGGCGCCCTCCGTTCATTCAGCGCCAGACACTTCAGGGCAGACTTCGACAACTGTCGACGCCGGTGGTCCGTCATTCACCGTGACCTACGCTACCGGCCAGATCAATTGCGAAAAATGGTCAGAAATGCCGGCTGTCGCCGCGCTCATGCGTGACAACCCCGACTATGAGGCCGTGCTCGAGGGCTATACCGACAACGTCGGCGATCCGGAAAACAATCTGCTCCTGGCGCATCAGCGCGCGCTGGCGCTCAAAATCGCCCTGATCAAACGCCATGGCATCCACGTGGATCGGATGCAGGTCAAGGCCTACGGCGAGGCCGACCCCATTGCCGACAACAACACGCCCGCGGGAAGGGATCAGAATCGCCGGGTCACCATCCGCCTGATACGCAAGACCCTGGCCAATCAATCCGCCACGCGCAGCATCCCGAAAACAGCCGTTACGCAACATCTTGACGACAGCCAGGAAGCGGCCCGGACTCCGGCACAGATTCTCGTTTCCCGACGCGAAGACGAGCCTGCAACCACGGACCGTCGCGCCCCGGCCGCGACAAACGCGGCGAGCGCTGCGGCGCAGGCCCCCATGGCCGAAAATGTCTCCTACGCGCCCTTGTTCAATCCGGAGAACAAACGATACCGCGTAGAGATCAGCGTCAGCAAATGCACCCTCTGGCTGTATGAAGTCCTGTCGGACGGCACGTTGAAGCTCATCCGCCCCTACCGGGTGGCCACGGCGCAAAAGGGTACGCCCTACCCGACCGGCGAGGGCGTCATCACGGATATAGAACTCGATCCCTGGTGGTATCCGACCGAGAACATGAAACGCCAGGCAGCCAG
>CAZGAH010000052.1:19344-25810 GCA_964523295.1 uncultured Desulfovibrionaceae bacterium | reverse complement strand
AGGGCAACGACTCGAGCCCGTGCCGCCGGGCGTGCGCGCCAATCCCATGGGAGCGTTCAAGATTCATCTCTCGCACGAAAACGATGGGGGAGAGTACCGGATCCATGGCACGAACCGACCGGGCATGATCGGCAGGCGCGTATCCAAGGGATGCATCCGGATGCTCAATGACGAAGGAAAGGAACTGGCGACCATGCTTCCGGTGGGAACGGTCGTCAACATACAGTTTTAACGCAAGGATTTGACCTTCGCACTTGTCTCGCGCGAACTGAAGAGGGTGGATCCGGGGCCGACGGGCAGTCACGTTCTGCCGCCGTCGCCAGGACCCGGATCAGGTGATGGAGCGACACGTACGCGGAGGATGTCGTAACGGCGAAAGAACCCGGGGCCAGGGTTCTTTCGCCGTTTCTTTCAGGTCTGATCGGGCCGCATCTGCGCGCGTACCGCGTCGCAACCGGCTACGCCTGCAAAAATTGTAGCCGGGCTGACGGTCATCTGACGTCGGGCCTTCTCCAGCGTCACGACTAAAAATCAACCCTTCGGGTGGAAAGAAAACTCGCATCCAGGCTCTTGATGGTCACGGGCGAGGGATCGCGCTCGGCGTACACCTTGGCCAGACGCCCGGCTTCTTCCCGAGAAGAAGCGTACCCGACGCAAAGCAGATACCAGGGCTGACCAGCGTTGTCGAAGACCTTGAGGATAAAGGGGTCATGCCCTTTATGTCGCAATTTGGCCGCGGTATCGGTCGAAAAGGTGAGATTGCGTACCGTGGCAACAAGCAGGACGTACGCCCGCCCCTCAGGGGACGGCGATGGAGCTGCCTGTACGGGCGTCGGGGCATCCTGTCCGGCCGACGCGGAGGATTCCCCGGCAGCCGGAACGGAAGACGGCACCGGCGTGGGAGGATAGGAGCTTTCCTGAGCCGAGGCCGGCATTGCGGGCGGAGCAACGGCAGCAACAGCCAGGGGCGGAGCCGTATCGGCATTGGCAGCAGACGGCGCAGGCGAGGAAACAGGTGTCTCGGGTGCCGGTTGTGGGGGAACGACCGACGCGGAAGGCGCAGGCGACGAGACTTGCGGTGGTGACGGATTCGCCGTTGGAATCGGAGGCGCTGGCGACGCCGATGGGTTTGGCTTGGCACGAAAACGTGGCAGCTGGAAGTCGGAGGATTCCTGAACAGGCCGCACGGGAGCGTTTTTCGATTCAGGGCGGGCGACCTCGACGCCGAAGTCCAGGGCAACAGGCGCGCGGGCAGGATCCTGCGGCGCAGCGGTTGTCGCGGTGTTGTCAGAGCCGGGCTCCGTCCGTGGGGCGACGGACTGAGGGGGCATAACGCCCATGGCCGCCAGTTCGGCCTGAGGCACCAGATGGGGAGTGCCTGCGTAGACGATACCGCAGGTCAATGTCGGATTCTTGAGGCGTGTCCGTAGCGTATCGATCGCCTCAGCTGCTCCGGCCGGCGTATCGTAGATGCCCATGTGCGCGTAGTAGAGCACCTCTCCCTGGTTTGTTTCCTCGGTAAACACATATCCAGGGAAACCCATGTCGGAAATGGTATCGACAAAATTCCAGACTGCCTCTTTGTCAGGAGGCGTCAGCTTGAACTGCACCGAATAGAGCAGTCGTCCTTCAGAAGGGGCTATGGCCAGCGCGAGGACTGCGCCGATACTGATGAATACGGAGATGGCAAGAAAATACGCCACGACCGTGCGGAATACGGACATAGGAAACGCAGGAAAATGGTGCGTAGACATTGCCCCTTTCGCCTCCTGCCCGCCTGGCGACGGGGCAGGATTTGCCGGCGCCGCGTAGGCGGAAGATGCGGCGGACGCGCCCTTGGAACCGTCAAAAAGCGACAGCTTCGCCTTGCAACTGGACCATTTCGCGGAGGAGTCTCAACGTTTCCCCTGCCTCCGCCTGATCAAGCTTACGCAAGGCGAAACCGGCATGGACGATAAGGTAGTCGCCGATTTCAGCTTCTCCGTCCATGAGCATCAGCGAGGACTTGATAAAGGTGTCGCTTTCGCCGACGCGGCACGTCGCGACGGAATCATTGATTTCGGTGATGCAAACAGGAATGGCCAGGCACATGATGCATTATCTCCGTAAACAGCAGGTTTTCGCGTCGGCATACAGGCCGGCCGACGTAGAGTTGTTGCGAATGGTTTCCGAGACATTCGGACGCCGCCTGTTCGGCCTGTTGAGACTATCCAGGCGGCAGCCAGGTTGCAAGATGTTTTTCCAGGTTTCAGAAATTTGTGCTGAAAATGGCGCTCCATAAAATGGAGATAGATAGATTTTTTTTGATTTCAGATTATTGAGAGAATGGAGTTTCAAAATGACACCCGTCAAAAGTCACTCCAGTTTTACACCGGGTTGAGACACTATCGATAACTATTATAGCAATATGTTCATTCATTGAATAGTTATACACATCCAGAATCTTCTTCAACCCAGTCTTGTGGAAAAAACGTCCCGCGTTTTTGGGAGGAATCAATGACATACCGTTGTATCAGCGGAACCAGACTCGCAACTCCCTTAAAAAACTCATTCCATGACGCAAACAATGTTCCATTCAGTTCATCCGTGATCCAAGCAATATCATCATTTTTAATCAACATCCCATACTCCTGTATGGCATAAAGCTGCAACAGTTTTATCTCTTTGAGATAGTGGTCTCGGAGGTCAACGTAATCCTCGTGTCGTATTTCAAAAATAAAATCGTCGATATGTATATCAACAGTTTCACGCAGATCATGGGACAAGGAAAGGATAAGCCTGTAATTGTCATTTTTAGCGCCGCATTGCTGAATATATCTTCTGGTCAAGGATGAAAATATAATGCTTTTGATGGGATTCCTGGATGCTGAAAACGCCTGGATGAATGTCCATTTGGTCTGAGTTCGATGATAAATAGCAACCTCTTGCAGATAAGGATCAAAGGTGTTTGTCAGCCAGACATGACGCTCCGAGTATTTTTTGGTATCCACCGGATACTTGGCATAATAGAACACAATCCCGATATTCTCGGGAAACTCGGCAGCATGCTCGTTCATGCCATCCTCGTAGAGAAAAAAAGGCAAATCCTTGCGTTTGTGAAAATGGCAGGTAGTGTGCTGCGAGTTCTTTAAGATGCTGTCATGCCTTAAACAGAACCCTGTACTTGTGCCTATCTCATGGTACTGCAAGGGATTGTACAGGCAATTATCACAAGTATAAGGATTTTTCATAAATCATATTCTCTTGAAATATTTCTGACTATGCTTACAGCACCAACTGATTCGTTCATTCCTGTCTAGAGCTTCCAATCGGAATTGCCAGTCAACAACAGCTTCCTTGGCACGCAAGGCATATTGCAGCGCCCTGGATGCGGTTACTTTCTCTGCTTTTTGTTTTGTCTGAATTGTCTGCTTCAAAACATGTACGAGCCGAGAGTGGGTTATGAATTCGTGGCCATCCTTTGTGATGTCATCCGATTCAGCAGCGTACAAATCACCAGTGAAGTGCTTTATGCAATCCTTGTTTTCTGAAACCGATGTATATGCTGTTTTCATCCCTCTGTGTTTGGTAATATGGGCCACGATATCACGAGGACCGTCTGGATTGGGAGGCGTAACGCCGCTTGGACTGTCTTTCCTGAAATGTATTGTCATTATATCTTGCCCCATGTTCAATGTAACAGACGGCAACATTCATTGACAGAAGAACGTATCAAAGTTGCCCCACCAAGCAAAGCCCCCCTCGCCGCCCGTATCCAGCTGTTCGACAAGCACGCCTTGGGGTGGGAGGGCGATGTCCAGCATGAACGGCTGCTAATTGGCGTAAATGTAGGGAAAGCCATTGTTGCTCAGGAAGCGCCAACGGTCCTCCACGTTCGGCAAGGCTGAAAACGTTTGGCGTTCCGCTCCACAGTTCATACTTAGGATCAGGTCTGGACGCAACCAAAACCTGTAGCAGGAGGAAGGCTCTTCCGAAAGCCTGGCAACATACTTTGTAGCCATAACAAACTCCTTGTCTAAAAAAATTCTAAACAAAGAGTTGACGACAGGCCAACACACAAATTCAAAAGGCATAGCCCACTAGCGCGCGATCAGCTTGAGCGTGTCACCCGGCCGCAGCACAGCGTCTTTTTTCAGCTTGTTCCAGGCGATGATATCGGCGGCCGAGACGTTGAATTTGCGGGCGATAGCCCAGAGCGTATCCCCGCTCTGGATGGTGTAGACCGAGGATTTCCCCGGCGTCCCGGCCGGTTTGCGTTCGGCAGGCGGCGAGGACGCAGGTCTGGTCGCAACGGCTATTGCCGAAGAGCTGGTCCCGGCCTGAACCGGAGCCTCTCCCTTCTTTTTCGTGCTGGTTGAGGACGAGGGTTGAGCTTCTTCCGATGTCCCGGTCACGGACCAATCCGCCTTTTCCCTGGACCTGGCCGCGGACGCCCCTTTGCCCGGGATAACCAGCGACTGCCCGGCGCGCAGTTCCCGCGGGGATTTCAACCCGTTGGCCTGAAGCAGGGCATCAACGGTCGTATTGTAGCGTTTAGCCAGGATCAGTAAGGTATCTCCCTTGTTGACGCTCACCCGCGAGGTCTTCGCCGTGGCGTCCTCGTCCGCGTCTGCGGATGATGAACGACGGGCGATGGTAAGCGGGGCAACGGGGGTTACGCCGCCCTTGCCCGGCTTTCTCTCCGAGTCTTCGTCCACGACACGTTTCGGAGCAGCCGCTTTTTTTCCGCCCGGAATGATCAGCTTCTGCCCAAGCTTCAAGTCGGTTCGTTTCAACTTGTTGGCCTTCATCAAGGCAGCTACGGAAATGCCGGTTCGTGCGCCGATTGAGCCAAGGGTGTCACCTTTGCGTACGGTATAGGTGGATTGTCTGTCTTCGGGTTCGTCGTCGGACGCTACGGCCGTGGCGAAAACTTTGGTTGTGGGTGGCGGCATACTGGCAAGGTAGCTCTGCACGGACGCGACCCTGTCCGCAGGGACGTGGACAAGACTGGATTCGCCGGGCGGAGCGACCTGCCGCCGAAAGGCCAGGTTGAAATGGCGAAATTCTTCGGCATCGAGACCGCTGGCCGGCGCCAGACTCATGATGTTGGTTCCGGGGGGGACCTCGACAACCGCCCAATCCACGGCACGACTCTGGTCGATCGTTTCAAATCCCAATATTTTAAGGTTACTGTAAATTTTAGCCATGGCCAGAAGCCGCGGCACATAGTCGAGCGTTTCGCGTCGCAGTTGCGTTTTACCGGTCAGCATGTTGTTTCTCTGCGACAACTCAAAATAATCCTTGCTCTGGGTTATCCGCACGGCCTCGGATATCTTCCCTTCCCCGGCGTTGTACGCGGCCAGGGCCAAGCCCCAGTCACCGAACATATCGTACAGGGTAACGAGGTAATCCAACGCCGCCTCTGTTGACTTGAACAGATGCAGCCGCTCATCGACCCATTTATTGCTCCGCAGGCCGAAACGGCGACCGGTGCCGGGAATGAATTGCCACAATCCTGCGGCGCTGGCCGGAGAATAGGCCTTGAGATTGAACCCGCTCTCGATGAACGGCAAAAATGCGATTTCCCGCGGCAGCTTCCTGGCCGCGACGGCACGTTGCACGTGCGGCATGATCCGCTCCGAACGGGTCAGCCACCGATTCACGACGCCGCGCGCCTGGCGGTCAAAAAGACGAATTCCTTATGAATTTCGCGTGCGGAGTAATCGCACAGACGGTAGGGCATTTCCAGTTTGGTTTCCAGAGCCGTGCGCTCGGCCTCTGTGAGTGGAATATCGCCGAGATCGGGCCAGGGCTCCTTGAGCTCCTTGTCCAGATCTTCGAAATCATTGACCCCGAAGGTATCAGCCATATCGGGAGTTTTCGCTGCACAGCCTCCCATGCAGAGAACAACGACGACAAGACACGACAGAATACGAATCCTCATTCAAAAAGCCCGGCTGCCCTCACAATCTCCCGGCCATCGAGCCGGTTTTGTCGGAAGAGCGTTCGCTTGCCGTTCGCCCGGGCCGCCCGTATGCGGCTGTGGCGTCGGCGGTTGAAAAAAATCCCTTGCAGCCAGCCGAAGGCCTCGCCGAGAACCGGCTATGGCGCTCCGGCGTATACATGGTGGATTATCACGACGAGGGTAAACCCTGCCACGCGCATCAAGTCTATTCACTACCATGTCCCGGATGGAAGGTAAACGAGTGAATCCGGCCCCAACCCTCCTGAAGCCTCTTTAGGGTCATAATTACAACTCGCTTTTATTATTATTTTTTTCTCTGACCGCCTCTGCCCGAATACCTCCTGAGCGTGCGGTGTAATGTTAATTATTTGTCATGGTCTGCGTGACCAGCGGAGCCGACAGGCCTGCCTGCACCGTCCCTGCCGTGCGCATGGTCTTTGCCAGATACGACGCTTTGGGCTATGGTGTGCCGAGACCGTAACGACAGGAGCGATAATGACCCAGCGTCCGATGCGACGC
>CAZGAH010000052.1:17721-19334 GCA_964523295.1 uncultured Desulfovibrionaceae bacterium | reverse complement strand
TGCTGCTTGCCGCGTTGTTTCTGACTGCCTGCCAGGAGCAGGCGGCGCCCTTGCCGCAGACGCCGCCCACGGTGCTCTCCCCGGCGGGATTGACAACGACGTGGCCGGATCAGTGCGAATTGGCCGAATTCGAGCACTGGTGGGGACGACCGCTTGGGCTTCGGGACAGCCCCATGTTCCGCCAGCGCGTCAGTCAGAATGAACTGCCGCCTGTCGCGGCGCGCCTGCCTGCGTCGCCGTTGGTGATTCTGCCGTACGCCGGTGTGGGGCAATACGGAGGAACCCTGCGCGGGCTGAGCGCCAGTCCAGGCGATGACGCAGCTGAAACCCGTTCCTGGCGTCAGGTCAATCTGGTCCGCGCCAGCAAGGACGGCGCCGTGATCATGCCCGAAGTCGCCATGTCCTGGGAATGGGAAGACGACGGCCGCCGACTGCTGTTCCGGCTGCGCGAAGGCCACAAATGGTCCGATGGTCAACCGTTTACCGCCGCGGACGTCGTTTTTTTCTTTCAGGACATCCTCTACGACGAGCGCATCGTCAACAATCTGCCCGCCCCCTGGAAGCCTGGAGGCAAGCCGATTCTTGCCGTCGCGCAGGATCCTCTGACCGTGTCGCTGGAATTCGCCGAGCCGGCTTACGGATTTCTCGCCGCGCTCTCCGCGTCCTCCATGCCGGCACCGCTCGCACCGCGACACGCCTTGGCGGGGTTTCACGCCAGGTACACGCCGGACGCAACCCGACGGGCCGCGGAGTTCGGTTTTCCGGACTGGCCGCAGCTCCTGGCGGCGCTGCTGTTCGATGCCACGGCGCCCGAGGAGGCAACTCTGCCGGCCATACCGACGCTGGACAGTCATGTCCGCGCGCCGCACTCCACCAGCCGACACCATATATATATAGCCAATCCATTCTATTTCAAGGTGGACAGCGCCGGAAACCAGCTCCCATACATCGGACATCAACAGGAACGTTTTCTTTCCAAGCGGGCCTGGCCTGAAGAAATCAAGGGAGGAAACGTCGATCAGAAATCCCAGGGGCTGGAACTCTGGCAATACCAGGTGCTGAAAAAACACGAAGACTATGGCCGATACGTGATCCAGTTGAGCCCGTCGCAGGCCGGGCCGGCCATTGTTCTGAATCTGACGCACGCCGACAAGGCCAAAGCGGCCTTGTTCGGCGAACTGCGCTTCCGCCAGGCCCTGTCGCTGGCGCTCAACCGCGACGAGATAAACAAACGGTTTTTCGCCGGACTGGCCAGGCCGTCGCAAGGGCTGCCCATGTGTGCGCCCATCGTCACCGGAACCGGTATCTCGGCCGCAGAGGGTTCTTCCACGCCGGCCGTTGCCGCGGAAACGGGCCCCGACCAGACCCCGGCAACAGGCTATGATCCGTCCCGAAGCGCCCGATTGCTCGATGAACTCGGGCTGCCTCGCAATCCGAAAACCGGATTACGGACCTGGCCCGATGGAAAACCGCTGATCCTCGAGCTGGCCTTTACCACAACGCCGGCGGACATCAAGGGGTGGCCGAACTATCTGGCAACTGCCTGGAAGGGAGCGGGTATAACCCTGCGTCTCACTAAACTATCAACCGAGGCGCTCCGTAACCGCATGGAA
>CAZGAH010000052.1:0-17711 GCA_964523295.1 uncultured Desulfovibrionaceae bacterium | reverse complement strand
CCGGCACGCTCGACCTGGTTGCCGACTGGATCCCGCCCTTATGGTGCGAAGCGATCGCGGACATGAGCCTGCTGACGCCTCCCTTTGGCGGCCGAGTTGCCAATTTCGGCCGGCCGTGGCTGGAATGGCGACGTAGCGGCGGCGCTGCCGGCATGTCTCCTCCCCCCTGGGTGGTGAGCCTGTGGGATATGGCTGCCCAGTGGCCGAAGCTGGAACCGGGGACCCCGGAACAGCGACAAACAGCTCAGACCATCCTCGATCAGACCCGACAGAGCCTTGCCGCCACGTACACCGTAGACGCGGTGCCTCAACCGATCATCAGCTCCCGCCGATTGGCCAACTTTACCACCCCACCCCTGCTGTCGGCCGCCACGAACTGGATGGCGCCAGGCAGACCTGAACAATGGTGGCTCAAAGAAACGGACGAGGCTGAAAATCAGGACTCGAGATAGGGATTGAAGTAGCCGAATGCCAATGCGGGAAAGGCCTTGCGCAAGCGTTTGTGAAAATGCTGCAAGCCCATAGCCGGCGTCCGTGGGACCACGTCGGCCAGGTCCAGGTACCGCTCCGGGTCCAGATTGAGATTGCGAAGCTGCACCAGGTGTACGCCAGTCGCGGCAATCAGCGAGCACAGGGCTTCCAGTTCGTCCTCGGTATCACTTACGCCGGGAAAAAAGAGAAAATTGAGGGAGACGTGCATGCCGGCCTGTCGCGCAGCCAGCAGACTGGCCCGGACGTCGGCGAAGGCATACGACTTCGGCCGGTAATAGGCCGTATACAAGGCCTCGCGCGCGCTGTTGAGACTGACCCGGACGGAATTCAGCCCGGCCTCGGCCAACAAGGGAATCCGTTCGGTAAGGCTGGCGTTGGTATTGACGTTGATCGTGCCCTTTCCCCCGGCCTCGCGGTAGACGCGCACAGCCTGGGCGATACGTTCGGCCTCGGTCAGTGGTTCTCCTTCGCAGCCCTGTCCGAACGAAAAAATCGGACGTTTTTCCCGCCCGGCGTGGCGTTGCATAATTTCCACCAGTTCCCGGGCGGAGGGCCGGAAGCCGATACGCGCCTGGGTGGCGGGGAAACCGGAATCAGGCGGCTGCAACGACAGACAGCCGACGCAGGCGGCATTGCAGCGCTGCGCCGTCGGCAATGGCGCTTCATAGCGCCCCAGACAGAGATTTCGAGCCGCAGGACAGCCATTGGTCAAGGCGCAGCGCATGAGGTGATGCACCAGACGGTTGTTCGGAAAACGTTGCAGCCAGTCCTGCGCGCCCTCCTGAATACGACTTTGGGGAATGGCGCTGAAGACCTGCCGCTGATCATCATCCACCTTCCGCGCGCAGACCCAAAGCCTTCCGGCCGCGTAGCCTACGGCAGCATAGGAAAACAGCGGCAACACGGGAGCCTGGTTCTCCGTATCGCACTGCCAGGCAGCCAGGCTGGAAATCGTATAGCCGGGGCAAACAAAGGCTGCAACGGCATTGTCTTCCAAGGCCTCGACCTGGCCGGTTTCAGGGTCCAGCCCCACGGCCCGGCGCCCGGGCAACAGGAACAACTCGCTCTCGTCGGGAAGTGGAATGAATTCGTCCGGTCGGGGCAAGCAGAATTCCCGGCCCCGGCGACAGAGCATGAGAAGCTCGGGATGGTCGAAAATCCGGCCATCCTTTTCTGCATACAGCAATTGGGGCCGGGGTCGTGTACTGGCCATTTCTTTTTGCATTCCATGAGAAAACGTGATAGACATGCGGAGTATTACCGGAAATCACAAAGACCGCAACCCCGCGCACGAGAGAACGAGGATAGTTTCCCATGCCAGAATCGCTGCTCCAAGGGTCCACCCTGCTCATGCTTTTCATTTTCTTATGTTTTGCCGCTCTGTTGGTCATGTTTTTCCGCCTGATGCGCACGCTGGACGAAACGACCCGATCCATGCAGGCGGAACGGCGATCCCTCCTGGATCATTTTTCCGTCATGAAGGGCCAGCTCGAAACCTTGGTTCGCACGCAGGAAACCCAGGTCGCCATCATGCGCTCCTGGGAAACGCAAGCACAAAACGAACTATTCACCGTCCCGGAAGCCGCTCCCGCTCCTGGTTCAATGTCAACAGCAGCCTCCGCGGGCTACCGACACGAGCCTTCGGAAACGCCATTGGGCCCGGATTACACCGGCGCAGGCCTGGCAGCCGCTGCGGCAGGTCTTGCGGCAGCAGCTGTTTCAGCGACTGCCAGCCAGTCACAGCCGACCATCGCCCCGCAAGCGGGCATCCCGACCAGTGACGACGCCGATATTCTGCTTTCGCCGGACTCGCTGTTTCCACCTGAGCCCGAATCGTCGTCCTCGCCCGACCAGTTTCTGATTCAGCCCGAAGACATCAATTTGTCCGAAACCATGGAATTATCCGGTTTCGACATATCCGAAGACGATCAGGTTCTGGCAATGGACGAGCCCGAGCGTCCGGCCCCAGCAACAAGCTCCGGACCTGTGGTCACCATGTCGCCGCTTTCTCAGGTCAAGCTCGATGAAACCGGAGAAGGCGAAAGCCTCGAATTTTTCAATGATTCTATGGAATTTTCCCTGGACGCATCGCCCGACGAGGCGCAGCTCGACATACCGCTCGAAATTCCCTCCGAACAGGAGCGCTCCATCCCGGCTAACAAAGCCTCTTCTGCCGGCGACATCGCCTTCGAACCCGATTTTCTCATCAGCGAAGAGGAGCATTCGACACCGGTCGACAGCAGCGGGCAGGATGACATCGAATTCAGCCTGGAACCCGAAGCCGATGAAGGTGCTCAGCGCGTTGAAATGGCCGATGATGAGCGGCGGGAACTTGATCTTCTTGTCGAAGAACTGGTCGATGTGCCCGATGAGACTCCGCACGAGGCGGCCGAGCAGGAAGAATTTGAGGAGGCGGAGGTCATTCTTGCCGAAGATGAACCCGGTGAATTGGATTTGCTTGTCGACGAACAGGAAAGCCAGTCTGCTGCGACGAGACACGCTTCTCCCACGGCGGCACAGTCCACAGCGGCGTCTTCGTCGTCTTTTGACGAAGGCGATCTCCCCTTCGAGCTGAGCCTTGACGACGAGTATTCCCCTGCTCCCCGACACCACGCCGCCGCCACCCCGTCCCCGGGCGATGAACAGGAATTCGAACTGGACCTTACGGGCATGGACCTGCTCGAAGAGGAGAAGCCCAAGGCGCAGCCGGCCTCAGCCCCGCAACCGGGCGCGAAAAAGCCTGCGGGCGATGAAAATATCATCGATTTCATTATCGAAGAAGAATGATCCCCTACGAAACCGATAGTCCGCCATTCCGGCAGCATTCTGGCGGGCACGGATGACGGATGCACGGGCTTCATGTATCGGATGAATGTTTCGTTCCCCGCGTATGAAACGATTATTCGCGCCTCCATCACAGGGCCGTCGTCGTAATCGAAGTGATACGGCGTGCCTTCCTGTAAGCCTTCAAGGTGATTCGACATGCACGATCCGCTTCCTGCATCTGCCTCAATCCCCTCGCCTGCCCGGACGCCCCAACGACAGGCGCGTATCCGCCAGGTGCTGAGCCGGCGTCAGACCGATTTGACCCTGATTCTCTCCAATATCCACGACCCGCATAACGTTTCCGCCATTTACCGCAGTTGCGACGCCTTCGGCGTTCCGCTCGTCCATCTTTACTATACGGACACGGCCTTTCCGGTATTGGGAAAAAAAACCTCCGCCTCGGCTGGAAAATGGGTCCAGACCCGACGACATCGCGACGCGGAAACCATGATCGCCGATTTCCGGACTCAAGGGTTTCAGATCCTGGCCACCGGATTCACCAATCAGGCGCGCTCCCTGGTCGAATGGGATTTGTGTCGGCCCACGGCTTTCATCTTCGGCAACGAGCATCGTGGTGTCAGTCCGGAACTCCTGGAGCGTGTGCCGGACCATGTCTACATCCCCATGCAGGGAATGGTGCAAAGCCTGAACGTGTCGGTTGCCGCGGCAATAACGCTCTTCGAAGCCTGGCGACAACGCCAACTCCGCGGCATGTTCGACCGGCCTTCGTATCCGGCTGACGAGCTTGAAGCCCTGGTCGACGCCTGGAGCAAGAAATAAACCTTGCGCCGTTGTCATGCGCCCGCCCGATACAACCCGTGAAATTGCCTGTTCCGTGATCACGTCCAGCCAGCGTGATTGTCCCCTCGGCCTGGCGGCGACAGGCAGCGCTGCCGCCGCTCTGGACGCCGTCTCGCGGAGTCTCGCCAATTCAGCGTATGCGGCAGATGCGCTCAGCGCAGGATTGAGGAGCGCGATCCCGATGCGGACCAAGGAGAGGCGGCATGATTGACCTCTGGATATGGCTCCTGCCGATTACGGCGCTCGCAGCCGATGCGCTTTTCGGCGATCCGCCGGGCTGGCCCCATCCTGTCCGGGGCATCGGCTGGCTGGCCGGACGAGTGGAGCCACCGCTCCGTCGCCTGGCCGACCGGACGCCTCTGCCGCACGCGACAGCCCTGCGCCTGGCTGGTATCTCGGGAGTCCTGCTGGTGGCCGGCATTTCCGGTCTGCTCGCCTACGCCGCCTGCATCACGCCCCTGGCGGGCGTTGTTGCGGCGCTGTATCTGAGCTACGCGGCATTGGCGCTCGGTGCGCTGCGCCACGAATGCGCAGGAGTCGCCCGGTCGCTGGAGGCCGGCAATCTCGACGACGCGCGCCGACGTCTGGCCTGGCTGGTCAGCCGGGATACGGGGCATCTGGATGCGCCCGGCGTCTATCGTGCCCTGGTCGAAACCCTCAGCGAAAACCTCAACGACGGCTTTATCGCACCGTTTTTCTACCTCATTCTCGGCCTGGCGCTCGCCCCGGCCGGACAGACGCCGGCTCTGGCCCTTGCCCTGCTCTGGCTTTACAAGGCCATCAGCACGCTGGATTCTCTTTGGGCGTACCGCACGCCGCGCTGGGAGGACTTCGGCAAGGCGGCGGCCCGCGCCGACGATGTGCTGGCCTGGGTGCCGGCACGACTGACAGCGCTGGCGCTGCTCCTGGCCGGAAGCGGTCTTCGCGCCCGCAGCGTAGAGACTGGATCAACCTTTGCGCAAACCTGGGCTGGCGTACGAAACGACGCCACATTATCCGAAAGCCCCAACGCGGGTTGGCCGATGGCCGCAGCCGCCTGGACGCTAGGCCTGCGCCTGGGCGGGCCGGCGCACTATTTCGGAAAACCTAAGGACAAGCCCTGGTTTGGTCCAGAGACCTCAACCGAATGTTCGTGGAGCCCGAAACGCTACGCCGAGATTGACCGGCTGGCTCTGTACGGAGCACTGCTCGCAGCCGCCGGCCTGCTCGCAGCAGGTTTGCTGCTGCGCACGCTCCTGAACTGATCTCTTTTTACCGGATCCGACCAATAGCGCAGTTTCGCCTTGAAACAAGGCTCTGCCCTGAAACAATGTCCCATTGTTTCAGGGAACTGCATAAGAGCATCTAAACTTTTTCAAAGTTAAGATGCTCTAGAGAAAAACAGACGGCCCGGGTTACACGCGCTGGTATACGGTGGGAATGACCTGCCGCAAAGGCAAATCCATGCCGGCGATACTCTCCGAGTGCCCTATGAAAAGATGCCCGCCCTTGTCCAAGACCTGACAGAACTTGTTGAAGAGCTGAAGCTGCGTGGGCCGGTCAAAATAAATGACCACATTGCGGCAAAAGATGATGTCCATGGGATTTTCAAACGTAAAGTCTTCCATGAAGTTCAACCGCCCGAAATCGACGCGCCGGCGCAGTTCAGGCACGATACGCACCTGCCGCCGGGAACGCTCCTTGCTCCGCAACAGGTATTTCCGCTTCATAAGCTCAGGAACTGGCTGGACGCGATCCAGATCGTAGATGCCCATGATGGCAGTCTGTAGCGCCTGGGTGGAAATATCGGTAGCGAGAATGTTGAAATGAAACCCTTGGTTCTGTTCGGCATACTCGCTCATGACCATTGCCAGCGTATACGGCTCCATGCCTGTCGAGCAACCGGCGCTCCAGAGGCGAAGGATACGCGAACGCCCCTGATTTGCGAACCAGGCGGGCAACAGCTGTTGAACTAAAAAGGCGAAATGTTGCGGCTCGCGAAAAAAATCCGTGGTATTCGTCGTAACCGCGTCGATGAGATTCGTCAGCTCCTTGGTCAGACCCTCCTGGCTGAACAAGAACTCCAGGTACTGCTTGTGATCGCTCATGCCCAGCAACCGGATACGTTTCTGGAGCCGGGCTTCCACCATGGTTTTCTTTATCGGAGGAAGCTTGATACCTACCTGCTGGTAGATGAACTCACCAAAACGGGCGAACTCCTTGTCCGACAGACCCGTTGTCCTGGTAGCCGTAGAACCTGAAGATGGTGTCATAATCCGCCGCTCGCCATAGTCATCGAGAATGAAAACTGCCCGCCAGTATATGGCTGTCCGTCTGATTGATCAATCGTTTTCCTGCATGTCGCCCGTGTTACTTGCGCCAAAGGTACAACACGAAACTGACAACCACGCTGACCAGAAGACACGTTGTCAGCGGTATGTAAACCCTGAATCCCGGCCTCTCGACAACGATATCCCCTGGCAATCTGCCCAGGAATCCGCGCAGTCCGGGAATCTTGTCCCATACCAGCAAGGCGAGTCCCGCCGCCACGAGGACGATACCCAGCACGATAAGAAATCTAGCCGGTTGCATCATGCCTGTCCCCTGCCCCAAAGAATGAACACAAACCTGCGCGACGCTCGAAGTATCCGTACACCGCCTCGCGGTCATCCCTTGCAACGAGCGCGAAGCTGTCAGTGCCCGAACGCATACCGAAGCCCCCGCTCCCGGCAGTATTCACGCAAACGGGTTTCCAATGCCTGGCCGTTCTGAATGGTCAGGCTCCAGGTGGCGACAATGCCCTCGGGACGCATCTCCATGGTCGCCAGGGCGCTCGTAGCGAGAACATCCTTCCAGTTTTGCAGCTGACGGTCCAACGCGGTCACCCCGTCGGGAACGGTCCAGCCCTGGATGGTAACGGATTGCAGACCCTGCGGGACAACAGGAAGCGATGCGCTATCTCTCGGCTCCGCGCCGGGCTGCCGGGGGGGCAGCACGTCCAGAGACGCCCCCGGCGACTGCGCGAGCCGGTCCGGCTCCGGAGAGGAGGCCGCGGGAGCCTGCTCCCCGGCGCGCGCGGAATATTCCTCGGGATACTCGGAAGCCGGCACTGCCGGTCGGCTCAAGGGGTCAGGCTCCTCCCCGGCGGAGAGCCTCTCCGGCGCCGCGACAGCATGAGACCCGGACGCTCCGGGCTCTGGCTGAGTGGCTTCTGGAACACCATACGCGGGGACGGACGTCTGCCCGGCGTCCGGGGCAGCAGGACTGGCCGTCAATACGGCCGAGGCAACGCGCTCGGTAAGATAGCGATCCCATACGGCATACCAGACCTGCTCGGGTCCTGCCTGCGCTTCCTCGGTATGCGCGCCGGCGTCGGTGATCAGGGCCTTCCAGATCTCGCCTTCGCGCCAGATTTTCACCTGCGGCGATGGCGTGAGTTGTACGGAAATGCCGCAGGCGCCAGCCAGACTCTCCAGAAGGCTGCGCTCGGAAGGCGACACATCGGCGAGTTCAAGCTGCACGATAGCGGGTTTGTACGGACTGTCGAAGCGTTTCAAGTTGCTGAAAAGTGGCTTGAGCTGCTCCTGATCCACGTGCAGGTCTACGGTCAAACTCCCCTCGGAAGCGGTTTCGGAACCGTAGGAAACGGAATAGCCGGGCACGAGTTCTTTGATTTTATGGCTCAAATAGGCCACGAGCGCAGTCCTGCGATCCGCAGAGAACGGCGCTCCGGCCAGTGTCTCGCCCTCGAGCAGGACAGCCTCGGCCAGAGCCTTACGAATGGCCTGCTCCTTGGCCTGCTCGACAGTCACTCCGGACCGGGTCAACCAGTTCGCAGTCACGCTCCCTGCCAGAGCGTACTCACACCCTGGCGCCACCAGCGCGAAGATCAACACAAACCACAGCAAGGCCGAACGGCTGAAAATCATGAGCATCCCCTTCTGGCGATTGTTCTTTCCCGGTCTCAGTTTCTCCCGTCTGCGAACGGTCGTCAAGAGCGTTCGCTCAGTCCGGCATCCCTTGCGATACAACGGGAAAGGCATTGCCTTCGGGGGATGAATACGATAGGGGAGGAGAAAGGTTATGCAACGTAATACTCTGCACCCGTCGTGCGCGGCATATGGTCAGTGTCCCGCGCACGCCCACTGATCTCCATGTTCCTCTTCATCGCCTCCGCCATGGTTGCCCTGTGTGTTTCGGCCCTGTGCTCGGTTATGGAAGCGGCCTTGTACGCCATTTCCTGGAGCCACATCGAAACACTGCGCAAAGAGGGTCGCCGGTCCGGGATGATCTTGTTTCAACTCCGTTCGGATGTCGAAAAGCCCATCACTGTAATACTGACGCTGAACACCGTGGCCAACACCGCAGGCGCCTCGCTGGTTGGCGCCTCGGCCATCCATATTTTCGGCTCCGAGGCCATGGGGATGTTCGTGGCCGTATTCACGGTGCTCATTCTCGTTTTTTCGGAAATCATCCCGAAAACGCTCGGCGTGGCCTATGCCCGCACTATTGCTCCGATCATCGCCTTTCCGCTGCAGCTGATGATCACATTGTTTTCCCCGTTGATATGGCTGATTTCCCGATTAGCCAACCTGGTGCGTCCGGCCGGAACCGGCCCGCAAACCACCGAAGACGACATCCAGGCCATTGCCAGTCTGACCAGGCGCTCGGGCATCATCGAATCCTCCGAGGAGCTGGTTATCCGTAATATCCTGCAACTGGACAATAAAACAGTCCAGGATATCATGACGCCGCGTACCGTGGTCTTCTCGCTGCCGGCCTCCATGACCGTCGCCGAGGCCAGCCAGGACAAGGACCTCTGGCATTACAGCCGGATACCGGTCTACGACCACGAAGACACTGAAGACATCGTCGGCATTGTTTTCCGCCGCCAGATTCTGGAAACCCTGGCCAACGACCAGCACCAGACCCCGATCAGCGCGTTCATGCGCCCGGTCCGGTTCGTGCTGGACTCCCTTTCCCTGGACAGGCTGTTGAGTAAATTTCTGGAATCGCGGGTGCACCTGTTCATTGTGCTCGACGAATACGGCGGCCTGGCCGGCGTCGTCTCCCTGGAGGATGTGTTGGAAGAGATACTGGGCAAGGAAATCGTCGACGAAACCGACGAAGTCGAGGATTTACGCGCCCTGGCCAGGAAACAACGCCAGCAGCTGACAAACCCGAACTGATCCATACGCCCGAAAGACGCAGAGGAAAAAAACGATGCGAAAAAACAATCGTCACGCGTATATCGCAGCCATCGCGCTGGTGCTGCTTGCCCTTGGTCTGCTGATCTGGTCCGGACTCTCGCAGGACAGCGTCTACTTCGTCAATGTCGCCGAGGCCCTGGCCCTGCCGCAGGACAAGCTGGGCCAGGCCAGGCTCTTCGGCACGGTGGACGCGACCGGACTGGAACGCTTCGAGGCCAGGCCGGGCGTCTCTTTCCGACTGCTGGACAAAGACGACCCGGCCAAGGCGATTGTCGTCGAATACCACGGCGCCGTTCCCGATACCTTCCAGCCCGGGGCGGAAGTCATTGTCGAGGGCGGCCGGTCAAAGGAGTCAGGCATCTTCATGGCCAGCGTGCTCATGACCAAATGCCCGTCGAAATATCAGAAAGAAAACCGGTGACGCCGCGGGTTCACTGCAACGGCCCCTTGACCAGATGCATATCGTCGATCCAGACGGTGCCTTTGCCGGTGATGACCAGGTTGAGCTTCACGTTGTCCGGATTCTCTCCGGCCTGGAGAAAAAACGGCGTTTCCTGAGTAAACCAGTCCATGGTTCCGGATGCCGGCGACTGGAGCGCGCGCGAAAAAAACTCTCCCTTGCCGGGAAAACTGCACAACATCTCCAGATACGCCTGGCCCTGCAGGTTTTCCGTTCGTAGTCTGGCCTTGTACACCAGCCTCGCCTTTTCCACATCCAGGTCGCCGGTCTCAAAAAGACTGACAGTAACCGGGCCGTTGGCGACGATTTTCAACGCCCCCTGGCCGTCGCTGCTCACGGTCTTGTCCAGCTCTACCTCCGATTTGCTGATGACGCCGTCCAGCGTATCAGCCGGAAACCGAACCAGCTCGATAACTTCCTCCTGTGGCGACGTACAGCCAAACACCAACAGCAGCAACACGACGAAGGATCGCAGTCCCCATACAAATGTGGTCTTCATACCAGTTCCCCCTCATATCGGTCGCAATACTGTTTTCCCCGGCGTCCGCGACCATTGGACCACCCGGAGCCCTGAAGCTGTCACCTATCGTTACATGACGGAGGGCTTGCGCGTCAAGCATCCGGTGACGCAACAATTCCGAATGGCCACAGTCAACATCCCGTCCGCCTCGTCGTTCCTCCTGAAGGCGTCTCTTGGGTCTTTACCCAGCGGAACAGCCATGCTACTGAATGACGGGAAGTCGAAAACCGAACTTTTCGTTGCGCATCGGCTTTCCTTCGGCAAAAGACAACCCCGCGCTGGGGTGAGTTTTGCTTCATGACGAACGAAACTTCCCCTGCCGCCGGCACGACCATACGTGTCACGGCATTGCTTCGGCACCGGCATCGTTGAAATACCGCACACGTCGACGTTGAGGAATATATGATCGTAGACGCATTGCTCAATCTGTTCGGAAGAAAACTGGCCATGGACCTCGGTACGGCCAACACCCTGATCTACGCATCGGGCAAGGGCATCGTTCTCAACGAGCCCACAGTCGTTGCCCTGGACGAACGCTCGAACAAACTGCTGGCTGTCGGCGTCGAGGCAAAACGCTTCATGGGCCGCGAACCGGCAGGAATCCGGATCATCCGGCCGCTCAAGGACGGCGTCATTGCGGATTTCGACATTACGCGCCGGATGATATCCTATTTCATCGACAAGGTGCTCAAAGGCTTCCGCTTCGTAAAGCCGCAAATGGTGATCGGCGTCCCCCCTTACGTCACCAATGTCGAAAAACGCGCCGTCATCGACGCGGCGCATCAAGTCGGCGTCAAAGAGGTCAGACTGGTCGACGAGGCCATGGCCTCGGCCATCGGCGCCGGGATGCCAGTCATGGACGCGGTCAGCAATTTCGTGGTCGATATCGGCGGCGGCACCTGCGACGTGGCCGTAATCAGCCTGTCCGGACATGTTTGCGGCGAGTCGCTCCGCATTGCCGGTGACGAAATGAACGAGGGCATTCAACAACATGTCAAGGAACGACACAGACTGCTCATCGGCGAAAGCGCCGCCGAACGGGTGAAATTCGAGCTGGGCAGTGCCCTGCCCCAGCCTCAACCGCTGCACATGGACGTCTCCGGCCGCAGTATCGTTTCCGGCCTGCCCGAAACCGTCACTCTGACCGACAGGGACGTCTGCGAAGCCATCGAACCGACGGTCAAGGCCATCCTGCAGGCCATCCGCCGCACCCTGGAAAAAACGCCGGCCAAGCTCATCGAAGACAGCGCCAACAACGGCATCCTCCTCGTCGGCGGCGGCGCCTTGATTCGCGGCATGGACCAACGCATTACCCAGGACTGCAATTTACAGGTGCAAATCGACCACTCGCCCCTGACAACCTGCGTACGCGGCGCCGGGCGGATCATCGAAAACCAGAAAAAATTTTCAACCGTCTTCATTTCCTGACAAACGATACGCCAGGCACCCGTCAGCAACGCACCCGAATGACGGACATCGACGCCGCGGACATGCCGACTTGACGCCCCGCGGCCTCTTGACTATCCACTGCGCATGGCAACCCTGACCGATGACGACCGCCATGTCATCATTGACCGACGTCCGGGGCATTATCTCGCCTTCCCCGACATCTGCCGGACCCAGACCGGCCGGCTGGTCGTGGTCTACCGCGAGGCCGACCAGCACGTCGCCACGCGGCGCAAGCTGCTCATCAAGTGCAGCGACGACGCCGGAAACACCTGGTCTGCGCCGTTCATACTCAACGCCGCGGGCGGGCACTGCCCTCGTATCGCGTGCCTGTCCGATAACCAGCTGGTCATCATCGACGACGACCCGCACCTGCTCTACTGGAGCGCGGACGATGGCCATACGTGGATGCGCCAGATGGTCAACGGCTTCCGTCACGGCATACCGGACCGCATCATCGAACTCGACGCCAACACCCTGCTGACAACGGCGCAATGGAACAAAGGCACGCAGCCGTTCCCCGCCTGTGGCCAGCCTCCCATCGAGCAGATGGTCTACCGCTCGGGCAATCGCGGACTCGACTTCACGCCGCTCGCCGCTGTTTCCCACCTGCCCTGGCTGACGCTGTGCGAGGGATCGACGACGCGCCTGCCCGACGGGCGACTGCTGATGCTCCTGCGGGAAAACAGCCAGGTTTTCGAGCCGATGTACTGGTGCGAGAGCGCCGACAATGGCGCAACCTGGAGCGAGCCACGCCCGAGCGGTCTCATCGGGCACCGCCCCTGTCTGGGCCTGACGCGCAGCGGTCGGTTGCTGGTCACCTATCGCAACGTCGGACCGGAGCGGGGAACGGCCGCCTGGCTCGGCGAACCGGCCGACGCCGCGGCCTGGCGCGGCCCTGGCGAACGCCTCGAACGCAACGGCTTCCAGATTCACGGCGTTGCAGCCGATGCCCGTACCCCCTTCCTGCGCGAGGACGCTCTGATCTTTGACCAGAGTTCCGGACCAGAGCAGGCCGCACGATTCAGCCTGCGCCCCCTGAGCGATCCGGCCGAGGCCTGGGCCTGCCTGGAGGCGGACATCGAAATCACCGAGGCCGAAGCCAGTCATTGCGGCCTGCGCCTCGGTTGCTGGTGGCGCATCACGGCCGCGCGTATCGCCCCGGAACTGAAAGGCGTACGCCCGGTGCCCCTGGAACCCGGCCGTAGTCACCGGATACGCATCGAATACGAGGCAGGACTCCTTTCGCTCGCCGTGGACGGACGCGTGCGTCGCCGCTGCCGGATCGAGGCCGATGCAGTGGAACGGCGCCCCGTGCTGTTCGGCAATGCCTCCATGGAGAAAAACAACGCAGGAATGAGCCGTTGGCAACGTCTTAGCCTGCGCATCCGGGAACCCCGACTGCTACGCAGCTATGCCTGGGACTGGACCCCCGCGCAGGGGCTGCCCGACGCCTGGGCACGACGCCATGTGCTGGAACTGAAAAACGATCAACAAGCCTGGCCCTGCGACTTCGGATACTCCGGCTGGGTAGAACTCGACGACGACGCCTTTCTCTGCGTGTACCACCATGGGGACGGACACCATGCCGCCTACCGCCACGGCCGCTCGGCGCACATTCAGGCAACCCGTTTTTTCGCTCACGATTTCGCCTGAGCCTTGCCGCTGGCCGAATAAAAAAAAGTATCCTTCCTGATCCGTTTTCCTGTCTTTTCCCTTGCGCTTTGCGGTCCGGTTGCGTATGGATTTTCTGCTGTCAGTGTAGTAGTTTCGTTTTTATCAACATGGAGGAATGTTTTATGAGTCTCGAAGGTGTCGTGAAGTGGTTCAATGAAAAGAAGGGCTTTGGCTTCATCCAGCGCGATGACGGCGACGATGTGTTCGTGCATTTTTCCGCAATCAAGGCGGACGGTTTCAAGACCCTTCACGAAGGCGACCGAGTTTCCTTCGACATCGTGAACGGCGACAAGGGAGCCCGGGCTGCGAACGTCATGAAAGTCTAAGCAGTAACGTCTTTCCCAATACAACGACAAAGCCGGGGCATACCCCGGCTTTTTTTTCGTTCCTCGCGATCCAAAGAACGCATCAACGCATTTGAACACCATAGGCCCCGTCTGCTTTCCTGTAAACAGGGCATCTCACCTCTTATCCGTCGGCGCCAACGGGAGGGTTATCTCAACCGTTGTCCCGCCTCCTGGTTCGCTGGCAATAAACAGCGAGCCGTTGTGTTCCTGGATGATCCGATCTGCCAAGGACAATCCCATGCCGATGCCAACGGCTTTGGTCGTATAAAAGGGATCCAGCACAAAGGCCAGCTCGCCCGCAGGGATGCCCCGGCCATTGTCACGGACGCGTATGGCCAGACGCTCCTCCTGCGGTTCTGCCGTCAGGTGTATTTCACCCTCGGGCAAGTCGAATGATTCGACGGCGTTCTTCAGCACCTCGACCAGGGCCTGGCCCAGGCTTTGCGCGTCGCATTCGATACTGAGCGGCGCCACGGTCACTTGCCAGCGGACGACAATGCCCAATCGTGAGGCGTAGCTGTCCGCGATATCGATGGCGCGGTCAATGAATTCAGTCAGCGCCTGGTGTCCTTTTTTCCCGATGTGCAGGGAGGTGTAGGCGATCACCGCGGCTGTGATATTTTCGATGCGGGTGGCAGCGGAGCGGATGCCATCGAGGTATTCGCTATATTTTTCGCGCAATTCCGGTTTGTTGCCGAGCAGATTGGCAAAACCGGCCAGGATGGTCATGGGGTTGCGCAGCTGATGCGCCACGGCTCTGGATATTTTCTGCAGTCCCTCGGCACGCTGGGCGATCTGCCGCGTTACCTCTTTACTGGCCTGTTCGGCGGCGTGCTGTGCCTGCTGCGCCAGTCTGGCCTTATCCTCGGCGGCGAGATTCAGGTAGATATTGTCGAATCCTATGGAGACATTGGCAAAAAAAATGTTGATCAGCGTATTGTCCAGCTCGGTCAGCGGCCGGTATCCTTCGAAATAGATGACGCTCTTGGAGCCGGTCTTGCTCTCGAAATATTCGACCCGGGCCTGGTTGGCCAGCAGGTCGTGCCGTTGGAGCAGCGCGTCGGCGATGTGCTGGCGTACGGCAGGATCAGGAATATCCTGCACGCTCTTGCCGAGAAAGGGCTCATACTTACCGCTGGCAGCCTTGATGACCAGGCCGGGCTGCTCGTCCGTGGCTGCGAAGCTGGAGGCCTGGCAATAGAGGGCATCGCGTTTGAGGTCGAGCAGGGCCACGAGCTGAGCGAGGACGCCGGAAGTGAACTTTTCCATGGAATTGAGCTGGAAGATATCGGCCGTAGCGCTGATAATCTGTTCCAGCCCCTGCCGGTTGGCCTCGATGGTGAGCATGTCGTTGTAGGTGCGCAGGGCCGAAACCATCACCGTAAAAAGCTTCTGCGCCGTGATTTCGGTTTTTTCCTTGTAATCGTTGATGTCGTATTCGACGATGACCTTGTCTTCGGGCGCCTGTCCGGGTTGACCGGTGCGCAGAATGATGCGCATGAGCTTGTTCTTGAGTTCCTCGCGGATGAAACGCACCAGTTTGAGACCGCTGTCGTTCTCCTCCATGACCACGTCCAGCAGCACCACGGCGATGTCCGGAACGGCCTTCATGCGCTGCATGGCGTCGGCAGCCGAATAGGCGCTCAGGCATTGCAGCCCTTTGCCTTTGTAGCTGAAGTCGCGTAGGACGAGACGGGTGACGTGATGCACCTCGTCCTCGTCGTCCACGATCAATACCGTCCAGTGTCCGGCATCGGATGCGACGGGCGCGTCAGCGACTACGGTCGGAGCGGTCGGTCGGGTTTCGCCGAAAAGCAGGTCATCAGGTCCGGGCATCGGCTGATCCTCGCTCAAGTGGTATGAACACCGTGAACGTCATTCCCTGATTAGGGTGCCCCGTACACAGGATTCTCCCCCCCAGGGTCTTGACAACGATGTTGTAGACAATGGACAGGCCCAGCCCGGAGCCGCCCTTGCCGCGTGCGGTCGTAAAGAAGGGCTCGAAAACCTTTCCCAGGTGCTCCGGGCTCACCCCTTTGCCGTCGTCGGCGTAGGTCAATACCACGCCGTCCGGCGCGGGTTCTACGGCGATGCGGATCCGGCCTTCCGCGTCTTCATCGTAGCCATGCTTGATGGAATTGAGGATGAAGTTGGTCAGAATCTGCGAAAGAGCCCCAGGATAACTGGAAATGACCAGTTCCGGGTCACAGTTCACCTCGACGCGCAGCTTTGTCCGCTTGAGCTTTGGCCGCAAACTCAACAGAATTTCTTCGATGTACGTCTTGACCTTGAACTTACGGCGCTCTTCGCTGACCTGATCCACCGCCACCTGCTTGAAACTCTTGATCAGATTTGCCGCACGGTCAAGGTTGGTCATGATCATGGACGTAGCCTCGGAGGCGACGGCGAGATAGGTCTCCATATCCGCTCGCGTTATCAGCCCGTCAGCGTAACGCCTGGAGATTTCCTGGGTTTTTTGATCGAGATGCGACGCGGCGGTTACGCCCACGCCGACCGGTGTGTTTATCTCGTGCGCTACGCCGGCCACCAGGCTGCCCAGGGCTGCCATTTTTTCGGATTGCACCAGCTGGTCCTGCGTCAGGCGCAACCCCTCCAGGGCCTGATTCAATTCCCGATTCGCCGAGGCCAGCTCCCGGGTACGCTTCGCCACGCGTTCTTCCAGCTCGGCATTCAGACAGCAGACCTGCTCCTCGGCAAGGCGCTGTTCCTCCTCGTGGATGGCCAGTTCCTCGGCCATGACATCGAAGGCGCGGGCCAGGCGTCCGGGCTCGCTCTGCGTATACCGAAGACCGCTCCTCGCGGTGAGATCGCCCTTGGCCAGCCGTTCCGTTGCGAGGACCAGCCGCTCCAATGGCAGCACTACGGCAAATTTTCCCAACGCATGCACAAAATAGAGGCTGAGCACCGTCGCCACGGCCAGGAACGCCAGATTGCGCAAGGTCAGGACATTGGCCTCGCGCAGGGCCTGTCCCACGGGGATGCCCAGCCGCATCATAAGATACGGAAACGGGGCGCCTTCAAAGTGTACCCTCTTGAAGGCGTACAGCCGGCGGGCACCGTCAACGCCCGTTTCCTGAAACGTTCCCTCTTCATTCTGTTGCGACATCCGTTCGATCATACGCGGCAAATCCGGCACCCAGGTGTACCTGTCGGTTTCCGGAAAGCGGGTCAGCCGGATGCCCTTGGCGTCGGTCAGCGTGAAGATGGAGTTGTCCGGCAGCCTGGTGGCGGAAAACAGCTGCCCGAAGTAGTTCAGGTCAAAGGCCGCGACCAGTACGCCGGCGGGCTCGTTGGCGTAGTCGGCTACGGGCTGGGCGAAGTGAATGACGACGTGGCGGACGTCCTCGCGAAACTCGTAGTTGCCCGTAACAAACGTCATGGTACGCAAGGCCTCCCGGAAATGGAGCTCCCCGGAGATGTCGGTCCCGGTCAAGGTCGGGGCGGCAACCAGGACTGTGCCCCGCGCGTCGGCAAGCGACAGCGAGATGAATGTCGGATTGCGCTGTTGCACCTGCTCCAGCAGCGTCAGACAGGGGCCGATAGACAGGGTGCGGACCTCGTCCGTCTTGGACAAGGTCATCAGCAGCAACCTGGCGTTGTCTACAACGGCACGATGCTGCTCGGCCATGGCCTGGACCTGCCGCAGGGCATAGTCTTCGGCGCCGCGTACCTCCTTCTCGCGCAACTCGTATCCGGTGACGAGAATGATGGCCAGGGCCGGAAGAAAGGCCACCAGCATGGAGAGCATGAGACGGGTCCGCACGGACCAGTCGGACAGCAGCTTCATGTTTCTACCTCGTGCCAGACGACAGTCTGATTCGACGTAAAAGGAGGATATCCGCGGGATAACAGCCTGTCAACGCGCACTCGATATGCGTGTCCATAGCACGTGTATCTGACCGATCTAGGTAGCACATGACTTGACCGATGCC
>CAZGAH010000051.1:30870-31185 GCA_964523295.1 uncultured Desulfovibrionaceae bacterium | reverse complement strand
CTGCCCCCGGATTGTCATCGTCGGTCCGGGCAACAGGCCCGTGCGGCCGCAGTAATTCATGCCAGCGCCGCCTGCGTGCCACCAGCCCTACACGGACGCCTACTTCCTCCGCTCGGCGCAGGTACTCGCCGCAGAGGGGCTCGACCCGCGCGTAACCATCCAGGTGTTCATCCGGCAGGGGCCGGCCCGGGTGTACGGCGTGCGCGAGGCAGTGGACCTCGTGGCCGCCTGCTCGGGGCTCGTGCGCAACGGGGGGCAGGTGTCGGCACTTCCCGAAGGCAGCGAATACGCGCCCGGCGAGCCGCTGATGCTTAT
>CAZGAH010000051.1:20691-30672 GCA_964523295.1 uncultured Desulfovibrionaceae bacterium | reverse complement strand
GGGCCGGCTGCAGGATATCGTCGAGCTGGAGACCCTGTACCTGGGCGTGCTGACTGCGCGTACGTCGGAGATGAATGACGGGCAGGCGCCCGAGCTCGATGCCATTGCCCGCCGGGCCGCGGCAATCCGTGCGCTTGCGGGCGCGCGGCCGTTGCTCTATTTCGGCGCCCGGCACTGGCACTGGTCGCAGGACGAGGCTATCAGCCGGGCCGTAGTCCACGCCGGCTTCAACGCCTGCTCCACGCAGGCCGGGGCACGGGCCGCCGGACTCGCCGACGGCGTGGGCACCATACCGCACGCGCTGGTGCTGGCCTTTGCCTGGCGTTATGGCCCGGAGCGGGCCACGGTGGAGGCCGCGCGGGCCTTTGACCGGCACATCGATCCAACCGTCCCGCGCGTTGCGCTCGTGGATACGTTCAACCGCGAAATTGACGATGCCCTGGCCACGGCGGCGGCGCTCGGAGACCGGCTGCAGGCGGTGCGCCTGGATACGGCCGGCGAGAACGTGGCCCAGGGGGGCGTTCCCTTCGACGGTCGCCCCTGGCACACGGGTCCCGGCGTCACCATCGCCTCCGCGCGGCGCCTGCGTCAGGCCCTGGATCAGGCCGGGTACCCCCGGGTCGGTCTGGTGCTCTCCAGCGGCTTTGGCGACGTGGACAAGGTGCGCGCCTTTGTCGCCGACGAGCAGGAGAACGGCCGGCTGTTCGATGCGCTCGGCATCGGCGGTCTGTTCCCCGCGCGCATCGCCACGGCGGACGTGGTGCGCATCGAAGGCCGCGACCTGGCCAAGACCGGCAGGCAGTTTCGACACAACGCCCGATTACGGCGCATACTCTGAGCGCAAATTCTTGCCTCTCGCCCGCGTGGCCTCTCTCTTCCCGGCCTTCGCCAAAAAAAATGATTCTTGACTGCGGTTGAGAAATAGTATATACGCAATCAAAATAGAAAAAATAATTTCTGTCGTCCATTCCGTGAACCATGCAACGAGAATTCCCGAAGGAGAGCGTATGACTCTGCGATTCGGATTGCTTCGTCTGTTCACTGCTGTTTTTTTGATCTTCCTGTTGGCCCTGACGACAGGTGCACAGGCCGGGGACGGGCTTTTCTCCCCGGCGCAGGAGGCCGATCGGAGCTTTGCTCCCGATGCGGGACCGGGCGAGGTGCTCAGGGAGCGGTACGTCGGGCTGAACCTGGCGTTGCTCACGGACGGTCCCGCCAGGGGGCAGGCCGACGCGGCGCCGATGCCCGTGCGCTTCAATCTTTTTCCCGGCTTCGACCTGGAAGTTGTGCACCTGCGTACGGAATTCCCCGGGGCCGGACCGACGCGGGTCTGGGTCGGGCAGGTGGCGGGCTCGCCGCAGAGCTTTGTGGCCATCGGCGTGACGAATGGCGTCGCCTCGGGCCGGATACGCACCGGGCAGGGCGATCTGTTCGAAATCAGTTATGCCGGTAACGACGTGTATGCCCTGCGCCAGATTGATTCCAGCTATGCCCGGCCGCATCCCGATCCCAGGGTCCCGGCGCCGGGCAGCCTTCAGCCCCGGCCGAACGCCAATGCCCAGCCCGACGACGGCTCGGTGATCGACCTCATGGTCGTGTACACGCAGGGTGCCGTGAGCACCTACGGCGGGCTGGCCGCCTTGCAGAGCGCGGTGTCCGTGGACGTCACCGAGACGAATCAGGGCTACGCCAGCAGCGGTGTTGTCCAGCGCATGCGCCTCGTCCATCAGGGGCAGGTCACCTACGACGAATCCGCGGGGTTTAATCAGTCGCTGAACGACGTGACCAATGGCGTGGTGCCGGACGTACACTCCCTGCGCAACGCGTACGGCGCCGACATCGTCAGCATGATCATCAATCGCGGCGAATACTGCGGCCTGGGCTGGCTGATGACCAGCACCACGGAAGATTTTGCCGGATACGCCTACAATGTCGTGTCCAACCAGTGCCTGCACAACTTTACCATGGCCCATGAGATGGGCCACAACCAGGGCTGCCACCACGACCGTGCCAACGCCTCTCAGCAGGGGGTCTTCAGCTATTCTTACGGCTACCAATACACGGGCACGCCGCGCTTCCGCACGATTATGGCCTACGACTGCGCCGGTGAATCCTGCCCGGCGGTGAATTACTGGTCCAACCCGGAGGCGCTGTACGAGGGCATTCCCACGGGCATCGTCTATACGGCGGCCAATTCGGCCGACAACCGGCTCTCGTTGAACAACACGCGCACCATCGCTGCCAACTGGCGTCAATCCGTGGCCTCGGGCGCCAGCAACCTCTTCTGGCGCAACATCGTCGACGGTCGCAACAAGGTCTGGCACTACACCGGCGCCACCCTGTCCAGCACCACCGATTACCGCACCGTCAACCTGGTCTGGCGGATGGGCGGCACGGGCGATTTCAACGGCGACGGTCAGACCGACGTGGTCTGGCGTCACAGCACGACCGGCGAAAACGCCCTCTGGCTGCTGAACGCCGGCACCCCGACCACGGTAATGACCGCCACCGTGGCCGACCTGAACTGGCAGATTCAGGCCACCGGCGACTACGACGGCAACGGGATAACCGATCTGTTGTGGCGTAACACGAGCACGGGAAACAACCGGATATGGTACATGAACGGCGTCAACCAGACCGGCGCCGAGTTCCCGGCCCTGCCGAACGCCGACTGGGCCTTCGCTGGTACGGGCGACTTCAACAGCGACGGCAAGACCGATCTCGTCCTGCGCAACTACGCCACGGGCGAAAATGCGATCTGGTTCATGAACGGCATCACGGTCATCGACGCGCGCGGCTTCGATCAGATTGCCAACGGCAGCTGGAGGATAGTGGCTGTGACAGATTTCAACGGCGACAACTTCCCGGACATCTTCTGGCGCAACAGCGCGACGGGCAAGAACTCGGTCTGGGTCATGAACAGCAGCCTGGGGCATACGACGACCTGGCTGGGCGACGTGCCCAACGCGAACTGGACCATCGGAGGCGCGGGGACGTTTTAACCCGACTGCTTCAGCGTTTCGGATTTTATCCGGCCGGCAAAATGGGGGATCGGCCGGATCATTTTTGTGCAACCGGTCGCCGCCGTGGCATCGGTTGCGCGCAACGCCGGTACTGCGGCACGTGGCGCAGCCGGTCCGGCACATGCCGGATTACCTTGACGGAGGAACTCATGCGTACCCTGATTCAACGACGTATCACCCCGTTATTGTCCGGCTGCATCGCGCTGGGGCTGCTCGCGCTGCTGCTCTGTCCGCCGGCGTTGCTGGCGGCGACCTTTACCCACACCTATCCAGTCGGAACGCCCAGCGTCCGGATGCTCCCGGATGGAACGGCCGTTGTCGACATCGCGGGCGCGCAGCAAGACGCCAAAGTACCCGGGGCCCCGCTCGTGCCGATGTTGTTCTCGCGCCTGCATATCCCCGACGATCAGGTCGTGGACAGCGTGGCTGTTGTCCTGAACGGGGTGCAGGCCTTGCCCGGGACGTATACGCTGGCACACGCGGTCTCGCCGCAGCCCATCAGCGCGCCCGCGAAGCAGGCGCCGGAAGCGGCAGACCAGGCCGTCTACAGCAGCAACGAGCCCTATCCGCCGCAGGCCTGGCGCCGGGCGTCGGATCAATGGCTGCATGGCTGGCGTATCGTGATCACCAATTTTTTCCCCGTGCGCTACTATCCGGGCTCCGGTACGCTGGAGTGCGCGGCCTCGGTAACGGTGACCGTGCAGACCTCGGACGGCGGCGCCGCACCGGCCGACCGGCTGCCCCCCCGCCCGCTTGGGAACGATTTCGACGCGGTGCGCAATTTCATCGACAATGACGAATCGCTCCCCGCACTGCCCGACTCGGGTTCCTCCATGCAGCCCGATTCGAGCCGGCAGTATCTGCTCATCACCACGGAGGCGCTCCAGTCCTCTTTCGCGTCGCTGCTCGCCCACCGCGCCTCGGCCGCGGGCGGCGGATTCGTCACGTATACGGCCACGGTGGAGAACATCGTCGCCACGGTGGCCGGTCGGGATCGCGCCGAGCGTATCCGTAACTTCATCATCGACAGCTACGCCAACTACGGCACCCGCTTCGTGCTCCTGGGCGGCCATGCCCACGGCGTGCCCACGAACCAGGCCGTGCCGACGCGAGGCTGCACGGCAACTGTCGGGGCCTACGAAGACAGCTACATTCCCTCGGATTATTACTACGCCTGCCTGGACGGAAACTGGGACAGCAACAACAACAACCTGTTCGGCGAAACGAACGACGGCGCCAACGGCGGCGACATCGACTGGCTGGCCGAGGTCGCTGTCGGACGTATCCCGGCGGAAACGGCGGCGGAGATCCAGACCGCCATCACGAAAATCATCGCCTACGAGTCCTCCTCGACAAACCCGTATCGCGCGTTTCTCGTCGGCGAGAAGCTGGACACGACGCCGACCTGGGGCGGCGACCGCATGGATTATCTCTACGAGGCCATGAACGCCATGCCTCGGGACACGCTCTATGATCGGGACGCTGCCTCGAATGACTGGCCGAAATCGACGCTGATAACCACGCTTTCCAGCAATTCCTACAACATGGTCTTCCATCTTGGCCATTCCAATGTCGATTACAACATGAAGATGGACAACGGTGATTTGGATACTGTTTCAAATTCCTTTTATTTTTTAGTGTATAGTCAGGGATGTTACTCGAATTCGTTCGACAGAAGGAATACAACTCCGGGTAGCTACAGTGCCACGAACAGCATGGGCGAGGACTTTCTGGTCAGAAACGCGCACAACGCCTTCGCCTACATCGGCAACTCGCGGTATGGCTGGTATAATTCCGGCTCCACTGTTGACGGCAGTTCCAACTGGGTCCATCGCAAGTTCGTCGAGACCCTGTTCCAGACGAACACCCGCCGTCTTGGCCAGGCCAACAACGAATCGAAAAAGGCCCTCGATTACACGCAGGGCGTCTATCGCTGGCTTGGCTTCGAGATCAATCTCATGGGCGATCCGACCACGACGCTGAACATGTATACCACGCCTTCGGTCTTCTGGCGCAACACCGCCGACGGCCGCAATAAGCTCTGGCACATGGCCGGTACGGCCGTGACTGCGACCTCCGATTACCAGGTCGTGCGCCCGGTCTGGCGGATGTCCGGAACCGGCGATTTTGATGGCGATGGCCAGGTCGATATTGTCTGGCGCAACACGAGCACCGGCGAGAACGTGCTCTGGCTGATCCGCAATGGCACGCCCACCGCGGTGCAGGCGGCGACCGTCGCCGACCAGGCCTGGCAGATTCAGGCCACCGGAGACTTCAACCGCGACACCAAGGCCGACCTGTTCTGGCGCAACACAAGCACCGGGGAAAACCGGGTCTGGTACATGGATGGCGCCAGCCATACCGGCGCGGCCTTCACGCCCGTCCCGGACACGAACTGGTCCTTTGCCGGCGGCGGGGACTTCAACGGCGACAGTTACGTGGACCTGCTCCTGCGCAACGCCGTGACCGGCGAAAACTTCGTCTGGTATCTGAACGGCATCACCGTCACTGGCTCGGGCAGCCTGGCCACGGTCGCCGGCACCAACTGGAGCATCGTCGGCGCCCCGGATTTCAACGGCGACGGCCTGGCGGATGTCTATTGGCGCAATGCGCTGAATGGCAAGGAGTCCGTCTGGGTCATGTACAGCAACCTGACGCACACGGTGCAATGGTTGCCCCAGGTGCCCAACCCCAACTGGACCATAAGCGGCGCGGCCTCTCTGTAGTCCCGCCTTCTCGATGCTCTTCTCCCGCTCCGGCCGGTTCCCGGCCGGAGCGGATTTGTCAGGCGCCGGCAGGGCGCTCGCGTCGGATACCGTCTCGGGACCGTCAACCAAGGAGGAACAGGGGGCAGGCAGGCATTCGGTTGATTGGTGAAGGCTGGTTTCCATGATGTCATCTCAATCAGTGCCAGCACCGAAGCGAGCTGGTCGCGCGCCGTCGTCAGCGCAATCAGTCCCAGGAGGTCCTATGTCTTACGCGGTAAAAAATTCGACGCTGCGCAGCTTGGCGATGCCACTCCGTCAGTGGTTTCTGCTCGCAGGCATCGCCCTGTTCGCGCTCGCCTGGTCGCATGGCGTCTCGTCCGCAGCCCAGTTCTGCGTCAACGATGATCAGGCGTTGAATGCCGCCTTGCTGCAGGCCCGCAGCAATGGCGAGAACGATATCATCAAGGTCACGGTCAACGCCCGGGTCGGGAGCGTCGAAGTCCAGCCCGAGCCAGGCTTCAGCACCATGGTATCGGGCGGCTGGAATGCCGACTGCACGCAACGCCTGGTCTCTCGCGCGGCGACGCAGACCGAGGCCGCGCTTCCGCCGGGCGCTGCGGCGAATATTCCGTCCGGGCCGCAGCAAAGTACCACGGGACCGGTTCCGCCTCCCGGCACGCCCGTCTCCGACGCGGCGCCCGTGATCGTGTCGTCGCTGGCGGACGGCTCGCAGGTCGTCGTGCTGGGCGTTCCCGCCTACAGCTGGCGTCATGGCTGCGCTCCGACAGCCCTGGGCATGATCGTCGGGTATTGGAACGAAAAGGGCTATTCATCGCTCGTTCCGGGAAGCGCCTCCACCCAGACCGAGGCGGTCAATCAGGCCATCGCCTCGCAGCGGGACGAAGCCACGCCCGGCAACTACGAGGACTACTGCCTCCCCCTGGACAGCAACACGGAAAGTATTTTGCCGGACAGATCCGAGGGCGGCGCCGTGCATACCAACGATTCGATCGCCGACTTCATGCTGACCTCACGGAGCGCCAGGCAGAACAGGTATGGCTGGAGCTGGTCCTCCGATCTTACCCCCGCCTTTACGCAATACGTCTCCAATAAATCCGCGACCTATGTCGCCGTGACAAACGGCTACCAGATTTCGGACTCGACCATGACCTGGAGCGTGCTGACAACAGAGCTCGACAACAACCGGCCCATGATTTTTCTCGTGGATACGGAGGGGACCGGGAGCACCAACCACTTCGTGACCATTGTCGGATACCGGGACACGCCGTCCAGGCAGTACGCCTGCTTCACCACCTGGGATCAGGAGGTGCATTGGTACGATTTCGCCGCCATCGCCCAAGGCCAGGCCTGGGGCGTGTGGGGCGGATGGAGCTTCGGCCTTTCGGGCGGTACGGCCACGCCGTCCATCTTCTGGCGCAACACCGCGGACGGCCGCAACAAGCTCTGGCGCATGTCCGGCTCGACGGTCACCGGCTCGAGCGACTACCGGACCCTGAACCCGGTCTGGCGGATGTGCGGCGTCGGCGACTTCAACGCTGACGGCCAGCTCGACGTGGCCTGGCGCAATACCTCCACCGGCCAGAACGCCATCTGGCTGATGCAGAACGGTACGCCCTCCACCGTGCTCGCGGCCACGGTCGAGGACCAGGCCTGGCAGATCCAGGCCGTGGGCGACTTCAACCGCGACGGCAAGGCCGACCTGCTCTGGCGCAACATGAGCACCGGCGCGAACAAGGTCTGGTACATGGACAGCGCCAGTCACACCAGCGCCGATTTCACGGCGCTGCCGGATACGAACTGGTTCTTCGGGGGCGCCGGTGATTTCAACGCCGACGGCTACGTGGACGTGGTCCTGCGTAACGGCTCCACGGGCGAAAATTCGATCTGGCTGCTCAACGGCATCTCGGTCGTCAGCGCGTCGGGTATCACCCAGGTGACCAGCGCCGACTGGCGGATAACGGCCGTGGCCGACTACAACGGTGACGGCGTGGCCGACATCTATTGGCGAAACTCGGTCAACGGCAAGGACTCCGTCTGGGTCATGAACAGCAACCTGACCTACTCCGTGGCCTGGCAGAACCAGGTCGGCAACGTCAACTGGACGATCGGCGGCGCGGGCGCGCTGTAGTCCGACTCCGCACAACGAAACAGCATCCGGCCGGCTTCGTATACGTCGGCTGGATGCTGCATTTTACGGGGCAGACGACACGGCCGCTAAAACTGTCTTGACTTTCCGCGCAAGCTCACTTTCAAGGCGCAACTCGCATCCAGGCGCCTTTTGAAGATATCGAGCGCATGATGTCAGTCAGAGACATCATCGGGCATGTCTCCTTGATCCGCGTCGAGAAGCGCCCCTGTACGTTCAACCCGGAGTCTGTCGTTGCCGACCTCGAATTCGACATCCCCGCCTTCGGCCATCCGCACCGTCATCGGTGGCAGCGGGTCTTGCGCTTCATTCAGTAGCGCGGCAAGTGGTCTCCGGACGTATTGTTCCAGAAAGACGCTCATCACAGGCCCGGCCTGAGCTTCAAGGTGCTGCCAGGCTGCGTCGCCAACGAAGGTCTGTCCGCCCGCCTCATTGAACGCCTTAACGAGTTCCGTGAGTTTGGGGTTGGGAGTCGGGTCGAGTACCACGAGCACGGGGGTGAATCCCGACCCGACGCAGTCGATCGGGAACTGAAGCTCTTCTCCCCACCGAGCTTGGCCTGACGCTGCGATCGTCACGCGAATCTTGAACTCATACGCAAGGTTTTGCTTCAAACAATCGACCTGACGTCCCTTCCCTCGATCACGCTGCCGTTTTACAGGGCTTCTCTTCGCGCTCACCGGTGTGCCGCCAATGGCATTCGCAAGGATTGGCTCGAACAAGTATCCAGTCTCCTGAGCCGCGCGGTTGTCCAAGTCGTAGAGCCACTTGCGCCAGTACAGCAGGGCTGCGAGCGCCGGGGATGGCAGGCTGCCGAACTGAAGTAGTCCGCGGGGGCCGACTTGATCGAATGTGGGGAAAGCCTGGCGCTGCAGGATCTGCTCGTACTTCAGGCGGCTCTTGTGCAGCGTTGCCAGACACGAGAAATACGTGTCCGAGTCGGGCTTGAGGGAAAACACCTTTGCGGCCAGGTCATCGAACGGAATTCCGGCCAAGGCGAGAGAAGAAATCGGATGGGTTTCAAAGAACGCCGGCAGGTTTGGAGGAATTTCGGGAAATTTGGAGACGAGATCGAGGTCTTTGACCACGACGCCGCAAAGGTAGGCGCATACCTCTGGAGAAAGAGGCACCGCCATTTCGGTGTTGCCTACGTTTCGAGCCTTCTCGATCAACGTCTTCTGAGCGAGTGTGAGCTTGTCCGTTGTCATAGGTTCCGTCCTGCTTGCCCTGATTTGGCGTCTGCAAACAGGGACAGCTGTCGGGGGCGGGCAACGGCGCGGTATCTGCTCTCGACCGCATCGACGGTCTTCTGAAGCGCCGGACTCATGCCGGTTGAGTTTGTCGGCACGAAACTCTTCAGCCCGGGCTTCGACCTGCGGTGGGTCATCTCGCGGAAGGAGTGTGCCAGGTGAGCAGCGATTGCGTTTGCGAACCGGGGAGGTACGGCATTGCCAATGAGCAACGCTCGCTGCGCCTGGGTACCAACGAACTCGAAGTCGTCTGGAAACGTTTGGAGTCGCGCACACTCCCGAAGAGTCAGATTGCGATGTGCCGTTGGATGAACGAACTCGGAGGTCGCCCCACTGGTGATCGCTTTCGACGGCTCGTCCGGATTCAGCCGGCGAAGCCCCGAAGGTGCGCCTCCCCTGCGTGCTGTTGGAGTTCCATCCATCACCCTTCTAAAGGCACGGCGGCGGAAGGTTTCGTGCCAGAGTTCCTCTGGAATGTCCTTCATTGTCTGGCCGATACCGAGTGCCTCGAACCGGATGCGATCCATCTCATTGGGGGGGCGTGAAAAGTGATCGGAAAGGACCGCAGTGTCTGAACCGTCTGCCGCAGGTGGCAGGCCCTCGAGTGCCCTTGTGACGCTATCGCACCATGGGAGGTTACCCGCCACGAGGTCCGCCCCTGGAGCGCCTGTGGCGCGGTGTGTCGGTTCCGGAAATCCGGGATCCCATCCAAGTCCTCCAATGGCCAGCACCCGTTTTCGGTGTTGTGGAACACCGTAGTTGGCGGCGTTCACTTTGCGAAGGTGAATGCAGTAGCCTGCTTTCACAAGTGGATCGAGCAGGTCGGTCACCCA
>CAZGAH010000051.1:0-20681 GCA_964523295.1 uncultured Desulfovibrionaceae bacterium | reverse complement strand
GCCGGTCAGAAAACCTTCGACGTTCTCAAAGACAAACGCTTGGGGCCGATGTGTCGCCACGAGGTGAGCGAATACCGCCACCAGCGTATTGCGGGCGTCGCCAGACTTCCGCAGGCCGGCTGACGAGAACCCCTGGCACGGTGGGCCACCGATGACTATGTCGCACGGTGGCAGCGTTGTGTTCCAGTCGAGTTTAATCTGCTCCACATGGTCCCCGATGTTCGTCCTGTACGTTTCTACCGCCGCTGAGAACGCATCAGCAGCCCAGACGATGGTGAAGCCCTGAGCGCGGAATCCTAGCCCCAGCCCGCCGGCACCAGAGAACAGGTCAACGACTGTGCCCACTCGCGTCATTTCAGAATCCAAAGTATTTCCCATTGGTGAATTGTATGAAAACGTTATGCTGGTTCTGTTTCGACTGAGTTGCCATCCTCTAACGCACCGCTGCATGATACATCAGAAAGACCCGCTTCGCAAATTGACCGGCTCAGCCCAGCAGCGCCTGCACCTCGCTGATCAAACCGCAGGACAAAGCCTTGTCCGCCAGCGTCTGCAGCGCGCTCCAGGACTGCCCCCGGATGCTGCGCTTCACCCGGAGCAGGGCTCCCGGGTGCATGGACAGTTCGTCGATGCCCAGGCCCACGAGCAGCAGCGCTGCCGCGGGATCCTTGCCGAACTCGCCGCAGAGGCCGACCCGTTTTCCGGCCGCGTGCGCGGCGTCGATGGTCATTTTAATCAGCCGCAGCACTGCCGGGTGCAGCGGTTGATACAGCCCGGCGATGCGCTCGTTGGTGCGGTCCACGGCCAGGGTGTACTGGGTCAGATCGTTGCTGCCGATGCTGAAAAAATCCAGCTCCCGGATCAGGGCCGCCGCGTGGAGCGCTGCGGCGGGCGTCTCGACCATGGCGCCGATCTGCAAAGTCCGGTCGAAGGGAATCCCCGCGCTGTCCAGGTCCGCCTGCACGGCGGCGAGCCGGGTCTTGAGAAAAAGTATCTCCTCCAGCGAGGTCACCATGGGAAACATGATGCGCAGCGTGCCGAAGGTGCTGGCGCGCAGCATGGCCCGCAGTTGCGTGGTCAGCAGGGCCTCGTTGTCCCGGTAGAGGCGTATGGCCCGGTAGCCGAGAAAGGGATTGGTTTCCGCCTTGAGCCCCAGCGCCGGGACATCCTTGTCGCCGCCGATGTCCATGGTCCGGATGATGACCGGTTTGCCGCCCATGACCGTGACCACGCGCCGGTAGGCCTCGAACTGCTGCGCTTCGTCGGGCAGGCGCTCAGCGTCCATGAACAGGAATTCGGTCCGGAACAGGCCGACGCCGTCGGCGCCGTACCTGAGCACGGCGTCCATGTCGTCGGGCGTGCCGATGTTGGCCGCCAGCTCCACCCGTCGTCCGTCCGTGGTCTCGGCCGGCAGCCCGATGAGCGCCTGCAGGGCCTGCGTCTCCGCAGCCCGGGCCGCCTGCTTGGCAACGAAGCCCTGTATCTGCTCCGCTGTCGGCGCGACGCGAATGACGTTGCGAACGGCGTCCAGGAGCACGAGCTGCCCGTTCGCGATCTGGCGCGTAGCGCCGGCCGCGGCCACGATGACCGGAAGCTCGCGCGACTGGGCCAGGATGACGAAATGCGCGGTCCGGCTCCCGCCCTCGGTGATCACCCCCTTGACGTGCGCGAGATCGAGCGTGGCCGCTTGTGACGGCGTCAGGTCAGCGGCAACCAGGATGACGTCCTCCGGCAGGCAGGAAAGCTCGGGAATCGGCCGGCCCAGGCAGTTCATGACCAGGCGCCGGCCGATGTCCAGCGTATCCGCCGCGCGGGCGCGCAGATAGGCGTCGTCGAGTCCGGCCAGGGCCTCGGCGTGCTCGCGGATGACCTGATCCACGGCCGCGGCGGCGGGCAGGCGCTGGTCTTTGATCAGCGCCAACACGTCGTCGGCGAACTCCTCGTCTTCGGCGAGCAGGATATGCCCTTCGAAAATGGCGGCCCGCTCCTCGCCATAGCGCGTGAGGGCCTGATCGCGCACGCGTTGGAGCTGTTCCACGGTCCGGTCCCGGGCGCTACGAAAGCAGTCCTGCTGCGCGGCTACGACGTCGGGCGCAACGGGCGCGGCGTCAATCGCCGGCGCCTGGTCGACGAATAGCAGGGCCTTGGCCATGGCCAGTCCGGGCGAGGCGGAGATTCCTTCGAGCATCGCAATGCCTCCGTGCTGTTCAGCAGTGCTCCTGCAGAAAGGCCGCCAGGGCGTCCGCGGCGCGCGCTTCGTCCGGGCCGCTGGCCTCGACGGTCAGGGCCGAGCCACGGCTCAGGCCGAGCAGTTGCAGCTTGAACAGGCTTTTGGCATTGGCGGATTTGCCGTCATTCGAGGCAATGATCTCGCAATCGAAACTCTTCGCCAGTTTGACGAATTCCGCCGCCGGCCGCGTGTGCAGGCCGTTTTCCGCCTTGAGTACGACCGTTCTGGATTCCATGCACTGTCTCCTGTCTGGCGCCGTGCCCTGTCGCCGGCGATGATGTTCCTAGGCGTTCATGGTCAGCCTGAGAATGACGTCCTTCCCGGCTTTGACCGTGCCGCGGGATCGTTCCATGCGCAGTACGGCGTCCATGTTGGCGATAACGACCGGCGTGACTACCGATTTGGCGTTCTTTTTCAGCCAGTCGAGGTCGAGCTCGATGATTGGTTCGCCCTTGACGACCTCGGCGCCCGATTGCACCAGGCGGGTGAACCCCTGGCCCTTGAGCGCCACGGTATCGATGCCGAAGTGGACGAACAGCTCAATCTCGTCGGCCACGAGCATGCTGAAGGCGTGGTTCGTGTCGAATATCTTGCCGATGACGCCGTCAGCCGGGGCGACAATGCGATTGCCCGCGGGTAGAATGGCCACGCCGTCGCCCACGGTCTTGTCCGCGAACACGGGGTCGGGCACGTCTTCAATGGCCATGATCTCGCCATCGATCGGGGCGACCAGCTCCACGACCGTGCCGCCCTGCGAGGGCGAGTCCTTTGGCCAGGTCGGCAACAGCGCCGCTCCGGAGGTCTGCGACGTCGGGCGGGGCGGCATCTGCGGCGCAGAATCGGTCCCTTGGCGGATGCACTCGCGCATGCTTCCGGCCACGTTTTCGGCCTGCGTACCGATGACCACCTGCATGCCGTGGTCGCCGACCCGGACCACGCCCTTTGCGCCCAGTTTCCGGAGTCGCGCCTCGTCGGCCCGGGACGGCTCCCTCAGCGTCAGGCGCAGGCGCGTGATGCAGGCGTCGATGACGTCGAGATTGTCGCGGCCGCCGAGGGCCAGGATGTACGCCCGGGCCAGGGTGTCAAAGTCGGTGCCGGGGGCCGTGCCGGGGTCTGGGCCGGCGCCGGCGGGGGTCTCCTCGGATTCGCGGCCCGGTGTTTTGAGGTCGAAAATCCGGATGCCGGCCAGAAACAGGAGATAATAGACGACAAAATACGCCGGGCCGAGCAGCAGAATGCCCCAGGCCCGGGTGCCCAGGCCGTAATTCAGGACGTAGTCGATGGCGCCGGCGGAAAAGCCGAAGCCCATGCGGATGCCCAGCATGTCGCAGGCCGCCATACTCACCCCGGTGAGCAGGGCGTGCGCCCCGTAGAGCGCGGGCGCCAGGAACATGAACAGGTACTCCACGGGCTCGGTGATGCCGGTGACGAAGGCGGTCACGGCCACGGACAGGAGCACGCCGGCCACGAGCTTGCGGCGCTGGCTTTTTGCCGCGGTGTACATGGCCAGACACGCGGCCGGCAATCCGAACATCATTACCGGGAAAAATCCGGTCATGAACACGCCTGCACTCTTGTCGCCGGCGAAAAAGCGGTGCAGATCGCCATGCACCACCTGGCCCGCGGCCGTGGTGAAGGAGCCGAACTCGAACCAGATGAGGTTGTTGATGATGTGATGCAGGCCGGTCGGAATGAGCAGCCGATTGAGCACGCCGTAGACGAAGGCGCCGGGCGCGCCGGCGCCGATGATCCAGTTGCCGGCCTGGCCGATGACCAGCTGGATGGGAGGCCAGATCACGGAAAAGACCGCGGCCAGGACAATGGCCAGCGCGCCCGTGGCGATGGGCACGAAGCGTCGGCCTCCGAAAAAACCCAGCCAGTCGGGGAGCTTGATGGCATAAAAGCGGTTGTAGACCAGCCCCGCCACCACGCCCATGACAATGCCGGCCAGCACGCCCATGTTCAGGCTCTTGTCGATGGTCTTCAAGGCGGCGGTAAGCACGAGATAACCGACCGCCCCGGCCAGCCCGGCGGCCCCTGGGTTGTCTCTGGCCAGACCGATGGCCACGCCGATGCCGAACAGCAGCGGCAGATTGTCGAAGATCGCGCCGCCGCCCTGCATGATGAACGGAATGTCGAACACGTCCGGCGCGCCGAGCCGCAGCAACAGCGCCGCGACCGGCAACACCGCAATGGGCAGCATCAACGCCCGCCCCAGCCGTTGCAACCCCTCCAGAACCTTCATGTTCCCTCCCTGCGGCGTGCCTTTGTCCGTCGCCGGACCTTGTCAGACCAATGCCACAGCCGTAACCGGCGTGCAAGCACGGACGCTCGATACCTGCCCGGCACATAGACTGCGTCAGCTGCGCAGAGACCGGCGTATGGGTCAGGGCCGGATCACGGATCGAGCGCGGCAATGCGCTCGCTGAGCAACCCGGCCATGTATGCGGCCAGCCGTTTGCGGATGACCGGGACGCTGCCGTAGGACACCACGCAGACGGTCCATTCGAAGGCGGCGAGCAGATAGGGGACCAGGTCGGTTTCGAACAGGGTGACCCGGTCGGCGTAGTCGCGCAGGCGGGTCATGAGCGCATGGGCCTTGGCCACCATGGGGTCGCTGCCCGCGTAGACGAAAGCCGGGATTTCGCGGCAGCTCGAGGCCTGGTACCACTGCTCCATGAAGCGGACGAGCGGAACGATATCTTCATCGTCCACGCGCGTCATTTCCAGAAGAAAGATGGGCTCAAGTCGGGCGAAATCCGCCACGGCGTTGTTCGGGCGGGTTTCGGAGAAATCGATGATGTAGACGTTTTCGCGCTCGTCGAGCAGAATATTCTGCATGTTCAGGTCGTTGTGCGTGATGCACGTGTACCACAGCCGGGTCCTGGCGGCGCGCTCGGGAAAAACGTGCTTGAGAAACCAGAACGGATTGCAGAGCGTACGGCCCAGCTCCGGGCAGGGCAGCTGCGGATCGTCGGATGAGATGCCGAGCTCCTGTAGTGCGTCCTGTTCGATGGAACTGAACATCCGGCCCGGATCATGGTCGCGGTAGAGCTGGACCCGGTCCCACTTGGGTTGTCCGTACCAGGGTTTGAGAATATTGGTGAAGATGCGGTCGAAGAGCGGAATGAGCTGTTCGGCCGGGCGTGTCTGATAGTGCCGGGTCAGCCAGGTCAGCGCGGCGTCCTGGCCGGTGACGCCGAGAAAGTTGTAGCGCAGGCCGGCAAAGTCGCCCTGCGTTGCGCTGCCCATGATGGCGGTGGAATTGTTGAGCACGAAATTGCGGACGTAATTGGCGCAGGCCTCTTCCTCGCGCTGGATGAGGTCGCGTCCGCCCAGCTTGAGCACCGTGGGGATGAGGCGCTTGCCGTCGCGGTCGAAGCTCTCGACGTAGAAATTGCAGGAGGAGAACCCGCCATGCAAGGGCACCAGCACAACCTTGGACGCGCCACCGCTGCCGCCGTATATGCGCCGGACAATGGCCTCGAATTCCTCGCGAAGCGGGGCCGCTCCTTGCAATACGATCTGCAGTCGGCTTTCATCGCCCGGGCGCAATGTTTGCGGGGCAAAGGCCCAGATTTGCGCGTCGTGTAGCGTGCTTCGGGCTGAGACCAGGGTCGCGTCGGCCAGGTGCTCGAGGCCCAGCGCGGCCGCTAGCGCGGTCTGCAAATCAAGTTCCTGACGCACCGGCAGCGCTTCGAGCGTTATGGCCAGGCCGACAAAGCGCTGCTCGCCGAGGCGGGACCAGGGAAGCCCTGGCAGGGCCGGGGCGTTGTCGCCGGCGAGCAGGCAGAGCAGAAAGGCGGCTGGAGCAGCGGTCTCGTGGTGTCCGTCCGGAGCAAGCAGGCGCAGATCGCGTCCGAGCAGGGCGAAGGCGCGCAAGGGCGCGGCATCGCCTCCGGGCAGCGTGCCTGCCAGCTCGGGCAGCAGCCTGTCCAGGGAGACGGGCGTCTTGCACGCCAGCAGTGCCCGGAGTTGCGGTTCGCCGCCGAGGCTCAGGCCGCCGGCCACGTACATGCTGCTCTCCTCCGGCGAGGCCGTGGTGATGAACTCCGGCCCGACCTGCGAACCCGCAGCGGAGGGGAGTAGCGCCGCAGCGTGCCAGGCGCTGAGGAAGAGTCCGAAGGTCTCGCGCGCGTGCTTCCGATCCTGGCCAAATCCTCCCAGACCGAGCCCCACGCCCAGCTCTTGCAGGGAAAGATGTTCCCACGCGCCGGGGTCGTTGCCCCGGCGCGCCCGGCCGGCCGAGAGTTCCCCCGGGGAAACGGCCGGGGGAGCGGGCACGAGTCGCAGGCCGAGGCCGCAGGCCGATTCCGGCGTACCGTCGGTTTGCAGCTGGCAGGCCAGGCGGGCGTCGGCGCAGCTCTGCTCGAAGGAATCGGCCACGCGGAAAAAGCCGAGCACGCCGGCGAGTTCGACAATCCGGCGGACGAACGGCTTGAGCGCGCACAGCGTAATCTCTCCCTGGTTGGGCTTGATCCGCTTGGCCAGGCTGATCAGCGAGCGCAGGCCGGCGCTGGAAAGGTACTCGACCTCGCCGCAATCCAGGAGTATGGAGCGCGTGGATGCTGGCAGAGCCGCCAGCTCGTGATCGAAAACAGGGGCGCCCGCGGCATCCAGGCGACCGGACAATCTGACCTGCGCGACAGCGGCGTCATGCGTGAGCGTAACCGTAAGCATCGAGGCGTCCTCTCATTGCGGGGCTGATGGTGAAACACTCTGACTGGACCGGAACCATGGTAACCGTAACTACGCGCAAAAGAAAGACCCCGGCCTTGATGTTTCAAGGCACAAGCTCGCACGCGGGCAAAAGTGTGCTCACCGCGGCCTTTTGCCGCATGTTGCTGCAGGACGGCTTCCGGGTCGCGCCCTTCAAGGCGCAGAACATGTCCCTGAATTCCTACGTCACGCCGGACGGACGGGAGATCGGCCGGGCTCAGGCAACGCAGGCGGCAGCCTGCCGGCTCGAGCCCGATGCCAGGATGAATCCGGTGCTGCTCAAGCCCTCGTCCGACACGGGCGCGCAGGTCGTCGTCCTGGGGCGTCCGGTCGGACGCATGGATGTCGCGACCTACATCCGCTACAAGCCCGAGGCCTTTGCCCTGGCTAAACGCGCCTATGACGAGCTTGCCGCCGAACACGAGGTCATGGTGCTCGAAGGCGCCGGCAGTCCGGCCGAGATCAATCTCAAGGCGCACGACATCGTCAACATGGCCATGGCCGCACATGCCAGCGCTATGGTGCTGCTCGTCGGCGACATAGACCGGGGCGGCGTCTTCGCCTCGCTGGTGGGCACCATGGAGCTGCTTGACCCGTGGGAGCGCGACCTGGTCGCCGGCTTTCTGGTCAATCGCTTCCGCGGCGATGTCAGTCTGCTCGATCCGGCCCTGGACTTCACGCAACGGCGGACGGACAGGCCATTCTTCGGCGTGGTGCCCTATCTTTCGCCGCTGGGCCTGCCGGAGGAGGATTCGGTCGGCCTGAAGGAGCAGGGGACTCGTGCGCCGTCCGGCGAGGGCGAGGTCTGCATCGCCCTGGTCGATCTGCCGCGCATTGCCAATTTCACCGACCTCGACGCCCTGCGCGCCGAGCCGGACGTCCGGCTCCAGCTGCTGCGCCGCGTGGAGGATATCGACGTCGCCAATCCGCCCGACGCGGTGATCCTGCCGGGCAGCAAATCCACACTGGCGGACCTGGCGAAGCTGCGGGCAACAGGGCTGGCCGCGGCGATCACGGCTCTGGCTGAAACCGGGAGCACCGAAATCGTGGGCATCTGTGCCGGCATGCAGATGCTGGGCGAACGCATCGCCGACGCCGACGGCGTGGACTCGGCCGCGAGCACGGCCCGGGGACTCGGGCTGCTGCCGCTGGAGACCTCGTTCAAGGCCGAAAAAATCCTTATGCGGGTGCAGGGCCGGCACCTGGACAGCGGACTGCCGGTGACGGGCTACGAAATCCACCACGGGCGCAGCACCCCGACAGACCCGCAGACGCGCGTGGCCGTGGAAAGCGCCGACGGCCGCGCTCTGGGCTACGCCAGCTCCCAACACCGCGTCTGGGGCAGCTACGTACACGGCGTTTTCGACGACGACACCTTTCGCCGCTGGTTCGTCGACCGACTGCGCAGTGCCAAAGGCCTTCCTCCTCTGGGCCGCGTCGTCGCTCCCTACAGTCTGGAACCGGCCCTGGACCGGCTGGCCGACCTGGTACGCAAGCATACGGACTGGCGTTGCATCTACCAACGCCTGGGACTGCGCTAACCGCCCGGCGTCCGATCTGCCACATCGCCCCGGTCGTGAAACCGGAGTGAGCCGCGGGCACGGATGCGGCGATGGTGAAATCCGATTCATGCCGAGCCTTGTATTGAGCCGGCGCTCATGCTAGGAGCCGTGACGGCCAGAATGGAGTCTCTATTGTAGGGATTTCGAATGGCTATGTCCTACGTGGGAGGTGATTCGGCATGATTGCTTGCCCTTGCCGCACTGTTGCGCGCGTTCTGAACGGAGTGCTGCTCGTGTGCCTTCTGTACGCCTTGCCCTGGTCGCAGGTTGCGCACACTGCCTGGGCTGCGTCCGGAACAGCAGTCGATACGGCGGGTTCCGGGAATGAAGCGACCGTCCGCAGCGGCGACGTCGCATCGTCACCTTCCGCCGCAATTCAGGTTATTGCACCAACATCCAAGGAGAAAAGCATGACGCTTCGACAGGTGGTCCACACCGACGACGCACCCAAGGCCGTGGGGCCGTACGCCCAGGGTGTTTGGGCCGGGGATTTGTTTTTCGTCTCCGGGCAGGTCCCTTTGCATCCCACAACCGGGCAGCTGGCCGAAGGCGGAGCCGCCGGGCAGGCCAGCCAGTCGCTACGCAACGCCAAGGCCATTCTCGAGGCCGCGGGTCTTTCGCTCGCGCACGTGGTCAAGACAACGCTGTTCCTGACGAACATGGACGATTTTCCGACGGTCAACGAGGTCTACGCCAGCTATTTCCAGCCACCGTACCCGGCGCGGGCCACCATGGAAGTGTCCCGGCTGCCCAAGGATGCGCTCGTGGAGATAGAAATGGTGGCTAAGCGCTGAACCGTTTTGCCGTGCAGCCCGACTCGCGCGTCCGCTGTTCTCCGGTCCGGCGGGCGGTCGGTCGGGCCGCGGCGCCGGGGTTCAGTTCGAGAAAAAGCGTTCGATGATCGTGTTGGAAACGAGCATGCCTGTCCGGGTCAGCCGCAGATAGCCCTTCTGGAGCCGGATGAGATCGTTCTGGTGCAGGGCCTTGATCAGGCGGGCGTGCTCGCGGAGAAAATCCTTGCCGGTCAGCTCGCGGTAGGCCTTGAGCCGCAGCCCGCGCGCGGTGCGCAGGCGAAGCATGATCAGCTCGCGCAGCCGGGCTTGCAGGGAGAGTGTCTCCGCCCCGGCGTCCAGACGCTCCGCCCGTACGGCCTCGCTCCAGGCCGCCAGGTCCGAGGGATTTTGCCAGCGACGCCCGGCCACGCAGGACACGGCCGAGGGCCCCAGCCCGAGATATTCTTCGCCCTCCCAGTAGCCGATGTTGTGGCGGCAGGCAAAGCCCATACGGGCGAAGTTGGATATCTCGTACTGCAGATAGCCATGGGCTTCGAGGTATTCGGCCCCGTAGACGAACATGCGCGCCTGCTCGTCCTCCGGGGGCAGCTCGAATTCGCCGCGATCCCAGCGTTCGGCCAGCGGCGTGCCCGGCTCCAGGCTCAGACCGTAGGCCGAGAGATGCTCCGGCGCGAGTTTGACGACGATCTTGAGTTCATCCATCCACAGTTTGATCCGTTGACCGGGCAGCCCCCAGATCAGGTCGAGGCTGATGTTCCCGAACCCTGCCTCACGGGCGTTATGATAGGCCTGGAGCGCCTGCCGTGCCTGATGCACGCGCCCCAGGGCTGCCAGGTTCTCGTCCGAAAAACTCTGCACGCCCAGACTCAGGCGATTGACGCCATACCGGCGTAACTCGCGCAGATAGTCCAGGTCGGCGCCGCTCTCCGGGTTGCATTCGAAGCTCCACTCCAGATCCTGCGCGAGCGCGAACGTACGCGCAATGCCGGAAAAAAAACCGGTCAGGGCCCACGACGGCAACATGCTGGGCGTACCGCCGCCGACATACACGGTCTCGGCAGTAATGCTGCCGAGGGTGCGGCGCCAGTACGCCAGCTCCACGTCGAGGGTCCGGCAATACAGCTCCAGGCCGTCGAGCGTGAATTCCTGGGAATAAAACGCGCAGTAGTCGCACTTGCGACGGCAGAAGGGTACGTGGATGTAAACAAGCATGGGTTTCCCGCCAGCCGATCACGGCCGCGCGTCCGGGGTTTGTATCGACGACGAGCCGAATCCCCGGCGTCGCGCTCTCCCGCAGCTGTGTATGGTCAAACGATCGAATAAGCAATCCGCGAACCGACGCCGCTGCGCATGGGGCCTTCGCCGACACCCGCTCCCGGACCACCGGTTTGGGGGCGCCCAATGTGCGCTACGCCGCTGCTGCGCTGGAACGAAGTCCTGTCCGGAGGGGCCGCGGGAAAAATTTCTTGAAAAAAAATGGTTCAAGCCATTGCCCTGCCGCGGTATTCGGATTATCTGTTTCCACAAAATAGCTGAACTTGACCGGGTCAGGGTCAGCGGTCGCAGGAGTAGCTGTTCGGCAGACACCATCTTCTTTCCTTTTAGCCACCGGAGGCGTGCGCCATGGCCGAGACTGGATTCTGGGCATTTTTGAAACGGCTCTTCGGCATGCAGTGCGAAGAACTGCACGAGCGGTATTGTCTGGGGTGTCATAAGGTGACGCAAGGAACGCTCAGCCCGAAACCCGATGCGCAGGCCATGAGCTTCACCTGCAAGGCGTGCTCGAAGCAGACCCAGCTGTTGAGCTAGGCCCGGGGCTCCGACTCCGACTGCCTGGCGCCCCGGCACTGGCCTTTTTTCCGCGAACCGGGTATCTGAACGCGATGTATCGCGTACGCGCGTCTCTCCTTCCCGTGTTGCTGTTACTGGCCCTGCTGGCGCCCTCCGGCTCCGACTGCGCCGAGCTGCCCAACCCGCCGTTCAATGTCTCGTGGGAGCTTTTCGCCCTGCCGGATGAGGCCGGAGTTCCGGGATCGGGGCTGCTGGCTGTGTTCTGGCTGACGCCCGATCCGGGGATTTACGCCTACGCGCACGAGGCCGGCGGGAGCGGCATGCCGACGGTTCTGCGGCTGACCGAGCGGGCTGCGGGACGCGCTTTGCACGTCGTGTATCCTCCAGGTACGCCGCAGCCGGACATGCTCAATCCCGCCAAGCGCATCAACGTCTACAGCAGCGCAACGCCCCTGTTCGTCGAGGCTGGTTCCGCCGCGCCGGCGCTGGAGGTCGAGGGCACGCTGCACATGCTGCTTTGCTCGGACAGCAGTTGCTGGCCGGTGAATGCCAGCATCCGCGAGCGCTGGGAGGACATCGACGGTGCGGCCTTGCCTCTGGCGCAACGGCAGTCCTGGTGGCCGATCTACCGTAGCGCGAGCGGAGCCCCTGCCGCCACGAAGGGCGAGGCCACGACAACAATCGCGTCGCCCGGCCCGGCTGTCGCGTTACCGGCCAGCACAAAGGCGCCGGGTCCTGCCTCTGTTGCGTTGCCGGAGCTCAGCCCCCGTTTTTTTCAGCCCGGCCTGGAGGTGACAGGCCATGGCAAGGCCGCGTTGCTGGGATTTCTGGCCGGATTGATCCTCAATTTCATGCCCTGCGTGCTCCCGGTCGTGAGCCTGAAGCTTTCGGCGATCTTCGCAGCCGGGTCGATACGCGACGAGCGGCGGCGGGTTGCGATTTTTCGCGAGCATACGGTATTCTTTTCCGTGGGCGTGATGTGCTACTTCCTGCTGCTCGCGCTGGTGTTGGGGTCCGTGGACCTGGCCTGGGGGCAGCTCTTCCAGAAGCCGGAGGTAGTTCTGGCGCTTACGGCCGTGGTTTTCCCGCTGGGACTGAGTCTGTTCGGACTGTTCAATCTGCCTGTGGTGGATTTCAAGAGCGGCCCGGACGTCGCCGACAAGCCGAGGACCCAGGCTCTGTTCACCGGGTTTCTGGCAACCCTGCTGGCTACGCCGTGCAGCGGCCCGCTGCTTGGCGGCGTACTGGGCTGGACCCTGTCCCAGTCGCCGGCAACCGTGATCTCGGTTTTTCTCTGCATCGGTCTGGGCATGGCCTCGCCCTATCTGCTTATGGCCCTGAATCCGCGGCTGATCCGGCTGTTTCCCAAGCCCGGCGCCTGGACCGGGCATCTCGAGAAGCTGGTAGGTTTTTTTCTCATGGCCACGTGCATCTACCTGCTCAACATCCTGCCGCAGAATTATCTGTTGCCCGGGCTGACGTTGTTGTGGACCACGGCCTTTGCGGCCTGGATGTGGGGGCAATGGACCAATTTGTCGCATACGTGGCGCAGACGGCTGGCGGTACGCGGCCTGGCCGTACTGCTGGTGGCCGGCGTGGCCTTCTGGGCCGTACGGCCGCCGCAAGCCGAGCCGCACTGGCAGGAGTTCCGGCCGGAGGTGTTCGAGACGCTGCTGTCGCGACAGCCCTTTGTGATCGATTTTACCGCCGACTGGTGCCCGAACTGCAAGGTGCTCGAACAGACCACGCTGTCCGACGGCCGCGTGGAAGAATGGAAGACGCGCTACGGGCTGACCTTTTTGCGCGCCGATCTGACCGAAGACAACCCCTTCGCCCAGGCCTTGCTGCGCGCGCTGGGGAGCCAGAGCATTCCCGTGGTCGCCCTGTTCCCGAGCGGCGACGACAGCCGGGCTCCTTTGGTCCTGCGCGACCTCTTTTCTCCGGGGCAGATGGACAAGGCCCTGGAACAGGCCTTCGGACCGAAAAACCAACCTGGCGGCGGCCAGTAACCGGACCGAGCCCCGGGCCTGAATCCCGGCGATCGGTTGACCCGGGTTCCCGACCCTCACCCTTTTGCCCGGCGGCAGCATCATGAACAGCTCAGAATCGACGAACGAAGCCGACCGTCACGGTTTTTTCCAGCTCTGCACCCCGGCGGACTTTACCGCTCTGTTGCGCCAATTCCCACGGATTTCGACCTGCGACGTGCCCCTGGAGCAGGCCTGCGGCCGGGTTCTCGCCGCGGACTTCCTGTCCGCGGAAGACCTGCCGCTCACGGACCGCTCCTGCATGGACGGCTACGCCGTGCGCGCCGCGGATACCTTCGGCGCCAGCCAGTCAAGCCCGACCTGGCTGGACTGCGTGGCCCGGCTGGCCGTGGACAGTCGGCCGGACATGACACTCGGGCCCGGCGCCTGCGCGGCCATTGCCACGGGCGGCAGCCTCCCGTCCGGAGCGGACGCGGTGGTCATGATCGAGCATACGCTGACGCCGGGGCCGGGCGTCGTGGAAATTACCCGACCGGTGGCCCCGGGCGAGAATGTCATGCTCCGCGGCGAGGACGCCGCGCGCGGGCAGACGCTGCTGCGCGCCGGTCGCCGGCTGCGGGTCCAGGATGTCGGTCTGCTGGCTGCGCTGGGGGCTCCCCGAATAGAAGTTTTTCAGCAGCCGCGCGTCGGCATCGTGTCCACGGGCGACGAACTGGTGCCCGTCGAGGAAACGCCGCGGCCCGGACAGGTGCGCGACGTCAATGCCCTGACCCTGGCCTGTCTGGCGCGCGAGGCCGGAGCGCTGCCGCGCGCGTACGGCATCGTCAGGGACGAGGCAACGCTGCTGACGGAAGCCTTGCGTCGGGCCGTGGAGGAGAATGACGTGGTGCTCATTTCCGGCGGCAGTTCCATCGGCACGCGCGACCTGACCATCGAGGCGCTCGGCCGGTTGCCGGAGACCGGGGTGCTGGCCCACGGCGTGGCCATCAGTCCGGGCAAGCCGACCATACTGGCCCGCGCGGGCGCGACGCCGGTGCTCGGGCTTCCCGGCCAGATCGCGTCGGCGCAGGTAGTCATGCTGGTCTTCGGCCTGCCGCTGCTGCGCTGGCTCGAGGGTGAGTCCGACGCCTTTGAAACCCGGCAACGCCCTCTGCGCCGGGCCGTGCTCGGCGTCAATGCCGTGGCCGCGCCGGGACGTTGGCAGTACCTGCGCGTGTCCCTGGAAGAGCGGCCGGGTCAATTGCCGCTGGCCTGGCCCCAGACCGGCAAATCCGGGTTGCTGCGGACGCTGGTGCTCTCCGACGGGCTGCTGTGCATCGACGCCGGTCGCGAGGGGCTGCGAGCCGGAACCGAGGTGGACATCTGGATTCGCTGAGGACCCGCGCTGCGGCCCGGAGATGGAATTTCAACGGCAAACGCTGCGATAAACACCCCGGCAACCTGCAACGTCGACTGTTCTGGAGAAGATAATGGAACGCTCCGTGTATCTGCAGCTGGCCGACATCCCGGACGCTATCGAGGCAGCGCGTAATGCGCTCGACCGCGACACCCTGATCCGGCGCGAGACCGTGCCGGCGCACGAGGCCGCGGGCCGGGTCACTGCGGCGCCGGTCTGGGCGCGCTACTCGTCGCCGACGTTTCACAGCGCGGCCATGGACGGTTACGCCCTGCGCGCGGCAGCCACCTTCCCGGCCAGGGAAGGCCGGCCGGTGCGTCTGATCAAAGGGCGCGACTGCGTGGCCGTGAATACCGGTAACCCGCTGCCCGAGGGTATGGACGCGGTATGCATGATCGAACATGTGCTGCGCGAGGACGAACTCGGCATCGAGCTGGAAAAGCCGGCATTTCCCTGGCAGCACGTGCGCCGGATCGGCGAAGACATCGTGGCCACGGAGCTGTTGTTGCCGCAGAATCATCAGCTTACCGCCTACGACGTCGGCGCCCTGCTCAGCGCCGGTATCTGGGATCTGGAGGTCTGGGAGCGCGTGCGCATGCTCATCGTGCCCACGGGCGACGAGGTGCTGGACTTTCGGAACCGGCCCGAGCCTGCGGCAGGGCAGGTGGTGGAGAGTAATTCCCAGGTCCTGTCCGCGCTGGCGCGGCAGTGGGGGTGCTGCGCGGGCACCACGCCCGTAGCGCCGGACGATGTGGAGCAGCTGGCCGCAGCGCTGGACCGCGCGCTCGCCAGCGACGCCCACGTCGTCGTACTCGGCGCGGGTTCCTCGGCCGGCACGCGCGATTTCACCAGCACGGTCATCGAGCGCCTTGGCCGGGTGCTGGTACACGGGGTTGCGGTTATGCCGGGCAAGCCGTCCATCCTCGGCGTGGCCAGGGGCAAGCTGGTCGTCGGCGCGCCCGGCTATCCGGTCAGCGCGGTGATCTGCTTCGAGGAACTGCTGGCCCCGCTGGTGACCTGGCTGTCCCGCCGGACTCCTGTCGAGCGCCGGGAAATCGAGGTCGAACTCACGCGCAAGCTGCCTTCCCGGCCGGGGCTCAAGGAAATGGTCCGCCTGGCCGTGGGCCGCGTGGGTGATCGGTATGTGGCCTCGGCGCTGGAACGGGGCGCGGGCATGATCACCACGTTAACGCGCGCCCAGGCCATGCTGCCCGTGCCCGCGCACAGCGAAGGGCTGGAGCAGGGCGCCCGGGTCCGGGCTCAGCTTCTGGTCCCGGAGGCAGCCCTGGAGCAAACGCTGGTCATTATCGGCAGCCACGACAACACGCTGGACCTGTTGGCCAATGCGCTCATGGGTCTGCCCGAGCCCATCCGCCTGGCCTCCAGCCACGTGGGCAGCAGCGGCGGCTTGACCGCCCTGCGCAACGGCTCGGCCTGCATCGCCGGGGCGCATCTTTTCGATCCGGAGAGCGGCGACTTCAACTTTCCCTACCTGCGCCGATTTCTGCCGGACAAGGCGGTCAGGGTCGTCAATCTGGCCATCCGCCACCAGGGCCTGATCGTGGCCAAGGGCAATCCCAAGGGCATTGCCAGCGTCGCCGACCTGGCCAGGCAGGACGTGCGCTTCATCAACCGCCAGCGTGGCGCCGGCACGCGCATCCTGCTCGACTATCACCTGGCGCAGGCGGGCATCGCGCCGGACCGGGTCCAGGGTTACGACAAGGAAGAATACACGCACATGGCCGTTGCCGTGAACGTGCTCAGCGGCACGGCCGACTGCGGACTGGGTATCTATGCGGCGGCGCGGGCATTGGACCTGGATTTCGTTCCCCTGGCGCGCGAACGGTATGATCTGGTCATCGACGCCGGCGCCGCGGACTTTAAGATCGAGGCCCTGCTCGCCCTGCTCCAGACCCCGGAACTGCGCGCCGGCATCGAGGCCCTGGGCGGCTACGAAACAGCGCTCACCGGCCAGGAGATGCAGCCCGGACAGGGATTGAACCTGGCACAACAGCCGGAATAAAAAAAATACGCCCGCTCCCTTGACAAGGTGTTTCTCGGACTTATTCTCTTTATTACGTCATTAGGCTTGGAGGAGACTCTGACGCTAGCACCGCAACGGAGGGTAGCAGGAATCAATGAATAACCGTGAGCGGATCGAAACGAAGTATGCCTGATGCGGAGACGTTGCCGGGAAGGAGAGACGATTCGTAGTGACGCAACCATGTTCCCGTGGGCACAGAGAAAAGCCCAACCGTAACGGTATCGGGAAAAGCTGGTCACCAGCCTGCGACTACAATCCCCTCTGCCTCGGCAAGCCCGGGCAAGATGCCTGAACACAATGCATTGTGGACGTCTGACGTAACATCAATTCCACGCCGCCGGGATTCCCCGGCGGCTTTTTTTTGTGCGTGCGCCCGGCAGGGCGCACGCGAGGAGCACGTACTCTACGGATTCGGCAGGGGGAATCGGTAGCTGGACGGCAAAGGGGGGGCTGGTGCCCGACCAGGAAGAGAGTCGATAGCCGGCCGAATCTGGTTTCGTATTCTACGCGTATGCGAAGTTGAAATATCAGCCCTGGCTTTTTGCGGGGATAATGCTTATCATCATAAGCGAGAAGAGGCCACTCGTCAGGCGTAACGACCTGAAGGAGCGAAGTATGATCAGCGCGGAGAAAATTCTCAAAGAAAATTGGGATAATACCCTGCCAGTGAATCCAGCGGCCATTGCGGGGAAGATGGGAATTACGGTTATTGCCGACCCCACGTTAGGTGAGGCGAGTGGAGGATACGAACCTGCCCAAGGTGACTCTCCACCGATTATTCGCTTCAACCCGCTGGAAGCGATTGTAAGGCAGCGTTTTACTGTTGCGCACGAAATAGCTCATCATGTATTGGGGCACGGCGCTCGTCATAGAGACACGTCAGCGAATTTTACCCTTTCGGCTGATCCCCATGAAGTTGAAGCCAATAAATTCGCAGCAGAATTGTTAATGCCTGAGGAAGATGTGCATGCCTTAATACTCGTAAAAAAGATTTGTCGTGTGGCTGAACTCGCTTCCAAGTTTAATGTATCCAAACTTGCAATGAAATATCGCGTCGAGAAGTTGGGATATGCCGTCAATTGAGCTGGGAAAAGACCTTTCGCAAGACCCCGTTGAAAGTAAAAACGGGGACGGGAGCATATTAACGTCAGAATCTCACCTTGACGTTTCTCTCGAGAAATTAGTGCTAAGGCATAGAAAATGGCTATTTGTGGTTGTGCTCATAGTGTGCTGTCTTTTGTACTTAGCGCTTTTTTGTGTGTTGTTTTGCTTGCTATTCTACAAAGGCAGTCATTTTGTTTATCTGGTTGAGCGAACGCCATACGTTATTGCATTTGCAATAAGTCTGCTTCTTGTTCCGTCCGCCTTGCTTTGGGGGTTGATCCGTGCTGTTTTTCTGAATAAAAATGATGATTATGGCAAAAAAGAAGAAGTCGGGACAGTTGATCTGGTCTCTTTACTAAAGGCTTTATCGAAAGTTCATCCGACTTCGTAACGCTTGCCGCTGCCACCCCCGGGCTGGTGGGCTGTGTCGCTGGTGTTGGGTACAATTCGCCTGGGAGTCGCGTTTTTTTTGATCTGGCGCTGACCGTAAGCCAGTTCCTGTTTCAAGCCCGACCAGGCTCCTTCGTATCCGCAGCAGGAGTCCCACGTCCGGATGATGGGCACTCAGGCGGATTTGCCATTGCCCGGTGACGTGCGAGAACGAAGGCAAATTTCCTCCAGCCCAATTGATACGCGCGGTCGGGCGGACTCTCCCGAGCCACCCACCATCATCCCGCCCCCCCTCCTCGCTCAGGACAAAAAAACCACAGTCTTACCCGCGTGGATAATGATCCGGTCCTCCAGGTGCCAGCGTACGGCTTTGGCCAGGACGTGGCGTTCCATGTTGCGGCCGGCGTCTTTGAGGTCGTCTACGGTGTCGCGGTGTGACACGCGCGTGACGTCCTGTTCGATGATCGGGCCGCCGTCGAGTTCTTCGGTGACGTAGTGGGCCGTGGCGCCGATGAGTTTGACGCCGCGTTCCCGGGCCTGGCGGTAAGGGTCGGCGCCGACGAACGCGGGCAGAAAGGAGTGGTGGATATTGATGATCCGGTCACGAAAGCAGCCGACGAACTCGGGCGACAGCACCTGCATGTAGCGGGCCAGGACGACCAGGTTCAGATCCGGGCCGAGCAGTTCCAGCATCCGGGCCTCGGCCTCGACTTTGTTGTTCAGGCTGAAGGGCACGTGCTGGAATGGCACCCCGAAGGCCTCGACCTGGCGCGCATGATCGGGGTGGTTGCTGATGACCATGGCCAGTCTGGCTGGGAGTTCGCCCCGTGACCAGCGCCAGAGCAGTTCGAGCAGGCAGTGTTCCTCGCGGGAGACCAGGAGGGCCATGGTTTTGAGGTCCTCGGCGTAGCTGATGCGCCAGTCCATCTGAAAGGGTCTGGCCACGACGTTTTCGAAGGCGGATTCCAGGGCGGGTCTGGCGATGTTCAGATGCGGAGTCTGAAATTCCAGGCGCATGAAAAAGGTGCCGCCTTCCGGGTCGGTGGAATACTGATCCAGGGCCGTGATATTCGCTCCGTGGTTGGCCAGAAAGGTGGTCACCGCGGCGACGATGCCGGGCTTGTCCGGGCAGGTGATCAGCAATCGGGCTACGGATTCCGGTGCGTGGCGCATAACAGACTCCTTCTTGGCGCGCGTCGTGGCTGCGAACGATCCGCCGGGCGTCAGAATCGCGTACCCGGCGGCAGTGTTCTGTCTACGGAAAAACAGGGGTTCCGTTCTGGCGCAAATCCTCCTGCAACAGCGTTCTCATGCGCCTGGTCACGGGGCCCGGGCGGACGTCGTGGATCGGCTTGCCATTGAAGCGCACCAGCCCGACCGCGTCGAGCGTCGTGCCCACGGCGATGAATTCGCGCGCCAGGAAGATTTCGTCTTCCCGGATGCCGCGGAAGGTGACGTCCAACTCGCCGGCGATGAGATCGAGCGCGCGCATGAGCGTGGTTCCGCGCAGGGCGTTGGTCATTTCCGGCACGACGAGCGTGCCGGATTGGTCGACGATGCAGACGTTCTCGGTGCACCCCTCGGCCATGTTGCCGTGCTCGTCGAAGCTGACCGCGAAGTCGATGTTGCGCTCCAGGGCCTCGCGTTTCATGAGCATGTTCGGCAGATAGTCGATGGACTTGATCTGGGCCATGTAGCTCTGCTTGGCCGGGATGCCGGAGCGAAAGGCCGTGGCGCCGCGCTCGAAAAAGGCCTCGGGCTTGGGCTGGAAGCGGTAGGCCACGATATGCAGGCTGGGCGTGGGGCACTCGAAGGGATCGATGCCGAAGCCGCCGGCGCCGCGTCCGAGCAGCAGACGGAGCAGGCCCTGTTGCTCGCCTCCGGCCCGGGCAACCTCGATGGCAACATCGCGGACCGTGCTCCAGGCGCAGGGCGCAGCCAGGCCTATGGCCTTGGCCGAGCGCTGCATGCGCTCGATATGCGCGTCGAGCTGGTACAGCTTGCCATCGAGGTACTTTAATGTCTCGAAGACGCCGTCGCCGCGGTGTACCAGATGGTCATCCAGGGGAATGAGCATGAGCCGGGGATCCCTGCAGATGGCGTCGAGCCGGTACTCGTAGAAGGCGAGTACGTTGCCGGCCCCGGGTCTGGGCAGGGACAGCATTCGCTGCAAGCAGGCGTCGAAATCGAGTTGAACGGGCACGTGAGCTCCCCTTGGGGTTATTGAAACAGGTTACGGTCGCGTACGTGCAACAGATTCCGCTCGAGCAGGGTTTCTGCGATCTGGACGGCATTAAGCGCTGCGCCCTTGCGAATATTGTCGGCTACGATCCACATGTTCAGCCCGTTCGGGATGGTCTCGTCCTTGCGGATGCGGCCGACGAAGGTTGCGTCCTCGCCGGTGGCCACGAGCGGCATGGGGTAGATTTTTTCACTGGGATTGTCCAGGACCTTCACTCCGGGCGCCTGGCTGAGCACGGCGCGCGCCTGCTGCGGCGTGATCGGTTTGGCGAATTCCAGATTCACCGATTCGCTGTGTCCGTAGAATACGGGCACGCGTACGGTGGTGGCGGTGACGCGGATGGAGGGATCCCCCATGATCTTCACCGTCTCGTGGACCATCTTCATCTCTTCCTTGGTGTAGTCGTTGTCCAGGAAGACGT
>CAZGAH010000050.1:20564-31552 GCA_964523295.1 uncultured Desulfovibrionaceae bacterium | reverse complement strand
GCCGCCTGCTCGGGCCGGTTGAGCAGATATCGGCAAAATTCGTCGTGCGGGTTGGTTATCCTGGGCATGCGCGACGTCTACCCGATACGCGCCGAGGCGGCAAGAGGCGGTTCGGCATGTTTGTATTCCTTTGGCAAAAGCAACATCGATCAATCCATCGTACGCGATAGTTCCTGCAGACGTTGATCGAGGGGGTGGGCTCGGGCGAGCGTCTGATGGAGTGTTCTGGCCTCCTCGCGCCGGCCCTGGCGGAGGAGCGTCAGGAGAAGATTGCAGGCGCTGTCGGCGTCGTCGGGAGCGAGGGTGAGAATGCGGCGATAGCAGGCCTCTGCGTCGGCCCAGCGGCCTTCCTTCATCCAGGCGTAGGCTTGCCATTGCAATCCGGCAAGGCTTTCTGGCCCTATCTGGCGCAACAGCTCGGCCAGAGCCTGGCGCGTAGCCTGCACATCTCCGCCTTGCAGGGCAATGCGCACCGCGCGCTCCCTATCGAGAATTTCCTGGTTTCGCCTCGCCTGTTGCGAAAAGTGATGTTCCATTTCGTCGGATTGCACCACAAGCGTTGATCCCGACGCAGGAGGCGATGTTCTGGGAGCGGCCGGACCGGTAGTCTCTTCAGCCGGATTCGTGCCCGTTTGTGTGGGTTGGGTTGCACGCGTGGAAGCAAGAAGCCCGGGTGAGGATTGCGCGACGCTCTCATCTTGGTGCGGCGCGCTTGCCGTATCGCTCAGCAATGCAGTCACGGGATCGCTTTGCGGATGCCCAGCCTCCAGAGGCGGCGTCGGAGGGGGGGCGGACGCCTGCGCCGTGGGGGTGGGCATCAGGAGCGGCAAATGCATGGAGGCTGTCGATGCCGGGAGGAGCGGCGGATCGACAGAAGCGGCCGGCTGCGGCGGCAAGGACGTCGGTGACGTCGGGCGACTTTCCCCTGGTTCGGTCCGCGATTGTGCGGGGCCTTCGGGATGGGTGATGGCCTTGTATTGGCGCAGGCCGTAAATTGCTCCCAGGCAGATCAAGCCGGAAAATATCAGGAGCGCAGCACCGGTCAGCAATCGCCGGAGCCCCGGACTGGGCCAGACCGGACCGGCGAGCGCGCTGTCGGCTTGCGCCTTAAGGAGTCTGGACGCCGGCCCGTTCCCGCTCAGAGCCTGGGCGCGACGTATCTGTTCGATGCTGCGGTGAAGCAGGCTCATCCGACGACCCGGATATCCATGATAATGACCAGTTCGCGGGTCAACTCCTGCCGGTCTTTGGTCTGGAACAGCCAGCCCAATACCGGTACGTTGCCCGGTCCGGGCACCTCGCTATCGTAGCGGTCGTGCGATTTGTCGACCAGGCCCCCAAGGATGACGATGTCGCCGCTCTGGACCCGCACATTGGCGCTGACGTTACGGATATCGATGCGCGGCAGGGTTACCCGCTGGCCATCCGGCGTGACTTCCACCAGCGCCATGCTGGAGGGATTGACGACGCTGCGCACCGGAAAAATCTGGATGTCCACTGCGCCGTTGTCGTTGATGAAAGGCAGTACGCCCAACAGCACGCCATCGAATACGGAGGAGGTCTCCACAGAATAACTGGGCTGGGTATTTTGTCCGTAGGACGGCATCGTGACAATGCGCGAGACATAGCGCTCGCTGCGTCCGGAGGTAAACATTGCCGGCTGGGCGTGACGCGCGCGTACGTGGGGGTTGGAGATCAGCTTGACTCCGCCGAAGGTTTGCAGGGCCGTGATCGTCGCGTTGAGCATCTGGGTTTTTCCGGGCAACGGAGCGCCCTCTGGTGTGAGGATGGGCGGCGGAGTCGGACTTTTACTGAGAAAATTCGAAGGGATGGTGATAACCGGAATGCCCTCGCTACCCGTCCCGAAGCTGATGTTCGCACCAACGGCTACGCCGTTGATGATCCGGTTGGCCAGGTAGTTCCAGTCAATGCCAAAGCGGAAGCTGTCGCTGAGCGTCACTTCCATGATGCGGGCGTCGATGATGACCTGACGGCCGAGCTTCCTCTGCAGATTTTGCACCAGCGTGGCCACGACAGCCATTTTTGCCGGAGAGGTCTTCACGTGAAGCGTGCCCGCTATAGGATCGATGGTGAAAGCGCCAAGGTTCGGATCGAGCGGAGCACCCTTTTCCGTGCTGCCGCCGAGCGTGCTGAGCAGGCTGAGGCGCAGCTGATCGTAAAGCGATCCTTCTTCGATGCCGCGACCCAGGGATGATTCGGAGCGCACGGCGCTGGACAGGTCGCCTGCGCCGGCTTCGCCGCGCGAGGTGATGGCGCCGAAGATGTTGCCCCCGCTCTGCAATTCCAGCGTGCTTTTGGTATTGAGAAAACCCAGATCGAAGGTCCGCTCGGCGAAGCGCTTGACGTAGAGTACGTTATCCTTGACCTCGTAGCCGAGGTCGTAGGCCTTGAGCAGGCTTTCGATGACGGTGGAAGATTTGGCCGATTCGAAGCTGACCGTGACGCGGTTTCCGTCGATGCTGATACCGGGCTCGATAATCAGATTCAGTCCGGCATTGCGGGCAACCACGAACAGCACGTCATGCAACGGCTCATCCCGCATGGAGAGGGAGACCAGCGCCGCGTCCAGCGGATTGAATGCCGGGGCCATCGGTTCGACAGCAGGAATGTGCGCGGGAGCACGTTCCTCGAGCTGCGCTTCTCGTTGCCGCAGCTCTTTCAGCTTCGTGGCCTCTACTTCGGTGGCCGTGTACAGCTTCTCATAGCCGAGCCGGCCTTCCAGCTGGTCGCGTTGCTGACAGGCAGTCAACAGGGTCGCTGCGATGAACAGTACCAACAGGGCGTTGCGCATGAGCATTACCTCGAACCGGTGTCAGGGCCTTTGTCCGGCGAAACGTCGCCAGGCGGAACGGAGGCCACGTCGCCCGGATGCGTGGCCGCAGGATTGGTTAACCTCGTGGCCGCGGACGGCTTCGCGGCAGTGCCCTTGGAACGTGCTTGCGTCAGTGGCTGGCTGATCAGCTCCACCCGCCGGGGTGCTTGCCAGGGGAAAAATTCCTGAGATCGGGGTCCCTGCAACAGCACCCCGGATCGGCTGATTTCTTTGACGATTCTTCCGTCCGGCAAGTGTTGCCCCTCTGCGCGGATTATCCCGTTCAACACGGCCAGACGTTGCTGACGGGAGAAAAAAACCATACTCAAGCTCACGGATGAGGTCGTTTCCGGCTTCTCGTCGAGGTCCGCAGTCTGCTGCGCCGGCAACGCAGGCAGATCCAGGAGGCTCGAATCCACTTCATCCGGGGGCATCGGGGAGGCCTGGCGCTGCATAGCCGAGGCCTGGTCGAGGCAGCGTTGCTGCGCCTCGGTCGGAAAGGCCGGCTGCGGCAACGCAGGCAGGGGCGACGGTTCGGGCAGGGCCAAGGGCGCGTGCAGCATCGCCCAGGCCAACGCTGTCGTCGGAAGGCCCAGGCAGAGCAGCCAGCGTAGGAGAATATGCCATCGTAACGGATGCACCTGTCTCATCCTTGCGAAAAAGGGTAGCGCAGCCGCAGGGTAAGCGCGTTCCGGCGCGCATTCGCCAGATTCAGCGTGCGGTGGGTGACTTCGAAGCCCGCGGACTCGAGGCTGGCCGCCATGCGTAGCATCCCTGCCTGCGACTCGGCGAGCCCGCCTTCGATTACGCCGTCCAGGCTCACCGTGACTGCGTCCGGTGCGTAGTGAAAGCTGACCGCTGAGATGACCACGTCGGCGGGACGGCTGGCAGCCAGTTTGTTCCAGAGCAGCGAAAGCGGCGGCGCTGTATTGGCCCTGGTCACGCGTTCGCCCAGTTTCACCATGGACGCCGTCTGGCTCGGCAGTTCCGGAGCACGAGGCATGGCCTGTTCCAGTTCTGCCGCCTCGCGAGTCAGGCGGATGGCGCTTTCGCTCAGGACCCGGCCCTCGCGATTGAAACTCCAGGCCAGAGCGCTCAGGATAAGGATCAACAGCAGCATCGCGCTCCAGGCGTACGGTTCGGCCTTTTCCAACGGCCGCAGCCAGGCCTCCGACGACCGGGCGAGCGCGGCGCGGAGGGGTATCCGGGATATCAGTTCAGGCAGGACAGACCAGCAGGGCAGGTCGTCGTAGTGCAACGCCACGAGCGGCCAGGGCTTTACGGCTAAAACAGGATCCCAGGCCTCGGGCAAAGTCCAGTTCAATGTGTAGCGCATCGGCTCCAGCCAGCGGATGCATTCTATCTGTCGGCCCTGCGTGCGCGCGAGCATGGACAAATCCTGACGTGCTATGCGCAGAACATCCCGAAGAGAATGGCTTTCTTCGCCGAACAGGACGTAGCGGCGGGCAAGCATGACCCGGTCCCTGCTTCCGGCCAGGAGCAGGACGGCATCCTCGAGTCGTAAGGCCAGGGCATGAATGGTCGAGTCCGGCAAGGTCATGAGCAACCCGTGCAGCATGGAAACCGGGTCGAAGCAGACCATGCCGCGGGGGGAGCTGGCGCATCGCCGGAGCAGTGTCTGGTGCCAGGCCTTGGGTACTATCTGGTACAACAGTTCCGTTGCGCGATTCGCGCTCTTGCGCCGGGAGTAGATGATCAGTCGCTGCTCCGACGTCAGCTCGCCACGTTCTTCCAGCCGTTTGCGGGCCAGGATGTGCGCGTAGCGTCCATCGGCCTGGACCTCCATCAATCCGACGCCGCCGGAAGCCGGGCAATCGGCGATCAGATAAAGAAAGCCACCCTCGAATAGCGCTGATTGCGTCCGAGTGGCCTGGAATTCGTTCAGCAGCAGCAGTTCCTCTCCCGAATCCCAAAGCAGAGCAGGGTGTCGGCGCAGGGGGCTGACAATGAAATCACTGCCTGCCTTCGTCGGGTCCGGCTCTGGATTCCGGAAGTGCACCCCGGGAGAGGCGGTCGGAAGCTCGTCGACGAGGTTGGCTGCTTCACTATACGGTCGCTCCGGTTGCCCGGGTGTCAGCCCCGAGTCGGTCTGGAAAGCGGGCTCACGCCTGGGGCCTGGCGCGGGGTGGGCAGGCTGGTTTTCGTCCGGGGGCTCTTCGATCAGCAGGGATAGGGCACCCAAATCCAGATCGTCAGGAGTCTTGGACGATGTCGCTCGCCGATCATCGGGCGGGTCGTGCGGTTGTTTCATGGATGTGCTCTTCCTCTGTCTCCGGTCGGCGCCGCGTATCCGGGTAACAACATCGCAGGGCAGACAGGCGTGTGCCTCATCGGGGCATGAGAAACTCGCCACTGGCCTGAACGGCAAAGCCGCCCGGATCCTGCTCAAGGCGCGTAACCGTTAATGATTCGGGCACAAACCAATATCCTGGAGCCACGCAGTCGGCCGTGGCGTCCTTTGCCGTCCTGGTGGACAAGGTGCGGAGCAGGGCTTCCAGCGCGGCCGGCGTGAAGCGGGCCTCCTGTTCCAATTCCCGTTGGCGGCTGGCAATGGCCATGTCGAGGCGCTCGATTTCGGCTTTCATCCGCGATGCATCGGCCTGGCGACCGCTGAATCGGCGGGACAGGTCATTTTTTTCAGCAAGCAGACTGCGCAGCTGCGTATCGCTGGCCTTCAGCCGGGTCAGGTCGTCGGTCGTGTCCAGTTCCAACGGAGTGACCATCCAGCGCGCAGGATCGAGCCCGGCTGTCCCGGCTCGGGCGATCAGGGCATTCAGATCGCGACAACGCGCCTCCATTGCCTCCAGGGCGGATTGCCGCGCGCGTAAGGAACGGACCCGCGTCTCGAGCATGGAACTTTCGGCGCGCGCGTGCTCCAGGGATTGTCGCCCGTTCCAGGCCACGAGCAGCGCTGCGCATAGGGCCGATGTCAGCAACAGAGCCGGTATCCAGCGCCTGTACATGACTCAGCCCTGGATGGCGCCGACAAGTTCGTACACCGGCAGAAGCAGCCCGCCGGCAATCAGGGCGAAAATGCTGCCCAGGATCACCAGCATGGCCGGCTCCAGACTCTTGCCTAACACCTCGACCAGTGCCGACAGCTTGTCCCGGTAGACCCTTGCCGTTTCCGTGGTTTGTGTATCCAGCCTGCCCGATGTCTCGCCAACGGCAATCATGCGCAGGGCATACGGCGGCATGGCGCGGGACATACGCAGCGCGTCCGCCAGCGTATTGCCCCCGCGGATGTTGTCCAGCGCCTCCAGAATGCGTTTTGCGAAGACCCGGTTGCCGATCGCGGCGGCAATGATCTCCAGCGAGCGGGCAACGCCGATACCGGCGCCGAGCAAATGCCCCAGGTATTCCGCGATGCGGGCGATGATCGAGGTCTCCAGGATGACACGCAGCCCCGGCGTGCGCAGCAGCAGAGCGTCCAGAACAAGACGCACGCCCGCGCTTCGTCTCCGCAACATGGCCAGGATGCACGCGATGAGCAGACCGATGCCCATCGCCGGCAACAGGCAGGTCCGGAAGTGATCCGCGACGCTGATCAGCGCGCGCGTCAGCAGAGGGAGCGGGATGTTCATGTCCGCGAACAAACCGGTCAGTTCGGGCACAACGACGATGAGCCAGAATGTTGCCGCCCCGGCGGTCACCAGGGATAGAAAAAGAGGGTAGAGCAGGGCGCGTCGCGTTGCGGAGGCTATTTGGTCCAGATGGTTCAGGTGGTTGGCCGCATTACGCAGCATGACATCCAGACGGCCGGTTTCCTCGCCGATCCGGCACAGGTGCAGCAGCAATGGCGAAAAAACCTCGCTGTTGCGCTCCAGGGCCTCGGACAGGGTTCTGCCGTTTTCAATGTCCACGCGCGCGCCATGCAGCGCCGCGCGCAATTGCGGTTGTACGGTGTCCTCGAGAATATCCGAAAGCGCCGTGAGCATGGGAACACCAGAGGCGAGCAGCATGGCCAGGTTCCAGAGCGTTTCAGCCAGTTCTTTCCGTCGGACCGGATGGAGGGAACGGCCGATGCGTGCCAGAAAGGCCCTGGCGCGTCCCAGAGGCGTGATGCGCAGGATGACGCCCCCTTGGCGCTCCAGGTAACGAATGGCCGGGATCGGGTCATCGAACGGCAGCGTAGCCGTGCCGTTGAACACGTTGCCGTTTTCGTGCAACAGGGTAAAGCGAAACGTGGCCATCGTCGTTGTCCTACTCAATACGCGCCCGTTACGAGCGCGTCCTTGCGTCAATAATGCATGCGTCCCAGCACGCGTTGAAGTTCCTCTACGGTAGTCTGCCGCAGCCGAACCTTCTCGACGCCGACGTCGAACATGGTCCTAAACCCCTTGCGCAGCGCCGCGGCGCTGATATCGCAGAGCTTTGCGTCGCGTATGAGCATCTCGCGCAGTTCGCGCTCAAGCAGCAGGGCCTCGTAGATGAGCGTACGCCCCAGATACCCGCTGTGGTTGCACGCCTCGCAGCCGTTTCCGCGAGCCAGGATATCAATCTCGCAGCCGAGATAGTTTCGCTCGTCCGGGGAAGGCGAGTACTCCGCGCGGCAATGGGGACAGATGGTGCGCACAAGTCGCTGGCTGACCACGCAGACAAGGGTCTCGGCCAGGGTCGGATTGTCCAGACCCAGGCTGCGCAGCCGGGGGAAGGCGCCCAACGCGGTGTTGGCGTGCAGCGTGGACAGCACCAGATGCCCCGTCGTCGCCGCGTTCAGGGCAGTGCGGGCCGTGGTTTCGTCGCGCATTTCTCCGATCAGGATGACATCCGGGTCATGTCGTAAAAAATGCCGCATGGCATTGGAAAAATCGTATCCTGCCAACTCGTTGACTTCGGTCTGACGCGCAAGCGGAACGAGATATTCGATGGGGTTCTCGATGGTGAGCACGTTCTTGCCCAGCAGGTCCAGGGAGACCAGTCCGGCAATCAGGGTCGTCGATTTGCCCGATCCGGTCGGCCCGGTGAGCAGCACGATGCCGGACGGCTCGTTGAAGGCTGTCTGCAGGATATCCAGATGCTCGGGCAGAAACCCCAGATTCGCCAGGCCGAATGCCGCTTTTTCCTGTGACAACAGCCGCAGGGCCATGTTTTCGCCAAAGGGAGTCACGATGGTCGAGGCGCGGATGTCGTAACGACGCTCGAGCAGGTTGGCCGACCAGCGACCATCCTGCGGCAGCCGGTGCTCGGAAATGTCCATGCCGGCCGCAAGTTTGATGGCCGTTATCACGCGGGCAAGCTCCTCGGGCAGGAACAGCTCGTTGCACAACACGCCGTCAATGCGGAAGGCGACGCCGATGCCCTTGTCCATGGGCCGGATGTGGATGTCCGTACTGCGGCGCTTGACCGCCAAGAGCAGCAGATAATGGATGAAATTGTCCGGGCTGACGGTCATGCTCGAGTCTGCGGCCAGTATCTCGATTTCCTTCCGCAACAAATTCTCGACAGGGTTTTCCAGAAAGAAAAAATACTGGTACACGGCCTGCACAAGCCGGCTCTCCTCGGCCAGGACAAATTTCGGCCGCAAACCCGATACCCGCAGAACCGTTTGCTCCAGATGCCGGTCCGGCAGCGAACTGGTAGCCGTACGCAGCCGATGGTCCGCGGTCACATCCAAAGGGAAAATGCGGAGCGAAAGACAAAGATTGCGGTTGAACCGTCGCAGCATCCCGGCGTCGGGCGTTGCCTCGGCCAGATTCACGTAGTCGAGCCCGAGCTGTTCGGCCACCGTGACCGCCAGGTCGTACTCCGATACAATACCCACGCGCGCCAGTACCCCGCCCAGACGCTCCCGGGTGACACGCTGCGCTTGCAGCGCGTAACGAATGTGTGTCTCTCCTATGAGCCCTTTATGCTTGAGCAAATCGCCAAGACGGACAGGGGAGGTCATAGTACCGTTGTCTGTTATGTTCATATCGGCCATGAAAGTAGGGCTTTTCAGTATTAATTATAATATGAAAAGCCAAATTTTTATCACTATCCATGACTTTACCAGTGAAAGTCTCAAGCGATGGTCAACGATTAGAGTATGCTCTATTCAAAAAAAATGCAATGTAAAAAAGTGGTTATTGGCTTTGCCCGGGGCACAAATAAGGTTATAGTTTTTTTTAAGCAAAAAGCATACATACTATAAGAATATTTTAAATATTAATGAATGTATTTACATTTATAGGTGTAAATATATAATATCACATGAAGCCATTGATATAGTTTCGTGCTTTGGTGATAAAATTCGTATACTAAATATATTTGCGGTGGAGCTCGTTAACGTCTTGTGGCGGCGCGAGCCTGGATCAGTATATAATTCTCGATACTACTATTCAATATTAAATTTAGAAAAACATTATTCATAAAAAAATACCATATAAATATGATATTATATATTGATGAACTTTCTAAAGTACCATTTCTGATAGCCTCCCCCTTTGGGGGAACCATCGATGCGCTCGTTATGCAGCGTGCTTAGCAAGGCCGTGTGATTCTGTTGGAGCTTGATACGGAGACGTGGTCGAGACGTATGTCGTTGAAATGGCGATAGGGAATCACTGTTTTGATACGATGTGCCCATCTTTAAGGACACAGGTCAATCACGAAGGTGCCCGGTTGCTCTATCACCCCGAACCGTGGACCTGGGGGACGGGCGAGGCATAGAGAGGACTGTTGTGAGGAGCAAGGGGCCATGAATAGGACAAGGCTCGGGGGGGCCAGGTCTGGTGACGTCCAGACCGGAGGCGGAGGATGGTATGTTTTACGTGCAAAGCTGGAGGAACATGGGCCGCGGAAGGTCAGGGGTGTATTTTGATCAGGCACAGGGGGACGCCGTCGGCCTGGACGGCGTCGACGATGTTGCCTGTTTGCAGCAGTTGGAGCAGTTCCGGACCGCCGAGAACGAGGTCCAGGCGGAAGGGCGCGTCGTCGCGCTCGTGGAGATAGACGAGGTCGGGGAAGCGTCGGGCGTATTCAGCGGCGACGTGACCGGCCATGCCGGCGCTGAAGCCGATGGTGGTGCCGCTGCGTTGCGCTTGTTCATGCAGTCGATCGACTGCCTGTTTGTAGCTGTTGCCCCAGTAATCGAGCTCATAGCGCAGAAAGGCGCCGGGGACGCCACCCGTGAGCTGATTGAAATAGACGATCTGATTCGGATGATTGTGCAGATGAAAGCGTAGCGGGTCGTAGAAGCCTCCGACCAGCACGAGCAAGAGTGCCGCCGTGGCCAGGCGTTTTCCCCGCGCACGCTTGAACAGATGGATCAGTGCCCCGGCCGCCAGGGCCACGAACGGAGGATAGGCGAACAGCAGATGGCGGGCGCCGTTATAGAGTACGGGTTGGCGGACGGGCACATAGAGCACTGGAAACAGCGCTGCGAAGGCCAAGGCCGCAGCTGCGCCACGTCTCTCACGCGGAAAGGGCAGCAGCGTCAGTCCTGCCAGTCCGAAGGCCAGCACGCCCAACGGAAGCGTGATGCCCAGCCAGACCGGCAGGTAATGCCAGGGAAGTTCGGTCGTGGTGATGAATTGCCCGGCGAAAAGTTCGTAGTAGTCCAGCGGAAAGCGTGAGAGCTGGCTCAGCGCCTGGAGCGGGCGCAGCAGGGGATTTTGCAGAGCCCAGGGCCAGAACACGGTTCCCAGGATCATGGCCAGCAACGAGGCCAGCACAAAACCCGCGCCAAGGGCAGCAAGGCGTTTTCCGGAGCGGCATCCGGCATCGCGCAGGACCAGAGCGGTCAGCAACAATCCTGCGTAGCCGACGAGCAACAGCCCGCCGACCCGGATGTTGATGGTCAGAGCGGCGGTGAGGATGGCGATGAGCGCTGTCCGGAGGCGGAAATAGGGAAAGGTCGGCCGGCAATACGAAAAGGCGCAGAGCGTGGCGCAGAACAGGGCGGCAAAGGGCAGGTCCTTGGGGTTGTTCATGCACTCGCCGACAAAACGCGGCGACAGCAACAGCAACGCGATCGCGGCCAGGCCCGCGGCCGTGCCGAATAGCCGGCGCGCCAGCAAGGCCGTGCCCGCAATGGCCAACCAGCCGAACAGGCTGTTGACCAGATGCCGGACGTCGTACTCGTACAGCGTCGGCAGCGCTCTTGTTGCCAGATGACAGAGCAGGTCGAAGATTCCCCCGTAGAGATAGAGCG
>CAZGAH010000050.1:9691-20554 GCA_964523295.1 uncultured Desulfovibrionaceae bacterium | reverse complement strand
AGAGCGAGAGGTAGTGCAGAGCGGACCGGTTCTGAAAGCCCGAGGCGTAATAATCGGCGACCATCCGGCCATAGGCTACGTGAAAATGTTCGTCCCAGGTGATGCCGTAATCAAATGACAACAGCGGCAGGATGGGAAGCAGGAGCAACAGCAGCGCGGCCAGGAGCATGTCGGCCGGTGTCGGCCTGAAGCGCCCGGGCGCAACCGTACGCGCGGCCGTGTTCATAGATCGCTGGCTCCCTCGCGCCCGGCCTGGAGCGGGCCGCTGTTGTCCGCGGTGCAGCGGGCCAGGTACCAGGCGTAAAACACTTTACGCAGGAGCATGTTACCACGGGACATAATTTTTCCGACAGCGGCGTCCACGCCGCCGATACCGTTCATGTCGGGGAGACAGCGAATCCGGTCGATGAACTGCCGGTACTCCCGGCTTTGGCGGTTGGCGAGCGCAAAGCTCAGCGATCCGGACGAGACGCGGAAGGCGAGCAGCGGCTCGGCCAAGTGTACGAAATCGCCCTGAAGGAGTATGCGTACCCACATATCCAGATCGATGAGGTAGGGTAAACCGCCATAAAAAGGCCCCGAGGCGGCAACGACGTCGGCCCGGAAGAGCACGGCGGCTGGCTCGCCGATGAGGTTTGTTCCGGAGCGGATATTGCGCCGGATGGCCTTCATGCCTGACAGGCTGCCGTCGTGCCGGGCGAAGCGGCGGGTGCAGATTTTCCGTCCGGCCGGAGTGATGATGTCGCGCGAGCAGCTTATCAGCACGGGGCTCGGCGCACGTTCGCGGACAGAACGAAGCTGACGTTCCAGGCAACGCGGATAGAGCAGATCGTCGCCGCAGAGAATCTTGATCCACGCGCCGCGCGCCTGGGCCAGCGCCGCGTTCCAGTTGCCCTCCAGGCCCAGGTTGTGCGGGTTGCGCATGACCCGGATGCGCGGGTCGCGATAGCTCTGGACAATCTCGAAGGTACGATCCGGGGACGCGTCGTCAACGACAATAAGCTCGAAATCCGCGAATGTCTGCGCCAGCACGGATTCGACGGCCTGGGCGATGAACTGCTCCTGATTGTAGGCCGGGATACAGACCGAGACGACAGGGGCGGCATTCGTAACAGCCATGCTCAGGATCCTGTCCTTGCAGGATATAACGGACGAAAAAGCGAACGCCTGCGGGGAAGCGTGGCTCGTTCCTGCGCCAGGCCCAGTGAACAGGCCGAAATGTAACACCTTCGCGCGCGCGGGGATGTAGCCGGGGCATATCTGCCGGTCATTGTCGATCCGACTCCGGCGCACTCGATGGAGGAAAGCCGAAACGTTGCGCTGCGATATAGAGGGGACGCTGTTTCACCTCGCGAAATATTTTGCCGATGTAGAGACCGAGCATTCCGATCGAGGCCAGTTGCACGCCGCCGACGAACAGGATGACCACGACCAGGGAGGTCCAGCCGAAAATGGTGTCCGCCGGGTAGAGAAACTTGTTGACGATCAGCCATACCCCCAGCGCAAAGGCGAGCAGGCTGAAGAGTATTCCGAGCCGGAAGGCCAGGAGCAATGGTTTGTCGGAAAAGCTGGCAATGCCGTCGAACGCGAAAGCGAACATTTTGCGGAAGGAAAACTTCGTCTCGCCGGCGTAGCGGGAATCCCGGTGGTACGTCACGCCGCACTGTCTGAAGCCGATCCATGGAATAAGCCCGCGGATGAAGCGGTTGCGCTCGGGCAGGTGCAGCAGAATATCGGCGACGCGGCGGTCAATGAGGCGAAAGTCCCCCGTATCGTGGGGGATATCGATATCGCTCAGGGCGTTAAGGATGCGGTAAAATGCCTTGGCAGTGAACAGCTTCATGAAGCTTTCGCCCTGGCGAGTTTCCCGTACGCCGTAGACGACGTGAAAACCCTCGTTCCACTTGTCGATCATTGCCGGGATGACTTCGGGCGGGTCCTGCAGATCGCTGTCGATGATGACCAGAGCGTCCCCGGCTGCGTGCTCTATCCCGGCGCTGATAGCCATCTGATGGCCAAAATTCCTGGAAAAACTGACAATCCGAATGGAAGAATCGTGTTCGAGCAGGTTCTGAAGCAGGACCAGAGAACGGTCTTGACTGCCATCGTCCACGAACACGAATTCAAAACGGCAGGTCTGCTCAAGAGGAGCGAGCGACGCCTTGCAGCGCCGGTAGAACTCGTTGATCACCTGTTCTTCGTAATAGACGGGAACGACCAGTGAGACCAGCTTTCGGCTATCCGTCATCGTAGTGTCCTCTCTCAGCGACATGCCGGGCTGTCTTAGCCCAAGCGCGAATAACTGTCCAGGCCGCCCGAGTGGCCTGCGGGGGCATTGCATCTGCTTTTGCCAGCAATTCGGCATTGCCGATGCTGCGGCTTGAGTTGCTCTGAGGATGGCGAGAAGTGCCGCGTGGTGGTCCATGACGGTGCCACGGCTTTCAATTCACGAGCTGGAAGCTTCTGTAAGTTTATGCCATTATTTGAAACCTTGGCTCCTCCCTGTATTGAGCTATAGTTGCAGTTTAAAATTTTAAATCAATCATATTTGCTAATTCATCAATCTAAATAAGCATCGCCAAATTGGCAAGGCTAGCCACCACATAAATCGTTTTAAGCTAATCCGGTTTGGAAGTACTTCGACTCGTGAACGCCCATTCTGCTTTATGGTTTGGGAAGCGCAAACGTTTGTTATTCTCGACGGACTACACATCCTTGCGCGTAAGCGGCTCGTTGCGCGGGTTGGGGACGTCTTTTTCGGTCCAGACGGTTTTCGCAACGGGCCAGGCTGCACCTTTGAGTTGTTTGTAGAGTTTGAGCGCCTCGGGAAATTCCCGGTTCATGCGCAGGGCCATGGTGACGTTCTTGAGCGAGGCCTCCATGTCGCCCATGAAAAAATGGGCCTTGGCGAGATTGAAGTAGATGTTTTCGTCGTTCGGCGTGAGTTCCAGTGCCTGAATGTACGCCCTGACGGAGCCTATGTAATCGCCGTTTTTTCGCAGCCGGATGCCGAGCGTATTGAAGGGATTGGAGGCCAGGCTGTCGAATTTGAGGATATCGATAAATATCTCCTTGACTTTCTCCATGCGGTCGAACTCGGCGTAGATGTCGGCCGCGCGCTTGAGATAAAACTGGCACTGATCCGGGTCTCCCTTGCCCTTGAAGGCTTCGGCCAGCCCCTGATAGGCTTCGGCGAAGAGGTCGTTGATGCGTACGGCTTTCTGAAACGAGACGATGGCTTTGCCGTACTTTTCCCGCAACAGATACTTGCAGCCCAGGTCATAGTACTTCTGGGCCTCGCTCTGCATGGACACGACTTCCTCGAATTCCTCGATGGCGTCGTCATATTCGCCCATCTCGAGCATGAGTTTGGCATCATGCAACTGCCGCATCTCGATTTCGTTGAAGCGGACGAGTTGCAAGGCCGTGGCCATGTGCCGCTCGAAGGTTTCCAGGGAATAGGGACGCAGAATATAGCCCGAGCACCCGGATGACACGGCATCGAGCACGGCGTTGCGGTCGTGGTCCATGGAGACCATGACTACCGGAATGTGTTTCAGGTTCGGAGTGCCTTTAATGGCCTTGAGAAAGGCCCGGGAGTCCATGTCGAACATGTTGGAATCGCAGATGATAATATCGCAAGGTGAGGCCGTGAGGTATTGCATGGCCTTGACGCCGGACCCCAGCGCTTTCACCAGTTCGAGCGGCAGATTCTTCAGCGCAGCCCTGTCTTTGTCCACGTGGGCCTTTTCGGACGAAATGACGACTATTTTTTTAAACGGTCCGACGAGTTCGGTGGTTGACGGGGCAGATGCGCCTACTGACTTTTTGGGTTGTCCCGGGCGGTTCACGAAGCCTCCTTTTCCTGGCTGTTACCGGATGCGTTGTCTCGCAGACGCAGGAATCAGTCCTGGGCGCCAGTGCTTTCCGCCAGGCGGACGGCGCGGACCAGATCGAAGAGTTCATTTTCGGCGTCGGCAAGTTCAGCGTATTCCACGACCAGATCGGCCCCCTCGAACAAAATATCTTCACCGCGCTTTTTCGATAAATTGGCAAGCAGTTTTTTACGCGCCTGTTCGCCGGCCGCTGCATAGAGCACGTGTACGTTACGCTGGTTCAGTCTGTTCAGGGCATATTGCAGCGTGATGTCCGGGACATTGACCACGTCGTCGACGTACCGCAGGGACAGGGCTCCGTAGTCGCGCGAGACACTGCGGACGAAGAAATCGGACCTTTGCTCTCCCAGCCAGGCCAGAATCGCACTTCTGGGAAAAAAGAACAATCCTTCGGGGAGTTCCTGCCTGGCCAGGAGACGATACAGAATGGCCGGCGTCGTGCCGGCCAGGGCTGCCAGGTCGTGGATATCCACAAATTCCAGTCCGCTGGTGCTGTTTTCTCCGTCGTCCGGGCGCATTTCTCGCCGCAGGTTGCGGGCAGCGGTCATGAAATTGCGTCGGTCGGTCAGGATGATGATCCGGTCGCGCAGCAGTTCGCCCTCGCGGTTCAGCTGGCCGAAAATATCGCGTTTGTAGACAGCGTCCTTGATGTCCCGGATCTGAACCAGGTTGATCTTGCGCAGGGTTTCGATGATTTCATCGAGCTCGAGTTGGGCAATCACGAGGATGTTCTTTGCGACGCGGCAGAATTCCAGATAGCTGAGCGCATTCTTGACCGGCTGCTGTCCTGCCTCGAAAATGCTGCCCTCCGAGGCGGCGCAGCATAATTCGAGCACCTGACAGACGCTCAGGAACAGATCGGTGCAGGGTTGTTCCTGAATGAGGTCGTGCGTGGCCCGGAGCTGTTCGAGCAACTGGCGGATGATACGGCGAACGGGATTTGGGCTCTTGACGATGAGCGACTGCAGAAACTGACGGTCCACTGCAATGAGTTCCGTGGTCTCGGCGGCCTCGGCATTGGCATAAAAAGGCTGGCCCAGGATGAGGGCGATTTCACCGAATATCTGTCCAGGCTTGAGCTGGGATATGATCACCCGGCGGTTATTGATCACGCGGTACAGGAAGACCCGACCCCGCTTGACCATGAACGCCAACGGGTTGAGCTGGCCTTCCTTGATGATGAGTTGGCCTTTTTGAAAGGTCTTGTAGGTCTCCTTCGTTTTCTCCATAACCATATCGTACGGCTGAGGGCTGTTGACGAGGTGCGGCGATGTCGGTTTTCCGGCTCTCGTGGCAGGCACGAAAGCTATACAATTTGCTGCCCGCCAGCAATGGCTTTTTCTTCAACTTTTTCAGGTCGAAAGCACGTCGAGCAGCGCGTCGACGACCTGAGCGGCGTCGTCGGGGGTCATGCTTGCGCTGATGGGCAAGGTCATGATTTCGCGGCATAGGGTCTCGGTGACGGGCAGGGAGCCCGGCTCGCTGCCTTTGCGCGCGGAGTAGAGGGGCATGCGATGCAGCGGGTCGTAGTGCAAGGTCGCACCGATGTTGCGCCGTCGCAGCTCAAGCAGAACCGTGTCGCGGGATTTCGTCGTCCGCCCGGGCGAGAGGCGCAGCAGAAAAAGGTGGCGCGCATGACCTGGATCGAGGATGGCGCTTTGGAGCGTAATCCCGGTATCGGTTCGCGACAATCTGTCCGCATAGACCCGGGCGACAGCCAGTCGTTGTTCGAAAAAATCCGGTTGCCGCTGCAACTGAATCCTTCCGATGGCAGCCTGCAGGTCGGTATAGTTCATCTTGTAGCCCAGCTCGCTCGCCTGAACCGCGATGATGACCTCGGGATGGGAAAAACGTTTCCAGGCATCGTCGGGGAGACCATGCAGGCGCAGGGAGCGCAGCCTCGCCGCAAGCGCCGCGTCCTGCAGGGCCACGGCGCCGCCTTCGCCGGTGGACAGGTTCTTGTTGGCATAGAAGCTGAAACAGACCGGATTGCCGGACGAGCCGACCGGTTCGCCCGATGCGTAGAGAGAACCCAGCGCATGGGCGGCGTCTTCGATGATGGCGACTTCAGGCGGCAGGACCTGGCGCAAGGCCTGAACATCCGCAGCCAGGCCACCGAAGTGTACGGCCACGACGGCCCTGGTCCTTGCCGTGACATGGGGAAGCACGGTCTGAGGGGTGATGCAGCAGGTTTCCGGATCGACATCGCAGAACACGACGTCGGCGCCGGCGTAGAGGGCGGCATTGGCCGAGCTGAGCCAGGTCAGGCTGGGACAGATCACCTCGTCGCCCGGACCGACGCCCTTGACGAGCAAGGCAAGAAACAGCGCTGAGGTGCACGAATTGACCAGTACTACCTGCTCTGCGCCGGTAAAGGACGCCAGTTCGGCCTCGAAGGCCAGGCATTCCGGCCCCATCCCGATCCAGCCGGTCCGCATCACCCGACTGACGGCTTCGATCTCGGCTTCGGAGAAATTCGGCCGCCCGAAGGGCAGATATTCGCTACGCTTCTGCATGGTCATCCACCCGGTGCGGTGTGTACTCTGCCTGCCCTTTGGCCGTTGCGAAGCAATCCGATACGCCGCACTCGCTACTTGGCAAAGCCGACCGCCCGCCGCTCACGAATCACCGTGACGCGAATCTGTCCGGGATAGGTGAGATTGTTTTCAATCTGCTGGGCGATGTCCTTGCACAGCAGGTAGGTGGCGTCGTCGTCGACGGAGTCGGAATTGACCATAACGCGGACTTCACGCCCCGCCTGAATGGCATAGGCCTTTGAAACGCCCTCGAAGCCGGTGGCAATGTTCTCGAGTTCCTCCAGCCGTTTGACGTAGTTTTCCAGCAATTCCTTGCGTGCGCCAGGGCGCGCGCCGGACAGGCTGTCGGCTGCCTGGACGAGTACCGCAAGCACCGAGGTCGGGGGGACGTCTTCATGATGCGCGCAGATGGCGTGAACGATGTCCTTGCCCTCGTTATACTTCTTGGCCAGGTCTGCGCCGATGACGGCGTGCGGACCCTCGACCTCGTGATCGATGGCCTTGCCGATGTCATGCAGCAGTCCTGCTCGTTTCGCTTTCTTGACATCGAGATTGAGTTCCGCGGCCATGACGCCGCAGAGCGAGGCTACCTCGATGGAGTGCTGCAACACGTTTTGCGAAAAGCTGGTGCGGTATTGCAACTGGCCGAGCAGGCGGATCAGCTCGGGGTTGATGCCATGAACGCCGACATCGAAGGTGGCCTGTTCGCCGATCTCTCTGATTTTGACGTCAAGCTCCTGCTCGACTTTCTTGACGATGTCCTCGATGCGGGCCGGATGGATGCGCCCGTCGCTGATGAGGCGCTCCAGGGCCAGTTTGGCCACCTGACGGCGCAGGGGATTGTAGGCGGAGAGGATGACGGTTTCCGGGGTATCGTCAATGATGAGGTCCACACCCGTCGCCGCTTCGATGGCCCGGATATTTCGGCCTTCGCGGCCGATGATCCGACCTTTCATTTCTTCGCTGGGCAGGGTGACCGAGGTGGCGGTGTGCTCGGCGACAAAATCGCCGGCGTAGCGTTGAATGGCGGTGGCGAGGATTTCTTTGGCCTTGCGGGAGGATTGTTCGCGTGCCTCGGTTTCGATCTGGCGGATCATTCTGGCCGCGTCGTGTCTGGTCTTGGACTCGATGTCCTCCAGCAGTCGCGCCCGGGCTTCATCGGCGGTCAGTCCGGAAATTTCCTGCAGCTTTCGGGTTTGTTCTTCGGCCTGGCGCGACAGTCGTTCGTCTCGTTCGAGCAGCTCCCGTTCCTTCTGGGTCAGGTGCTTTTCCAGGGCCAGGACCTCGCTCTCTTTGGTAATGATTTTTTCCTGCCGGTCGTCCAGGCGCTCCTCCTTGTCGAGCATCTTGGCCTCGCGCTTTTTCAGATCGCGCTCGCGCTCCTTGAAATCCGCCTCCATTTCTTTTTTCTGATTGAAAATTTCGTCATGCGCCTGGAGCAGCATTTCTTTTTTGTGCGCCTGGGCCTCTTTGCGTGCCTCCTCCACGATGCGCCTGGCGAGTCCCTCTGCATCGTCGACGCGCTTTGTCGCCAGGTATTTTTTCAAGGCGTAGCCGCCGACTATCCCCAGTAGCAATCCTCCCAGTCCGATGAGGAAGATGTCCATAGTGTTCCTTTCTCTCCATATGCATACAGGCGGATGGGCCTGGTACCATCGACGTCGTCACGGCTCCGTGCGAAGACGTCGAGACTGCCGCCCGGGCGTACCCGTCGAACAGCGCCAAACATCGTGGACTGGCTGGAGAGATACGTGCAGAAAAGGCAGGCCCTGCTCAGGAAGAGGGCGCCAGGGAGAGTCTCGCGACGTGCAGTTGTCTCCTGTGGCAACTGAAAGGGACCAAGGCGTACTGCGCAGTCTGTATACTGTTTCCCCGGTGTGCCGTGTCATTTGCTTTTTTGAACCATGCATGTGCATGGCGGGCTCCACAGGCTCCCCTTCAGGCTCCCCGACCGAAGCGGCCGGGTCTGCACACCGGTGAACTCGTGCGAAACCCTTATAAGACGTATTGGCTCAAAAAAGGCTAAACAATCACGAGCACCCCAGGGAAAATGTCGACGTTAACCAAGGTCACTGCCTTTACTGCTTACGTTTCATCTATTTTTGCCAGAAGCCTGCCAAGACGCAGTTCCTGCTCTCGCTGCTTCTGGGTGGATTGGAGCAAATCATCAGCCAGCCCCAGGGCCAAAAAAACAAGTAACTTTTCCTTACCGATATTCGCCTTGCCTGGACCAAGTCGGGCAAACCGCTCCTCGACCAGGCTTCTGGCTTCCTCCACGCGCTGGTGATCTGCCTCGGCCTTGAACGAAACCGGCGTTCCCAGCACTGACAGGCTGTAACTCTGCATCGCCCCTCTAGTCGGCTTCCAGCGTTGCGAGTTTTTTCAGCAGATCGTCCAAGCGCTGCATCACCGTTTCGTTGGCGGCCTTGAATTCTTCCAGCTCCGTCTTCAGACGCTGGTTGTCCTGCTCCAGCGGCTCCATGACGGCTGTCTGATGCTCCTTAAGGCCTCGGTTCTCCGCGCGTAGTGTTTCAAGGCTTGCAAGCAGCGTATCGATCCGGTTTCCAAGTTTGTCGATGATATCCATGATTTTTTTCTACCCGGTTTGAAAGTGAAAATCAAGCTTTATCACGCCTGATGATGTTGATTTGTCGTTCGCGTGCGATGCTCAGCATGTCAGCCGGCACGTCCTGCGTGATGACCGATCCGGCGGCCACCAGCGCTCCGGCGCCCACGTCCACCGGGGCTACCAGTGCAGTATTGCTGCCGATGAAGGCCCGGTCACCGATACGGGTCGTGTGTTTGCGCTGGCCGTCGTAATTGCACGTGATCGTTCCCGCGCCGATGTTGACGCCATCGCCCACGGTCGCATCGCCGAGATAGGTCAGGTGGTTGGCCTTGGAACCTTTGCCCAGCACCGATTTTTTCACCTCGACGAAGTTGCCGACGCGCGCATCTTCCATCAGCCGGGCCCCAGGCCGTAATCTGCCGTACGGACCAACCTGGCAGCGCGGACCCATCTCCGCGTCTTCAATATGCGAAAAGGCCTTGATACGGCAACAGGGGCCGATGCGGGCGTCCTTGATCCAGCAATGCGACTCCACCGTTGTTTCCGAGGCGAGTTCTGCCTTGCCATACAACTCGCACGGACCGACGATTTCGACTCCGGGGGCAAGGTGCACGCGTGGGCCGATCCGGACGCTGTCCGCCGCGCGGATGAGTACCCCGCGCTCCTGCCAGTCACGGATCACTGCCTGCCGGAGGGTCTCTTCGGCGGCTATGAGTTCGCGCGGGCTGTTGATGCCGAGAAGATGCGGATCGTTGCCGCAATGCATGGCCTCGACCTTCAGCCCCTCGCGCACGGCCATATCGATGGTATCCGTCAGATAGTATTCGCGGCTGCGGTTGTTGTTTTCCAGCCTGCCCAACAGGGGGCCTATGCTTGCTACGCGCAGGCAGTAGATTCCGGCGTTGATTTCCCGTGGCTCGGGGCCGTGCCTGGCCGGGTCGTAGTCCTTGGCCTCGATGATTGCCGCCACGCTGCCTTCAGGCCCACCGGTGCGCAGCACCCGGCCGAAGGCGCCGGGCTCTTCCAGCGTGAGCGTCATGAAGGACAGATCCGCTCCGCTGGCGATTGTCCAGTCGGTAAAGGCCGCGAGCTTGTCAGGCGGCAGGAGCGGGGTGTCGCCATTGACAACGACCAGCCATTCAAGCCCGGCCGCCGTGATGACGGACCAGGCGCTCTGCACCGCATGACCCGTCCCCAACTGCTCGGCCTGGTAAATCCACTGCCCGGGTGCGGCCGCGCGCTCGGGAAAGGTGGCGCGGACGTCTTCGGCCTTGTGGCCGGTTACCGTCCAGACTCTGGATCCGAAAAGGGGGTCCAGGGTTTTATACAGATACCACAACATGGGCTCGCCCAGCAGTTCGTGCAGGACTTTAGGCCGCTGGGAATGCATGCGCGTGCCTTTTCCCGCGGCAAGAACGAGCGCCCCTGTCTGAGCCGGATTCATCACGCATCCTCCACTCGAAAAAAACTGCGGGCGACGATGTTGCGCTGTCGCCCTCCAGACAAGGCATACGCAAGAACGCGGGCGATGTCCACGAGATTGCCCCGGGCGTCTGCGCTCAATTGGTCAGGTCGCGAAGGGTTTTCAAGAGCATCTCCTTGTCGAAAGGCTTGGTCACGGCGGCGTCGAAGCCTGCGTCCGCGTATTCGTCGGGCAGGGTGGCGATATCCCGGGACGTCGTGGCGATCAGGGTCGTTCTGGGGAGATTCTGTTCGCGCTCCCAGTCCCGGATGGAACGGGCTGTCTCGTATCCGTCCATTCCGGGAATGCTGATGTCCAGAAGTACGGCGTCGTAGCTGTCCGCCATGTACATTTCGAACGCTCGAAAGCCGTTGTTCGCGCTGTGGACGGCGCTGGTAT
>CAZGAH010000050.1:0-9681 GCA_964523295.1 uncultured Desulfovibrionaceae bacterium | reverse complement strand
GTATCGCGCTGGAGATAGGATTCCAGAACCAGACGGTTGGCAGGGTCGTCGTCGGCAACGAGCAGTTTCAATGGTTTGCCGGCCTGAAGCGCGCTGTCGATGGCCGACGGTTCGTGGTAGACCATGCCGAGCGCCTCGGCGATGGCCCGGCGCAGCTTGATCCGGGTCGTTGGTTTCTGGACGAACTCGGCCAGACCGAGTTGCCCGAGTCGGGTCATGTCGCCAAAACGGGCGCCGCTGCTGAGCATGACGATGCCCGGACATTTCTCCCCAAGCGACGCGCGCAGGTTCCTGGCCAGAGTGAATCCGTCTTGTCCGGGAAGATGGCAGTCCAGCAAGAGCACATCCGGCATGGGGATGGTCCGGGGTGCGTCGGAGAGCAGCGCACTGGCCTGTTCGGCACTATCGGCCATGGAGGCGTGGATACCCAGCGAGGCGAGTTGATCGCGGAGGATGAAGCGGGTTGTCGGCGTATTGTCCACGACAAGCGCGCGTAATCCGAGCAGATCGGTTTTCGGCGCGTCGATGGAAACGGTTTCCGTCACGTCGCCGAGCGGCAGGGTCAGCGTGAACGTGGACCCTTGGCCGATTTCGGAGGCCACTGAGAGCGTTCCGCGCATTTTTCGGGCGAGCATGAAGATCAGGGTCAGTCCCAGGCCGACGAAGCCGTGCTCCCGCGTGGGGTGCGCGTGCCCGTTGCTGAAGAGTTCGAATAACGAGTCGAGTTTTTCCCGGGAAATGCCGATGCCCGTATCCCGCACGCGGAACCGGAAGAGATGCTGTCCAGGCTCGCCGTCGGCGCGTTCCAGCGTCAGCGTTACCGACCCTTGAGGGGTATATTTGAACGCGTTGCCGATCAGGCTGGTCAGGATATGCCGGATGCGCAGGGGGTCGCCGCGGAGCAGGGCGGGCAGCGTCGGTTCGACGCGCCAATGGAACTCGAGTCCCTTTTCTTCGGCCACGGGCAGCAAGGCCCGGCCGATACGCTCGACAAGCTCGAAGGGGCTGAAGCTGGTCTTTTCGATTTCAATCTTTCCGGTTTCGAAGCGGACGATGTCTATGATGTCGTTGATCGTACCCAGAAGGGATTCTCCAGCCTGTCGTGCCAGATCCACATAGTAACGCTGGTTGGCATCGAGCTTCGACGCCATGAGCAGGTCGGCCATGCCCAGGATGGTCGTCAGCGGGTTCCTGACTTCATGATTCAGGATGGTAAGGAATTCGGATTTGGCCCGATTGGCCGATTCGGCGATGCGTGCCGCATCGCGCAGTGCGTCCGCAGCCTGTTTCCGTTCGGTGCAGTCCTCCAGATAGCCCTCGATAAACGCGGAGACACCGTCGCTGGCCATGCAGATGCGTGCCGATATGTTGCCCCAGAAACTGCTGCCGTCCTTGCGCCGCAGTTTCGCCTCGTAGTTGCGCAGCATCCCCTCGACGCTCAAGGCCTCGTAAAAGGTCTCATAGTCGTTGGGATCGCAGTAGAGGTCGGTTCCGACATTGTCGACCAGGGCCATCATCTCGGTTGGAGAGTCAAAGCCGTGCATCCGGGCCAGGGCCGGATTGACCGTCAGGAACCGCCCGTCCAGGCTGACCCGGAATATGCCCTCCATGGCATTTTCGACAATGCTGCGGTAATCCGATTCGCTTTGCTCCATTTTGGCCAGCACGGAAACGAAGGTGTCGATGTAGTCCCCGCGCAGTCCACGGACGATGTCCGTCTGGGTGAGCAAGCCCTGGATGTCGTTGTCCGGGCCGGTAACGACCACGCGCCGACAGCTCTTTTCGTGCATGAGCTGAATGGCTTTGTTGATCTCACTGTCCTTGTCGATCGTAAAGACCGGATAGCTCATGACATCGGCCAGCGTCAGCGTTTCGATTACTGGCTGCTGGTCCAGGATGCGGATTACATCGCGTTCTGTCACGATGCCCAGGGGCGGGGACCTGTCTTCGCCGCGGCCTCGGCGATCCTGGACCACGATCAGACAGCTGATGGATTTTTCGGCCATGAACTTGACGAATTCCAGAAAAAGGCCGTCAGCGGGAGCCGTGGCGACGGTTCGGTTCATGACCTCGGACACCCGCAGATCGGCGTCATGAAAGGCCGTGCTGATGCCTTGGACCAGATCGGTTTGAGAAACCACGCCAATGGTGTTTCCCTCGTCGTCTACGACGACGATATGACGGATGTTGTATTTGTGCAGAATATGGAACGCCCCCAGAATCGAAGCCGTCTTGGGCTGCGAGATAACCGGAGCGCTCATGAGCTGGTGGATCGGGCACGTGTCCAGTTCCATGCCGAGATGGGCCGCATGAAGGGCGTTGCGTTCGGTAAAAATGCCGATGGCCACGCCGTCGGAAAGGACGAGCACGCAGGAAATCCGTTTCTCCCGCATCAGATGGATGGCCTCGCGCACGGTCGCGTCGGAGTTCACGCCGACAATTTCCGGCGTAAGGATGCTTTCCAGCGTATGTTTCAACATGTTCTGTTCCCGTAGAGTAGGATGCATTATCGTCTCAGGCAGTATGAGGAACGCTCCAGTCGGGCGTTCCGGGCTCCCGGCAGGCCATTACTTCGAGAAACGCGGCGACGCATTCCGGGCAGAGGTGGTTGCCGCGTGAATCTTCGATAATCTTGATGACCCTGTCCTGCGGCATTGCCGCGCGGTATGGCCGCGTGCTGATCAGGGCGTCATATACGTCGGCGACGGCGATGATCCTGGCCCAGAGATGAATGGAGTCCCCTTCCAGTCCCAGAGGATAGCCCGAGCCGTCCATTTTTTCATGGTGTTGCAACACGGCGGGAATGAGGTCCGCGAGACTGGGAATGGGGTTGAGTATCTCAGCGCCCTTGATCGGGTGTTCCTTGATGCGCAGATATTCCTCGGAACTCAGCTTTCCCGGCTTGAGCAGCACGGCGTCGGGAATGCCGATCTTTCCGATGTCGTGCAGCTTGGCCGCCAGGGTGATGGTGTCGATGTCCTTCTCGGGAAGCCTTATCTGTTTTGCCATGGCGCGGGAAAGCCTGGACACGGATTCGGAATGACCGCGTGTGTAGGGATCGCGGGCTTCCAGGGCCTGAATGAGGCTGCTGATGCTGGCCAGGAGCATGTTCCGCTCGTAATCGAGCCGTTTGCGCTCCTGTATGAGCAGCTGGAAATGGTCGGAAAGCAGTTTTTCAGCCGTGATGACCAGCTGTTCGACATGAAACGGCTTGACCATGAAGCTCGACGCGCCGCGCAGAATCATCTCCCGCATCAACCTGCGGTCCGTTTCCGTGCTCATGACCACAAACGGGACGTTCGCCAGATCCGGACGCGCGCGTACGGCTTCGCAGAAGGCCACGCCGTCCATGACCGGCATGTTGACGTCGCTCAGAATCAAATCCGGCCGATGGGCGCTCAGTATTTCCAGTGCCTCCTGGCCGTTGGACGCGGTCAGCACCTTGAATCCGGCGTTGGACAGGCCGTTGCTCACGGTTTTGCGAATGAAGCTGGAGTCGTCCACGACGAGCACCAGACGGTTGCGCAACAGCGCCGAGCGGCTCAGCACTTCCTTGATTTTGGGGATGAGATCCTTGCTGGTGTTGTTCTTGACGACATAGGCTTCCACTCCGGCGGCAAAGCCACGCTCGATCATGGCCTCCTCTTCGTTGGAACTGAGGATGATCACCGGAATGGCCCGGGTCTCGGCGCAACTCTTGAGCTGCTCGCACAGATCGAAGCCATTCATGCGCGGCATGTCGATGTCGGTCACGATGAGATCGAATTCCTGCGCCTTGGCCGAGGCAAAGCCTTCGATTCCGTCTTCTGCCAGGGCAACGGTGGCGTTGATCTCGCCGAGCTGACGGGTCAGAACGTTGCGGATGGTCCTGCTGTCGTCGACGACCAGAATCTTGGGAGCGAACATGATGTCATACGCCTGCTGTTACGTAATATGTCACCCGGGGAGGCCTGTCCTTCGCGGGCCGGACGACTACTTCGACTGCCGTCCGATGTCATGGCGTTTGAACGCCTGGTGCCGCATTAAAACTCCCCCCGAATTGAGACCGCTTTCATTTCACGCTCGTATCATACTGTTTCGTTCCCCGATGCGCAAGGCTTGATGAAAAAAGTATGCTGTCCGGAGAATGGTGTGGTTTCCATTCTCAAGAGGCGTCATGGCCTTGTTTCTGACGCACGGGCCTGGTTATGTCCTTCGGAGAGCATTCTGTTACCCGGTTTGTATCTGAGGGGCGTCATGAAAACGATTGTTGGCAGGAGGGGCGGTTTCAACGTGACAATCCAGGCAGATAAATCCTGGCTTGACTTGGCCATTGCAGGGGACTAAAATCTCATTATCGCAATATCCGGAGCATTTCTCCCGCTGAAAAGACTGGCAAGACTGCCAGATTCGAGACGAGTGTCCATGCGCCGCAGCGCACAAAAGGACGCGGTAGTCCGAAAGGAAGCGTCGCGTCAGGGCAACATCGTGGTGCTGGCAATCGTCTCATCGAGCAGGTGTCGTGCGTCTGTTTGTGTCTGCAGGACCGCAATCCGTGACGAGGAGTATCCTGATGATCGTGATGCATTACAATGCCGAGAATACGAGCGAATCGGGGGCCTTCTGGGTACTGTATCTGCCGGTGGAGTCCGGTCTGGAGCTTTTGCCGGCCGATCTGAGGGCCAGGCTGGGCGCGTTGTATCCACAATACGAGCTTGATGTGGAAAACGACACGGAGTATTTACGTCCCGAGCAGAAAACAGCAATTGAGAAGGGCATTGCGGAAAAGGGGTATTATCTGGAAGAATCGCAATTCCGGCTAAGTGGTCTTTCCGAAGATGTCGACCTGGAAATTTGACCCATGCCCGGCTCCCACAGCATTCTTTTTGCCTTGACGAGTCTGCGGAAAGGCACCAGTTCCGCAGTCACGAACAGCAACGGTCCGGTCAAAGCCGGACTTTTTTCAGCCCGGGCATAACAGCCGATCCGATCGACGGAAATGTTAATAACATGAAAACAGCATTGTTGGTTATCGCGTTGATAGGATTTCTGCTGCCAGTCGAGGGAATGGCGCAGGGGCATCTGGATTTTACCTTGCACAAGCTGGAATCCGTGATTCCCGGACCGACGGTTTTGATTGTCGGCGGTATTCAGGGCGACGAGCCGGGTGGATTCAATGCAGCGGCAATGCTTGTCTCGCACTACACAATCCGCAAGGGCAGCATCTGGGTTGTGCCCAATCTGAATCTGCCGAGCATCATAAAAAGTTCGCGCGGCGTTCATGGTGATTTGAACCGGAAATTTCACCTGCTTCCGGTTTCCGATCCGGATTATTATAAGATCGCGCACATCAAATCCATCATTCTGGATCGGCAGGTCGATCTGGTGCTCAATCTGCACGACGGGTCGGGCTTCTACCGCCCGCTGGCCATCGACGAGCGCCGCAATCCGCGACGCTGGGGGCAGAGCGTGATCATCGACCAGGAGGCCCTGGACATTCAGCCGCTCGGGCAGTTGGAGCAGATAGCACGCAGCGTCGTCGATCAGGTCAATCTGCATCTGTACGACCCGGAACATGCCTACCACATCAAAAATACCAATACCCGGCTGGGCGACCGGGAAATGGAAAAATCACTGACCTATTTCGCCATCTGCAACGGGAAGCCCGCCTTCGGTCTTGAGGCCAGCAAGGATTTTCCCGCCGCGATGCGCTCCTATTATCATCTGCATCTTATCGAGGCCTTTTTGCGGCGCGTAGGCGTGGAATATGAACGTCGTTTTTCGCTGGATACCCAGGCAGTCGCCGATGTCAGTCGGTCCGGTCTGGCCATGGCATTTTTTGATCACAGGATGGTCTTCGATTTTTCCGACGTGCGCGGACGTCTGGGATTCGTTCCGATGAAAAAGGGCGGGGCGATTGAATTCGCCTCCAGCAATCCCCTGCTCACGGTTACGCAGGCCGGGGCCGAGATCGCCGTACACCATGGCAACGCCTTACTGACGACGCTGCGGCCGCAGTATTTCGATTACGACATCAGTCTGGAGGGCGTGTCCATGCGCGTGGACGGGGGCGAGATGCAAAACGTCCGTTTCGGCGACATGGTTCACGTGCGTGATGGTTTCGAGTTACAGTCCTTGCCGGGCGTGCGCGTGAACGTTATCGGCTACAGCCGGTCCGGTCGTCCCAGCGAGTGCGGCGTAACCATCGCCCGGCGCGACGTGCAGGAGCGCTTTTCCGTCGACAAGTCCGGCGGAGTATACCGGGTCGAAGTCTACAAGGGGCTCAAATTTGCGGGCATGGTGCTGGTCAGTTTCAAGCCCCCGCCGGAGTTGCGTCCGGCGTCCATACCGCGGATACTGAGCCTGGCCGACCAGACTCGGAAGCAACTGCCCGCCGAGTCCGCGCGCACGCGTACCGTCGGCGATTATCCTTCCCGCTGAGCGGCCGGCCTTTCAGAAGGCTTGGGTCGCATCGCGTAGCGCCGCGTAGAGCAGGGCATTCTCCGCGGGCGTCTTGATCTGCATCCGCAGGTAGTTGGCCGGCATTCCCGGTATGGCGTCGCACAGGCGCACCAGCAGTCGCCGAGCCAGAAGATGATGAAAGACAGCCTGGCCGCTCAGGCCGGGACGAAGTCGGGCCGCGATGAAATTGAGGTCCGAGGCGTTTGCCCGGTCAAAGGCGCCCGTGGCCAGCAACCCGCGTCGAAATGCCTCCCGTTGCGCGGAAAAGTCTTTTCTCGCCGCGCGGAAGGCATCCAATTGCTCCAGAAAACGCCTGCCCAACGCTTCGTGGAAGCCGGACACCATCCACGGTGCCCGGCGTTGCTGCAAGCGATTGATCAACGCGGCCGAGCCCAGCCCGTATCCGAGGCGGATGCCCGGGCAGCAGAAATACTTGGTGAAGCTGCCCAGGGACAGCAATTCGGTCGATCCTGACAGCTGCCCGGCAAAGCGGTGGTGGCAGTCGCGCGCGTAGGCCGGGTCGGGGTGGAGAAATTCCCGGTAGGCCAGGTCTGCGAGCACGGTCCGGCAACGCAGCTGTCCCAGGAGCGCGGTCATCCCCGCGTCGGCCACGCCGGCCGGGTTGGCCGGGGTGCAGAGAATGAGCATATCGTCCGCCCGCCTGGCGATGGCGCGGATGTCCGCCTCGTCGAGACGAAATTCGTTGCTTTCTTTCAGGACATGGAGTTCGTACGGAATGCCCAGTCGTTGGCAGGCCTGGACGTATTCGGAAAAAATCGGCGCGATGACGAGCGCCCTGGCCGGCGCCAGCACGCTCAGAGCCAGAAAGACAAGCTCGGACGAACCGTTGGCGACGATGACCTGCTCCGGAGTCACGTTTTCGTGCTCCGCGATGTCGTGCGCGAGCGCGCTGCACGTGGTATCCGGATACCAGGCGAACGGCACCGGAGTCGTCCGGATCAGCTCCTCGGTCAGCGGAAAGATCAGCGTATCCGCGTTGTTGCTGAAATCCAGGATATCTTCCGGCTGGCAGCCCAGGAGACGGGCCAGGCGGACGATTTCGCCGCCGTGTTGTCCGGGGGGAACACTGTCTGGTTCGTACACGTTTGCCTCAGTTCAGTCCGCGTTGTTGCAGGACTTCTTCATAGACAGCCTCTACGCGCGCGGCCTTGCGCTCGGGCGCGAAGGACGTGGCAAGGTGAAGGCTGCGTTGTCCCCAGCGTGCGCGACGCGCGGGATCAGCCAGGGCCTCCTGCAATCCGGCAGCGAGCGCCGCTCTATCGCCGGGCGGCACGAGCAGGCCGTTACCCTGCACGCACTCGGGTACGCCGCCCGTGCTGGAGGCGAGCACGGGCAGGCCCAGACACATGGCCTCCTGCAGCGCGTTGGGCATGCTCTCATGCAGTGACGGCAGGACAAACAGGTCGAAGAGTTGCAGATAGTCGGCCACGGTTTCCGTAGAACCGGGCAGTCGCACCCTGTCCGTCAGGCCCAGGGCCTCGACCTCGGGGGCGAAGCGCGCGGGCGTCGCGCCGACGATGACGAGCCGGGCCTCGATGTTCGCCTGGGCAAAGGCCTTCAGGAGAATCGAAACGCCTTTGTTCGCGCTGTCGTTGGCCACGCAGCCCGCTATCAGGCAGCCGTCAGCGAGTCCCAGTCGTTTTCGGAGCGTATCCGCTGACAACTGCGGCGTGATGCGCTCGCGCGGGATCGCGTTGGGCACCACCACCAGGCGTCGTTCCCGGACGCCTTTCTGCCGCAGGACCGCCGCGCAGGCGTTCGAGTTGACGATGAAGCGATCAATGCCGGGCGACCAGTAGGGCAGCGGGTTGTTGGGTCGATAGATGACGCCGCGCTGGGCGAATACGGCCAGACCGCGTCGTCGCCAGAAAAGCCCCCACCAGGCGGCTTTTTTGACCGCCCGGTTGTGAAAGGCATGAAATACGCGCGCCTGGTCGCGCAGCACCGCCTCTACGGCCCGTCGCCAGCGCCCGGGGCTCCGGGGCAGCTCCAGCCAGTCGATGTCCGGCGCCAGCGACGGCAGTTCGGCATCGCAAGGAACGAAAAAGGAAAGCCGGTGTCCCCGCGCTTCCAGCCCTTGGGCCAGATACAGGGCCTGACGCGAGCCACCGCTTTTGTTGCTCGAAGACGTGAGAAAGACGATGTGCATGGATCAACAGGCCTTACGTCTTTGCGAGGAAGGGGGGATGGCCGGGCGGAACAACGCGTTCGCCATCGTTGTGTCGCCGGCAATTGCCGCGTCGGCGCGTATGTTGCTTCTGCGCCGGGAACGATGTCCTGGCGATGCATTTCCCCTTTGGTCGCGCGGAGATTATTTTTTACCTATTCCCAGGGCCTCGACAGCTGCCTGCGCAGCGGCCAGAGTATACGCGTCGGCGGGCAGGCGTTCCTTTTGCTCCGGATCGAGCAGCAGCCTGGGGCGGTTGACGTATTCGGGACGGGTCGTGATGCCGTAGGCCGGCGGGAAGCTGTTTTCGAAATACATCTCCTGGAATCCGATGAATTTGAGCATGTGCGCCGTTGCGTCGAGCACGGCCGTCTCTTCCGGTTCGAGCAGGCCCAGTTCCCTGGCCCGGAGCAGGCCGGCCAGACACTCGCCTCCCTGCGTACAGGCGATGTGCCCGTGGCGGTTGGCCAGCAACATGCCTTCGATGATGGCCTGTTCCGTCACCTGAAGCACCTGAAAGCTGCGCGCTCCGCCAAGGGCCTCGTAGGCCTCGGCAAAATACCTGACGCGCGGGAAGGATACCGGATTGCCGATCATGGCTGCCTGGGCCACGCTCGGCTCGACGGGCACCGGCTCGTAGTGGCGCTGTGCCTTGTTTTCCGTGCGGTAATAGCGATAGACAGGGTCGGCGTGTTCGGATTGTACGCCGATGATGCGCGGCAGCGCGTCGATGATCGCCAGACGCTTGAGCTTGAGGAACCCGGCCATGATCGCGGTAATGTTGCCCGCGTTGCCGATGGGAACGAACACGACCTTGTCGGCCAGCTGCCAGTCGTACCACTGGGCAATTTCGTAGGCGTAGGACTCCTGGCCCAGGATGCGCCAGGCGTTCTTGGAGTTGAGCAGGGCCACGCGGTAGTTGTCGGCCAGATGTTCGACCACCTTCATGCAATCGTCGAAGACGCCGGGGACCTCGAGTACGGTGGCGCCGCTGCCGAGCGGCTGCGCCAGCTGCTGCGGCGTGACCTTGCCCTGGGGCAGGATGACCGCCG
>CAZGAH010000049.1:22809-32593 GCA_964523295.1 uncultured Desulfovibrionaceae bacterium | reverse complement strand
CCGAAGCATCGGCGATGCCGAGTTGCCGCCAAAAGCAGATGAAATGTCCCTGGGTTTCCGTCGCCCAAACCCCTTCAGCCTTGTCAGGAGTTTGCCATCTGCTTCACTGCTTCACGATATTTCGTTAAAGTCTCTTGCCGCCATGGCGACCTGATGACAGACGCCTGCGCCGCGTTTGCGTTCGCGGTTGTTGATCGGAGCAGAAAACACATCGAGGAGGGGCCAGGCCCCTCCTGCGAAATGTCTCCCAGAGCACCGTTCGGGCCGCGTGCGCGGGAAGCCAGGCGACAATGTATGTGCCTTATGGGTTGCTTCCGGCAGGCTGCCCGTGACGTATGTCCCAGGTTGCCATGATTTAAGCATAATGCGTGCCATTCTAGTTGTTGCGTTATTCATTTGATGAGGGCTTGCGATGAATAGTCCCGTACGGTTCTTGAAAGGGGGGCTCTCTCGATATTTCGTGAATATGTCGGCAGGGAGGACAAGTGTTTTGAAGAGGGACACTGGGTTGGTCATATCGAACTGACATTGGAGGTCGGGCTGCTCGGCATGGCAAGGGCATCGGCTGTTAATTGTTCGATTACACCGCCGAAATGTTGCGGTCGCTTCATGCCGTTCGATGACAGCCCGATTTCAGGCAACCTGCTGGAATGCTTGCCACGGACCGGGCGGCGTAGAGATTGGCGCAATGTCGGATTGAGATGCCGAATGCCGGAGTCAGACGCTTGACGACGCGTATTGCAGAGGGTATCAACACCTGTTTATTCATTCCATAAGGAGTCCGTCATGAGCAAAAAAACCTATCAGCCAAGTAAAACCCGCAGAAAGCGCACCCATGGGTTTCTGGTCCGGTCGCGAACGAAAAACGGTCAGGCCGTACTGCGGCGCAGGCGCGCCAAGGGGCGCAGGCGATTGAGCGTCTAGGTTTTCCCCGACGTGTCCGGCTGATACGGCGCGAGCAGTTTGACGAGTGCTACGCGCGTGGCCGCCGGTTCTACTCCGCAGGGTTTGTCGTCTTCGTCCTGACAAGGGACGAGGGGGCATCCCCGCGGCTTGGCGTTTCGGTCAGCCGGAAGGTCGGCGGAGCTGTGGTACGCAATCGTTGCAAGCGGCTGCTTCGGGAATTTTTCCGGCAGCACAGGGAGCGTATGGTGCCGAGTCTGGATATTGTTATTGCCGCCAGACGCGGACTGGACGTCGCCTCGCTGGATTTAGTCGGCGTCGAGAGCGAACTCTTGCCGCTGTTGCGACGGGTATGCCCGGCGCTGCGGCAAGAGACGGCTTGTTGATGCGTACGGTGAGTACCTGCGTGGCGCGACGACGCGACGGGCGCTGTCCTGGGAACAGGGAGGCAGACGCTCGACGCGTCGATTATTTCTTTTGGTGGAACAGGCATCTGTCTGGTATGTCTTCCTTGCCGGGCGTTTTGTCTTTCCGGGGAGCATCGGACAGGCCGTCAGCAAGGCATAGCGCATGAGAACTCTTCTTTTCGCCATGCTCTGGGTCTATAAATACTGTTTTTCGCCATGGCTGCCTCCGGCGTGCCGGTTCGTGCCCACCTGCTCGGACTACGCCCATGAAGCCGTGCTGCGCTTTGGCCCTTGGAAGGGGAGTCTGCTCGCCTTTGCGCGCCTGTGCCGCTGCAACCCGCTTTTCAGCGGCGGTTATGATCCCGTACCGGAGCGCGAGGACTGTCGTTGTCTGCGCCCGCCAACCAGGAGACCGTGATCTGCAATGGATGTCCAACGTCTTGTCATCGCCGTGGCCCTGTCCTTGCTCGTCCTTTTCGGCTGGGGCTATTTTTTCCCACCGCCGCCGTCGCCACAGGAGCAGGCACAGCAAACCGCCTCTGCTCCCGCGGGGCAGAGCCAGGGGCTGGAGAAAGCGCCTGCCCCGGCGGCTTCGCCTGCCGCCAGCCTTGGCGATCTTCGGCCCGAGCAAGGCGGAGAAGCGCTTGTGCAGGCCGGCCAGACCTTCCGGCTCGTCACGCCGTTATACGAGGCCACCATCAACGCAGCCGACGGTTCCCTGGCGGAGTTTCGTCTGGCCCGCTACAAGGAAAGCATCAAACCCGGTTCCCCGGATATCGACCTCATCGGACCCAAGGCGGCCGCCATTGCGCCGATGCGTCTCTTTCTCGGCAGTCAGGCCACCTGGAAGAGCGTTCATTCCACCGACATCGCCCTGCGTACCAACGAGTCGAAAACCCTGGAGTTTGTTGGCGAACTCAGCGGCATTCAGATTGTCCGGCGCATCACCTACAGTGCCGACAGTTATCTGCTGAGCGAAACTGTTACCCTGCGCAACCAGAGCGGCAACCGCATCAAGGGCAACCTGGGGTTCACCCTCGGCGCCGGCTATCTTAGCGACCCGGATGATCAGTACAACACAACCCGCGTTGCCATGCTCGGCGCTTCCGGGTTTGAAGAGATTACCAGCGATACCGATCTCGCCAAAGGTGTGAAAATGGACGCCCAGGTACAGTGGGGCGGCGTGCAGAGCAACTATTTTCTGCTCGCTCTGCTGGCCAGGCCGGAGGAGGGCGCAACGTCATCCGCCTCATTTCGCGCTCGGTACGAAGGCGGCGTGTTCGTTCTGACGCTGGATAACTCGCTGGGCGAACTCGATCCCGGGACTGAGAAAACGCTTCGTTGCGATTATTTTCTCGGACCCAAGGAGATCAGCCTGCTCAAAGCCATGCCCAATCATCTCGACCGCGCGGTGGATCTGGGCTGGTTCGACTTCATTGCCAAGCCGTTGCTGTTGCTGCTCAACTTCCTCTATGGTTACGTGGGCAATTACGGCTGGGCGATTATCATCCTGACCATCATCGTCAAACTCGTCCTTTGGCCCTTGTCCCAGAAAAGTTACAAATCCATGGAACAGATGAAGCGCTTGCAGCCGCTCATGAGTTCGATTCGGGAAAAGTATGGCAATGACCGCCAGAAGATGAACCAGGAGATGATGAACCTGTACAAAACGTACAAGGTCAATCCTGCGGGAGGCTGTTTGCCGATGTTCCTGCAGATTCCCGTCTTTTTCGGTCTGTATCAGGCGCTGTTGAATGCCATCGAGTTGCGGCACGCACCCTTCATCACGCACCTGCCGTTCACCGACATCATCTGGCTTGCCGACCTCTCTGTCAAAGATCCGTTTTACATCACGCCGCTCATCATGGGCGGAACCATGTTCCTTCAGCAGAAGATGACCCCGGCGCCTGGCGATCCCACCCAGGCTAAAATCATGCTCTTCATGCCGGTCATCTTCACCTTTCTCTTTCTCAGTTTCCCCTCGGGACTCGTGGTGTACTGGCTGGTGAACAACGTCCTCTCCATCGCTCAGCAATGGTGGATGCTGCGAAACAAATCCTAAGCAATTCAGGCCGGCCCCGAAGGCCTTGCCTGCCGGGAGAGCGTATGAACGAACATAAAGAGTTCGAAGGCAAAACCATAGACGACGCCATCAACGCCGCATGCGACCATTTCAACACCCAGCGTGAAAAACTCGAGATCGAGATCATTTCCGAAGGCAAAGGCGGCATCTTCGGCCTGGTTGGCGTCAAGAAAGCCCTGATTGCCGCGCGTCGCAGAGACAATACCGTCGAACTCAAGCGTATCGTCGTCGATGTGGTCGAACACTTGGTAAAACCCATCATCGACGATCCGGTTATCGACGTCGAAGTCGAAGCGCCCGGGCGCGTCAAGGTCGTCATCGGCGGCGGCGAGAATGCCGGACTGCTCATTGGCAAGGAGGGCCAGACGCTGGCCTCCCTGCAGTACCTGGTCAATCGCATCGTGGCCAAGCTCCACAGCGAGCCGCTACGCATCCAGCTGGACACCGGCGATTACCGCGAGCGCCAGGACGACAGCCTGCGTCAGCTGGCCATGCATCTGGCCGAAAAAGTCAAGACGCAGGGCCGGGCTCAGAGCACCAAGCCCCTGAGTTCGTATCATCGGCGCGTGGTGCATATGACGCTGCAAACCGATGAAACCGTCACCACGCGCAGCAAGGGCGAGGGGCCGCTCAAGCGGGTGCTGATACTCCCGCGGCGACAGGGCGGCCATCACCGGCAAGGCCATTCGGAACGCAGTGAACATCATTCCGTTGCCCTGCAGGACGATTGACGTCCGTGGGGAGCCATGGTCATGAACGCCGCGCTCCCCGTTCCGGCATCTGATACCATTGCCGCCATTGCCACGCCGCCTGGCCGCGGCGGCGTGGGGGTGATCCGCTTGAGCGGGCCGGCGGCGTCTGCGATTCTCGACGCGCTCTTCCATCCGTCCGTGCCGCGCTCCTGCGCATTCACCCCGCGCAGGCTGTACCACGGCCATGTTTGCGATTCCTCCTCGGGCCGGATCGACGTCATCGACGAGGCCCTGGCCGTGCTCATGCCTGCGCCCCATTCGTATACGGGCGAAGATGTTGTCGAAATCCACTGTCATGGCAGCCCGGTCATTCTGCAGGCCGTGCTCGACGCAGCGCTCTGTCAGGGGGCGCGTCTGGCTGTGCGCGGTGAATTCTCCCGGCGGGCTTTTCTCAACGGGCGCCTGGATTTGGCACAGGCCGAGGCCGTTGCCGAGCTTATTGCCGCGCCTACGCGTGGTGCCGCCCGCCTGGCTCTGGCCAGGCTTGACGGTCGGTTCGGCCGGACCATTCAGACGCTACGGCACAGACTCGAGGCCTTGCGTCGGGACCTCTGCCTGGCCCTGGACTTTCCCGACGAGGACGTCGAATGTCTGGCTCCGGAGGATTTCGCCTCGGCCCTGGCCGAGGTCAGGGCCGTTATCGGGGACTTGATCGCGGCCTGCGAGCGCTCCCGTCCCTGGCGCGAGGGGGCGTGCGTCGTTCTGGCCGGGCGCGTCAATGCGGGAAAGTCCAGTCTGCTCAACGCGTTGCTGGGATGGAAGCGCGCCCTGGTCAGCGTCGCCCCCGGCACGACGCGCGACTTTATCGAAGAAACCCTGCACCTGGACGGACTGCCCGTCCGCCTGGTCGATACCGCCGGACTGCGCGAAACAGGCGATATTGTCGAGCAGGAAGGCCAGGCCCTGACGCACGACCAGATAGACAACGCCGACCTGGTGCTCCTGGTCATCGACGCGACCGTTCCGGTCGGGGAGCACGAGCGCGAGCTCCTGGCCCGCCTGAATCCCGAACGGGTGATCGTTGTGTTCAATAAATGTGATTGCCTGGAACCGGGGGCTCCGACCATGGGGCACGCGTTGCATCAGGCTACCGCGGCCCGGGGCATTGCCTGTCTTGAAACCGCCGCAGTAACGGGTCAGGGGCTGGATGAGCTCGCCAGCGCCATCCGCTCCCGCATTGCGGGCGTGGAGCCTGATCCTGACGAGCTGGCGCCCAATTTACGGCAGCGCGATGCCTTGCGCCAGGCGCTCGGCGAGCTGGAGGGGCTTGCCGCCGAGCTTGACGCCGGGATCCCCTACGATCTGCTTTCGGTCCGGCTCGACCTGGCCTGCCAATGTCTGGCCGGCATTGTTGGCGACATTGCCCCGGAGGACGTGCTAGAGCGCATCTTTGAGCAGTTCTGCATCGGGAAATGAATCGGGAAATGACCGGTCGCTTCAGACGCCCGTCAGCCTTGTTTTTTCTTTGTTACACCGAAGCTCCAAGGGAGAACGACTGTGTCAGCCCGCATAGGGAACTATTGCACCATTGCCGACGACGTGGTCTTCGGCGACGACGTCATTGTCTGGGGCTATGCCAATCTCTACGGCTGTCGGATCGGCGCAGGCTCGCGTATCGGTACCTTTGTGGAGATTCAGCGCGACGTGGTGATCGGCGAGCGGGTGCGCATCCAGTCGCATACGTTCGTCTGTTCGCACGTGGTCATTGAGGATGACGTGTTTGTGGGCCACAATGTCACCTTCATCAACGACCGCTTTCCTGCGTGCGCAACTGCGCCGGCCGGGACCTGGGTGCCGGAGGCGACGCGCATCTGCCGTGGCGCGTCCATCGGATCCGGCGCCGTGCTCATGTGCGGGGTGACCGTCGGCGAAGAGGCGTTGATCGGGGCGGCCAGTCTGGTCCTGGCGGATGTGCCGCCGCGTGCGCTTGTGGTCGGTGTCCCGGGTCGCGTTGTGCGCATCATGGCCCCCGGGGAGCTCCTGGCACGCGCGGAAGGCCGGGCTTTCGCGGGGTGAGGGCAGGGCACCGGCGTTTTCGACCTGCAGTTCCGTCTCCTCCTTGACTTCGCCGGGCAGCCTGGACATTGTCCCCGACAAAGGGGGGCTCATGTTCATTTTCGCTATCGCGTACTGGCTGCTGACCAGCTGGGTTTTGTCCTGTCTGCTCTACCTGGCGCTGCTGACCGTTGCCGCAACCCGGGCGAGGCGCTGTTTACAGGCCCCGGCACCGGTCATCCCTCCCCGTATTCTGGTACTCATTCCGGCGCACGACGAGTCGACGCAGATTGCCGTGCCGGTTGGCGATCTGCTCGGGGCGCATTATCCGCGCGATCGGTACGAGGTACTTGTTCTTGCTGATAACTGTACTGACGACACCGCCGTGCAGGCTGTCTCCGCCGGGGCACTGGTCCTGGAGCGCGACGAGCCGGCGCTTCGCGGCAAGGGTTATGCGCTGGACTGGTTCTTGCGCAACCACCTGGAGCGATACGCACACTACGATGCCGTGGCCATCCTGGACGCGGACTCGCGCGTGGATGTGGATTTTCTGGCTGGTGTCGCCGCGCAGCTGGCGCGTGGCGCTCGCGCCGTGCAGGGGTATTACGGCGTTTCGAACGCCGCGGAAGGGCAGCTCGCCGCGGTGACTGCGGCCTCGTTGGCCTTGCAGCACCATGTGCGCAATGCCGGTCGCACGCTTCTGGGGGCGAGCGCCGGGTTGATGGGCAACGGCATGGCCTTTGATACGAAGCTGCTGGCGAGCACGGGCTGGCCGGCGCATATCGTCGAAGACCTCGAGATGACGCTGCTGCTCATTTGTCAGGATGTGCGCGTCGTGTATACGCCGTTTGCGCGTGTCGACGCTGAGATGATCGGGTACGGCGCCCACGCGGATTCGCAGCGCCGACGCTGGGAAGGCGGGCGGTTTCAGCTCATCCTGCGGCATACGCCGCGACTCCTGGGTCGCTTTCTGGCTACGCGGCGCTGGATTTTTCTCGATGCCTGGCTGGAAATGATCTCTCCGTTGAGCCTGCTGGCCATGGGGCTGGCCGTGCTGTGCGGCTGGACTGTTCTGCTCCGGCCGGAGTCGCTCTGGGTGCCGGGGGCGGGCATCGGGCTGTTGCTGCTGCACGTCCTGCTCGGACTGTGGACTGCCGCTGTCCCCGCCGCGACCTGGAAGGCGCTGCTGCTGGCGCCACGGTTTCTTTTCTGGAAGGCGTTGCTGCTGGTACGGCTGGCTCGCGACGGCGCTCCCGGCTGGGATCGGACCAGGCGCAACCGCGAACTGAAGGACTCCGATCCGCCGCGTCCCTGAATCGAGGGGCGGTGGTGGCCGCTATCCGACTACGGTTTCTGTTCTCAATCCTGGATGTGCTGCTGTCTGCAGGCCTGGATGATTTCCTGCGCGTTCACGTCGCCCAGCGTGGCAAAGGCGTAGCGGTGCGGATGCCCGGCCACGTAGCGGAGAAAGGGGCGCAGGGAGAGGGCGTTGACGGCGGTAAAGGTCTTGGAGTGCCCGATGAGCACGACGGGCAGATCGAAGGGGAGTCCGGCCGCCTTGGCCTCGATGCGTTGCAGGGCGCGGATCAGTTGTTTCCCGGAACATTGATTGAAATCGAGTTTCCAGGCCTGGGGCTGGCCAAGAACGCGCGTCAATCGGGCAAATGTTGCGGACAGACGCTGTCGCAGGCCGGGTGCTGCCGTAGGTGAAGCGACAGGCGCCGCTCCGGACACCTGTTTGACCGGATTCATCCATCCCTGGGCGACGCGAAAGAGGCGATTGAGGGTGACAAAGGTCCAGACGGACCGGAGTTCGCAGGCGATCGGGATTTCCAGGAGCCGGCCATCCGGGGACATACGCCGGGCGTCGGCGGTGTCCACCGGCCAGGGGAGGAATTCGCTGTAGGCGCTGGCGTAGTCGAAAGACACGAGCCCGGAGCGCTTGCCGTATTTGAAAATGGACGTGTCGATGCGGATGTCGTTATCGAGCAGGGCCGCAACGATGTCCGGCGACGGCAGGAGCGACCAGTTCGCGGCCCGGAAGGCCGTGCAGGCGTAGCGGCTGCTGCAGGGTTGCAGCAGCCGCTCGAGATATCCTTTGCCCTCGCGCACCAGCGTGCTCAGCCGTTCCCTTCCCAGCCGGGCCAGGTCGTAGTCTTCCCAGTGTTGTTCCCAGTGACCCTGTTCATGTCGGGCGCGATAATAGGAGGGGTGGATGTGCAGCTGCACGTCATGACCGCGGCGGACGGCCTCCTTGAGCTGATTTTCGATGTCGGCATGATGGAAGGCGTCCTGTCCGGTGTCGCGGGCATATTCTCCGAACTTGAAGATTTCGGCCACGTCGGCCATGATGGTCAATCTGGCTCCATAGCGGTCGAAAAGGCGCAGCAGGCGCTGCGTCGGCAGGACCATGAGCCGCAGAGGGCTGCCATAGCCGTTGCCGTGGATTTCGTAATCGAGGGTGAAAAGGACGTGGATCATGCCCCCTCCGGGCCTGTCGATTCCGTTGCCATGAATACGCTTTCAAACGCCGAAAGCCAGCGACCCGGGGGTTACACCTTTGCCTGTGTGGGAAAATGTATCGTCTGCGCCGCTCCGTTTTCTTTCATTGATTGTTCCGCAGCCTCGAGCTGGGCAATAACGGCGACCGGGTCGGCGCCAATGCCCTCGGGGGAGACGCCGGCGGCCGCGTAACTGAGAAAGGCCAGATTTTGCAGTGCCAGTGGTTCGGCCAGCTGCACGCGGGGAATGAGGATTTCGCTGGCCCGGGCGCTGAGCAGGAACATGCCGTAGTCGTGAAGTTCGCGGCGTTCGACCCGCGAGTTGTATATTTTGATCGGCCCTTCCTGGTTCAGGTCGTTCCAGATCACCATTTTTCGTTCGCAGACGACCACGATTTCACGGATTTTGGTCGGCGAGAGCCAGGAAACATGGATGTTGCCCATGGCGCCATCGGGGTAGCGCATGTTGAGAAAACAGACCTCTTCAAGTTCGGTGCCGAGATAGCGGCCGCCGTGGCAGGAAACGGACTCCGGGTACAGGCCCAGGAGCTGGGAAAAGATGTACAGATCGTGCGAGGCCAGATCCCAGGCGACATTGACGTCGCAGTGAAAGGGGCCGAGGTTGACGCGCGTGGCCGTGAGATAGCGGATCGGGCCGCAGTTTTCCTGGCGGATTACCCGTTCCAGTTCCAGAATGCCGGGATTGTACAGGAAGACATGCCCGCACATCAGGGTCAGGTTCTTTTGCGCCGCCTTGTTCAGGAGCTGCTCAGCCTCGTTCCTGTGCAATGTCAGCGGTTTTTCGCACAGCACGTGCTTGCCGGCGTCAAGGGCCGCGTCCGTGAGGTGGAAGTGGCGTCTGACCGGAACGGCAATGACCACGCAATGGACTTTGGGATCCCGCCACACTTCGGTAACGTCGTTGGTGAGCCGGGTATTGGGAAAGGCGCGCCGCGCGGCCTCCAGCCTCTCCGGGTCCGCATCCACTATCCAGCGGAGCGTACAATCGGGAAAAGAAGAAAACACGCGCGCATGATTGGGCCCCCAGTGCCCGTAGCCGACGACAGCGACTCCTGTCATGGCTCCCCCCTGTTTGGTTTGATTGTGGAATGGAGTTGTCGCAGCCTGACGTTTTGGTCAGAA
>CAZGAH010000049.1:487-22799 GCA_964523295.1 uncultured Desulfovibrionaceae bacterium | reverse complement strand
GCCCCCCGGCTCTGCGACAATGCTGTCGGCAGCTGAAGATTTGGATCTCCTCCGCTATGTCCTGCACTTGCTCCGCTGTCAACTCCGGGTAAAGGGGCAGGCTCAGAATCAGGCCTGCCAGTTTCTCGGCAACGGGAAAATCTCCGGCCTCTCCAAGTTGTCCCTTGTAACACGGCTGCAGATGGACGGGTATGGGATAGTGCAGCTGGGCCATGATGCCCCGGCTATGGAGGTGAGCAAGCAACGCATCACGGTTGCACGAGCGGATGACGTACAGGTGCCAGACATGTTCCTGATCGACATGCAGGGCCGGGCGGACCACGCCGACGTGTTCCAGGGCCTGGTGGTACCAGCGCGCACGCTCGCGTCTGGCCTGATTCCAGCTGTCCAGGTGTTGCAGTTTGACAGTCAACACTGCTGCCTGCAGGCTGTCCAGCCGCGAATTCACCCCCAGCTCCCGGTGTACGTACTTGATGTCCGAGCCGTAGTTGCGCAGGCGTCGCACCCGCTCCGCAAGGGCGTCGTCGTCCGTGGTCACTGCGCCGCCGTCGCCGTAGGCTCCGAGATTCTTGCCAGGGTAGAAGCTGAAACAGCCGGCCCGGCCAATGGCCCCGGCCTTGCCGAGCGCATCGCGGGCGCCATGGGCCTGGGCCGCGTCCTCGACAACCATAAGCCCATGTCGCTCCGCAAGCTCAAACAGCTCGCGCATCGGCGCCAGCCTGCCGTAGAGATGGACGGGGAGAATGGCCCTGGTCCTCGGCGTAATGCGCCGTGCGACATCGACAGGATCGATCTGGAAATCTTCTTCCCGGCAGTCCGCCAGCACCGGGGTGGCTCCGGCGAGGGTGACCGCCAGCGCTGTGGCGATAAAGGTGTTCGCCGGCAGGATGACTTCATCGCCAGGCCCAACGTCAAGCCCGCGCAGGGCCAGCATCAGGGCATCCAGGCCGCTGGCGACGCCGATGCAGTGCTTCACGCCGCAGTAGTCCGCAAAGGCCTGCTCGAAGGCCGACACCTGTGGTCCCAGGACATAGGCGCTCGTGTCGAGCACGTCTGCTGCCGCGGCGCCGATCTCCCCGGCTATGGTCCGGTACTGGGCCTGCAAATCAACAAAGGGAACTGGCATGGCAAATCCTTGTTGGTCGGGAGGTGAAGGCAAGCGGCCTCTGCACGTTGAAAACCGACGTTCTTGTCATTTTGTGGGAGAGGCAAAGTTCAGCTCATCCTGCTCTGCGTCGATGAATTCCAGATAACGGTCGCAATACGTCGAGTCCTGGGTGACCAGTGCCAGACACATGTAGCGATTCTGGGACAGTATCTGGTTGCAGATATTTGGATTTTTTGCCGTGACCGCCTGGCAGATGATGCGATTTTCCGGCGTCTTGAAGTCCCGGGTGCAGTACCGGCTGTCCAGGGTGTTGATTGCGTAACACATGGCCAGGTACTCGCCGGTCAGATGCAGTGCGCAATGGTCCGGATATTTCATGGCGATTCCCAGGCAAAGCGCCCGGTCGTCATGATCGGCATCCATATAACAGAGGTCGGGGTTGCGATCGACATAGGCGCGGCAACGCTCCGTCCGCAGGCCAAAGACGGACTCCGCAGCCTGAACCGGAGCCGCGGCCAGCAGCAGGCCCGACACCATCACCAATGCTATGGTTGTTTTCATCGCTCAAAGCCCCCCCTGTGCCTTGCGATTTGGAAGAAAAGCGTCCTGCCTTGCCGACCTGACGGTGTTTTGCCTGGAAAGGCGTGCACTCCAGGCGCAGCGACCCCTCGTCTCAGGCACCAATGGCCTGCTCGACTATTGTAGCAAGAGTTTCGGAAAAAGCCAATGAACTGGTGAACGCGGGCGATATGGAATTGAGCACGTGCAGGCTGCTCTCATCCTGGACGCAGACGAAGTCGGTGACCAGCTGGTCCGTGCGCGTATCGATGAGCTGAGGACGTATTCCGACTTTGGGGCTCGCTTCAATGATGTCCGGATCAAGCCATTTCACCAGTTTCACCGCATCACGGAAAAAGTAAGGGAAAAAATATTTCCGCGTCTCCTCCAGCGCTGTATAGCGAAAATGGGCATTGGTGAAGAAGAGTCTGGCCTCCCGGCCGAGAATTGTCATGGCCTCGGAATCCACGCCGTGAAGAATGCCATAGTTCTCGCGGCCGAACGCCGGGATGGCCGTTGGTCCGAGATAGACGTCTCCATGCACGGATCGGGTGAAATGAACGCCCAGAAAGGGGTTGCGTATGTTTGGCGTCGGATAGATGGAGCCACGCACGAAGCCTGAGTGGGCTTTCATGAGCTTGCGGTATACGCCCTTGAACGGCAGCAGCCGGTATTCACGCGCCAGCCCGAAGGCATGGGCCACGCGGTCGCTGTGCGCTCCGGCGGCATTGACGAAAAACTCGAAGGAATACGTACCGGACGTCGTCCGTACGCTTCGTCCCGGGCCGGCGGCAATGAATCGCGTCGTGTACTGCAGCTTGACTTTTCCCGTTGCCAGCAGTTCGGAGGTCAGGCTCTCCAGCACGCGGCGAGGGTCCACCACGGCGGTCAGCGGCGAATGCAGCGCCAGCTCCACCGTTCGGGCGTTGGGCTCGATTTCCGCCAGCTCGCGTTCGTCGATGAACCGGACTTCGGCGCCGTTGGCGCTGGCGCGTCGGTGCAGTTCGTGCAATGTCTCCAGCTGCTCCGCTTCGGAGGCGACAATCACCTTGCCCGATTCCTCGAGCGGCAGATTCCGCTCCCGGCAATAGGCGCGCATCCGTCTGTTGCCTTCCAGACATGTCTTCGCCCGCTGCGTGCCCGGGGCGTAGTAGATGCCGGCATGGAGTACGCCGCTGTTGCGTCCGGAGGCGTGTTTTCCGGGCGCCGCTTCCTTTTCCAGGATGAGAATATCCTCTGCGCCGCGCTGGACCAGTTCCCGGGCGAGCGTCAGACCGACAATGCCGGCTCCGCAGATGATGATGGCGTGTTTCATCCCTGCACGTACCCTTCATGGAGGCCATCCCCGGATGATGTGTTTTTCCGATCTGACGGCTCGGATTGTCCGGTCCCGAGATTATCCGGCAAGTTCTGGTAAAATGCGAGAAACTCACCGGCCTTGCTGTTCAGCGAGTGTTTTTCGATCATTTCCTGTCTGGCGGCGGAGGCCAGTCGCAGCCGGGTTTTCGGGTCGCGTACGAGTTGCTCCAGCGCCGCATACCAATCCCCGGCCGCCGGGCCGACCTTCAACCCGGTCCGGCCGGACTCCACGCATTCGTACGGTTCGAGGTCCTGGAATACGCCCGCGCAGCCGGCGGCCGAGTATTCCAGCCATTTGACAGCACTTTTACAGCGATTGAATTCCGTATCGGCCAGCGGTGCCAGTCCGATGTCCAGACGGGCGCGCAGCAACGTACGCGCGTAGGTCTCGTAGGCGCCGGCATAGTCCCCGCACACGCACCCCGGATGCGCCGACAACCGGGGCGTCGCGCACCCGAGCAGCCGCAGCCTGACCTGGCCCGGGTATCGGTCGAGAATCTTCAGGAGTGCTTCTTCCACCAGCAGCAGGTCCGCTGCGTGGGTGACCGAGCCGGCGTAGCCGATGGTCAGCGGGCCGGAAGAGCGACGCGGGGACGGCTGGGGCCAGATGCGCGGATCGAGGTAATTCGGCAATACGCACACCCGCGGCGTCAATGGGGCGAGCCGCATGGCCAGAGCGGGCGTAGGCACGGTCGTGGCCGTCACCCGGGGCAGGAGCTCACGCACGAACGGTGCGCTGCGCCGGGCCAGATTCGCGGTCGGGTTGTCCGGACTGATGGAGAAAAAATAATCGTCCGTTTCGTAGACCACGGGCTTGCCCGAATTCAGGATCGTTGCCACGATGTCCGCGGTTTCGGCCAGGGGAAAGAAGCGCTGGATCACCACGGCGTCACAACGCTCCAGAGCCCCCATGTCCACGGACTGGACAACCGTCCCCCCGGCATCCATGCGTACCGCCCAATCCAGCTCCAGGTGCTCCTTCAGCCAGGTAAACGGACACAGCAGGCGGTAGTACGCGCAGGCCGAATTTCTCGGATCGAACGAAAAGACGGCTACGCGCCGTTTATGACGTTCCATGTCCCTGGTCCCTCGAGGTCTTTGCGGCCTGTCCGGCAACTCGTCCTCCCAGTTCGGGCGCCCGGCGACGCAGCTCACGGTTCAGCCTCGGCAACTCCGTCAGCAGCCGGCGATACCAGATATACCGGGCGCGTATGCCCGGACCGAGAAGCCCGTGGGCGCGGACCCAGTCAGCGGCGGATCTGGCCTGCGCCTGCCGCTCGTCCGCGTTGTCCAACAGGTACGCCAGCCTGGCAGCGCACTGTTCCCCCGTCGCGTACGTGGCCAGCGGAAAGGCCGGAAGGGACCGGGAATCCGGCTCGGGCGCAGCGCCTTCGGGGGCGAGCACGGCCGCACCGTGCGCCGCGATGAACAACACCTCCCAGGCCAGTCCGCTGGTCCCGCTCACCGATCGTGTCGGAGGAACAAGCACCACCTGCGAACTCCGCAGCACCGCGTATCGTTCCGCATTCTGGCTGGTCAGAATCAGTCGTTTGATCGGCGCGTGCATCATCCCGAACAGGCGCTCCTCTGCGAGGACGCACCATTCCAGGCTGTCTCCGCGGGCCATGCCCAGCGCATCGAGCGCCGGGAAAAGCTGCGTCCAGTCCGCCCCGTCCGGCGCTGCGCAACAAACGCGTACGGGCGCGTCGGTGGCTGTTTCCGTCCGTCCCTGCTCCAGGCAGACCAGATCAGGCAGTTCCGCCAGGCGCTCGGGAAAGACTGCCACCTCGGGATTGATCCGCCGCAGAAACGCGGCCAGGGCCTCGGACACGGTCTGCACGGCGTGGCAGCAGCGCAGGCTGAGCAGGCGTTTGGACAGCGTCGCCGGGTCCGAGCGCGGATCGACGTCGCAGAGCGCTACGACAAGCGCTCCCTCACGCAGCAACTGGCGGCGTCTGTCCAGCAGGGCTGCGGCGTCTTCTCCGGGAATGTCGCCGTCCACGCAGACTGTGGCCTCGGCGATGGTGCTTCGGGAAGTGAGCTGGACGTCCAGTGTCTCCAGGACGCGCACCCCGGGCAGCGTGGCCAGGAGCCGGGCCGGGGCAAGGAGTCGGGCTTCTGTGCTCCGGGTGCATGGTTCGGGACACCGCACGCGTACGCGTATGGGCGGTGGAGCGGCAAGGGCGGCCCGGATCACGAACTGTCTGGCCAGGGCCAGGGTCTTGAACAGCTCCGGATCGATGCCATCGTCCCGGACCAGAGGTTCCAGCCGTTCCAGAAACTCGGAGCCCGCGGCCGAGGGAAACAGCAATGGCCGAACCTCGAAAACGGTCAAGCCGGCAGCCTGGAACATGGCCAGGGCGGATTCGAGCGTGAAAAACCGCAGATGCGTGCGGTCCAGAATGCCCTCGTCGACGTACTCCCAGCGCCCGCGCAGCAGATCGCGCAGGAGCTCCCAGTGCTGTACGTTGGGCAGACAGGCCGCAACCTGCCCGTCTGGCTTGAGCCATGCCCGTTGTCTGGCCAGCACGGCCCACGGATCCACCAGATGTTCCAGCACGTCGCCGTACACCAGACAATCGGCGCCGTCCGACAGCTCGGGAAGGTCGGCGGCGGTAATGGTCTCCACGTCGGCCACGAGCACGCGATCGAGCTGGCCGGCTGCCCGGGCCTTGGCGGCAGCCGCCGCGTTGCGCTCGATGCCGACGTAGACGCAGCCGGGGTTGATGCGGCGATACTGTCCGGCCAGGGCGCCTGTCCCGCAGCCGATCTCCAGGACCACCGCGGCATCGGCGGGCATTACGGACAGAAGGCTGGGGTTCCAGCGTCCGAAGTAGTCGGGGCAGTCCTGACCCGCGGAGCAGTCCGACTCCTCGGCAACAACAGGCTCTGGCGAGGACGCGGTCACGGGCGTTGGTCCTCCTGCCCGTCGTCCACAATGCGCCCGTCTTCCATGCGCACTCGCCGCCTGGCGTACGCGGCAATGGCGTCGTCGTGCGTGACCAGAATGACCGTGGTGCCCTGGTCGTTGATGCGGCGGAGCAGGTTCATGATCTCCACGCCGGTGGCTGAGTCGAGCTGGCCGGTAGGCTCGTCGGCGAGCAGCAGCTCCGGGGCGTTGATGAGCGCGCGAGCCAGGGCCACGCGCTGCTGCTGTCCTCCCGAGAGCTGGGTGGGCCGGAAGCCTGTCCGGTCGGCCAGGCCTACAAGGGCGAGCAGGCTGAGAGCGCGCTCGCGCAGCACACGCTGCGATTCCGGACCGTACAGTCCGGGCAGCAGGACGTTGTCCAGGGTGCTGATGTACGGAATCAGATAGAAACTTTGGAAGACGAATCCGACCAGCCGGTTGCGCAGTTCGCTGCGCGCCGCGTCGTCCAGATTGCCGACGTCGCGGCCCTGGAGGGTGTAGCGCCCGCCCGTGGGACTGTCGAGCAGGCCGAGCACATGCATGAGCGTGGATTTGCCCGAGCCGGACGTTCCCTGCAAGGCCACGAATTCTCCCTTGCGCACGCGGAGGTCGATCCCGTGCAGCGCGGTCACGGTGACGCCGTCCTGGCCGGGTTGCCGGTAGGTTTTCCCGATCTGGTCGAGCTCTATCAGTATTGGGGCCTGGGTCATCGCGAGCGAGCCCCCTTGTCCGAGGCCGGCGCGGCGCCCTGTCCTTGCGTTGTTCCGGGTTTTCCGACGGCGGGGCCGGTCTCGCCCTTAGGAAGCACCAGCTGCGTAGCCACGACGTCGCCCTCGTTGAGTCCGTCGAGGATTTCGCTGGACTCCAGCCCGTTGAGTCCGAGCGTCGGCTTGATTTTGTCGTACTCTCCGCCGGCCCTGCGGACATAGACCACCTGTTCGCCGTTCACCCATTTCAGGGCCGTGTTCGGCAGGACCAGCGCGTCGTTGCGTACCTGTACCACGACGCTGCAATGGGTGGTCATTTCCGGACGCAGATTCCGGGCCTGTTCGGCGTTGATCGGCGTCAGGGCGAGGTAGTAGACGATATTGTCGCGTATCTCCGGCTTGGGATAGATTTCGCGGACCGTGCTGCGGAACGTCTCTCCAGGGAAGGCATCTACGCGGAACTCCACGTCCTGCCCCGGCTTGACCAGGCCGATGTCGGTCTCGTCGGCGTATATCCACATCTCCAGCCGCGTGACGTCGACGATGGTAATGAGACTGGAGGCCTGCATGCTGCTGACCACGGTTTCGCCTTCCTGCGATGTAACCTGACTGACGAGGCCGTCAATGGGGCTTTTGATTCGCGTATAGGAAAGACGTACTTCCAGGGCGTCAAGCACGGCTTCGAGTACCGCGAGTTCGCCCTGCAGCGTCGCGAGCTGCTGCTCGGCCTTGTCCAGGCGGTCCTGCTCCACGGTGTTCTTCGAGCGCAGCTGGGATTGTCGCGAGTGATCCTTCCGGGCGTATTCGTACTGCGCCTGGGCCTTGCGCTGCTCGGCTGCGAATTCGCGCTGCTGGGCCATCAGCTCGCGGTCGTCGATAACCGCAATCAGCTCGCCCTTCCTGACATGTTGTCCGATGCGCACGAGCATTTGTTCGATACGTCCCGAGGCCTGCGCGCCGATCTTGATCTCGGCGCCGACCTGGAACTTGATGATGCCCGTGGCTTCGATGACCTCGCGCACCTCTCCCCGGGTTACGGTCGCCGTGGCGAGCACCTTGAACTGCTCGCGCGTCTGGTCGCGCTCGCGCCACCACCAGGCGCCGCCAGCCAGAATACCGATGAGGACAACGAGAATAAGCATTTTGCGCATGACAGCTCCCCGGGCAGGGCATTGGCAGACGACGAGGACAGCAAACGGGAGTGTCAGGTCCCGTCGGTGAAGGCGTGAAGCCTCCGGCCCCTCGCCTGCTCGAAGTCTCGGATCGGGACTGCGTGGCGGGCGTGAACCCGGCCCGCCACGCAGTATGGTTCATTGGCCGGAATCGGCGCCGGCCAGGCTCGTAATGGATTTCGAATACGCTTCGCGCAAGGTCTGCATGTAAGCGGCGTCGATGGGGCCTTTGAAGGTCGTAATCTCCGAGAATCGTTTGGGCAGGACAATGTTATCCGGCGTGAAGCCGGTCTTGAACTTTTGCACCCAACGGTCGCGCCGGACCTGTTCCGAGGCCTCCCCGAGCGTGTTTGCCAGCTCGGTGTACCCGATCGAGTTCAAGGCCTCCTGGAGTCGGGGCAGGGGGTATTCGTTGCGGGCAAAGAGACAGGAGACCATGCAGGTAAGCATGACGCGCTTGTGCTCGTCGTCGAGCATGAAGGCCACGGCCTTGTCGACGTCCTTGTCCTTGGCTTTCTGGTCGTAGCTGTAGCCTCCGCTGTCGAGGTGCGAATGGCGGAAACCGAGGGCCTGAGAGACGAAGTAGACTTCGCCCGTGGCGTAGCCGGCCATTTCCTGGCCGATTACACAGGCGTAGTCGGCGCCGCCGTAGACGGCGGCGGCCTTGAGGGCGCCCTGGGCCAGCACCCGGTAGAAGTCGTTGCTTACCTGTCCCAGATGCCGCAGCGCCTGCCGATAGTTGTCTACGTTGTCGAAAGCCAGGGGGACCAGCGTTTCCCGCTCCGTGATCAGGCCTTTTTCGAAGGCCTCGGTCGCCCAGGCCAGAGCCACGCCGGCGCTGATGCCGTCCAGTCCCTGCTTTTCGGTTTCGTCCAGCAGGGCAAGGAGACTGGTTGCGTTGGTCATGCCGAGCATGGAGCCGTGCGAAAACGTGGTCTCGTGGTCGTAGGAGACCTGGCGATAGAGGTACTCGTGGTCGCCGGCAAAACGATGTCGCAGCAGGCCGATATGGATGCAGCCCACCGGACATCCGGCACAGGCGGTCTGCCGGATCAGCAGCTCGTCATGCAGGTGCTCGCCGGAGATGCCCGCCACGGCCGGATCGGATGTCTGCTGCATGTTGCGCCAGGGCAGACAATGGATTTCGTTGAGCACGGCCATATTCACCGGCGTGCCCAGGTGATGGTATTTCTCCATCATGTCCGTGGTGGTGAGTTCCTTGTAAATGTCCTTGAACAGCGAGGGATAGTCTTTGCCCTCGGGCAGCGGCAGGCTGTGGTCGCCCAGGACAATGATGGCCTTGAGGTTTTTCGACCCCATGACGGCGCCCGAGCCGAGCCGCCCGAAATGACGGTAGGTATCTACGTTGATGCAGGCGTAGGCGCTGAGATTCTCTCCGGCCGGCCCGATGCGCAGGGTGCTGCGATGGCCGGACGCGCTCTTGCCGTAGCGGCGGAAGTACTTGCCCGCCGCCAGGGCCTCGGCCCCTTTGAGGTAGTTGACGTCATTGATTTCGATGGTTTTCGAGCCCACGATCAGGCAGGACAACCGTTTGGACGCGCCCGTGATCATCAGGGCGTCATACCCGGCAAAGCGTAGGGCCAGGGCCAGTCGGCCGCCGGCGTGGCTTTCGGCGTACTGCTCGTTGTAGGGGGATTTGAAACCGGCCACCACCTTGCTCATGAGCGGAAAATAGCCCGTAAGTGGGCCAATGGCGAAAATGAGCGGTTGCCGGGGATCGAGCGCAGGAGCGGAATGGTCGCCATAGGCCTCGAAAAGCGCTGCCGCCAGGCCGCTGCCACCTATCGAGCGAAGTCGGTCACCGAAGTGTATGGCCTTGCCCTTGCCGGTTTCGAGGTTCACATGCAGGACGCGAAACGTCGAGAGATCAGGCATGGGTCACCTCCGCGGTGGTTTCAGCCGGCTCTGCCGATGATTGAGGGGCCGACACGTCCATCATGGCCAGGCATTCGTGCGGGCAGAACGGCACGCAGCGTCCGCAATGGAGGCAGACATAGGGCATGCCGTTTTCCGGTCCCAGAAGGATGGCGTCGGCAGGGCAGGCCTTGACGCATTTGCCGCAGGCGATACAGATGGAGCGATCCTGCTTGACGCCTCCGCCCGGCCGCTGCGTCAACGATTGGGTCGGGCAGACCGCCACGCAGGGAGCGGGATCGCAGGCCAGACAGAGCCGGGCCTCGAACCCTGTGCTCATGCCGCCTGCCGAGTGGATGCGGATGCCCGCCGTCATCCAGGAAAGCTCTTTGTGCACCAGCCGCGCGCATGCCAGCGAGCACGAATGGCAGCCGATGCAGCGTTCAATCCGGATTGGTCGTAATACTTTCATTATCGCTCCTTTCGTTCAATCGAACCCGCTGTACAGGGCCAGAGGCAATGAAGACATACATCCTCCGATGCTCTTCATAAACCCGTCAACGGACAAATTCAAGAATACCTTTCCCGCTGTTTTCGTTGTATCCGATTGCGGTCGCCCGGGCGGGGCTACGTCCCCGACGCGCGTCCGGGCAAGGGGCCGTGCGCGCGTCGCAGACAGGGCATCAGTCCCCGTGACATCCCTCTCCGGTCCGGTTCCAGGAGTCCGGGGCGTGTTGTTGCAACAGCGCGGGCCAGACCCGCTCCCAGGGGAAGTCATGCCCTGCGCCCGGAACCGGGACTATCCGGCAGGGGGTAGCCTCGGGCAGGCGTTTTCGGTAGGCCTGGGCCACGGATGCCGGCATGACCTTGTCGGCCTGGCCAACGAAGTGCGTCTGCGCAATGTCGGCCACCGCCATTGCCGCATCCGCGGGGTTCAGCGAGCCCTTGAGCGGGGTGAGCGCATGCCAGGTTGTCCAGGTCGTATGGTCGAGATTACCGGCCACCGTGACGATAGCGTCGACATCGTCGCGCCGCGCCGCCAGGAGCACGGCCAGTCCGCCGCCTCCGGAGAATCCGGCCAGGGCCAGGCACTTCGCCCTGGCCAGGGCCTTGCCACGATCCAGCGCCGTGTTCATGTCCTCGACGACCTCCGGTGCGTACCGGGCCGTGGTCCAATATTCGAACGTGCAGTTCCGCCAGCTGTCAGGGGTGACGTACTGGCAGGGTCGACCGAGATAGAGAACGCTCGGAGCCGGATCCGCGAGCGCCAGTTTCAGTCCCATGGGATTGAGCGGTGTAGGATCGCTCGACGGTGTCCAGGGATTGACAAAGGCGCGGCCGTCGCCTTCGATGTAGACATGCAGTCTGTCCGCGGTGCCGCGCTTCAGCCAGCCATGCAGCACAAAGACGCGTCCTTCGACCTCCACCCGTTCCCAACCGGCCGTCACGGCCAGTGCCGCAGCGGCGCGGCGACCGTCTCCGGGGTCGCAGCCGCTGGCGAGCGCCAGCAACACGATGACTGCCGTTGCGAACCAACTGGTCCTGGACGCGTACGGATACCAATGCTGCATCGGAAAAATGCGCTATGGGTTGTGGCGCCGGGGCGCCGCGCCTGGAAAGAGCGCGGCGCCCTGTTCTGGCAACAAGCCAGCGTTCATGCCTGTCAGCATCACGGCCGGTGCGACGGTGGCCGCATCTGCTGGCGCAGCAGGTTATGCTGCGCCCTGACTACCGTCCTCACGAGATTCTTGGGAATCGGCGCCAGCGGCGAGAGGGTTCCGTCCGTGCCCACGCGGGTAAAATAGCCGGGCTTCTCGATGGTGAGCCTGGCCTTTTCCGTCCAGACTTCCACCCTGTGGCCCCCGTCCATATCGTATACGCCGATATCCTCGCCCGTGGGTTCCAGGTTGGCGAAAAAGTCCGTGCCGCGTATGCCCAGGTTGGCAAGTTTGGTCTTGAAGTTGAATCCGCCAGGGTTCTCTTTGACGATCGCTCCCGTGGCTACGCGGACGAAGCCCATGATCGCCCGCAATACCGTCTTGCAGGAGCTCGCATTCGCCGGATTGTAGACGTACTCGTCGACGGTAATCTGCGAGGCCTCCTGCAGCTGTACGACCGAGCCGTCCTTGAAGGTCAGCGAGACCTGACTGTCGGCGCTCGTGGCTATGACGTCGCGGAGATACACCGGACTCTTTTCCTCCAGGGTACGCCGTTGTCCGGCGGCAACGGCCACCACGCTTCCTTTGAGGCTGCTCACTTCGCCAATGGCCTCCGGGGTCGCAGCCCACAGGGTGGCCGGCAAGGCGGTCAGCAGCAACAGCAACGCGATGATGATTCGACAACCCGGCGTTTGCATAGGCGCCTCCACACTGTTTCGCGCGCAGGGCAGGCCGAGCCTGCCGGCCATGGGCCGCGGTCGGTTCTCTTGCCTTGACCCGGCGTGTTCAGACTGTTGCCTTGCCGCGCAGTTTCTTTTCGAACTCGACAATACCGAAAACCACCAGCGCGACAAGAGCTATTTTCAGCCACTCCAGGCCGTCGATCGGCGCGCTTCCGAACAGCTTGTTCATGACCGGCAGATAGGTATACAAGAGTTGCAGCACGATCATTATCCCCGCGCCCACGCTGATCCAGGGATTGGAGAAAAAGCCCAGGGCAAACGGCGACTGTGCGAACGAACGCGTGTTGTAGAGATAAACGGCCTCGACCATCACGAAGACATTGACCGCAACCGTCCTGGCCACCTCTATGGAGGCGCCGGATGACAGCGTCCATTTGAACAGGCCGAAGGCAGCGATAACCAGCAGTATCCCTACAAGCGTTATCCGGCCAATGAGATATGTTCCCAATATCGGCTTGCGCGGGTCGCGCGGGGGGCGGTCCATAATACCGGGTTCCTTGGGCTCGAAGGCGAGCATCAATCCCAGACAGCCGGCCGTGGTCATGTTGATCCACAGTATCTGGACCGGGAGAATGGGCAGGGCCACCCCGAAAACGAACGCAGCCAGGATCACCAGCCCTTCGCCGATGTTCGTCGGGAGTGTCCAGGCGATGAACTTGATCAGATTGTCGAATACGCCGCGGCCTTCCTCGATGGCCGCCTCGATGGTCGCGAAATTGTCGTCGGTGAGCACGATATCGGCGGCTTCCTTGGCTGCGTCAGTCCCGGCCTGTCCCATGGCCACGCCGATGTTGGCTCTCTTGAGTGCGGGCGCGTCATTCACGCCGTCGCCGGTCATTGCCGTAACCTGGCCATCCGCCTGGAGCGCCATGACCAGCCTGAGTTTCTGCTCAGGCGATACGCGGGCGAAGATATCAGTCTGCGTCGCTTTTTCGATCAATTCCTCGTCGGAGAAACCGGCCAATTCCTGCCCGGTCAAGGCCATGCAGGCCGTGTCGTCGGGGCAGGTCCTTGCGCCGAGTCCAAGCTGTCTGCCAATGGCTACGGCGGTACCGGCGTGATCGCCGGTGATCATCTTGACGCGTATCCCGGCCTTGCGACAGGCGGCCACAGCCTGGATCGCCTCAGGTCGCGGCGGGTCGATCATGCCCTGCAGCCCTAAAAATACCATGCCCGAGGCGATGTCGGCATGATCCAGGTTATTCTTGGGGGATGAGAATTCCTTCTTCGCCAGCGCAAGCACCCGCATTCCTTTTAACGCCAGAGCGTCGACCACGCCCAGGACTGCCGCCTTGTCCAGAGGCAGAACATTGCCATCGGGGGCGAGCACGCTGTCACAGCATTCCAGGGTCCGCTCTGCCGATCCCTTGAGAAAGGCCACCATCTCGTTTCCGTTCGCGTGCAGAGTCGCCATGTATTGCCGTTCGGACTCGAACGAAACCTCGTCCGTCCGCGGAAACCGGCGTTTCTCATCCTCGCGGTTCAATCCGAATTTGGCCGCCGAAACCAGCAGCGCGGCTTCTGTCGGATCGCCCTCGACCTTCGGCCGGTTTTCGACCGTGGAAAATCCGGCGTCATTGCAGAGCAGACCGGCGCGCAGACACTCGGCCAGGGCGATGTTCTCGCGATTGCCGTCGGCGGGGTGTACCTCGCCGGAAAGACCATAACCCGCGCCCGTGACCGTGGCATACGTCCCGCCGGCGTATATTTCCTGCACCGTCATCTGATTTTCGGTCAGGGTGCCAGTCTTGTCCGAGCAGATGACTGTGACGCTGCCCAGGGTTTCCACTGCCGGCAGCTGCCGGACAACAGCCTTGCGCGCGGCCATGCGCGAAACGCCGATGGCCAGGATGATGGTCACCGCGGCGGGCAGCCCTTCGGGAATTGCCCCCACGGCCAGGGCCACGGCGGCGATGAACATGTCCGCCACGGGCTCGTTGCGCATGACTCCGATGATGAAGGTGGCGATCGCCAGCGCGAGAATGGCTATCAGCAATATATGGCTGAAGCGCGCAATTTTGCGCGTCAGCGGTGTTTCCAGCTCCTCAGCCGTGTCAATGAGATTGCTGATGCGCCCGAGCTCCGTCTTGTTCCCCGTGGCGATGACCAGCCCATGGCCCTGGCCGTAGGCGACCAGGGTTCCGGCATAGGCCATGCAGGTCCGTTCCGCCAGCACGGCATCCTTGGCCACCAGCCCAGGGTCCTTTTCAACGGGAAGGGATTCACCGGTCAAGGCCGATTCGTCGATGCGCAGCTCCTTGCTCTGCACCAGGCGCACATCGGCAGGAACCTTGTCGCCGGAGCGTAAAATGACGATGTCGCCCGGCGTGAGCAACGCGGCGTCGATGCGTATGGTTTTTCCACCGCGAAGCACGGTGGCGTCCGTAGTCATGGAAGCGGACAGCGCGGCCAGCGCCTTGACCGCCTTGGCCTCCTGGAAATAGCCCACGATGGAATTGACCAGCACGACGCCCAGAATGACGCCGGCGTCCACCCATTCCCCGAGCGCTGCGGTGATGAAGCAGGAAATGATCAGGATGTAGACCAGCGGCTGATGAAACTGGCGCATGAAGCGCTCCAGATTCGTCTTGCCCCGTTTTCCGGTCAGCCGGTTCGCTCCGAAAAGCTCCAGGCGACGCTGCGCCTCGAGTATGTCCAGCCCTTTTTCCGGATCGACGTCCAGAAGTCCCGCAATCTCTGCGGGATCGATATGATGCCAGTGTCGGTCAAGCAGGAATTCCATACGCTCAGCTCCTTGTGCTACGGCGTCGTTCAATGCATGCACGGCGCAGTGCAGGCGGGAAAACGCCTTGGTCGAACTCCGGTTGCGGCGGGCCAGAGGCGTCGGACACGCCCTGGCGCCGCGCACACACTCTGCCTGTTTGGGATTCGTCCCCGTTATGCCCCTGATTCTCCCGGGAGCGCCGGGAACACGACAATCCCCACCCCCAGGGGGGGCTTAAGAGAAGCGACGGTTCACATCCATTACTTTTCCAGAGTAACCGTACGCGCCGTGTTTGACAAGCAGAGCGAGCGGCCGGAATTGATCGGCAGGCATGCATTGGGAACTGGGGAAATTGACATGTCCTGCCCTGTGCGAAAGCCTTGATGAAGCCGTTTGTGAGAGTGCTGCCCGGTCCAGGCGTGCGCAGTAGCGGGTCGGCTGTGCGTCCAGACAAGAGCAGTCCAGAGCGCACTGTCGGATCACTGTTCGATGAGCACGACAGCCAGGACATTGCGTATCTGCTATCACCAAGGCAGATCGAGTGCCTCGACGGAGGAACTGGTTTGAAGGCCGGGCTGCGTTGTCCTCGGCGCTCCTCCAATGTACAGAGCCAGGCCGAAACGGGCGGTCGCCCGAAACGCGGTTAAGGCGTTCAGTGCTCTGGCTGCGCCGAGATGGAAGCTTATGGGTATCTTCCAGGCTACACGAGTGATGTTACGCGTCTTGTCCGTATTTCCACCTTTCGTGGGTGTTGGCCCGGCGCGCGGAAATGATCCGGAAAACGTTGCTTCTGATGATGAACGCGACTGCGAGCCATCGGCCTTTGTGTTCTCCGAATGTCAGCCAGCGCTCTTCGCCGTAATTATTCCTGGCGTCAACCACCAACCAGGGAGTTTCTGTTAATACTTCCAAGGCGTTTAAAAAGTCGATCCCCTGTTTAGCCCGATTCGCCTGCCGTCTGTTTTTATCCCATTCGAATTGCATGAGCAATGTGTAACTACATTTTGTGGTTATGCCAGTCGCTGGGCACTCCCGAAATCATCCGGCTTACTTCTGAAATAGATGTTGCGTTGTAATCATAAAATAGGGGTCGCCGAGAGCAACCAGAAGCCGTATGCTCAAGCGTAATATGTTAATTAATATAAAGTTGCTGGAAACGGCGGCTGGCTGTTTCCGCAGTGAGACTCGTCATTACTGAATGAACCGCCTGAAGCACCAATGCCCCTGGTCTTCAGATACATTGCCGGGGTGTCTCGCGACTGTGTCTGCCAAGGGAAACTGGAAAGAGAGTGTTTTGTAAACGGTCTGCTCAGGGCAATAGCCAATCCGGGAAAGGAATTGTATTGCGAACTAGAGGCTGACGAATTTTCCGCCCGTGATGCGCGTGAGATAGACCTTGTCCAGTCCCTGGTGATCCAGGGCGGAAAAGCTGACGGGTTCGCCGAGGCCGATGTCCACGTCGTTCAGATTTTCGGCCGCCTCGATAACCGACCTTCGGGTCATGGGATCGCCGGAGCGGCGGAGTATCTCCACCAGCAGCCGGGCGTTGAGGTATCCCTCGAGACTGACGAATCCGGGCTGATCGTCCGGGAACGAGCGTTTGAGCGCCTGCTGATAGTCACGGACGCCGGCGATATCGACATTCCAGGGCAAGGGCACGACCTGGCTCACGATGACGCCTTCCCCGTCCGAGCCCAGCTCCCGGGCCAGGGCCTCGGAACCGACGAAGGAGATGTTCAGGAAATCGACGTCGTTCATGCCCAGTCGCCGCGCGCGCTTGATGAATTCGGCGCAGGGCTTGTAGGTTCCGATCATGATCACGGCTTCGGGATTGGCCTTGCGGATGGTCAGCAATCCCTGGTTCACCGCCGTCGTATTGCGCAAATAGACCCCTTCCGCGACCAGCGACAGGTTCCGCTCGCTCAGCGCCGCTTTCACTCCCTGCAATCCGGCCCGGCCGTACGAATCGTCCTGATAGAAGATGGCGATCCGGCGTCGGCCTTTGCGCAGCAGGTATTCGACCAGGCTTCGGGTTTCCATGTCGTACGAGGCGCGCAGGTTGAACACCGTGGGCGCGTTGGCCGTATCGCGCAGAAAAGCGGCGCCGGTGAACGGAAAGAAAAACGGCACCTGCTCCCGGGTGACGATATCCAGCACGGCCTTGGTCGTGGGCGTGCCGACGTAATTGAAAAGCAGGAAGGCCTTGTCCTGATGCAACAGTCGCCGCGTCGCCTCGATGCAGCGATCGGGTTCGTACCCGTCGTTGAGGGACATGATAGTCAGATGGCGACCGGCGATGCCGCCGCTCTCGTTGACGGCGTTGAAACAGGCGCGGGCGCCGCGGTTCAGCTCGACGCCGAGAAATTGTGCCGGACCATCCTGGACGTTGGCAATGCCAATCAGGATGGCGTTGTCGGTCTGCTCGTTTTCGGCCCGTGCCCCCGCAGCGCAGAAAACAAACGCAAGCATACAGAGCAGAAGCAGTCCCGTTCGTCTTTGCATGGCACCTCCCCTCGAGTGCAGAATACGTCATAATCCTGTCCGGGTCCAGCACCGGGTCAGCGAACTTCTGCCTGAATGCCGGGAGGCAGTCGAGCTTATCGCTTGCTTCAGGTTGCCTCACTTCATCAATACGTCAAGCCTCTTCGCCTGGCAGCCGCATTCAGCAGCGCGATGCCAGCCGCATTCCGTAGTCGTAGGCCTCGAACCAGGACAGAAAACCCGTCCGGTGCAGTTCTTTGCCGTCGCCGCAGATCAGAACATCGTACGAGCGCTCGTCCTCGGTGACAATATAGAGTTTGATGCGCTCGCCGTGTACGGCTGTTTCAAACATGCTGATCATGCCCGCTCCTCCGGGATTCCCTGCGTTGTCGGTGCCGCGCAACCCCGAATGATCGATGCATTGGTGGCGCGGTCCGTCTATTGGGTACGACAGCGTACTTTTCCGGAATCCTTCTTTGCCCGGTACGGTTAAAAGAAACTCTAGACAATCTTTAGCAAGCTTCATGCCAAGACCATGGTTCCGGGTCATTGTCCCTACGCGAGCCATGGATGCGGTGCCCCATGACTTTCAAGAACCGGGCCACTTGACTAATTTCTTGAAATGATTATTTCTTTAATGCCTGGGATGCAGGTGGCCGGAGAGCGAGAGAGAACTAACACCACGTGTTTTGACAGGGCGGATCGCCCATTGACAGACCCGAGTTCTTCTCAATCCTGCGCGACGGCGTTCTGGGCGAAGCAGATAGTAGAGCGGGCGGCAGTCAGCGAACTGCCGCCCGTTTTGCGTTCCGGGGATGGAGGGGGATTACCGGTGTTGCGTTTTTGACTCCGTCATGCGCGCACGCGGCAGGGGATAATCGGGCCAGTGCGCCATTTCCGGGAAGGCATCGCCGGCGCGCGGGCGTCAGGGGGCGCTTTGTGAGCGTGTCGAATGCCTGACAGGTGCGTGGCACGCGGGGCAGGGGGGGGATCAGCGATCATCGCAGAGATGCTGGATGCTTCGCCAGTCCAGGCCCAGCAGGGTGGCGCCGGCGCGATCCACGGCCCGGGCGTCGAAGCCGGCGATGAGGGTATTGAGCGGCGGGGAGCAGCGACGTCCGCCCAGGTGATACTCGGGCAGGCCGATGCTGGCGTCGAGCAGGGCCAGATCGGGCTGGCGGTAACTGATCAGATCGCTGATGGCCTGCTGCATATTTGCGTGGAATCGGGCCTTTTTCCATGTTCCCGAGCCGCCGCCGTAGTATCGGGGCGGAGCGGCGCCCATCATATTCTTCAGGGCGCCGGTGATGTGCGCCAACGAGTGCGCCTTGAGCACGGGCAAGGAGACGACGTAGTGCGTGAAGAGCAGCTCCGGCAGATACATTTCCGGAAAACAGGGGCGTTGAGGGTTCTGTTTGAGGATCAGCGGCGCGTGGTTGAGGTCGACCAGGGCAACGGCCGTGCGTCTGGCCAGGTCTGCGTAGCCCAGCGTGGAGAACAACTCGCCGGTCTCGCGGCGTGCGTCGCCGCAACCCTCGGCGATGACGATTTCCGCAGCACTGACGGCGCGGACGTAGTCGATGACAGCCGCGCACAACTCCACCGGCGTGGTGACCGGGGGCGGCGTGGCGCAGACCAGATTGGGCTTGAGCAGAATACGCCGCTGGCGTGCAAGCGCACCTGCCGCGCCGATGGCGTCCAGGACCTCAGGGACGGACCGGGCAAAGGAGCTGAACCTCACCGCGACGACCGCAGCCGATTGTTCGGGTCTGACGTCGGCGTCTGGTTTTTTCATGCGGCGAGTATGTCGTCAGCCGGCAGGCGTCGTCAACTTCCTGCCTGTGGTTTTTATGAAGATACTTGCCGGTCCGGTCATTTTAGTATAGTCGGGATTGAATAATCCTGCATCGAAATAATCCACATTTTCTGAATTGTTCAAGGCGGTTGACCCAGGCGGAAAGTGTTTGGTGTCGTATTCCGTATCCGTTGCTGACATCTGGATAGCTTGTGGTCCGAGGCGTCGCTTCTGGCCCGGGCAGAAGACCTGAACAGAATGAGCGCCGCGGAGTTCATGCGCACGCTGGGCTTGACGCATAGGGCGACGTTCAGGAAAAATTATCTCCATCCTGCGTTACATGCCCGTATGATAGAGAGAACGCAGCCAGATTCACCCAGCAGGCCGATGTAACGATATCGGTTGACAACGAGGGGCAAGCGTTTCACTCGATAACGGCTTGGATAATCACGAGGCTGCCTTTCGCACCAAGGCCGCCGATGCGCGACAGGCAACGGTTGCGAGGACTCGGGAGGTACGCATGGGGACGGTATTCGGGTGGCGAGGTTCCGGATTGCAGCGCTCTGGCCGGGTGCTGCCGCGGCTTTTTTTTCTGCTGGTGATGCTGGTGCTGCCGCTGTTGTCCGGCATGGTGCCTCAGGCGCGCGCCGCGGCGGAGCGCATTCTCGAATTCGACAGTCACCTACGCGTCCAGGATGACGGCGTCCTGCTTGTCACCGAGACCATTCGCGTGCTCAGCGCCGGCGACAAGATCAAGCGCGGCATCTACCGTACGTTTCCGACGGTCTACACCGACAAGTTCGGCAACCGGCGCACCGTGGGCTTCGAGGTGCTCAGCGTCGAGCGCGACGGCAGGCCCGAGCCGTATCATCTGCGAGGCAGGGCCAATGGTCAGGCCGTGTATATCGGCAACAAGAAAGTCTTTCTCGAACCCGGCGAGCATACCTATGTCCTGACCTACGCAACGGATCATCAGATCGGTTTTTTTCGCGACTACGACGAGTTGTACTGGAATGCCACCGGCACCGACTGGGATTTTGTCATTGAGGCCGCCCGGGCGGTCGTAGTGCTGCCGAGCGGTGCCGAGGCGTTGCAGGAGGCGGCCTATACCGGACCGGCCGGCTCGCAGGACGCCGACGTCGTCATCGGGCGCGACAGTCAGGGCAATTGCGTCTTCTCCGCGACGCGTCCGTTGAATCCGGGCGAGGGCCTGACCGTGGCCGTGGCCTGGCCGAAGGGATTCGTACCGGAGCCGGACGCTGCGCAGCAGGCCATGCGCCTGGTTTCCGACAATGCGCACTCCGTTGTCATGGTTCTGGGGCTGTTTCTGGTGCTGGGGTACTACGTGATAGCCTGGTGGTGGGTGGGCCGCGATCCGTCCAGGGGGATCGTCGTGCCGTTGTTCTCTCCGCCCGAGGGCTTTTCTCCGGCTGCGGCGCGTTATGTCCTGCGCATGGGTTTCGACGACAAGGCATTCAGCGCGGCGTTGCTGGGGCTGGCGGTAAAGGGGGCGCTGCGCATTGAAGAGCAGGACAAGACCTTCGTCTTGAGCGCTGGCCGATCTGGCAAGACAGCACAGCTTGCGGACGACGAGGTCGTGCTTCGGGATGCGTTGAGAACGGATTCTTCCGAGTTGACGCTGAGCCAGGCGAATCACAGCCGGGTGAGCCGGGCCAGATCGGCGTTGAAAACGGCGCTGCAGCAGCGCTGCGGCAGGACGTACTTCGCCGTCAATCGTCCCTGGCTGTTCGGGGGCATCGGACTGACGCTGGCCGTTATCCTGTCCGGACTGCTCGCGCTCGAGGGCGAGGCGCTGGCCGGAGCGGGGTTTCTGACCTTGTGGCTGAGGAGCGGGACGGTGGGCTGCGTGTTTCTGGTCCGGCGTTTTTTGCAGGGCTTGCAGACCCAGTCCCGGGGGAGCAATGTGGGCAGCGCGCTGTTTACGTTGCCGTTTGTTGCTGGAGAAATTTTTGGCCTGGTCATGCTGGTCGTGCACACTTCGGTGATCGGCGGCCTGGCCTTGTTGGGCCTGGCGGCAAGCAGCGTGTTGTTTGCCTGGCTGCTGAAGGCGCCGACCTTTGCCGGCCGCCGGCTCATGGACGAGATCGAGGGTTTCAGGCACTATTTGAGCGTGGCCGAGCAGCAGCGTATGGAGCTGCTCAATCCGCCGGATTTGACGCCGCAGCTGTTCGAGCGTTTTCTGCCCTACGCGTTGGCGCTGGACGTGGCCCATAGCTGGAGCGAGCAGTTCGCGCGCGTGTTGGAACGCTCGGGTCAGGAGGAACAGACCTGGTCGCCGGCCTGGTATCACGGCAGTTCCTGGCAGCACGTCGGCGCGGGTGGATTTGCCAATGCCTTCGGTGCCTCCTTTGCCGGCGCCGTGGCTGCCTCTTCCGTGGCCCCGGGCTCGAGTTCGGGCAGCGGCGGAGGCGGCTGTTCGGGTGGCGGCGGCGGAGGCGGCGGTGGCGGCGGATGGTAGTGTTGTGGCAATCCGAAACGTATGGCATAGGCAGCGGGGTAAACAGGAGCGTATTGTATGACTGATAAGGTCGGGACGGATACCACGCTCGCGGGTGCGTTGAACGAGCTGCGCGAACTGACATCGGCGTTGCATCAGGGCTTGATCATGCCGCGGCGCAGCGGTGCGCTCGTGAGCGAGTATTTTTCGTCGCCGGGCGTCGGTCTGTTCCGCTCCTCGCTGGACGGACGTCTGTTGGAGGTGAATGCCACGCTGGCCAGCGTATTCGGCTATACGGGCGTGGAGGAAATGCTCGCCTCCGGTTGCGGCGTCCGCGATCTGCTGGCCTGGCCGGAGACCTACGAATCGATAATCTGCCAGATACAGCGCGCAGGATATGCAACGTACGCGTCGCTGAAGGCCGTTGACCGGCAGGGGGAATCGATCTGGGTGAATATGCATCTGCTGGGCAATCGTTGTCCGGAGGGCACGGTCAGCAGCGTATTGGGCCTGCTGGAGGATGTTTCTGATACGGAGCGTCAGAAGCAGGAGTCATCCCATGAGGCGAATTTCAAGCATATGTTCGAGAAAACGGCCGAAGGGCTTTTTCAATGTTCGCCGAATGGTGAGTTGCTCGTGGTGAACAAGGCCTTCGTCGAGCTTTTCGGTTTTGGTTCCAGCGAGGAAATGCAGGCCGCGGGAGTGAATTTCGCGAACGGACTGTTCAGGGATGCTGATCGTTTTGAAGAATTCGCCCGTTGTCTC
>CAZGAH010000049.1:0-477 GCA_964523295.1 uncultured Desulfovibrionaceae bacterium | reverse complement strand
CCGGCGAGGCGACTCGGGTGTCGAACGAAGAGCGGCGCGGCGTGGCCAGCGCCTGCGCGTGGTGCGAGCGCAGGCTGTCGGCGATGACGTCCAGATCGGCGATGAAGTCCTCGCAGCGCGGGTAGGGATCCTGCGGCGCGACGGCGTGGCGCAACGCTTCGAGGTCCTGGCCAAGCGAAAGAACCTGCGTCCGTTCTGGATCAACATCAACGCCAATGTGTTGCACGATCGCGGCGGGAATCCGATCCTGTTTCAGGGTTCGGTCCAGGATTCGACGGAGCAGAAAAAGGCCGAGTCGCGTCTGCTGTTCGACAGTTTTTACGACACGGTGACGGGCCTGGTGAACAGGCCAACGTTTCTGAACTTCCTGGACAAGGCCATTGCGCGCGTCAAGCGGCGGGGATCGTTTTCCTTTTCGCTGGTCACGGTCGCCGTCGACCGGTTTCGGATCATCAAGGAGAGTCTGGGACATCTCGT
>CAZGAH010000048.1:29547-33576 GCA_964523295.1 uncultured Desulfovibrionaceae bacterium | reverse complement strand
CGCCCTTGGTCAACACAATCCTCCCCTCGCCCGCCCGAGCCTGAAACCCCGGCCAAGCCAAGACCACGCGCGGCCACCCGATCACGTAGCGCTGCTCGAAGACCGCGGAGGCGCCAGCCGGCGCACCTGCTGCTGTGTTCCCGTTCTTCGCCCCGGCCCCGGACTTCCCGCCCTGGGCCCAAGCCTGCCCACCCAGAGCAAACGCCCCGGCCAGACACCCCAGAACGGCCACGACGACCAACACCAATCCCAAACCCTTCTTCACCAGCGCTCCGCTCATAGCCCTGCCCGAATACGGTTACTGTTACCCAAACTCATATCTCAAATTTCAACCGGCATCGTGAATGTATTGTTACGCCATTTGCACACAGCATGAACCCCCTCGTTCACCCCACCTCTACACCCCGTACACCCTCCCCCCCATCCCATTCGCGCCTTCCCTTCACCCACGCCCCCGCCAAAGCCCTCATTATGTCGCCTGTTCGCGTTGGCGCACCGGATTTGGCGTGATACAGTGCATATCAGAGGCATATACTTTATATGGCAGTAAAATCTTTTCTGCTAATTATCGTCATTAATTCTACAAGTCGATATTTTTTTGTACGCTTTCTGTCAACCATTTTCGGAATGTTTTTCTGAAAAACTTCGACCTGCCATGGAATCCGGTCAGGGTAGCCACTGCCGGTCCTCCAGCGCGACCAGGCCTTTTCGCGCTTGCGGGGTGCCTGGCGCGGGGTTATGGAATTTCATGGGAGCCGGAGTCGTTCGTTTTCCGGGCATTGCGTTGTCTCTATGGCAAGACCCTGGCATGAGCTCCTGACAGACTTCAAAAACCGTCTGATCGTGACCGATGACAGGCATTCATGATATCCGCACCAAGAGGTGAAAAAGAGGTTGCGCTTCACGGGCTGCGTTGGTAGGGCCAAGGCGGTTTACATGCACAGGCTGCCGAGGAGGATTCCGTTATGCTCGCCATACTCGACTACAAGGCCGGCAATCAGACCAGCGTCCGGCGTGCGCTCGATCATCTGAAGATTCCCAGCATCATCACCGCGGATCCCACCACGATCCGACGGTCCAAAGGAATCATCTTTCCGGGCGTCGGCGCTGCCGGTCAGGCCATGGACGAACTCGAACGTACGGGCCTGGACAAGTTGATCAAGGAAGAGGTCGAAGCCGACAAGCCGCTGCTCGGCATCTGCGTCGGCTGTCAGATTCTGCTGGAATACAGCCAGGAGAACAACACCAAGGCGCTGGGCATCATCCCCGGCGAGTGCGTCTTTTTCAACCCGGCCTGGGAAGAGGAGGACGGAACCTTCATCCGCGTGCCACATATGGGCTGGAACCGGCTGGACCGGAAAAAGTCCTGCCAGCTGCTCGAGGATATTCCCGACGACGCGGAATTCTATTTCGTCCACAGCTATTACCCCAATCCCAAGGCCGAGTACGTGATCGCCACGACCACCTACGGCCGACCCTTTTGCTCCGTACACGGGGCGCCCGGGCTCTGGGCCGTGCAGTTCCACCCGGAAAAGAGCGGTCGCCCCGGACTCAAGTTGCTGGAGAATTTCTACCGTTATTGCCAGGAGGGCTACGATGCTTAGCAAACGGATCATCCCCTGCCTGGACGTACGCAACGGCAAGCTGACCAAGGGCATCAAGTTCAAGGAGAACATCGACATCGGCGACCCCGTCGAGACGGCGCGTATCTATTATGAAGAGGGCGCCGACGAGATCGTGTTCTACGACATCACCGCCTCGCACGAGGACCGTGGAATTTTTCTCGACGTGGTCGAGGCCGTGGCGGCGAGCATTTTCATCCCCTTCTCGGTCGGCGGCGGCATCGCCAGCGTGAGCGACATGCGCCGCGTGCTCCTGGCCGGGGCGGAAAAGGTCTCGGTGAACTCCGCTGCGGTCAAGAACCCGGACATCATCAGCGAAGGCGCCGCTGCCTTTGGCTCGCAATGCATCGTGGTCGGCATGGACGTGCTACGCGTGGAAAAGACCGAGGCCATCCCCTCGGGCTATGAAATCGTCATTCACGGCGGCCGCAAGCACATGGGCATGGACGCTCTGGAATGGGCGAAAGCCGTGGAGGCGCTCGGCGCCGGCGAAATCTGCCTCAACTCCATCGACGCCGACGGAACCAAGGCCGGCTACGAGTTGACGCTGACGCGTCTGGTCTCCGAAAACGTGGGCATCCCGGTCATCGCCTCGGGCGGCGCCGGACATCCGCAGCATTGCTACGAGGCCCTTGCCGAGGGAAAGGCCTCGGCCGCGCTCATCGCCTCGATCGTCCACTACGGCGAATACACCATTGCCGGCATCAAGCAGCACGTTGCCGAACAAGGCGTCAAACTGCGTCAGGTCTGGTAACCCGGTCCGACCGGGCCATGACCACGGCCCTGCCGGACCCGATCGGCGCGCCTGCGGCATAGCCGATTGAGCACGCATGGAACATCTCGACGACCTTATCGCCATTCTCGAGAACGTCGCCCGGGGAGACTATTCCCCGGACGTGCTCGAATTCACGCGTCCGGACCATTCGCCACATTTTCAGCGCATCGCCGAGGCCATGGGCATGATGATGGTCAAGGTGGAAGCCCGGGAAATGGCCCTGGCGGAAAAAATCGAGGAACTCAAGCGCACGAACGAGACCATCCGGCAGCACGTGCGCCAGACTATCAAGGCCATTGCCGCGGCATTGGGCGCGCGCGACCGCTACAGCCAGGGGCATATCGTCCGCGTGGCCGGCTATTCCGAGCGCCTGGCCCGGCGCCTGCGCCTGCCCGAGGAGGACGTGGCCCACGTCCGCCTGGGGGGCTGGCTGCACGACATCGGAAAAATCGGCTTCAGCGACGAGGTCTTCCACAACGAAGACACCGTGCCGAGCGAGGCGCTGCTCCAGGAAATCCGGCAACACCCGCGCATCGGCTACGAAATACTCCAGGAACTGGGATTTCTGGGACCAGCGCTCGATTACGTCCTGTTTCACCACGAACGCGTCGACGGCAGCGGCTATCCGATAGGGCTGCGCGGCGACGAGATTCCGCTCGGCGCGCGCATCGTGGCCGTGGCCGACGCCTTCGACGCCATGACCACCGACCGCTTCTACCGCAAGGCCCGGCCTGTCGAGACGGTACTGGGAATCCTGCGCGAGTTCGCCGGCCAGACCTGGGATATTGCCTGCGTCGAGGCCATGGAACAGGAAATCGAGGCAGCCGGGATAGAGCACTTCGCCCCGCCATCGCCCGCTCCCTGACGCTTTTCCCCGCGTACGCCGCGACCTCATTCCCAGGCGCGCAGCCCCAGCCCCGCCTGCCACAGGCCCGGAGGCCGGAGGCCGTGCTCGCGAACGCGGTCCAGCACCTCTACCGGCCGGCCGTAGAGCACCAGACGCCCGCGATCCAGCACGGCCAGACGGTCGGCCAGGTCCCAGGCCTCGATTTACCGCTGCCGTTCGCCCCGGCCAGGCAGAGCAATTCGCCCGCGTCGAGCCGGAACGAAACCCCGTCAAGGACCTGCTCACCGCCCGCGCAGGCTAGCTGCACGCCTCGACGATGACGCCTGCGTTGCTCATACGTCCGTATCCGCCAGACAGGCCTCCAGACGCGCCAGCCCGTCGGCGAAATCGCTGCGTCCCAGACCCAGGCGGAATGAGGCGTCTTCCCCGCCGAACAGCGGACCCGGTGCCAGCAGCACGCCCTGCGTGCGCAACACCTCAGCGCAGAACGCCGTGGCCGAGCCGGCGCGCAGTTGCGGAAAGGCCACCGGCCCGGCCTTGGAGAGAGTCCAGGCGCCCCGCTCGCTCTGCCTGCCACACCCGGCCTCAGCCAGGGCCACATTCCCAGTGCCGACGGCCCCGTTGCGTCCCAGCAAGCCGACGATGCTCCGCTGCCCGACGGTGATGCGGACATCACTGACGACGGTACGACCGGAATATTTCTTGACCAGCCCCTGTGTTTCAAGCAATGTCATGGTTACCAAAGTACTGCTCCCAATCTAAACCTCAAGAGGTCGCTGCCCGTA
>CAZGAH010000048.1:21143-29537 GCA_964523295.1 uncultured Desulfovibrionaceae bacterium | reverse complement strand
TTCCTCGAACTGGAGTCGCTCGACCGTACAGCGGGTGCGCGCCTCGGCGAGCAGCAGGTCGAAGGTCGCCTGCCGTACGCCCCGGCTCGGCCCGACCAGCCGCCGGTTCAGCTCCTGCTGGACGAAGAAGGCCAGCCGCTCGCTCTGCCTGGCAAAAAAGGCCTCAGCCAGGGTCAGATTCCCGGTGACGATGGCCCGGTTGCGTTCGAGCAGCTGCCCTGCGTGCCGCAGGGCCAGCGTGGCCAGGAATTCGGACGGCGCGCTGTTGCAGATCGTAGTGTAGTCCTTGAATCCGGCCATGGCCCGGAGCAAATCGCGATCCCGCGTGGCGACCCAGCCGATGCGCAGCCCGGCCAGGCCATACGCCTTGGACATCACGCCGAGCGAAACGGCCTTTTCGTACAGCTCGCAGGCTGCCGGGAGCCGGTCTTCCGGCGCGTATTCCAGACCGCGGTAGACCTCGTCGGAGAACAGCAACAGGTCGTGCCCGCGCACGATATCGAGCAGAGCCTGGAACCAGTCCCTGTCGGGCAGCGCGCCGGTGGGATTGTGGGGAAAATTGACGATAACGGCCCTGGTGTCCGGACGGATCAAGGCCGGCAGGGCCTCCAGCTCCGGCAGCCAGCCGTTTTCCGGCCGACCGGGCCAGGCCGTGACCCGGCAGCCCGCAGCCTCGGGCGCCGTGCGTAGCGACTGGTAACAGGGCGTCTGCACGACAACATGCGCGTCCGGCGCCAGTACAGCCAGCGAGAAAGCCAGAATGGCCTCCTCGGCGCCGCTGAACACCAGCGTTTCCGAGGCATTGATGCCTGCGTACCCGGCAGCGATGCCCGCGCGCAGGGCCGAATGACCGGCCGATTCGGTGTATCCCAGACGCAGGCCGAGCAGCTCCTGCAGCGCGCCGGGCTCCAGCCCGAGCAGCTCGCCCAGGGACAGGGTCTCGCAATCGGAAACACAGAGCAGATGCCGGGCCGAGAACTCGTGCCGGGCGAAATACCGCTCCAGATCGAAGGGGGGAAAACGCATGAGACCTCCACCGTGCGGAGCAGAGGGTTTACCGTCCTCTCCGCCCACAACCGTCAGGATTCTCGATGGGTCAATTGGGAAAACACCATACCGCCGAGCATGAGCGCGCAGCCGATCAGGCCGCGCGTGCCCATGGACTCGCCCAGCACGAGCCAGCCGGCCACAGCGGCGAATACCGCCTCCAGGCTGAGCAGAATGGCGGCGTGCGTGGAATCGGCCTCGCGCTGCGCCACCACCTGCAAAGTATAGGCGACGCCGACCGAGAGCAGTCCACCGTACGCGATGGGCACGGCGCCGCCGACAAGCCCGGCCCAGGTTATCGTCTCGAAGATCACGGCCGCGACCAGGCTCAGCACGGCGCAGACCGTAAACTGCGCGACCGCGAGCTTGACCGGATTGAGCCGGGGTGAAAGCCAGCCGATAGCCAGTACGTGGACGGCCCAGAACACCGCGCCGATGAGCACCAGGAGGTCGCCAAAGGCGATCCGGAAGTCCTCGGTCACGCTGAGCAGGTACAAACCCACTGCGGCGAGCAGGGCGCCGGCCAGGGTCAGAAGCGGGCAGCGTCGACCGAAGCAGAGTCCCAGCAAGGGAACGATGACTACGTACAGCCCGGTGATGAACCCGGCCTTGCCGGCCGTTGTCGTGACCAGCCCCAGCTGTTGCATGCTCACGCCGCCGAACATGACCAGCCCGGCCAGAACGCCGGCGCGGACGTAGGCGGCCCGGTCCGGCTGCCTTGCCCCCGGAGGCGGGGGCATAAGCGCCTCGCTGCGCCGCAGCAGGGGCCAGAGCGCGAGCGCGCCAATGGCAAAGCGTACGCCGGTGTAGGTGAAGGGGCCGACGTGGTCCATGCCCTGCCGCTGCGCCACAAAGGCGCCGCCCCAGATCATGGCCGTGAGCAGCAGCAAGGCGTCGGCCTTGAAGGACGCGGCACGCGTCACCGGGACCTCATTGACGACGACGCTGCCGCGTGCTCAGGCCCGGGTGCAGGTTTTCTTGACATAGTCGATGGCCGAGCGCGCGGCCTTGGCGCCGTCGCCCACGGCGACGCTGATCTGGAGGAACCCGCCGATGCAGTCGCCGGCAGCGAACACGCCGGGCACGTTGGTTCGCCCGTCGGCGTCGGCAACCAGAAAAACCCCGTTGCGCTCGACGCCCAGGGCATAGGCGAAATCGAGCGAAGAGGCCTCGCCCATGGCGATGAACAGCCCGCTCGCCTCCTGGTCGCTACCGTTTGCGTAGACGACGCGCTCCAGGGCCGGCGCGCCCGCCAGTTCCACGATGGAGGATTCCAGGATGGGAATGTCCGCCTGGTGTAGCCGGTCCAGAAACTCCTGGCTCATGCTCAGGGGCCGGCCCTGGGTGCATATCCGCACCTGGGGCGTGTAGGTGCTCAGCTCCAGGGCCTGGTTCGCGGCGAACGAGCCCTCGCCCAGGACCACGACCGGCTTGTTGCGAAAGAAAAACCCGTCGCAGCTCACGCAATAGGAGATGCCGCGGCCCTCGTACCCGGCCAGACCGGGAATTTTCGGCCGCACGCGGGCAACCCCGGTGGCCAGGATCACGGCGCAGGCCGCTATGGAGTCGTCCTCGGCGGTCACGAGAAAGCCCGCGTCGTCGGCATGAATGCCCAGCACGCGCGCGCAATGGATTTCAGCCCCGAAACGCTCGGCCTGACGCCGCCCCCGGGCAACGAGTTCCCGACCGGAAATGGTTTCCGGGAAGCCGAAATAATTGTCGATGTCGTAATCGCCGGCGATTTTGGGATCGCAGCCGAGCACCAGGGTAGTCAGACCGGCACGCGCGGCGTAAATCGCCGCCGACAGTCCGGCCGGTCCGGCGCCGATAATGACCAGGGGCCGTGCGCTCATGGCGTCCTCGCGAGGTTTCGCGCCGTACAGCCCGAAGCGGACGGCCATTCAGTCCCCCGGCTGCGGCGCTTGGCCGATTTTTCCATCCCCGGGCCGCCAAGTCAAGGACTTTGCGGCCCGGAGCGGCGGAGGCGGGGGAGGCGGACGCGGACCTGTACGTAAAGGAACGAAAGGACAAAGAATAGCCTCGGCTATACCACGACGAATGACGTCACCTCCACCCTCCCTCGGGGGCGAGGCTACGCGAGGCAGCCCTTGCTCCCGGCCCATTGCACGGACGACCGGCCTATCCGGCACTTTTCGCTTGCATGTTGCCGGACGTCAGGCTATCAGCAAACCTTCACGGGGGAGTGTCGAGGGATGTATCGTTCCTGGAAGGACTACACTTAGTCAGGAGAGTATCTGATGACCAAAGCGGATCTGATCGACAAAATTCAAAGCAAGGCCGACCTGGATACCAAAGCCGCGGCTGGCAAGGCGCTGGAGGCCATTCTCGAAGCGTTTACCGAGGTGCTGGTAGCGGACGAATCCATCACGCTGGTGGGCTTCGGCACCTTCAGAGTGGCGCACCGGGCGGCACGGAACGGGCGCAATCCCCGCAGCGGGAAGGAAATCCAGATTCCCGCCTCCAAAACCGTCAAATTTACCGTCGGCAAAAATTTGAAAGACGCCGTAAAATAGTCCTCCCGGTCGGCCTGAATCTTCGCGGTCGCCTTCCGTCCCTGCGGAAGGCGACCGTTTTTTTCCGTAGTCCGATCGATCAGCTCAATGACTGACCCACAGCGCGGATTTCCCCAACGAGCGCAGCAGGCTCAAACTCACCGAGCCCATGAATACGCCCATGAACGGCCGGTCGGCTCCCGAGCGGCCCACGGCGATAACCGCGTAACCGCCCTTTTCCGCTTCGTGTACTATGCGCCGGGCGCTGGCTGTACCGCGATCGATCTGCTGGGATATCCGCCCTTCCGGCAGGCCGTTAGACAGGAGCACTTCGCGGGCCTGGTCGATGATGTCCTGCGCCTCCAAGAGATCTTCCTTGGCGGGATCCCAGATGTGATAGAGGCGAACCGTATGTCCCGGCTCATCGGCCAGGACAAAGCCGACGTGGTCGGCGGCTCGCAGGCTCTGGTCCGAGCCGTCCACGCAGAGCAGCACGTTGGCCCGGTCGGCGTCAGGCGTATGGCTGATCCAGATGGGGATTTCCATGCGCGTGGTCGCGACCACGCGGCTGACACTGTCCTGGACCAGTTCCTCCAGCCGGGACAGGCCGCGCCGACCCATGACGATGGCGTCGTACATGCCTTTGACGCCTTCGTCGATGATGTCCAGGGCGGTGCTGCGCTGGCGGAAGCCGAGCTTGACGGAGACGTTCTGCGCCGGAAATCCCGCCTGGACGAGGTAGTCCCGCGCGCGCTCCAGGGCCGCGTCACCCTTGCGCCGGAGTTCCTCGGTCTGCTTGAGCACATTCTCCATGTCGCGATGCAGTTCGGACATGGACAAGGCCGCTGAGGGATTGGGCGCTACGTAGAGCAACGTACACCCGGTCTCGGCTTTGTTGGTGAAAAACGAGCTGAAAAAGCGCACACCGTACATTGCGCTGGTATCGCCGCTGATGGTGACCAGCAGGTGCTTTCGCATTTGCGCCTCCTCGCGCCGCCGGAAGGGATACCGATCCGGTCTGGCGCCGTTACGCTGGCATGGTCGGTCCCTCCGACCCTCCGCTTTCCATGATCTCCGGAGCGATCAGGAGACCACCCACACGGTGTCGCCTTTTTCCAGGTGGGGCACCAGTGCCTGGATGACTTTGTTCGTCACGCTGCCGAAGAGAAACTCCTCGGCCTTGGAGACACCGCGCCGGCCCAGCACCAGAGTGCCGAAACCGCCCTCCTTGAGCACGCCGAGTATTTCCCTCGCCACGCTGGTCCCCGGGCTACAGCGACTGACAGACCTGTCCGGAAACGGCGATTTGCAGCTGGGCACGTAGTTGATGCTCACCTGGTCCTGGGGAAACCCCTTGGCCACGAGGGTGTCGCGCGCGTCGTCGAGAAACCGGTGCATCTCGGCGAGAAGTTCCTCGCAATGCGCTCTCCAGGTTACGTCATCGGGAAACAGGTCCCGGGCCGGAAAACGCTCCACGTAGAGCAATTCGACGTGATAGCCGGGGGCGGAACCCAGCATCTCGCCCACGTAACTCACGGCGCGCAGGGAATTTTCCGAGCCGTCGATAGCGATAAGCAGTTTCTTGAAATCCATCGTAGCCTCCTTTGGCAGCTACCGGGCAGGCGCGGTTATCGCAGTCCCGGCAGCGCAGCAGCATTGACGGCGTCAATCCTTGCCGTCCGAAACCGGGGCGAGTCCGGGCAGAGCGCTCGCCCGGCGCCCCTGGCCATCTATCCCAGACAGCGAAAGCAGGGGCGCAACTCCTCCAGCAGCTCGTCTACAACGTCATAAAACACCTCGGCACCTGCGCTGAAGTGCAGAAGCACCCGGTTCAGTTCTTCCGGGATATACGGAAAAATCTTTTTCAGATTGCTCAGACGATAGGGGAACATAAGCGAAAAGTCCTCCGGCCTCAGCCTGGCCATCGTGTCGGCACCGAAATCCCGCTGGATGGTCTCCTGCGTATGCGTCCCCTTGCCCACGAGATGCTGCAAAATGTTGCCCAGGCCGAACATGTCGAGTCCGAAGGGATTTTCGTGAAAATCGAAGGCGTAGTCGAAGTCGATCCAGCGGTACCTCCCGGTGTCGTATTCGACCCAGAGGTGATCCCGCCGGATATCGCCGTGGGTTTCCCAGCGGGAATGGAGATAGCCTATCGCCTCGACAGCGCCGACGAAACGATTGAAGATGTCCGGAAAATGCTCATGGAAATACGTCTTATGGTCGGCCTGGATGTCGAAGACAACCACATCCAGCCGCTTGCCGCTGATGACATCGAGCACGCGGACCGGGTTGTGGGATGTGTCGCGGATAGTGACCCCCTGCATGAAGCGCAGATCATTGCGCACCAGTTCGAGAATCCGGGCCTCCTTTTCCGGACTGCGATGGCAGCGCAGCTCGAACCCCCCAAGCTTCAGCGGAAAGCTTTCGTGAAAGACCAGCTTGAGTATCTGGCGATCCCCGTTCTGCAGGCATCGGCAGCGCTTGACCCAGTATTTGGGATCCTCGATGCCGAAGCGGCGCTCCATCTCATCCCTCAGAACAAGATAATGTCTCCCACCCAGGGCGATGATGTCGCCATAACCAATGTCCATGAACTGCGTCGTATCCGTCACCACGCGACCACAATGCTGAACCGGAAAGGAAGGCATGAAGGTGCGGAGCAATTCTCTGGCCTCGTCGCTCATGACCGGACTCCCTGTTGGCGATATTGACCGGCTGAGAAAACGGCCCGACGCTCGCGGCGAACAATCCATTCGACCGGTACCGACTGCCATTTTCCCTTTATCCCTTATACAAATATGCCCCCCGACTGGCAAGCGCGCAAGAAAAAAATGTTTCCGGACGTGTGGGGTATCTGCGGCCCTCCCCTGAAATCACGTGCATGATTTTTTCCCGGAAACACGACAACTGCCTTGAACTTCGCCGCGCAATGGCGTATAGGCCTTTGGTCATCCCGACGCTGCCCGACGCAACGCCAGCAGGTAATTGCTGTCCGGCGCGATCGGGGTGTACCCCAACACGACACATCAGGATTCGTGCGTCTCTTTGACGCGCCCGGTCCGTGGAACCGATTCCGCGGCTACGGGGATGCTTTTCCGCGCGGTTGTTGCGCGCAAGGAGGACGGTATGCGGTTGCGCCTTCACTTTCTGGCCATTGTTTCCCTCGTCGCCTGCCTGACCCTGTTGCCGGCAAGCCCCTTCGCCGCCGAGCAACCCCAGGATCCCGACTCCCAGGCAGCCACGACCGCCCCCGCAGCCCCGTCCGGCACGGATACCAAGGCGACCAACGGCAGCAAGAAGAACAGCAGCAAACCCAAATCGTCGACAACGTCGAACGATCCGGGTAGCGCCCTGCGCGATTTCACCATCGAGGTCGAGCGCTCGCAGACCGACCATGCCATAGAAAAGGAGACCCTTGTCCGCAAGGCTCTGGAACAGTCCAAGAACGGCGAAACCTCCATTTCCGACAAGGACCTCATGCCCGAAGACGCCCCGGTCCTGGAAGGCGAAGAATACGACCTGGAGCGCTCGGTCAAACGGGCACTCGAAGCCAACCCCCGCATCGCCTCCGCCCAGGCCGAACTCGACGGCAGCGAGGCCGGCCGCAAGTCGGCCAGGGGCGATTTCTTCCCGTCGCTCAACACCTCCTATGGGTATTCCCATTACGACCATTTGAAACCGAACACCAACCTGCCGCGCTCACTGCAAAAAGATAATAATATCTTTCAGCTCGTGTTCAACGTCCACCAGGAACTCTTCAACGGCCTCAAAACCCTGTCCGCGTATCAGAAAGCCGCGTTGAACAAGACCAGGGCCGAGGCCAATCTCGCCAACGTCGAACTCTCGCTCATCCTCACGGTGCAGGAAAACTTTCTGAACATGCTCAAGGCCCGCGAAAGCGTGCGCAGCGCCAAGGACTCCGTCACCCGGCTCTCCTCGCAGCTCCAGGTCACGACCGCGTTTTACGACGTCGGCCTCAAACCCCGGCTCGACGTGCTCCAGGCCGAGGTCGATCTGTCCAGAGCCCAGGATCAGCTGCTTCAGGCCCGCAACACCGTGGCCACGCAGCAGGCCAGACTCAACACCCTGCTCATATTTCCCCTTGACGCGAAAATTTACTACAAGGGTGAACTGTCGCAACCGCCTTTTTCCATTCCCCTCGAAGATTGCCTGGACCAGGCCTACAAGAACCGCCCGGACCTGAAAATCGCCCAGAAGCTCGTCGAGATGGCCGGACAGGACGCCAATATCGCCAGAAGCGGCTTTTTCCCGCAAATCAGCGCCGACTACAACAACTCGCGCAGCGGCAGCAGTTTCGACGTACGCGGCACCGATTACAACAGCCCCGGGCGTACCGAATTCGCCCAATGGAACGTGGCCGTCCAGGCGCAGTGGAAGATCTTCGACTTCGGCAGCACCTACTACGGCTGGCGCAAGGCCAAGGAAGGCATCAAGCAGTACCAGGCCGAGGAAGAGAATACCAGGCAGGAAGCGACCTACCAGGTCAAGGCCAAGCACCTGAAAATCTACGAGGCCGAAGAGCGGATCAAGGTTGCCAAAAAGGCCGTGGAATCAGCCACGGAAGGCTACCGCATGGCCGTGGCCCGCTACCAGGCCCAGGTCGGCACCAATATCGACGTGCTGGACGCGCAGGAAAAACTCACCCAGGCCGAATACACGCTGACCTCGGCCCTGGCCGAATACCAGATCGCCCTGGCCTCCATCTACGTGGCCATCGGCGAAAAGAACTATTCCCTCATCACCAACTGAGCAGTCCGTTGCGTTCGGCCTTGCGCGGCGCGACATCGGCGCCGCGCATTCCACTCACTGC
>CAZGAH010000048.1:15413-21133 GCA_964523295.1 uncultured Desulfovibrionaceae bacterium | reverse complement strand
TGCCGCAGAGTGCAGCGCCGGCTCGCAGCCTCGCAATCCTGTCACCCAGACATGGCTTTCTGCTTGCTCCGCGCGCCAGCCTTGGGCATACTCCGGCGGTGTCCGCCTGACCCGGGGCGGGAGAAGAAGGATACATGCAGGAAATCGACGTCACCACGGTTTCAAAAGAACGCTTCACCGTCGACCTCGCCGGCCGGAACTGGAGCCTGGAGCGTAGCGCCGATCTGGAGGCGCTGTGGGAAAGCATCGCCGACGACGACGCGCCCTCCGGGCTGACCGAATTCGGGCCTGACGAACGCCTGCCCTATTGGGCGGAAATCTGGCCTGCGAGTCTGGGACTGGGCATGTGGCTGGAGCGTCAGGGACAACGGATCGCCGGCGTTCGTTGCCTGGACCTGGGCTGCGGGCTGGGACTGACGGCCCTGGCAGGCGCCGGGCTTGGCGCCCGGGTGGTGGGACTGGACTACGAATGGCCGGCGTTGTATTTTGCCCAACGCAACGGTCGGGAGAATTTCCCCGTCAATGGCGACGGTCCGGCCTGGGTGCAGATGGACTGGCGACGACCGGCCTTCCGGTCGCACAGTTTTCCGATCATCTGGGGAGCGGACATCATGTACGAAAAACGCTTCATCGAGCCCGTGGCCCGTTTTCTGGATGGCAGCCTGACCGCGGACGGCGTTGTCTGGCTGAGCGCGCCCGAACGCCGCATGTTCGCCCCGTTCAACGAACATCTCGCGGCAACGGGCTTTGTCGTGAATCGCGCGGCCCGCGAAATCGTGACGCATGTCACCTCCAAAGGCCCGCCAGTTGCCGTCAATGTGTGGGAAATCCGCCGCGACAGGCCACAGCTCGCCGGAGCGAGGCCTTGAACGGTCCTGCCGCACGCACGCTACGCACCCAAGGAGCGCGTTATGGGTCAGACTATTCGTTTCGGCGTTTCGCTGGATTCCGATCTGCTCGAAAAATTTGACAAGCTCTGCGAGGAGCGCTGTTACCAGACCCGCTCGGAGGCCATCCGGGACCTGATCCGCAACACCCTCGTTCTGAAAGAGTGGGAGGATACCGACCGCGAGATCGCCGGCACGCTCACCCTGGTCTACGACCATCACAAAAGCGACCTGGCCCAGAAATTGACCGAGATTCAGCACGACGCGCACGACGTCATCCTCTCCTCCCTGCATGTTCACCTGGACCACTTTAATTGCCTGGAGGTGCTCGTATTGCGCGGCCCGGGAGACACGGTCCGGGAACTCGGACAGAAGCTCATTTCCACCAAGGGCGTAAAGCACGGCAAGCTCAATCTGACAACCACGGGGCAGGACATCGTCTGACATGCAGCGTTACGCAGACGTTCAGAACGGACCGGCCGAGGTGGCTCTGCCCATCGACCGCGTCGGCGTCAAGAATCTTACCCTGCCCATTGTTGTCCGGGATCGCGAACTCGGACGACAGGCCACGGTCGCTACGGTCGAATTCTGCGCGGACCTGCCGGCCGAGTTCAAAGGCACGCACATGAGCCGCTTTGTCGAGGCCCTGCAGGCCTGGTCCGGCGAACTCGACTACCACGGCGTGAGGGCTCTGCTCCGCGACGTGCTGGCCCGGCTGAACGCCCGCAAGGCCTTTGTCGTCTTCCGTTTTCCCTATTTCCTGCGCAAACGCTCCCCGGCCACGAACAGCATGAGCCCCCTCTCCTACCGCTGCGCCATGACCGGCGAGCTGGAATCCGACGACCAGGCCAGACCGGCGTTTCAGCTCGATGTCGATGTGCCGGTCATGACCGTCTGTCCCTGCTCCATGGCCCTATGCACGCAGGGCGGCGCGCACAGCCAACGGGCCATGGTCCATATCCGCGCCCGCTTTCAGCGCTTCGTCTGGCTGGAGGACCTCATCGCGGTGGCCGAGGCAGCCGGTTCGTCTCCGGTCTATACGCTCCTCAAGCGCGAGGACGAAAAATTCGTCACCGAAGCCGCATTCAACAATCCGGCCTTTGTGGAGGACGTCGTACGCCACGCGGCCCAGACGCTGGACAACCACCCCGACATCAGCTGGTTTCGCGTGGAAGTGGAAAGCGAGGAGTCCATCCACAACCACAGCGCCTTTGCCGCAATAGAAAGAAACAAGGCCACCGAGACCGGACGCTGACCCCGTAGCACAATGGCTCGCTGCCGCCCCTGGCCCCGGCCAGAAAATCAGCTGTGCGCAAGTTTCATCAGCACTATCCCGGATATGATCAGGCCCGCGGCCGCGATGCGCTGCCAGGACGCCGGATCCCCAAAAACAAAGATGCCGATGACAAAGGTGCCAACGGCGCCGATCCCGGTCCAGACCGCGTAGGCCGTACCGATGGGGATGCGGGTCTGGGCCACGAGCAGCAGGGCTCCGCTGGCGGTCATGGAGCCCCACGGGCCAGCCCCATTCCATGACCCCGGCCAGAAACAGGCAAATCCAGTATACGTTCATGCGCCCTGCCCTCCCGCGCAGGCCTCCGCGGACACTACGCGCCCTTCACGACCGGCCATGGCCTCGTAATACACCGCGGGCACGATTACCAGCGTGAACACCGTCGAGGCCAACAGCCCGAAGATAAGCGCCCAGGCCAGACCCGAAAAAATGGGATCCAGCGTAATCGGCCAGGCGCCCAGCGCCGAGGTGAGCGCAGTGAGCACGATCGGCCGCAGCCTGACAGCCCCGCTTTGCAGCAGCGCCTCCTGCAATCCCAGTCCCGCAGCGCGCGCGTCGCGGACGAATTCGATGAGCACGAGCGAATTGCGGATGACGATCCCGCCCAGAGCGATCATCCCGATCATGCTCGTGGCGGTGAAAAAGATCGGATTCGGAAACCCTCCCACCGGCGAGGCGAACAGCAGATTCAGCACCCAGAAACCGGGCATGATCCCCAGCAGGGTGAGCGGAATGGCCAACATGATCAGCAGCGGCAGGACGAATGAGTCCGTCTGCAGAATGAGCAGCAGATAGATCGCCAACAAAGCGGCACCGAAGGCCAGGCCCAGATCCCGGAACACGCGCACCGTCAGCTCCCATTCCCCTTCCCCGGCCCATTCGGCCATGGTCCCGGGCGGCAGGGGCGCCTGTGTCAGGCGTTTCTGAAGCCCGAACACGGCCTCCACCGGCGGCCGGCCGGCCATCTCGCCGTAGACGAAAACCACCGGCTTCAGATTCTTGTGGTATATGGGCTGATCCTCGGGCTTTTCCACAAAAACGCCCAGTTCGCCCAGGTCGACCATATCCCCGCTGGCGCTCTTGACCGGGATGCGCGTCAAGGCCGCCACGCCGGAGCGGCGATCACGCGGCAGAATGAGCCGGACCAGCAGCGGTTGGCGCTCGTCAGGCAGATGAACCTTTGCCGGCGTCGCCCCGCCCACGGCCAGGCCCAAGGTCCGGGCTATGTCCGCCGTGCTTACGCCGTGCAGGGCGGCCTTTTCCTTGTCCGGAACAAAGTCCACGCGCACGCGCGCCGTCTCGAAGCTGGCGTCGATGTCGCGCACGCCCGGCTCTTCGCGCATGAGCGCCTGCACGTGTCGGGCTGCGTCGATAATCTGGCCATATTGGCGATCTGGCGCGCCGTAGATTTCGGCCGTCAGCGTGGCCAGCACGGGCGGTCCGGGCGGCAGCTCGACGATCTTCAACCGTACCGCGTGCTCCGCAGACAGGGCCTCGAGTTCGGCCCGCAGGCGCAGCACAATCGCATGGCTCTGCTGCACGCGCCGATCCTTGGGCACCAGATTGACGCGGATGTCCGCCTTTGCCGGCGCGTCGCGCAGGTAGTAATGCCGGACCATGCCGTTGAAATCCATGGGCGAGGACGTACCCACGGTGCTGACGACGCTCACGACCTCGGGCACTGTCCGCAGATAGTCCTCGAATACGCGCACGACGCGGTCCGTGGCCTCCAGACTGGTGTCGTCGGGCAGGTCCAGAACGAGCTGGAATTCGTTTTTATTGTCAAAGGGCAGCAGCTTGAGCGGCACCTGGCCCAGAAGCGCCAGCCCCACGCAACCGGCCAGAAGCACGACGATGCCCCCGTACAGGGCGATGCGCCTGGCCCGGGAATTCAGTAATGGCAGCAGCAACGCCCGGTAACCCCGCCGTACCCAGTCCGGGACCACGTCCACGCCCTCGACCCCGCCGCCGGCGCGCGACTTGAGCAGCAGCCAGGAGAGCCAGGGAACGAAAGTCAGGGCGCAGAGGGTGGAAAAACAGACCGTCAACGGCACGTTCGCGGCCATGGGCGCCATGTACGGCCCCATCATTCCGGTGATGAAGAACAGGGGCAAAAAACAGACGACGATGGCCAGCGTGGACATGATCACCGGCGGCAGCACCTCCTGCACGGCGTACAGGGTAGCCTCGAAGGGCTTACGCCGGCCGGCCAGAATGTGGCGCTGGATGTTGTCCACGTTGGTGATAGGGTCGTCTACCACCAGCCCGAGCGACAGGATCAGTGCGAACAGGGTGACACGGTTGATGGAGTAGCCGAGCAGAGAGTTGACGAACAGAGCCAGGGCAAAACTGGCCGGCACGCTCAGGGCCACGATCAAGGCCTCCCGCCAGCCCAGCATGAGCGCCAGCAGCACGATGACGGTCAACACGGCGAAAAAGAGCGATTCGATGAGTTCGTCGACCTTGCGCTGTGCTGTCTGCCCGTAGTTGCGCGTGACCTCGACCACGATCCCGTCAGGCAAGGTCCTGGCCTTGAGTTCATCTATCCGGGCCAGCACGTTTTCGGCGACCGTCACGGCATTGCTGCCCTTTTTCTTGGACACGGCCAGGGTCACCGCCGGCAGGCCGGCCTGTGCGGAGGCGGTCGTCTCCGCACCCTGAAGCCCGGCCTCGCCGCTCTGAATCAGGCTCAAGCGGCTGTAGCTGACGGGCTCCTGCGGCCCATCGATCACGCGGGCCACATCGCGTACGTACACCGGCCGGTCATCGAATACGCCGACCACCAGTTCGCCGACCTCTTGCGCCGAATAGAGAAAGGAATCGGCGGATACCGTAGCGCGCAGATTCAGGTTGTCCACCCCGCCGGCCGTTACCGACGCGTCCGCGGCCTGCAGCGCGCGGACGATTTCCAGCGCGGACACATGCAGTCCGGACAGCCGCTCGGGCAGCAGCTCTACCCGCACCTCGCGCGCGCGACCGCCGACAATGGTGACGCGGGAAACATCCGCGACTTCGGCCAGCCGGGGCAGCCATTCCTCGGCAATGCGCCGCAGGGCGTGATCATCGTAGCGCGCCGAGGCCAGCGCTACGTTGACGATGGAGACATCGTCGATCTCCACCGGCTTGACCACCCAGCCGCTGACGATGCCGGGAGCGATGTCCGTATGTTTGGAAATGGCGTTGTACAGCTTGATCAGCGAGCGCTCGCGATCCTCGCCGACGTAGAACCGGACCGTGGCCAGGGCCATGTCCCGGCGGGACATGGAATAGACGTGCTCCACGCCGTCGATCTGCCAGAGAATGCGCTCGAGCGGCGCGGCCACAAGCTGCTCCACCTCGCGCGCCGAGGCTCCCGGCGCCTGAACGAACACATCGGCCAGCGGAACCACAATCTGCGGCTCCTCTTCGCGCGGAGTCACGAACAGGGCGGCGGCGCCGGCGAAAAAGGCGAACAGCAGAAGCAACAGCGCGCCCTTGCCGCTGAGAAAGGCGCGAACCATGGCGACAATCACGCCCGCGGGGGTGTCACGCTCCATTGT
>CAZGAH010000048.1:14955-15384 GCA_964523295.1 uncultured Desulfovibrionaceae bacterium | reverse complement strand
CCCCTCCGGATAGGCCAGCCAGAATCTCGACCTTGTCTCCGTGTGCCGGCCCGCTGCGTACGTAGACCGTCTCCCAGGCGGAGGCATCGCCGGGCGCACGCACGGCGACGGTCTCCAGCTGCCCGACCCGGCGTATCGCCCGGGCAGGTATGAGCACCGCTTTCCGCTGGGTCAAGGGCACGAACAAGCGGCCGAACATGCCGGGATATACGCCCGGGGCGGGAGGCAATCCCACCTTCACCAGAAAGGTGCGGGTGCGCGGGTCGGCCGCGGGTACGACTTCTTCCACCACGCCCTGCAATTGTTCCGGATAGGCGGCAATGACCACGGAAAAGGTTCCCCCGGGACGGACGCGGCCGATGAGACCTTCCGGCACCAGGGCCTCGAGACGCAGCGCGCCGCCGGTCTGGACGTAGAGCAAGGCCTTGC
>CAZGAH010000048.1:0-14945 GCA_964523295.1 uncultured Desulfovibrionaceae bacterium | reverse complement strand
AAAGGCCAAATCGCCCGGCTCCACCTGACGCTTGGCCACTTCCGCGTCCTCGTTTGCCTTGATGGTCGTATACCCCAAGGCAATCTCGTTCTGCTCGACCAGCTTCTGGGCCTGCCCGATGCCGGCCTCGGCGCCGACCAGCCCGTCGCGCGCCTGGCTCAAGGCTGCCTCGGCCTGAAGATACGCGGCCTCGGCCTGATCGAGTTCACTCGAGGCAACGGCCTTTTCCTGATGCAAGGCCTTGATGCGCCGGTAGTGCGACTCCGCCCGGTCAAAACCGGCCTTGGCCGCGTCGATGCTGCGCCGGGCCTGCTCGCGAACGGAGGTAGCGTTCTCGAGCGCGCGTCGCGCCTGCTCCAGGCGGGAGGAGACCTCGCGGCTGTCCATGACGATCAGCGTATCCCCGGTCTTGACCCTGTCTCCCGGACGGACGCGCACGTCGAGCACCTTGGCCGTGATCTGGGCCTCGATCCTGGTCTCAGTCCGCGGTCGGACCGTGCCCACGGCCTCGTGACAATCGGTAACCTCGGCCAGTTCAACCTGAACCGTCGCCACGCCCTCAGGCAGGGGCGCTCGCAACGCCGGGACCTTTCCCGGCGAAATCTTCCCGGTGACCAGAAAACCGCCGGACCACAGAATCAACACGACCAAGCCAATGACAGCCGCTCCCAGACCAAGCACTCTGCGCATGGCGCCCCCGCTCCGTGTTGTGATGGATCAACGCTTCGCAAACGCGATGTACATCTTTTCTCCGCTCCCGGTCAGGCATCAGCAAAACGACGCCAGAGGGACAGAAGGAGAGGATATGTTGACGAACCCAGCCAAGACAGCTCAAGAATACCAAATATTCAAGACAAGGTCCATGGCATGACTCCTCCTGCTTATCAGCTCGAAGATACGCTCTGGGCGGGGTTTAGACTTTTTCTAAAAAATGATCATATTCCATCTATGGATATCCAGGTTGACATCGCCTGTCCCAACGCTGCGGAATAACTCGCGACCGAGTCGTGTCCGATACTCGACAATAACCAACGGCTTCGCGGTGAGAATCAGTCTCTCAAAGCTGACGTCGAACTGTTCAAATCTTGAATTGAGCAACTTGAGGCCCAGCTTGACCAAAACTCATCCAATTCCAACAAGCCGCCCTCGAGCTACAACCCGTTCACGCCCAAACCCAAGGAAAAGCAAGTTGATCAACCTCCCAAGACCAGGGTGGCATGGACGCGCAAGGGGGGAGCGACAACAATGTCTACAGCCCACCGAAATCAAAGAAGTATTCCCCTGGCCGTGCTCTTGCGGTTGCACAGCGTTACGCGATCCAGAGCCCTATTCAATCCATCAACATGTCAAATTGCCGCCCATTTTGCCTGATGTCGGGCATAGTATTCTCTACCGTGGTCATTGCGCTGACTGCGCCAACCGTCTCAAGGCTCTCATTCTGCACGAAAGACGCTTTGAGTATGGTCCGGCTGTCTTCCATGGCAGGTCAATCGTGCGGCATCCACGGCGACAGCAGGTGTGCTGTGCAAGACTTCCTCTTCTCCATACTGGACCTGCCCGTAAGCCAAGGCGGCATCCAGAAGGTCATCGACAGCCTGACCACTGCAATGGCCCCGCACTACGCGGCCATTGACGAGGTCGCGCACTAAGCGTGGGTATTGTCGCACTTCGTCATTGTTCTACGCCAGACAGCGAAGAGGCTGCAATTTATTCAGCATTGGACATTTCGAGCACCCCACTGAAGATTGTAAAAACTGAAAGAGGGTGTAATGCCAAAAATAAAACAAGCTCCTGGTTCAACCATTTGAAATTTAACAACATCCATTGCAAACCGCGGAAAACTTGAGTTACATTGTTTGGTATTGATATACCCGGACAGGTGGGAGCAGTGTAGCCTCTTACTGCCAACTCAAAGGAGCGTCTGGCACAAAAAATGAATAATCTCAGGAAATGGAATTCTTTTCCCACTGTATTGAGGAGGCAGATATGGGTATGGAGAGCGCGTTGTACGTTGTGGCGGGAATGTCGGTTACGCTCGGGTTGTCGTTGCTTATTGCCGGGTTCGGAGCGGGACTGGTGATGCTGGCCGGGCGCAGTCAGCGCTGACAGCGGCGGCAACAGGCTTCCCTCGGCCTGCGCCGGGCGGTCGCGGGGTGGATGAATCCCGGTTGCCCGGCGCGGAGCCTGTTGCCGTCGCTGCGATTACGGTGTTTGTATCCCGCGTTTTTCTACCGGGACGTATTTTCGATGCGTCGGGCCGCAGTATATCTGGCGGGGGCGGTGAATTTTAATCGGGCTCTTGCACTCCTCGTACCAGTGCGCGATCCAGCCCGGAACCCGTCCTATGGCGAACATGGCCGGGAACATGGACACCGGAATACCCAGCGCGCGGAGAATGATGCCCGAGTAGAAGTCCACGTTGGGGTAGAGCTTGCGTTCTTTGAAGTAGTCGTCGTTCATGGCCACGCCTTCGAGCTCCTGGGATATTTCCAGTAATTCGTCGTTCTTGCTGCCCAGGTTGCGCAGCAGATTGTGAGCCGCTTTCTTGAGTATCTGGGCTCGCGGGTCGTAGCTCTTGTAGATGCGGTGGCCGAAGCCCATGAGTCTGCGTTTTTTCGCCTTGACCTGCTCCAGGTAGTCTTTCACCTTGATTTTACCGTCCCGCACGTCCTGCAGCATGGTGATGACCGCGGCGTTGGCGCCCCCGTGCAACGGGCCCCACAAGGCGCAGATGCCCGCGGAGAGCGAGGCGAAGAGATTGGCCTGCGTGGAGCCGACCATGCGCACGGTCGAGCACGAACAGTTCTGCTCGTGGTCGGCGTGGACGATCAGGAACAGCGACAGCGCGCGGACTGCGCCCAACGGCGGCTCGTAGGGCTTGAAGGGAAGCGAAAACATCATGTGCAAAAAATTCATGCAGTACCGGAGCTGCGGATTCGGATACATGAAGGGCAGCCCTTTGGACTTGCGATAGGAGAACGCAGCAATTGTACGCACCTTGCTGATAATTTTTGCCGCCGCGCGTCGCACATCCGCATCACTGTTGATGGTGTACAGATCCGGGTTGTAGCTGCCCAGCGAGTTGATGACGGCCGAAAGAATGGCCATGGGCTGCGGATTGGGCGGAAAACCGTCGAAGTGATGCAGCAGATCCTCATGCAGCAGCTCTTCCTCGCAGAGAAAGGAGCGAAACTCCTCCAGTTCCGCCGAAGTCGGAAGCTCGCCGAAGATGAGCAGCATGGCGGTCTCGATGAAAGTGCTTTTTTCGGCGATTTCTTCAATAGGATAGCCACGATAACGTAGAATTCCCTGCTCGCCGTCCACAAAGGTGATTTCGCTGCGACAGGCGCCGGAATTGGCAAATCCAGGATCATAGGTGATCAGGCCGGCCTCCTGGCGAAGACGCGTAATGTCCAAGCCAAGCTCTCCTTCCGATCCCTCGACCACCGGGAGCGAATAGCTGCGACCCTGAAAGGTCAGGGTAGCGGTTTCTTCGTTTTTCATGTTCCTCCCGTGCGTTTGGCCTGCTGTGGTAGTGAGCTGCGCAGCACGTCGTGTACAGACTGCGAGCGAAAGATGTCACAAGCCGCGAAGACAGCCCGGCAGGCGTAGAGCGGACAAGACGGCGACACGGCTGTAGCCTAGTAGCAGTCTCGCTACGCTGTCAATCGCCCTGCGGGAAAAAAAAACTTATGCGTCGACGCAGAGAATGTCCCAGGCCTCGCCGGTCAGGCAACGTCCGCCGTTGGTCGTGACTTCGAACGTATTCTCCACGCCGACCATGCCGCGGTCGCGGATGCCGATCTTCGGCTCCAGGGCCAGCGTCATCCCCGCGTGCAGCGGCTCGTCGAATCCTTTGGCCAGAACTGGCCACTCGTCGATGGTCAGTCCGATGCCATGCCCGACAAAGGGGACCTTATTGCCGTCAAGGGCCATGAATCCGTCGCCATATCCGGCACGCTGCGCGCGCTCGATGCAGGCGGCGTACAACTCGGACGGAATCGCACCCGGCTTGAGCTGTCCGGCAAGCCAGGATTGCGTCTCGATGCAGAAATCATGCGCCGCGACGAGCTGCGCGTCGAGCGTATCGCGTCTCCCCGACCAGTACACCTGGGTCTTGTCCGTATGATATCCCTCGAGACAGAAGCCGACGTCGCAGGTCAGAAGCTGGCGCTCGGTCCAGACCGACCCGGCGTAGCCCATGAACGGAACTGTCGGATGCACGCCGCGCAAGCCCACCGGGCCGTTGTAGCGGCTCGGGTAATTGGCACTCTCGCCCGCGCAGACATGCCCCAAAAACATCTCTTCGCCAAGGCCGCTCATGCGCATGAGCCCGCAATGTCCCTGGCTGAAAAAGATGTCCCAGATGCTCACGGAAATATCCCGCTCCGTCTGCCCCGCGGCGATTCGCTCGGGCAGGCGGTGATACAGACTGTCATGATGCCTGGCGCCGGCCAGACGCAGCTTGTTCAGCTCCCAGGAGGATTTAATTGCCCGCGCGCGCGACAGGATCATGTCCCCGGCAATGAACTCGCAGCGACGGAGCCGCCCCTGCAGCAGGGTGGCAAGACTCCAGCTCAGGCCGTTCATCTCCGCGGCGACGGCCTCGGGCGGCGAGGGTAGCGGCGCTCCGGCATCGGCCAGCAGTTGGGGAATGTCGGAAAAGGAACGGAAATTCACTATCCGCTCCAGCGGACTTTCGGCGCGCGCCCGTTCTATTCCCCGGCGCGCCAGCAACACGGCCGGGGCATCCTGCGGCAGCCAGAGCACCCCGTTACCGAGCGTGCCGCTTAAATAATAGATCGCCAGGGGCGAAAAGACCATCAGCCCCCTGGCCTGGGGCAACAACCGCTCCATCAGCTCGCGACAGCGGGCATGGCGGGTCTCCAACTCTACCGGGTCCATTCGTTCGACAGGAAGTATTTCCATGGGTGTTCCTCGATGGTCAAAGGGGGTTATCCCTTGCCGCCCATGCCGGGCGCATCGTGATGCGCCTCCGCACGACGGGCGCGCGAGAGCAGCCTGTCCAACAGGCTGGCCAACTTTCGGCCCCCGGAAAGCATTCGTTCGCGATTGCGCAATGCTACCAGGGTCGCAAAGTTCATGACAATTGCGAACAGACAGAGAACGCCGGCGTTGAAATAGATGGTACTGATTTCAATGTCCGAAAAGAAAAACAGTTTCTGTTTCACGAAGAGGGGATAGGAGAAATCCGGCTTGATCGAGCGCGGAATGTTGTACGCCTGCTCCCGATCCTCGAGCAGCTGTTGGAAACGTTTTTCGCCGAGAATGATGGCGTCGTGTATGTTTTTGTTTCCATATTTATATTTATACGTGCTCCGAAAAATTTCTATTTCGGCGTTGAGTTCCTTTTCCTGCTGTTTGTAGGCCTGTTCGCCCTGCTCTTTGGAAATTTCGCCGCGGCGCAGCTTGTGTTTCTTGAACTCGTCGAGCAGCTCGCCATGCCGCGTATCATAGCTGTTGCTGGTTTCCTGAAGGATCATCAACCCTTCATAGGCCCAGCGCGAAGGCATGAACTGACAGATTTCGGGAACGGGATTGTTTTTGAAAAATGTCAGGCTGATGTTCATCTTTTCGTATTCGATGAGCGCACCGCCGAGAATAATCTGCGGGATCAGTACTAAAGGAACGATATTCAATGCGCCTTTGGAGGAAAGTTTGGGCATTGCGGAGATGAACAACCCCGTTGATACGCCGGTGAACGAGAGGAGCGTGAGATAGGCAACGTACGGTAAATAGAGTTCACGGACCTCCAGAATGAGAAAACCCATGGCTACGAACAACGCGTTCTGAACCACGGAAAACAACAACAGCATCAGCAACTTGGAGGCGAGGTAGCCGCGGTGCGTGAGATTGAGCATACGCTCGCGCAAAAACAGTGCCGAGTCGCCGAGAATCTCATCGACGCTGCTGGTCATGCTCAGAAAGATGGAGACGATGACCGCAATGAACAGAAAGGTGCGGAACAGTTCGTTTGTGTACAGCGTATATTCGTCCGTCGGCGAGTATTTGAGGATGAAGCCAACAGCAGCGCCCAGAAACGGTGCCTCCAGAAAGGTGATGATCAGATTGGAGCGATCGCGCACCTTGTTGGTGTAGTTGCGCGTGAACATGCTGAAAAACTGGTTGAATCGCTCCGTGAACGAGAGCACGCGCCGTGGTGGCAGTCGGTCACGTGTGGGCAGCTTCACGTTGCTGAACCAGGAGCTGACGACCTTGTGCCGATAGTGCCACTTCCAGTACTCCGGGGGGTATTTTCGATCACCCAGCACGGCTCCGTCGATGTCTTTGAGCGACTCCTCGAGCGTATCGAGGAGCACGTCAGGCTGAACGACCTTGCAGTGCGGGCACTCGACTTCGGTGACGCTGTCGCCTGCGCGATGCGTCTCGACATGTCTTTTGAAGTATTCGAGAGCGGAATAGGGCGTTCCATAGTAGGCCAGGCGTCCGCCGTTATCCAGGAGGATGATCTTGTTGAGCATCTTGAACAGCTTGGATCCTGGCTGGTGAATGACGAGCACGACGATCTTGCCGGTCATGGCAATGTTGGAGAGAATTTCCAGGATTTTTTCGGAATCCTTGGAAGAAAGTCCGGACGTCGGCTCGTCGAGAAAAAACATCTCCGCGTTGGAGAGCAGTTCCATGCCGATGTTCAGGCGTTTCCGTTCGCCACCGCTCAGCGTTTTGTCCACGGCCTGGCCGACGCGGGTATTCTTTTTGTCCGTAAGCCGGATGTTCTCCAGCACAAGCTCGATGCGGGCCTGAAGCTCCTCCTTGCGCCGTTCGGGAAATCGCAGCCGGGCATGGTAGAAGAGGTTTTCGTACACGGTCAGGTTTGGCAGCAACAGATCGTCCTGCGGCACATACCCCAGATAATCCTTGATGATTTCGTAATTGCGGTGCAGGTCGTACTGGTCTACGAGCACGCGCCCTTTTTCCGGGGCGACCAGACCTGCCAGCACGTTGAGCAGGGTCGTCTTGCCGCATCCGCTTGGGCCCATGATTCCGACCAACTCGCCGTACTGGATGTCGAAGGATATGTCGTTTAGCCCGGTGGCGCCGTTTTCAAAGCGATAGGCCAGACCGTTGGCGATGAGCTTGCGGAAACTGAACACCGAGCGCCGGATAATCTGATTGCGCAGGTCGAGTTCTATGAAATTGTCGTGCAGAAACAGCGTATCGCCGTGCTGGAGCGGCGCCGTACGGGTGATGGACTTTCCGTTGAGAAATATCTGATACGGGCAGTTGCCCGCATCGAACCGGTATTCTCCATCTGAGCCGGACAAGGTCGCTGTCCACTTTTCGGCCAGCGCGTCGTGGATAAAGATATCGGCCTTGATATCGTTGCTCAATACATAGGACTGCTTTCCGTTCGACAGGGGAATTTCGCTCCGGGCGGAGAGAAAGTAAAACACCTCGCGCAAATCCAGACGAAAACCGTTTACATAGACTTCATCATTGAGGTTGACGTGGATGGGCGAATGGACGCGCGAGCGGTTGCGCGCGACGACGGCGTCACGGTCGAGAATCGACAGCAGAATATGCGATCCGGAGACTTCCAGCTCCAGCAGGCTGCCTTGCGTACGTTTCAGACTGAAGGCCAGCTCAAGGTCATCCTGTTCGATAAAGAGCCGTGCCTTCAGTCGATTGACCTTGTTACGAAAATAGATGATCAAGTCCTGATAACGGATGTTATAGGTCTCGATCATTATGGAAAACTGTTGAGAAATCCGGGCGGAGAAATTCTTTTTAAGGACATGCGCTTCGGCGACAACTTTGTAGAGATCGTTCTTTTTCGTAATGCAGTACAGATTGTGGATTTTATAGATGACCAGTTCCAGCCCGGGCAGCGGGAGATAGACGTCAGAGGAGTCCAGATCGCCGGTAACGCGTAATTCAAGGATGCTCGACGCATCGAGTATTTCCTGTGAGACGTTGATCAGACCGAAACTGTGCTCGATAAAGGCCAGGTCTTCCTCCTGCACGAGCAGGGCGCGCGCAAGGGATCGCGTACGCGTGAGTTCGTCGGGATCGGGCGTCTCTGCCAGGATGAATTCATAGAGCGTCAGGAGAAAGAAAATTTTTTCCTGATACGACAGCCTGAAATTGAGCGTGCGTGAGAATTCCTCAGGCTCCGGCTTTTCCAGCAACAGGTCATCGAAACGACGGCAGAGCAGCGTCGTGATATCCGGGGGATAAAGATTCTGAAAAAAAGCCGAGACAAAGGAGCGCTTGCTGCGCAAGGACTCCTCCTCGCTCCCCGCGACCAGGGCGAAAAGTGTCAGCAGCTCCATGGCCAGACTGGATTCCAACGCCCGCTCAGGCGCCAGATCCCGGACGTCGGCCGTTGTCTCGGGTCGGGGCATGGTCCCTCCTCTGCGCTGTTCAGCCCGTCGGGTCCGCTGGACCAGACGACTGTAGGTTGCAACGTGTCAAAACCGGGGCGACGAATACGCCATACGAGCAGGATGGGCTTGACGGCAAGCGTACGCCCCCAGGTCGCGATCCGCCGTCAGGCTGATGATCCGGGAAGGGCCGATACTCGCGTGATGACGCCGGGACGTCGGCGAATCCCGTAGACAAAGACCGCCGGGAGGCGCCCAGCAGAGCGTTCCTCCCGGCGTTACGGCGCATTCCGCCGTGCCTCAGTCCTGGCTGCCCTCATGCGCGAACGGCAACCCTCTGAAGCTATGCAATCTATTTGTACCCCGAAACGATAAACCAGTACGCTCCGTCCTTCAGGGCATCCACCATGCTGATCTTGATGTGAAAGATGCCGCTCCAGTCAGGCTTGAACGTCGCTTCGGCCTGAGGCTCTCCGGAGGTATTGGAGGCGACCAGCTTCCAGTTTTCATCGTATACGCGCACTTCGATGTTCAATACGCTCTTGTCGCCGGCAGCATAGAAAAAGTACTGGTTTCCGGCAGACAGCTGCGTATCGAAATAATACGATTCGCCTTTGTAGAGCTTGCCGACCTGCAGTTCGTCCCGAAGATGAAAGCCATCTTCCTTGTAGACGTCCATAGCCTCGTAGGCCAGATCCCGTGCGTCGAGGCGATCGGCAGAGGCCGATGCGACCATCACGAGCACAAACGCCGCAGCATACAGCAGATACAGCCCATGTTTCACGCCACCATGCATGGCACCTACCCCCTTTCGATCAATTGAATCAGTTCAGAGCTGATAGCGTGCAATTTGACGATGTTTTCTTGCGGCACGGGCTTCTGGTAACCTACATCGACCAGAGTTTTGATGACCGGCAATTTATCGATCAGGGCCTGCACGGCAGGAGCCTTTTTCGCTTCCGGGTCGATTTTGGCCAGGCGATCGGAAAAATAATCCACCAGGCGAGGTTGATACAAGATTGAGGACGCATTGGACTCGTAGCGGTTGCTCAGAATTTTGGTCGTGGCCCGCAACCCCTCCAGCCAGCCTCCGGCACTGACCAGCAGGGCAATGTCTTGGTCGCCGAGCCGGTCGATCTCCTGCATGACATCCTCACGTAGCGAATCCAGCTCGCTGTGCAGCTCGTTCCATTTATCCTGCTGCGACAGCTGCTCGAACTTTTTTCCCTTGTTCAATATCGCCTGCTCGACCATCAATTCCTCGGCAAGGGTGATGATGACGACAATCATCTCCCCGAGTTTGGTCTTGTCGCGCGCCTGAATGGCCAGAAAGCCGTCCGCCGAGCGCACCCCCAGGTTGAAAGCGCGCATGTAGCCGGTTTTGTAGTCGTACTGTTTGCTGTACGACGCCGCGTCGCTCCAGTCGGCCTTGCCTACCTTGTTCAGTGCGACGAATATTTCCGACGGTGAAGGCAGAAGCAATGTCTCGCCGAATTTCGACTTTTCCTCCGGCGTCAAAGGAGCCTCCTCGGCAAACGCCCACGTGAATCCGGCCAGAAGCAGGACAATCGCCACCATCATACTGTGGGTCCATATACGCATTCTGTTCTCCTTTTTTCAAAATATTCAGTCACTTAAGCCGAGTTGTCATCCGAGGCGACCCGGCGAACGCAATCCTGAGCACCGTCCCACATTACGCGTCGGAATCACAATAGGCTAAAAGCGCAGAGTATTCAATGCAGGCCGGGACAGTTTTTGCGGAAAAAGGGAGTCTTCCCGAGGTGCGCGTCAGGCGAGGCCGTTAATCGTTGACGTTCGCCGAGTACACTCTCTGCCAGAATCGATGTGCTTTCGGGCTTACACGCTGGTGCGCAGCACATCCAGAATTTCCAGCCGGGATGCCTGCCAGGCCGGATAGGCGCCCGCGGCCAGCCCCAGCGCTGCCGAGGCGCCCAGAGCGAAGGCCACGAGCGTGGGATCGACGATAAAGGGAAAATCGCCGAATCTGGCCAACCCGGCAATGAGCAGCAGGGCACAGGCCACGCCCAGCAGACCGCCGGCCACCGACATCAGCCCGGATTCCAGGAGAAACTGCCGTACGATGGCTTGCCGCGTCGCGCCCGTGGCCCGCCGTACGCCAATTTCCAGCCGACGCGCACGCACCAGCACGATCATGATCGACAGAATGCCAAGCCCGCCGACGGTAAAGGAGATGCTCGAGCTGATCAGCCCGAGCGTGGAGACCAGAGCCAGGGCTTCGCGTTGCAATTTGATGGTGTCACGCGCGGTGAGCAGGGAATAATCCTCCCGCCCGCCTGGCGGAATGGCATGCCGGTGCCGCAGGATGCGATCAGCCTCGGTCTTGACCGTCCGGTCGTCCGTTCCGCGATGCAATTCGAGATAGACGCCCGTAATCCAGGTCTGGTTCGCGAAACGGCGCTGAAAGGTCGACAGCGGCACGAATACCTGTTCATCCTGGTCGGTTCCTACAATGTCGGCCCCCTTTTTGGGCATGACGCCCACGACGCGGCAACTGGCGCGAAAAAAAAGGACATCCTGGCCCAGCGCACTCCCGGCCTGACCGAATAGTCGTTCTGCGATATTCCAGCCCAGGATACAGACCTTGGCGCGCCGCGTATCGTCTTCCGGGATCAGAAAACGACCGTATGCCGGGATCGCGCTGCGGACGCGGGCGAACTCCGGCGTGGTGGCGACCAGCTGACACTTGATGCGCGTCTCCCCATGACGCACGTTCATGGCCGTGCTGACAAACGGCGCGCCGGCCAATACCGCCGGGACGCCGGCAATGAGCGCGCGCGCGTCGCCGAGGGTAAAGGTTTTTGCCGCCTGTACGTGCCTGGCCGGGCCGTCGCGGAACTGGAGGACCTTGCCGGCGATGGCCATGAACACGTTGGGACCGAATTTTTCGGTCTCGAGTTCGGCCTTGCGGACCATGACCAGCGATGCATGTTGCACGCCGGTGAGCGCGAGCGCGCCCAGAAAAACTCCAAGCATGGCCAGCACGGCGCGCAACTTGTGCGCCGCCAGCGAGGAGAGGGCAATCTTCAGACTCAGGAACATGGTTTTCAGCCAGCCGCCAGGTCAGAACGTCGCGTCCTTCCATGCCGTGACCGCGGGCTTACGGTCCAGCCGGAAGCGGAACGGACAGGCGGCACGCCCTTCATACGTGACGCCGGAGAGCGTTTCAACACATGAAATGGGCATCGGGCAGCCTGAGAAACCTATTTTTCTCCAGCATCGTCTGAAAGGCAGGAGGCGGATACGGCAAAGGGGAGAGGGCTATCGCGCGTACGCGATACAATCATCGCGAGAAGGTGTGCTTTTCCAGATTTTGATACACTTTCCCGTCATTCCGATGCCCCACGATGAGCACCTCGACGAGTGAATCATCATACCGGTAAACAATCCGGTACTCGCCTTCGTCGATTCGCCTCAGTCGGGCCATTCTGGCTGTTTTCCCTCTGAGCGGCCTGGAGTCCTGAGGCTCCGGGTTTTCTGCAAGGTCGAGAATCCGCAGCACAATTTGTCGATGCGCCTTTTGTGGCAGCAATCTCAAGGCAGCAGCGACTTCTTTCGTCAGATCGAATTGCCGTGATAGTTTTTTCATCTTTCCTTGCCGACAAAAAGCTTCATCGCCTCTTCCGGGCCAATGAATCCGCCATCAGCAGCTGCCAGCGCGCGTTCGCCCCAGTACGTGTCCTCGAGCAGGGCAAGCCGGTCATACTCCTCGGCCGAGAGCAGAACAGCTACCCGGCGACCAGACTTCGTGACTTCCACAGGCTCCCGGATTGAGGTGTCTAAAAATTTGCCAAAATTGTTCTTCAGCTCGGTTGAAGATATGATCATAGACATCTCCTGTCCGCTTGTGTCGCATCAAGAGAAACGCACTGTGTCCGTGAGGATGGTCATCGGGTTCATGCCTGCTGAATCAGAATAATCACTTCAGGCTGATCAGTCAATGTAGCTGAAATGGCTGAAACAGTTTTTTCAGCGGGCCTGTCCGCCGCGTACGGTGAAATCGGCGTATTCGGCATGCGCATCACGAAGCGGGGCCGGCAAATGCCGGCCCCGCTTGGCCTCCCGGAGGAGGCTTGCGCCTGGATTGGCTCAGGCGTTGCGGAAGTCCTGGATCAGGTTGCCCAGGGCTTTGGTCTGGTCGCCGAGGCGTTGCACTTCGTCCGCGGCTGCGCTCATGACCTGGGATGTTTCATCGGAGATGACGTTGACCTCGTCGACGGCGCGGCTGATCTGCTCGCTGGCCGCTGACTGCTGCTCCGAGGCCGTGGCGATGTTGCGCACCTTGTCGGCCGTGCTTTCCGTCAGTTCGACGATTTTGCGCAAGGCCTCGCCGGACTTCATGGCCAGGTCGGTCGCGAGTTCCACGGCCCGGACTGCGGCATCGACGTTCTCGTTGTTTTTTCTGGCGGAATTCTGGATAGCCTTGATCCTATCGCCGACTTCCTTGGTCGCGCCCATGGTTTTTTCCGCCAGCTTGCGGACCTCGTCGGCTACAACGGCAAAGCCTCGTCCGGCTTCACCGGCGCGTGCTGCCTCGATGGCGGCGTTCAGCGCGAGCAGGTTGGTCTGGTCGGCGATGTCGTTGATGACGTTCATGACCTGGCCGATGGATTCAGCCTGGCTGGTCAGGTAGCTCATGTCTTCCTTGAGGCTGCCGGCCAGGGTCTGCACCGTGCGGATGGCGTTCATGGAGTCCTCGACCACGCGTGAGCCGGCCTGGGCCTCCTGCTTGGTCTCCTCGGCATTCTCCGCCGCCTGCGACGCGCTCTGCGCCACGCCGAGAATGGTGGAGTTCATCTGGCTGGTGGACTGGGCTGTCTTCTGTGCGCGGGAACGTTGTTCGTCGGCGTTGCGGCTGGCCCGGGTGATTTCATTGAACAACTCGCGGGAGATGTCGTCAATGGTCGTGACGACGGTCGACATGGTCTCGGCGGCCTGGTGCAGGCCTTCCACCCGGGCGCGCTCCCCCTGCGTGCGCGCCTGCTGCGCCTGGTTCAGGGCATCCTGGGTGCGCTGGGCCTCCTCTGCGGCGATGCAGGTTTTGTCTTCGCTCTCTTTGATCTTTTCCTCAAGCCTCGCCACCATGGTCATGAAGTGCCGGATTGTCCGGCCCAGCGTATCGTCGGCCGCGTAGGGTATGGTCACGCGGTAATTGCCCTTGATGACCTCCATGGCAGCCTGCCCCAGCGCATTGATGGGCCGCATGGCCCCGCGGACGATCAGCCAGGAGAAGACCAGGGCGACGATGACAGCAAGCACGGCGCCGATAATGATATAGGTACTCAGACGGGAGCCAAGATTTGCCAGCAGTTCATCTTCCGGCAGCCCGATTGCCACGCGCCAGCCCAGCTTTTCGTCAAATACGTTCACGCCGACTACTTTATTCTGACCTTTGTACGTGTACTCGACCAGCCTGGGCGATGATACCAGGAACGTGTTCAGGTCAAGGTCAATATCCCCGAGCTTTTTCTTTTTCAGAACATACTCCTTGTCCGGGTGAAAGAGAAAAGTTCCATCCGCAGCAAAGAGGTAGGCGTAGCCTTTCCCGAATAACTGGGCTTTATCCAATACCTTCATGACCTGGTCGTTGAGGATCTTTCGGCCGACATAAATGACCGAGACGATCTTTCCCGAAACGTCTTTCAGTGGGATATAGGCGGTCAGATAATTGGCATTGACAACGAAGGCCTGCCCCCGATACGTCTGGCCGTCCATCACTGCCTTGTAGACCGGCGAATCCTCGGGGATGAAGGTTCCCGTCGCCCGCGAGCCGTCCAGAGTCAGCACGTTGGTAGAGACGCGGATGAGTTTGCCCGGTTGGACCTCGAAAATGGTCACCGTTCCGCCGCCCACCATGCGCTTGATCTTGTCGACAAATTCCGTGTCCCCGTTCATGACGCGCTCCCCGAATCGTAGCGCTGGCAAGTTGACCTTTTCAGTTCCGCCAAGAGCAATCGGTATTGTATTGCCGGAATCCAGAGACGGCGCACCGAGCTTCTGTATCTCGTTGAGCATGATCTCGATGTCCGAATTGACCTGATTCTGGGTCAGCTCGTGCAGGGCCTGCAGCGTCGTGGTCAACTCGACGACCTTGTCCAGAATGTTCTTTTTCCCTTCTTCAAGAAGGGATAGTCTGGACCCCAGGTAATTGGGAATACTCATTCCCAACACGATGAGTAACGCGCAGGTCACCAGTTCAAGCCCGATTTTCGTCTGAATGGTCATCCGCCCCCACATTCGCATTCACCTCCAGGAAATAATTGAACACTTCGGGCACACTGGCGCCCCGGATAAACCTGCTGTCTGTCTCGCTTGCCGGTTCCTTCCCCGCAAAATGGATGCCGGCAAAAGCAATCAGCACCGAGTTATATGATAGCCTGACGTACCGGACAATGCAAGTGCTAAGCTGGGGACTGAGATTCGGGGTAGGCCATTTCGAAAAAAATCATATCGTAGGCAAAAAAAGCTGAACACATCGGCGCGTAGCGTGTAAGGTCGCGCCATGTCACGGAAGGTTGCCAGCAAGGACGATTTCCAGAC
>CAZGAH010000047.1:19642-34189 GCA_964523295.1 uncultured Desulfovibrionaceae bacterium | reverse complement strand
CGCACGGCGGCGACATTGTCCTGGACTGCTCGGAAGAGGAGGCAACCACGGTCACAGTAACGCTGCCCATGGAGTGCCCGGGCGACGGGGCGTGAGGGAGGGTAGGGCGCAGATACGGTGTACGGACACCGCGCTTGCGTTGATGAGAGAAATGCGGGCTCGCTGGTCATTGCGCAGCGCGCAAGCCACAGCATCGACGATGCCGAGAAGCTGGCAAATAGAGATTAAATGGCCATGAATACATTGCCCTGTCACATTGACGGCTATCGTCTCCTTTCAGTTCTTGTAGAAAGGGACAAATCCGTCGTTGTGCGAGCGATACGCGAGCGTGATGGAAGACCGGTGATTTTGAAATATATCAAGGAGGCACATTGCTCTGGATCGGTGCAGTCGTGTTTTCATCAAGAATGTGAATTGCTCACATTACTTTCGCATATTGAAGGTGTTCCCCGTTGCTATGGGGTTGAAAAATATGGCTGCACACTGGCTCTCGTGCTGGATGAATTCCCCGGATGTACTCTCAGACAACGTATCTCTGAAGGCGTACTTGACATAGATGGCATTCTCGCAATGGGGCAGCAGCTCTCCATTATCCTGTCAAAAATTCACGATGCAGGTGTCATCCACAAAGATATTACCCCATCCAATATTCTTGTTAATCCTTCAACCAGGCAGGTGCGTCTTGTCGATTTTGGCATAGCAGGTCGCACCGCGACGCCCGACGAAGTACAGATAACGTTGCTTCAAGGGTCTCTTCAGTACATGGCGCCTGAACAAACAGGCCGTTTGAATCGTCCACTCGATCATAGATCCGATCTTTATGCGCTCGGTGTGGTCTTGTACGAAGCTCTTGTGGGCCGTTTACCCTTTCCCGAGGAGGACCCGCTCGCTCTCATTCATAGTCATATCGCCAGGATTCCCACCCCGCCGCACCAGGCTCGACCAGGCATCCCGCAGGTTCTTTCCGACATCGTCATGGTGCTCTTACAGAAGAATCCCCAGGACAGATATCAAAACGGCCGCGAACTTGCTGCCGATCTCGCGACCTGCCTTGAGCAATGGCGGGCTCATTCCCACATTTCTCCCTTTGACCTGAGGGCAGGCCGGGGCGTTGCCCGGCTCATCTTCGAACATAGACTTTTTGGGCGTGACGAAGCTGTGGCGAAGTTGCGCAACTCGTTTTCTCACATACGAGCCGGGCAAGGCCGACTTGTCCTGCTCTCCGGTCTTACCGGCATAGGCAAAACCGCACTCGCCACCCATTTCCTTTTTCAGTGCGTCGCCGGGCCTCACCTCAAGACTATGGGTAAATACGGGCAAATGCAGGCGGCGTCACCCTTCAGCGCGCTTGGATTTGCGTTCAGGACCTTAGTCATGGAAATTTTGGGCGGTGATGAAGCCGAACTTTCGCGATGGAGAGAGCGAATTCTGGCGGAATTACACCCGAACGCCCAGCTGCTTGTGGATATCGTTCCGGAGCTTGGCCTCATTATTGGACCGCAACCTCAACCCCAGGACGTCGGGCCACTCGACGCTCAGGGGCGTCTGTTCAGACTTCTCGAAATGTTTATTTCGCTGTTTTGTTCCTCGCAATCACCACTGATTGTCTTTCTCGACGACCTCCAATGGGCCGATGTGTCCACTATCGGATTCATCGAGTACCTGTTCAGAGGGCAAGGCCTTAGCCATTTCATGCTTATTGGCGCCTATCGTAGTAATGAAGTGGAGGCGACGCACCCCTTTGCATGCGCGTTGCAGGGTCTACGGCTGAGCCCGTATCGGCCTGAAGAGATACTCCTGGAGCCCTTGAATGCCGGGAATATCGCTGCCATGCTTGCGTCCGGCCTGCATTTGTCTCCGCAGGAAACGTTCCCGCTGGCAATGTTCCTGCAACGCAAAACCGACGGAAATCCTTTCTTTATCAAGCAATTGCTCTCCAGATTCGAAGCTGACCGTCTGCTTGTCTTCGATCCTGAACACAGTCGGTGGTCATGGGATCTCGAGACGATCACTGCGGCCGACTTCGCCAATGAGGTCGCGACCCTCTTGGCGCATAAACTCTTGACCTTGCCCTCCGCCACAGTAGAAGCTCTGGAGCGCGCCTCATGCATAGGCCCGATCTTTGACCTCAAAACTTTGCACCTTGCCGGCCATAGATCGCCCGCCCAGCTTGTTGACGATTTGCTGCCAGCGCTTGGAGAGGGGCTGATCCTCGTGTCGAGCCAGGCCAGGATCGAGGACCATGAGTCGCTCTCCCCCGCCATATCCTCTTTACGCTACCGATTCGCGCATGACTCGGTGCATCGAGCCGCCTACGAGCACATGGCCCCCAGCCAGCGCGCCGCAACGCATTACTCCCTGGGACGCCGCCTGGTCGATCTTCTTCCCGTCGCTGAACGCCATGAGCGTCTCTTCGAATTGGTGGACCACCTCAATAATTCCATTGAGCAGTTGCTTTCCGCTGCCGAGCGGGAAGAGCTTGCCGCACTCAATTTTGAAGCTGGAAAACGCGCCACAGGTGCCGCTGCATACGACGCAGCCCTCCACTATTTTGAGCTCGGCATGCAGCTTCTGCCTGAATCTGCTCCGGACGTTTCGTATGCGCTGTGGTACGATCTGTACGCGGCCCTGACGCTTGCCAAGAGCCTGAATGGTTTTTTTGATGAGGCCGAGGCCCTTGTCCGGGCAGGACAAGCCAAAGCCGCCTCGACCCTCGATCGCGTCAAGCTCCTGTCCATCCTGGTGGAGCAAGAAATCATGCGCGCGCGTTTTCCTCTCGCCATCGGCACCGGGCTCACGGCGCTCGCACTGCTGGGCGTCGACATCCCGGAGCAGGGCCTGGACCAGGAGGCTGTGGCCTTGCGTGAAGACGTTGAACGGCTGTTACAGGTCCGGAACGTGTTCGGCTGGACGGAGATTCCCAAGTCCTCCGACAAGACGCTGGCTCTGACCATCGAAATTATTTCGAAAATTGCTTTGCCCTCCTACCTGACGCGCAGGGAACTGTGGCGCGTGATCATCCTCACGGGTCTGAAGTTGTCCATCGAGCAGGGCAACGTCCCCGAGTCAGGCGGCGCGTACCTTTGTTACGGCATCATGGTCATCGAGTACGAACGTCAATACAAAATGGGCGTCAGGCTTGGGGAACTCGCCCTCCAGGTGCCGCGCGCTTTTGATAATCAGTCGTACACCGCCATGGTGCAAAGTATGTATGCAATGCATAAAAGCCATTGGCATTTACCCCTGGAAGTGGTTGCAAGGACCCTTGAAGACGCATCCAGAAAATGTCTGGCCTCAGGGGCGTTCACCTACGCCGGATGGAGTATGGCGGCGCAAATTACGGCGCTCCTCGCCCAAGGCGGAAATCTGCACGAGTTGCGACTCGTCTGTGCGGCTAAACAGGCATCCTGCCTGAAATTGAACAACGCCTTTGCCCGCCCCATGCTCGTGGGGCTGGGGTGGGTCCTGAAGAATTTGACAGGCGAGGGGGGCGATTACGATGAATTTCAAGACGAACACATCACCGAGGCCGAACTTGTGCAGGAGTGTCTGGCTACCCACAATTTTCACGCCATCCTCTACTTTCACGTCACGAAGGCCTTCGCTTGTTATCTGTATGGACGCCACGATCAGGCTCTCGCGGCCCTGGAGGCCGCCAGGCCTTTTTTGTCCTTTGCACGCGCTCTTTTCATCTTTCCCGACTTCGTTCTCCACCAATCCCTGGCCCTCGCTGCCAGCCAGGAGACCCCCCCGACGAGAACGCGCTGGCGCAAATCCGCTCCAACCTGGTTTTGCTGGAACAATGGGCAGCGTTGTCTCCTTCGACCTTCCTGCATCGCCATCACTTGATCCTCGCCGAATGGCACCGACTCCACGGGCACGACATGAACGCGGCGCAGGAATATGCCTTGGCGATCGAAACCGCGGCTGCGCAAAATTGTTCTCATCTCGAAGCGTTGGCCAACGAACTGGCTGCAAAATTCTGGCTTGGAAAGAAGAACAAAAAAATCGCGGCAGTCTATCTTGCCGACGCGTACCAAGGTTACAGGACGTGGGGCGCCGGCATGAAGCTTCGCTGTATGAGAGACACCTATCCTGATATCCTTGCAGGGGTGTTGCCATATTGGGGACAGGAAGGCGGACGCTCCATTCAGATAGAAGACAAAACGCAGGTCATGGCCTTGCAGGCCGTTGAATTGGCCTCGGTTATCAAGGCTTCGCAAGCCATCTCCCAAGAACTCATCCTCGACAGTTTGCTGGAACGCCTGATCACGATTCTTGTGGAGAATGCCGGCGCGACCAAGGGCGCCTTGTTTCTTTCCAGAAACGGGGAGTTCTCGCTCGCGCTTCTCGCCAAAGTCGAGGGCGGGGGCCTCGTCGTGGTCCGACCTCAAGGTGTTGGAACGGGTGAGCAAGTGCCCCTGTCCATTCTTCGTTCTGTTTCTACAAGCATGCAGCCTCTTGTCCTCGCCGATGCAGCGAGCGATGTCACCTATGGAGTGGATCCGTATATTCGCCGTTTTCAACCGCGCTCAATACTCTGTACTCCCTTGCTCTTGCATACTGACGCGCAGGGGGTGATTTATCTCGAAAATACGCTGACCACCTACGCATTCACGCGCAACAGGCTGGAAACAATCCAGATGCTTGCGGCGCAGGCCGCAATATCGCTTCAAAGCGCCCGACTCTTCAGTGCGCTTCAGATGGCGGAAGCCAAGTACCATGCGATCTTCGATTATTCTCCAGCCGGCATCTTTCAGGCCACACCCGAGGGTCGCTTGCAGCATGTCAATCAGGCCGTCGCGGACATTTTGGGCTACATTTCTGCCGCGGAGATCATTGCTGCCTGCACGCAGGGATCGCAGCCCTTATTTGTCGATCCAGACATGCTGGAGAATCTCCTTGCCAGAACAAAGAGCGAGGGGGAGGTCTCCGGTGTTGAAGTGCAACTGCTCTGCAAAGAGGGCTTCGCGGTGTGGGTCGAGATCAACGCCAAGCTGCTGCGGGACGAAGACGATGGCGTTGAGCGCATCGAGGGGTTCATCAACGATATATCCATGCGCAAAGCTGCCGAAGAGCGAATTTTCGAGTTGAACAGACGACTTCAGTGCCTGCAGGAGGAGGAACGACTGCGTCTCTCTCGCGATTTGCATGACGACGTAGCCCAGGACTTGGTATCTCTTAAGATTGGGTATGAACTTTTACGACAGGATTGCCCCGCGTGGGCTGAGACTGTCGCGCAACGTCTGGAACGTATGTCGGGGAGGCTCCAGCAGGCTTTGGACAAAGTCCGCAATCTTTCGCACATGCTTCGGCCGCCGGATATCGAGCGTTTCGGGTTAATACACAGTCTTGAAATGCTTTGCATGGAAATGGCCGAAGAGCAAAAGCTCGATATCGTGTTCACGGTCAAGGACATGAAAGACACCACGCTCAGCCCTGAGGCCGGGATCAATTTGTACAGACTGGTTCAAGAAGCGTTGAACAACGTCAAGAAACATGCTCAGGCTTCACGAGTCGACGTTCTTTTACGGGGAGCATTTCCTGATATTTTGTTGCGAATCAAAGACAACGGAAAAGGTTTCACCCCAAAAGAACAGCAGGAAGCGGGCAGTCATCTGGGCTTAAAGACTATGCGAGAGCGAGGGGCGCAGCTTGGAGGCCGGTTGCGGCTTGATTCCAATCCAGGAAGCGGAGTCGAAATTTCGTTGTCGTTTCCAATGACGGGTGGGGGGACTCTACCGTGAGAAGGATTCTGCTTATCGACGATCACCCATTTATACGGGAAGGGCTGAAAGCGATTATCGACAGGCTGGGTGGGTACCTGGTGGTAGGAGAGGCCGGGGACGCTTTGGAGGGGCTCAATCTTGCAAAGCGCCTCACTCCGAAAGTGGTGCTCCTTGATATCTCTCTCCCGGATCAGAGCGGTCTGGCCTTGATTCAGGATTTGAAAAAAAATGATGCGCGGGTCGTTGTGCTGATTATAAGCATGCATTCATCAAAGCAATCCGTTATGGAGGCCTTCCTTGCTGGTGCAGATGGCTATATCACAAAAGATTCTGCCACTACAAAACTCGCAATTGCTTTGGACACTATTCTCAATGGCAAGCGTTATTGCCCGGAAGGGGTAACGCAAGAAATGATAGATGAGCATATTTTTAAATTTGGAAATTCTGTCAATTCAGGAAACATGCTCATATTGACAAAGCGCGAAAAACAAGTAATGCGTCTTATTGCTAAGGGAGATTCGACTAAAACAATCGGAGATAAGCTATTTATAAGTGTGAAAACAGTTGAGTCGCATCGTCGTAATCTTATGCTCAAATTGAATTTGAGCAGTACTGCGGATGTTATTCTTTATGCATTGCGAACAGAGGCAATGGGTGTAGACGGGTGATGCCGGTACCGGTGTGGCAAGGGGCGCGCTGGCTGGAACGGTCCTGAAGAGTCTGCGGAAGAACCAATGACTTCGCGTCAAGGCAGAAATGGGGCCTCGAAGGAGGGAAATAACGCCAGGAACGCCGCGTCAACGATTTTCCCCCGCGACGGCGCGTCGTGGGGGATAGCAGCCAGGCGGGGTTTCGTTATTTGCAAGAGAATTATCCGGGGCAGACAGCGCAGGGGACGTCATTTGCAATCGTAAATGATTCATGCAGTACAAAAAGAGGGGGGCAGTCAAGTGAATGTATTGTTGGGCGTGTATGTATTTTTAATGTATATTATACTGTGTCCTGCCATAGCAATTGCGGCAGAAGCGAATGTTGCAGACCCGGTACTCTCGAATCAGCCAACCACGACCTATGCACTGCCCGCAGTCACGGTCACAGCCAACAAGCGCGAGGAAGACGCCCAGCAGGTGCCCATGGCCGTGACCACCATCTCCGGGCTTGAAGTAGAGGACACCGGCATCCAGGACATGCGCGACCTCGATGCCTATGTGTCCAACTTCCGGTTCCTCACCTTCGGCAATCGTGGCGGAATCAGCGTCCTGAACATGCGAGGACTCTACAATCTCAACCAGGGCGACACCTCGGTCAGCATCTACATGGACGACGTGCCCTTCGCCGAGCTCCGCTCCTTCGACAACGTGCTCTACGATCTGGACCGCGTCGAGGTTCTGCGTGGACCGCAATCGACGATGTTCGGCAAGAACAGCCAGGGTGGCGTCATCAACATCTTCTCCAAAACTCCGGGAAACAGCTGGGAGGGGCGGGCCAACGTCGAGGGAGGCCTCTACGAACAGTACGCAGTGCGGGCTGGCCTGCGCGGGCCCCTGGTCCAGGACCGACTTTTCATTGACCTCGCCGGCATGGTCGACGGCCACGAGGGCTATATCTACAACCGTTTCCTGGAAACCCCCGACAACGACCAGCACACCAAGAGCGGCCGCGTCCGCCTGCGCTGGACGCCGGTCGACGAACTGGACATCATGCTCACCGTCTCCGGTGACAGCTTCGAAGACAAAGGCGGGCACCACATCACCCCGGTCGATAAGGGACGCTACAGGGATTGGCTGGCCTTGTACCACGGGCTGGCCCGCACCCCTACCCCGAATCCTGACCTGGGCCACTGGGATAACTACCAGGACACCCCGGGCTCGAACGACACCGTCTCCAATCTCCAGGCTCTCCGCCTGGCCTACGACGCTCCCTGGTTCAAGATCCTTTCCATAACCTCACACCGTTGGAGGGACAATGCCTACGCCATGGACGGCGACTTCACGGACGTCAACTTCATGGATATGGCCGTTGACTGGGATCTGGACAAGTGGACCCAGGAACTCCGGGTTCTCTCGCCCGAGAACAGCGGCTCCCTCAGCTGGCTCGTGGGAGGATTCTTCGAGCACAAGACCGAGCATTACAAGGAAACCTACGCATACGGTCGGGAATTCCCCGGCATCGCCCTCGGCGGCCTCCCTGCCGACACGCGCGACGTCGCGGTTGATGCCGAATCACAGGCTACCACCTGGGCAGCCTTCGGCCAGGCGACCTACCGCCTTTTCGACAAGCGCCTTGGACTGACCGCTGGCCTGCGCTACGAATACGTCGAGCAGACCATGAAGCGCGACCACTACCTCATCATGGCCGGTCAAGTGTATAGCTTCGCAGCCGGCTACCCCCTTGTCTACGGCGCCCCAACCCGTGGAACCGGCCCTATGAAGGGGCAGGCCGACTTTGCCCAATTGCTCCCCAAGTTCGTTGTGGACTACCGCTTCACCCCCGAGTACATGCTCTATGCCAGCGTGGGCAAGGGCTACAAGCCCGGCGGGCTGTATTACCGAACCGACTTCCCGGCCAAGGTACACTACGACGCAGAGACCAGCTGGACCTACGAAGCAGGTCTTAAGACGGCCTGGCTGGACAATCATTTGCAGTGCAACCTCGCAGCCTTTTTAATCGAACTGCACAATCGGCAGGATATTGTCGCTATCGACTACTACAACTTGCTGCTCGAGAATATCGGTGACGCCAGGAACATGGGTGTCGAGGCGGAATTCAAGTTCATGCCCCTGGAGGGGCTCGAACTCGCCGGCCATTATGGCCTGCTTGACGCACGGTATGTCAACTACATAGATCCCGTCACCGGCGCGGACTACAGCGGTAACAACCTGACCTTTACTCCCCAGCATTCCTGGGGTGCGTCGCTGCAGTATCGCTTTACGTGTGGCGTGTTCGTTCGCGGCGAACTGGCCGGATATGGCGAAGCCTACGCAGATCAAGCCAACCGCGAGCCGTTGGACGGCTACACCCTGCTCAATGCGAAAATCGGGTACGAAACCGAGCACTTCGACATCTATCTCTTCGGAAGGAATCTCACCAACGCCGAGTACTATCTCTTTTCGGTAAACAACATGGGGACTCCGGGAGACCCCTTGACCGTCGGAGCCGGCATGACCTTGCGTTTCTAGGAGCGCGGCGAGCATGCACCCGGACCTGTTTTCTGTCCCTGCATCGGATACGGATTTAGGCCCGGGCAGGGCCGCTCTCTTCCGCCTGGGCAGTGTGTTGGCATCGATAGGCATACATCTGGCTGCCCTCTTCCTCCCCCTCGGCATGCCCGCCCACGACGAAACTCGGTTTCCCCCGGTGCTGATCTTGTCCCTGGTATCGGGCGCTGAGCCCGAGACAACCGGTGAAGGATATTCGCACGCGGAGGCGCCGCGATCACTTGAGGCCGGCCCCATCCCGGGGGGGGGAGGCCATAAGGCATCGATGACGTCCCCGACCGCCGACGATTCCACCACGAACCCGACGTGCCCGTCAGTGGAGCCCTTGCCGGCGACGTCTCTGCCAGCCGGGAAGCCCGAGACCATGAAGGAGGCGCCCAGGCGCCAGGACTCGCACCGGGACATAGCACCAAAGAAGACCCCGCCCCGGCCTGCGCATGCCTCCCGCGGGCCAGGACCGGTTCAGGACGCCCCTCCCGTGCCCTCCGGGGCAGACGCGGCATCACCCGAGCCACTGCCAGGGGCTGTCACGGGGCCGCACCTCCCGGCTGGCGGTGCAGGCGGCGGGCAGCCCGGTTCATTGAATGCCACAGGGAGAGATGCGCCGGTAGTCGCCAGTCTGGGCGCTCCGGACGGCCCTTCGATTCTCTCGCTGGTGCGTCCCGCGTACCCGATCCAGGCACGACGCCTGCGCAAGGAAGGCCGGGTCGTGCTGCGTCTGCTCATCGACGCATCCGGCATCGTGCGCCAGGTGATCCTGGAGCAAGGGGCCGGTTACGGGTTCGATGAAGCTGCCATGCAGGCGGCCAACAGCTCCCGATTCCGGCCTGCCAGGCGCGAGGGACGCCCTGTAGCCTGCTACGTCCGTCTCCCTGTCGTTTTTGGCCTTCAGTAAGAGAGGGCTGCTTCATGTCCCGCGGATTGGCGTTCGGTGATACGCTCGTCCGTGTCGGACGGGGATAGTATTCGAAGCTTGAAATGAGTCATCATTTCGTGTGCCAGTCATAAGGCCGGCCTTGCCAACGACGGGGCCAGCAGCGAATGCCACCGGCGCGGGCCAGTAAGTCTTTTTCGCTCCCGGTAGTATCTCAGCGACGTTCCTTTTTCAGGGTTTCCCTGATTGTTTTTCCAGCCGCCGGGAATACTCTATGTGCATCGGGTGGTAATCGTATCACTCACAGAGGTGCTTATGGCAATAGTACTCATTGTTGACGATGAAGGAAGCATTCGTGAATTTCTTTGTCAAATTATCGAAGATATGGGGCACGAGGCTATTGCCTTGGCCAATGGCAAACAGGCATGTGAACTGTTGGATAAGACGAAAGTCGATGCTGTCTTGATGGACATACTTATGCCCGTACAGGACGGTGCCACCGCCACGATGAGCATCCGACGCGATTGCTCCTTGAATAAGGGAGTTCCCATTATTGGAATATCTACGAAAGATAATTTTTGTTGGGGCTATCATTACACGGATATTGGTTTCAACCTGTTCTTGATAAAACCTTTCGACTCGGAAGTAATCGAGGAAGCCCTACGGAGCATAGGTATCACTCCGCAGTAGGGGAGATACGTATGTTTAGAATGTTTGCGGATGTGCCTGGAAATAGTCGAAGTCAGCAAAGTATCATTGATTTAACCACTGAACTCAGGCCGTTGCGAAAGGCATTTTCCTTGTTTCAGATTTTTTCAGCGCATTCGTGATGACTTCGTGTTTCGCTTCAACTGGAGGAGGTCAAAGTCTCAAGACATGATTTTTAGTAAAAAATAGATTCAACGGGCAATTTTACAGCTTTGTTAATCTATAAATAAAGGGGGCAGCCATGAATATTATGAATAATGCTTTGTCTAATAATGCACATAGCATCTTTACAGCTGGGTCTGCCTTAGTAAAAGCCGATTTCTGCATTGTGTTTGCCAATGCGCACCTTGCCGGCCTTGTCGGGTTTTCTTGTGACGAACTTATGGCCTTGCGTTTGGTTGACATATTCCATCCCGACGGTGCTGGCACGGTTCAGGAGCAGATCGGGAGGGTGATCCGCGGGGGAAACGGAGGGCTTCATGTCGAGCCTCGCTTTCGGCATAAAGCGGGCGCGAGTGGTTGGGCTGCGCTGGGGGGCCGTCGGCTCCCTGGCCTGTCGGCACGCGACCGCGGCGCGGTATTGGCCTTGAGGGAGGACATTCCCGCGAGTGGGGCTGCCGAGGAGCAATTGCGCACGCGCGTGGCGTACCTTCAGGGGGTCCTGGACAACGCACCGCTGGCCTGGCAGTCGCTCGATGAACAGGGACGGATCCTCGACGTCAATGCCAGGTGGCTGAACACGCTTGGCTATGCCCGGGAAGAGGTGCTCGGCAAGTGGTTCGGCGATTTTCTGGCCCCCGGCTCTGTCGACGTGTTCGCCGAGAATTTTCCTTGTTTCAAGGCCGCGGGTGGCCTCGAGGGCGTGGAGTTCGAGCTGCTGTGCCAGGATGGCCGGCAGCTCCACGTAGCGTTCAACGGCAGCATCGAATTCGACGAGCAGGGGCGTATGCTGCGTACGCATTGTCTCTTTGCCGATATTTCCGAGCGCCGGCGGCACGAGGCCGCGCTGGCGCGTAGCGAAGAACGCTACCGCACGCTCGTTGAAGGGACGGACGACCTGGTGGCCTCCGTGGGCGAGGACGGGCGCCTTCTCTTCGTCAATCACCAGGCCGAGGCCTTTTTCGGATTGCCTGCCGCGGACTGCGTCGGCCTGTCCGCCTTCGACTTCATCCACCCCGACGACCGGGAGCGCACACGGGAGGCCTTCGATGGCTGGGTACACTCTCGTCAGAGCAGGGCCAGTCATGAAAACCGCCAGGTGAGCCGCACCGGAGAAATACGGCACGTGCTCTGGACCATAAATATCGTCCGCGACGCGCAGGGGCAGGTACAGGAGGTCGTGAGTTTCGGTCAGGACATCACCGCGCGCAAGCAAGCGGAGACAGCGCTCGCCGAGAGCAAGGCCCGCTACGAAAGCCTGGTCGCCAGCCTGCCGGCGGGCGTTGTGCTCCAGGGCGCCGACGGGAGAATCCTGGCCTGGAACAGGGTTGCTGAAGATACGTTTGGTGTTCCCGCGTCGGAAGTTGTCGGGTGTATCGTCCGGGAGCGGAGCTGGTTGGCGTTTCACCCCGACGGCTCTGCCTGGCCGCCTGCCGAATGTCCAGCTCTTGCGACCTTACGCACCGGCCTGCCCTGCCGGGACGAACTCATGAAGCTGCAGCGGCCTGACGGCGACGAGCTGTGGATATCCATCAACACCTCGCCGCTGTTCAACGCGGGCGAGGCCAGGCCCTGCGCCGTGGCGGTCTCCTTCCTGGACGTCACGGCGGCCCGGGAGGCCGAGGCCTTCAAAAAGCACGTGGAGCGCATTGTCCGCCACGACGTCAAGGCGCCGTTGTGCAGCGTGTTGCTGGGAGTCGAGGCCTGTGCGGAGCGCGTCGAAGACCCCTTCCAGGAGGAGCTGTTCACCGAGATGCAGCACAACCTGCGTAGCGTGATCGACCTCGTGGAGGCCACCGAGCGTATTACCCGGATGGAGCTGTCCGCCTATCATCCCGAGGTCAAGCCCTTCGATCTGCTGCAGGTTCTGCGTCGCATCGAGCATACGCTACAACCGTGGATCAGAAGCATGCGATCCCGACTGCAGTGCCTGGTCGATGGAGTCCTGATCCGGCCGGATGCTACGCTGCCGCATAGCGGGGAAGAAAATCTGATCGAGAACATGCTGGTCAATCTGCTGAAAAACGCCCTGGAGGCCTCGCCGCAGGGCGCCGCAGTCCGGGTCTCCGTCCGCGACGCCGGGGGCTGGCGGCAGATCGCCATCCGCAACGAGGGGGCTGTGCCCGAGCTGGTGCGGGAGCGGTTTTTCGACAAATACGTCACCTGCGGCAAGGGCGCAGGCACCGGCCTGGGCACCTACAGCGCCCGGATGATTGCCCGGGCGCACGGCGGCGACATTGTCCTGGACTGCTCGGAAGAGGAGGCAACCACGGTCACGGTAACGCTGCCCATGGAGTGCCCGGGCGACGGGGCGTGAGGGAGGGTAGGGCGCGGCCAGCGTGCCGGGGACCGAAGCCGGGGGAAGATTGCGTCTGGATGTTTTGGTAAGAGGGCTTTTCGCCGCCCGTTACGCTGCGGCAAACAGTGTTCTCACCTTTCCTTGCCCGATGAGGCTGGACAGTGTCCGGCAGTTTTTGCGCTCGTGACGAATGCGACCGGCGACGATCGCCGGGTGGACGTCAGCCTTTCTGGCCAGATCGAGGACGTCCAGGGGGGGGCGGTCTCAGGTCCATTTCGTTTCCTGTCACATTGTAGGCCAGGATAAACAGTTACCAAAAAATGTTGGATTCCCACTCTGGAATAACAACAGGCTTAGTTAAGTAATATTTGTTATCAATACCATGCTAACCAGTAGAAAAAATGAGGTTTGACTGGTGTAATTTCTGAAGAGCACCTTTTCAGAATTTGATGCGACAGCATCATTACGTTGGCTTTCTGCCAAAGATCGTCGAAACTCTCAGGTACGCGGCGTCCTGGAGAGGCTAGCAGGCCGGGCTCTTTTCATTTCTAAAGGAGTGAAAAACGTCACAAAAATACGCGCGAGCTTGCCCACAACTTAGGCCAGGTGTCGGACTGGCTCTTAACCCCCGTCCGGCTGCATTGCGCGTTCAAAACAAAATCGCCGTGGCGCCATCAGCGTTGCTTCTTGCCCTGCACTGCCGCTTCGTGTAGGGTATCGCACGGGCGGGAAAAGGGTTGTTCCGTCGGGCCTGTTCAGGAGGAGCAGGAAAAAAGGGGGGGGCATGCTCAAGAAGATTTCCACCGAAGAGCTTCGTGTAGGCATGTACGTCGTGGACACGGGGCTTTCCTGGATGGATCATCCTTTTTTGTATTCAAAGCCCGGTCAGATCAGCTCCAGGCAGCAGATCGTACAGTTGTTGCGCGAGGGGTACAAGGAGGTTTTCGTTGAAACGTCGCTGGGGGCGTGGAGCGATGACGGGGAGCAATCCGAGGGCGACAGCAATCTGGAATTGCAGCTGCTGGGCGAGGCCAACGCCCGTCCCGGCAGTTCCGCGGCGAAGACGCCTCTTGCGGAAGAAATGGCCACGGCGCGACGGGTATATCAGGATTCGATCAAGCTGGCGCGCGAATTCATCAACGACGTGCGCATCGGCTCGCCGGTCAACCTGACCCGGGCCTCGGCGTTCATCTCCGACGTCGTCGGCAGCGTCTCCCGGAACAGCGATGCGTTGATCAGTCTGACCAAACTGCGCGCCTACGATGAATACACCTACACCCATTCCATCAATGTCAGCGTGCTCTGCCTGGCCTTCGGAAAGTTTCTCGATCTCCCGACCGACAGGCTGCACCTCCTTGGCCTGGCGGCCCTCTTTCACGACGTGGGCAAGGCACGCATCCCGGCGGAGGTGCTCAACAAGCCGGGCAGGCTGACTCCCGAGGAATTCGAGATCATCAAGCAACACCCGCTCAAGGGGCGACTGTACATGGAGGCGCAGGGGGGACTGAGCGAGAAGGCATTGCGCGCTATTGCCGAGCATCATGCAAAATTCGACGGATC
>CAZGAH010000047.1:0-19632 GCA_964523295.1 uncultured Desulfovibrionaceae bacterium | reverse complement strand
GATCGGGCTACCCCCTCGGGCTCGTCGGCAATGCTATCAGCGTCTACGCCGGGATCATCTCCGTGGCCGACGTCTACGACGCCCTGACCAGCGAGCGCGTGTACAAGAGAGGCATGGCCGCGAACAAGGCGCTCAGCATCATCTACAGCATGAAGGACAAGGACTTTTTCCCGCACCATGCCGAAAAATTCATCAAATGCCTCGGCATCTACCCGGTGGGCAGTCTGGTCCGGCTGAACAGCGGGGAAACCGCCGTGGTCATGGGCGCCAATCCGGAACGCCCGCTGCTGCCCACGGTGAAAATCGTTCTCAACAGCGCCATGCGGTCGCGGGCGCCCGAAAACGTGGACCTGGCGCAGCCCGGGTCGTGCTCGGGCAACGGGAGGCAGGGGGTGCTGCGCATCGAGGCCATCCTGGATCACAAGGCTTTGAAGATCGACCCCTCGGCCTATATGGTGTCCTGAGTCCCGGCCCGGGCGAAATTTCAGGACAGCGCGGCGGTTGCGCCGGCTGTCAGTCGGTCGACAGTCTGCAGCAGGTGCGCGAAATCGGCGGAATTGAACAGGATAATGACCTCGCCCTCGATGACGTGATCCTGAACGCCGAACTCCGTTTTCAGGAGCAGGGCCACGTCATGCGCCGGCAGGTGCGGCTCGAGCAGCGCCGAGTAGACCTGCCCGTAGGTCAACGGCTCGTAGTCGAGGTGCTCGCCGAGCAGGCCAGCCATCGCGCCCATGATCCAGATGAGCACGATATTACCCACCTCGCGGATGGTATCTTCGCGAAGTCCTTGCTCCAGCTGCCGGGCGTCGGGGTGCCCTAGCAGCAGGCCGACGAGATTGACGCTACTCTCGGCGCTGAACACCAGCAAGGTCACCCCGGAAAAGCCGTTGGTGAAGACCAGCTTGACCAGATCGACCTGGCGGGAATCCAGACTGCGGATGTGCTCCGCAAATTCACCGCGTTCCAGCAATCGCACGAGCGGCGCTGTCAGCCGGATGTGCGAGCGTGTCATCTGGTTGAGCGCGCCGGCGGCTTTTCCTGCGCCGATGTTGATCATCTCCGAGAGAAAATCGGCTTGAATCCGTGTCAGTTGCATACCGTTTCCTGTGCGGGGCGCCGGATGTCCCCTCGCTTTGAGGCAGTATAGCATCGTCTCCCCGCAGTTGTATAGTGCCTGCGCCGTCGCGTCCGCGTATTCCACTGTCGGCCTGCCGGGCGGCAGGCCATTTTTTCCCACCTTTTCCCGGGCCTCCGCACGCCCATGACGGATGTTCCTTGCCGTCGACCGGCCGCTGACAGGGCCGGGCGGGCGCCTGCGGGCGATTCATCGGACAAGGAACGACCGGCATTTATCTTGCAAAGGACCTGGCAGTATTCCGCATCGGACATCGGCCTGACCGGGCCGGCGCTTTGTGCCGGATTGCCCCCTTTCCGGCTGCCTGGCTCCGGGAGCTAACCGTATCGTCGAGACAATGGAACGCTTATGAATATCGAATGGCTCAGCAAGTCCTTTCAGGCCGTTTTCTTCTATATCCAGAACAACCCCTATCCCTACGCAGCGTTGTTGCTCTGGACGCTCTTCAGCATCGGCTACATCAAAAAGGCCTTTTCCAATTACAAGAGCATCAACCGCTATCTTCTGCAATCCATACCCTTTGTTTTCACAACGATCGGGCTTGTCGGTGCAGTTGTCGGCTGCCTTATCTTTGTCTGGAATTTCAACGCCAACGATTTCTCGGGCGGCATCCAGGCCCTGTTCAAGGGGGTGCTGGGCTCGCTGATCTCCGCCTTGCTCGGCATCGTGCTCTCCCTGCTGGCCGGCAAAATCATCCAGCTGACGGACTTCAAGGCCGAGACGCGCAAGGCCCTGGAGAACAACGAGCTGTATATTCTCAAAAAAATGCTCCGACTCATGCTGACGACCCACCGCCGCGACCGCGCGCACCAGACCGACGAGCTGAACTCCCTGGACGGCGTGCGCGACGCGCTCTACAATATCTACCCCAAGCTCATGGAGCGGCTGGACTCCCTGGAGGCCGCCGTGGACGGCGAGCAGGAAGAGAGTCTGGCCGAGCACATGGTCACGCTGCGCGATTCAGTGAACCGCAACACGGACGCCGTACTGGCCATGCAGCAGAACCTGGGTCGTCTGCTCGGACATATTGCCGTCTCGATGACCGACAACACACAGGCCGGCGTGCTGCAACAGCTGCAGAGTCTGCGTGCCGAGCAGAAGGCCTCGGCCATGGTACTCGGTGGCAAACTGGTAGACATTTCCGATAAAATGTCCTCCCTGAACACCGTCGAGTTGGGGCGCACGCTGAGCGACACCCTGACGCAGCTCATGGAACGGGCCGAGGCCGGCGCCGAGCGCCGGGCCGGCCACACCGCATCCCTGATCGAGGCGCAGATAGAGGCCCAGAGCGCGGCTATTCAGGCGCAGCAGAGCGCGCTCGCGGCCCAGGCCACGGCGCTCGACGAAATGCGCGTGGCCCTGGCGGGCACGGCAGAAGAGGCCCTGCCGGTGCGGCTGGACAACCTGCGTCACGAGCAGCGGGACTTCCTGGACAGCCTGCGCCGCGAGCAGCAGACGCTGGCGGAGCAACTGGACGAACGGGCGAGGGGACTGGAAGAGCGGCTGAATCACGCCTTCGTCGAGCTGGTCGAGCGCAGCGACACCCAGGGACGCGTCATCGAATCCGTCCTTCATTTTTTTGACGCCGACGCGCAGGACAGCCTGGTATACCGGCTCTCGGCCTTGCAAGACCTGTCCCGGGAGCAGCTCGACCGCTCGGGCGATCAGGCGCGCAGTTTTCAGGAATTCCTGACAGAGCAGACCCGCGAACAGACCCGGGCCGTGGTCCAGGCTGCCGGGCAGCTGGTCGGCGGGCTCGAAGGCAATCTGCGCGGCCTGTTGGATGACATCGCCCGGCAGCAGACCCGGGGCGAGGATGCCGGTGCTGCGGAAACGAAAATCCTGCGCGAGGAGCTTATCAGCCAGATCGACGCGTTGCAGGCCGAAACCCGGCGTATCGGCCAGGCGCTCGGCGCCTCCGAGGAGACCCTGCGCAGCGTTGCCACACAGACGGAAACGCTCCAGGAGCAGAGCATCGACATCAAAGGGCTCATCGAGCGGATGCACGCGGCCAGCCTCGCTGACAACGCGCTCCAGGACATCCGCGCGCGGCTCGACCGGCTCAGCCTGCCCGTCCCAAGCAACGGCTCAAGCAACGGCTCAAGCAACGGCAAGGCCAACCTGGCGGCCAAGGCCGGCAAGGGCTACGAGTTCATGGGACCGCTCGGTCGCTCCATGGAAACGCTCATCACCCGACTCAAGGAAATCGAGAGCATCCGCTCGGCCGACGGCAAGTTCTGGCGGCAGGTAGAAAAACAGATGAACGACGGCATCCCCATCATCATGGGCGGAAACAAGCTGCACCTGCAAAACGGCGCCAACCTCGACGAGGACTTTCAGGACCGCCTGAACAAGAGCTTTCTTAATCTGAACAAGATTCTCGAGACCATCATCGAAGGCTACGGACGCCGGCACATCCAGTACAAGGCCTTGTCGTAAGGGCGAGCACGCGCGGTCACGGACGCCGGGTCTCCAGAATGAGAATGCGTTCGGCTAATAACTTTTCGTCGCGTTCGGGCGTATCCGGATACAGCCCCTGAAAGGCGGCCAGTCCGGCGGCAGAGTTCAGGTCCAGTCGATGCACTCCGCCACCTTTGGGCGTGGCGTGAAAGAGCAGGACCCGACCCTGACCGTCGGCCAGGATCACGCCCACGTGATGATGCAGCAGCCGGCCCGAACGATAGCCGCTCAGACTGGCCAGATAGACGAAGCCCGGCCTGATCCTCGGCAGAATCTGCCGCCAGGCCTGGTCATCGTGGACGGCGAATCCCCGCAGCCCGATGCCGTCCGCCTGCGGCGCGCCCTGAGCCTTCGGCTCGGGATCGAGCACGCGCCGCTCCAGCCCTTCGCTGATGTTGAGAATGAAATCCCAACCGAAATCCCAGTCCTGCCCCCCCGCGGCCATCGGCCCGCTGTCGCCGTGCCGGTCGCGCATGGCAGCCTTCAGGCTCGTGTCCCGCCCGTACAGACAACGGGTCAAGGCCAGAACCAGCCCGCTGCAATTCAGCCCGGGCGTGGTGAAGACCTTGTCCGGTCGCTGAAAAGTGACATAGCGCCCCTGGCTGTCCAGCACGCCATCCTGGCGGTAGGGCACGCCGACAAAGGCCTCGGCCACGGCAACCGGATCGCGGTTCGCCGGGCAGGGGCCGGCGCTGCGCCCGGAACGAGACTCGGGCCTCGCCGCGCACGGGGCGAGTCCGGCCGACAGGCAGACGAAAAACAGCGCAACCACGGCAAGCACCGGGGCGAGCCAGGACAAGCGCGAGATCAGCGGAGATGACATGGACATCCGGTACCGTGCTTTCTATTTGTTTTTGGCCTTGATGACGATGCCGCTCTTGCCGGTTTCTATTTCCAGTTTGGTCTTGGGAACCATGGAAAAATTGCCGCTCCCGCCGCCCGAGCCAAGCAGTTCCTTGATATAGCTCGACGGCACGGCGAAATTGAGATTCTGGCCTGCCTGGGCCTGAAAGGTGGTCACGCCGAGCACCTCGCCCTGCGCGCTGAGCACCGGCCCGCCGCTGCTCCCGGGCGAAATGGGCGCGGTGATCTGGTACACGGTCGTTTTGTCCTTGCGTCGGATGCCGCTGACAATACCCGTGGACACGGTCCGCTCCAGACCGACGGGATGACCAATGGCCACGATCTCCTGCCCCACCTGAGGAATGGCCTCGGTCAGATTCAGGGGCTTTCCGGACGCGTCCATGCGGATAATGGCGATGTCGTTCTCGCGGCTGACCGCCTGCACGCTCTGCGCCTTGAGAATCTTGCCGTCAGCGAGCTTGATCTGTATCTCCGAGGCCTGGTCGATGACGTGAAAATTCGTGGCAATAAGCCGGCCGTCCTGGATGAAAAAGCCGGTACCGAATTTGGCCGCATTGCCGTAGTTGTCGATGTTGACCACCACGACCACGGACTCCGCGCTGGCGTTGAACAGCTTCTGCGCGTCGATGGCCAGGGCCGGAGCGGGCAAAAGCAGGACCAGGGCCGCGAACACGCAGAGCGCAGCCAACGCGGCGAAAAACCTGCGGAAATCGATTCGTTGCGTAGGAATACTGTTCATACTCGCCCCCATGCCCTATACGCGGGTTCGTGTCGCCGGATTACAACGCCCGCCCAGCAGTTGTAATGTGAATTGCCAGCCACCATGGCCTCTACCGCAGACATGCCCTTCGTAGGGAAAGCGTACGCGGGCGTCAAGGGATTTCCCACTCCCTGAAGACTGCCTTTACAACTCAGCCGGTTGTCCCGGGCAAGGCCTGGACGCTGCCGAAAAGCAGGGGGTACTTGTTGTAGTAAAACTCTGAGGAAGCGCAGCCCGGACACGCAAAGCGTGCAGGGCAATCGCTGGGGAGAAGGAATCCTGTCCTGCTATTCGCCCCTATTCCCCGACCAGCGTCAGCGCTTCCTGAATGACGCGAGGGGAAAGATACATGCCTGCGCGGCGAAGCTCCTCGATGACGGGCCTGGCTGCTTTGATGTCCCCACGTTTCCTGGCCACCAACACCAGTCCCAGCGTTCCGCGGACAGCAACGCCAAAGGCTGCGGCGCAACGACGAGCAGCGAGATCGTCGATGATGGCCTCGCCGTGATTTTGAAGCGCCCATTGCAAGACCGCAGTCTCTCCGGCTCCTAAATCCCAAAACAACAGTTCCGGGGGCGCTGGTGATACGGGGGTAACACGCAGCCACGGCGTACTTTCGATAGCGAGCACTGTGATGTCATCCGGGCCTCGACGCTGCAATTCTTCGACAACGGCTTGAGGCGCAGCAACTTCAGGCGAGGCCAGTTGCAGCAACCAGAGATAGCCCGCGCGCGACAGATAAATCAGCGGCGAAGCGTTGACAGCGGCAAGACTAGCCACGATCAACTTCACGGGCCAGGTCGCGCATGTCGACGAGAAACACGTCACGCCCCTCGCGGGCCAGGGCGTCCAGAAACCCGGCACGGTCAAGCCCAGCGATACGCGCGGCCTTTTCCTGAGACACAACACCGCTCGAATACCAATGCATGGCCGCAGCCAGGCGCATAGCCTCGGCGAATTCCTCCGGCGAGCGCCGCAACGAGGAAAACACATCCACCGGCACTTCCAGGGTCAACGTCGTCATGAAGTCACTCCTTAGCAGGCGCGACAGGGCAAGCGGACCGCCACCCCGGTCTCCCGCTTACGACTCTGTACGCCGTTCCTAAGCCGCATTCAAGCCTCACGAGCTGCCCCGATCATTCGCCCCGACTCAGCAACTCCAGCATCTCCACGATCCCCACCGCCTCTACGCCCTCACCCAGGGAATAGCGACCGCGGCCGGAGGTGATCACGAAGCTGCGCGTGGGCTTGAGGTCCGCGCGGGCCATCTGAAAGCCCTTTTCCAGGCGCGGCGTCAGGCCCAGACGGATCGCGACGGCCCAGCATTCGCCTCCGGGCATTTCCAGCAAAAGGTCGATTTCCGCTCCGGCGGCCGTGCGGTAGAAGCAGGCATTGACGCCGGCAGGCGCGACGGCCAGGCAGTTTTCGACCAGAAACCCCTCCCAGCTCGGACCAACGGCCGGGTGGCCCATCAGGGTTTCGAAATGGTGGATGCCGAGCAGGGCGTGCGCCAGGCCGCTGTCCCGAACGTAGACCTTCGGGGACTTGACCAGCCGCTTGCCGACATTGCCGCGCCAGGCCGGAAGCCGGCGCACCAGCATCAGCGCCGAAAACATGTCCAGATAATTCGCGACCGTCTTGCCCGTGACTCCCAGGCCGCGGGACAGCTGCGCCGCGTTGAACAGACCGCCCTGCGCGTGCGCCAGCATGGTCCAGAAGCGGCGTAGCGTGGCCGCTGATATCCGTGAGCCCAGTTGCGGGATGTCGCGCTCGAGATAGATGCTCAGAAAATTGCGCCGCCAGAGCAGGCTCTGCGCGTCGTCGGCGGCAAGAACGCTCTCGGGAAAGCCTCCGCGCAGCCAGAGCGTCTCCAGGGCCAGCTCGGTTTCGAGCATGTCCAGCGGCGCAAGCTCCAGACGGCTCATGAGCCCGCCCAGAGCCTCGCCGGCGCGCGGGATAGAACTCAGGTCGGTCGAGGCGAGGAGCAGGAAACGGCCCGGTGCCGGTTCCTCGTCGATCAGATTCCGCAACGCCGCGAACAAATCCGGTAGCCGGTGTACCTCGTCCAGGATGACCAACCGGCGCGCATGCGTGCGCAGATACAACGCCGGGTCGGCCAGTTTCGTTCTGTCCGCCTCGGACTCCAGGTCCAGATAGACGGCGTCCATCTCGCTGGCCAGGGCCAGGGCCAGTGTCGTCTTACCGACCCGTCGGGGTCCGGACAGGACCACAGCCGGAAACCGGCGCAAACGGTCGCGCAACTGAGAAAACAATCGGCGTTGAATCATGGCCGCAAGTATAGAATCTCGCTCCACGATTGCAAGGAAAAAGTGTCCCTCCCCCGCAGGAGTCCCCGGAGCGCGAGAAAGGACGCCGGCCTTTACCGCGAGCGGCGCGTCGGAGTCACGGCGAGGCGTCGTCCCCGGTTTCCGGCTCCAGAAGCGGGAGAATCAAGCCGAAAAACGCGGCCCCGTGCGCGGCGACGTAGCGCCAGCCCAGGTGCAGCCGGCAGCCGCGACAGATCGTCGGCTGCCAGGCATAGCCGGGGAACCAGGTGAATTCCGGCGACAGGTCGCCCACGCCCAGGCAGCCGGGCGCGTGCTCGAAGCAGCCCAGTTCGAAGACCAGGCCATGCGGATTGCAAAAGGTATGGTGATGCTGACCCATGACGGCGCAGCGCGCCGCCTCGGGCGCAATGCGCCGACCGCAGGACCGGCAGCGCAGGTAACGGCCCCCGTCGGCGAGGGTGGCCTCCGCGTCGGGATTTTGCCCGGGCGTATCCTCCGGCCCCGAGGGGAGAGGATGCCGCTCGCGCGCGCGCCAGACGGCCTGGTTCGTGCCTCCGGCAGCGAAGACACCCCGCGTAGGGATCATGCATACCTCCCCGCAGCCATGGCAACGGACCGGGCTCGTTTGCGACGCACGTCGAGGGGCTCAGCCCTGCCTGGCTTCTCGTCGACGCAAGGCCTCGGCGACAGCCTGTTTGAACATATCCAGTTCGATGGGCTTGGACAGGTAGGCGTCCAGGCCCAGACCCAGAAATTTTTCCCTGTCGCCGGCCATGGCATAGGCGGTCATGGCGATGATGGGAATGTCGGCCCGGTCTTTGCCGGCCTCGCCGGCGCGGATGCGGCGCGTCGCCTCGGCGCCGTCCATCACCGGCATCTGAATGTCCATCAGCACCAGGTCGAACGGCTCGGCCTGGAGCACCTCAAGGGCCTCTTGACCGTCGGAAACGACCCGGACTTCGTGGTGCATCTTTTCGAGCTGGCGAGCGGCAACATGGGCGCTGACCTCGTCATCTTCGGCCAGAAGGATACGGCATGGCGTTGACATGATGCTGTTTCCTGTAACAGGTCCGACGGGTTCGACGCCAGGCGCCGGGCTCTTTCGGAATGGCACCGAAAAGCAGACGGTCGCGCCTTCGCCCTCCTCGCTCGCCACGCACACGGATCCGTCCATGAGTCCCGCAAGTTTGCCGACAATGGCCAGCCCGAGCCCGGCGCCCTGAAAACGGCGCGTATACCCCGCGTCACCCTGCGTAAAGGGCGAAAACAAGACCTCCATCAGCTCGTCCGGGATCCCGGGTCCTGTATCCGAGACCATAAAGAGCGCACGACAGACCTCCGGGCACCCGGAGGGCAGAACCAAGGCCTCGATCGCGACCTGGCCGGTGTCCGTGAACTTGATGGCGTTGCCGACAAGGTTTGTCAGCACCTGCAGCAGTCGGGTTGCGTCGCCCTGGAGCGTTTCCGGCATATCGGAGCTGACCGTCGTGCGCAGTGTCAGGCTTTTCTGTCTGGCCGCCGGCAGGAACAGGTTGGCGACCGTGTCCAGTACCTCGGCGACGCTGAAGGTTTCGCACACGATTTCCAGTCTGCCGGCATCCACGCGCGACAGATCGAGAATGTCGCTCAGCAGCCGTACCAGCCGCCGGCAGGACGCGAGGGCGTACCCGGTGTATTCGAGCTGCTTTTCCTCCAGCGTGGTGGTGAGTTGCAACAGCTGCAACATGCCCATGACGCCGTTGAGCGGGGTCCGCAACTCGTGGCTCATGTTGGCCAGAAAGGCGGATTTGGCCACGTTGGCCGCCTCGGCGGCGTTTTTGGCCTCGATGAGCGACGCCTCTGCCCGCTTGCGCCTGGTAATATCGGAAAAGACCGTGGCGAACCGTCCCGGTTCCGTGCGAAATGCCTTGACCTCGTAGTACCGATCGAGTTCGCTGGCGTAGTCTTCGAACCAGGCCGGCTCGCCGGTCCGGACCACGCGGGCGTAGCGCTCGATCCAGCGCGCGTCGATACCGGGAAGCACCTCCCGGACCGTCCGGCCGGGTAAGGAGGCCGCCTCCAGTCCGGCCAGTCGCTCGAAGGCGGGATTGACGGCCAGAAAGCGGTAGTCCGCGGGCAGCCCCCGGGCGTCGTAGAGCAGCTCATGCACGGCGAAGCCGTCGAGCATTTCCTGGAACAGCGTCTGGTAATCCTGCCTGAACCGTTCGCCCTGGCGCTCCCGGGTCTGGTCACGGAAGGTCAGCACCACGCCCCGGATGGCGCCCTTCAGGTCCGTGAGCGGCGCCGCGCTGTCGGCCACGGGCCGCTCGGAACCGTCCCTGGCGATGAGCAGGCTGTGGTTGGCCAGCCCCACGATCTTGCCTTCGCGCAGGACCCTGGCAACCGGATTGTCAACCGTAGCGCGCGTCTCTTCGTTGATAATGGTGAAAACCTGCTCCAGAGGCCTGCCGCACGCGTCGGACTGAGTCCAGCCGGTCAGGGTTTCGGCCACGGGGTTGAGCAGCACAACCCGCCCCTCGCGATCGCAGGCGATGACCCCGTCACCGATGGAGAACAGCGTAGCTGACGCCAGTTCCTCGCTCTTACGCAACGCCTCCTGCTGCGTCAGAACCACTGCGTCCGTGCGCCTGAGCAGCACGACGACGCCTCCCAGCAACACGGCCAGGATGACTCCGGCCGCAATTGTGCCCGGAATGATCGACTCGTACAGGCTCTTCGTGACGGCCGTGACGTCGCTCATGACCAGCAGGCAGCCGACAGCCCGGCCGGACGCGTCCTGAAACGGCGAGGCACTGACTCGCCAGAATTTTTCCGCGTAGGAAATGGTCTGGTCGAATCCGCCATGCCCGGTCATGGTCGCGGGATCATGATCCGCGGCGGGCGCGAAAACGTCCGGCAGGCGGCCCTTCGTGGCGTAGGCAATAACGCTGTGGGGCAGGCGCTCCCAGTCGGGTTCATGCCCCACGGATCGCACAGCCTCCTCCCAGCGCCGACGGTTCAGATACTCCTTGCGCAACGTGATGGCCAGTTCGTTCCCGACGGGGATATGCCCCGCGTCCAGCACGTCGTCCAGCTCCTTGCCCAGCTCCACGTAGCCCAGGAGTTCGGCGTTCTCGAAAACAGGCTGCACCGCCAGCAGACAGAGGCTCTCCGTGGCCCCGAGGAACAGCTCGACACCGGCAAACGACGCGCCCGTCCGCTCGGCCTCCAGGACGGTGAAACGGTTATCGACGCCAGCGCTCATCTCCGGCCGGTGTACCCGCAGAATCCTCTGCCGGCGCCTGTCCAAAAAGGTAAAACGGGTGATGCCCTTCCGACGCAACGCTGCATACGCAGGCGACCAGTCGGCCAGCAGGCGGTCCTTGTCTCCGTCGCGCAAGGCCTGTGGCAGGCGCGGATCCGCGGCAATGACCTGCAGCATCGCGCCCAGCTGCTCGCCCTGATTTTTCAGCGTGCCGTGTACATCGGAGACGACCTCTGCAAGCTGTCTGGACAGGAACTCTTCCAGACGGGCACGACGCCCCTGCCACAACAGCAGGCCGGCGCCGAGGATCAGCAGCAGCAACATCCCCGCCAGCGGAGGCAACAGACGCCACAGTACCGGCCCGGGCGACAGCGGGGGCTGTCCGGCGTCGAACAATTTCGGCATTTCCTGGTACGGCACGCTCTGCCTCCTTCCCCACGTGGCGCAGAAGTCCGGCTTCGGTCCTGGCTGACACCGTAACATCTATCTTACATAAAAATACCTGTTTTTGTCAGTAGCTGTCAACGCCGCGACAGCGCAGGAAAAAGCCGTCTGCAGTACGGTCGCTGATTCAGGGCCGCTCAGGGCACGGAGACGAAGAGATTATCGCTGAAGCTCAACGTATTCGCCTGCACCGGGAACTCGGCGATCATGACCTGCGCCGGGACATTGGCGAACTGCATGGGCAGGCCGTTGGCCGTAAAGAAATCCTGCGAGTCCATGAGCTGGAAATGGAGATGCGGGGCCCCGGAGTTGCCCGTGTTGCCCACCCGGGCGATGATCTTGCCCTGCTGCACGCGGTCTCCCGGCTTCACCTGAAGGGATCCTTCCTGAAGGTGGCAGTACGCGCTGAACTCGCCGTTGCCGTGGTTGATGATCACGTAGTTTCCGGCGACCGCGTTGGTCCAGCCGATCTTCGGAACCAACTCTTTGAGCACCCCCGACACATATTCCTGGTTTTCGAATCTGGCCGGCTCGCTCATCGCCTGTTCCGGAAACCGCTCCCCTGTCTCCACGACCGTTCCGTCGCCCATGGCCAGCACGTCCCGACCCCAGACGCCGTAATCCGAAAGCCGCTGCGGATCGGGACGAGAAATCTCGGTGAACGACGTAGCGCCGGCCTGGTTGGCGGCAACGACATCCATCGCAAACTCCTGGGAAAACGACGCGCGGTGGTGGATGTAGCTCAGCGGCAAAAAGGCCATGTGCAGATCCCCTCGAAGCGGGAAAATAGAGTTGCCCTTGGCCACGTACGGGGTCAATTGCACGGGAAATACGACCTGAGACTGCGCGCCGCCGCTCTCCACGGTCAGGGCGATGTCCATCGCGTCCAGCGGGGCATGGCCGACGTGGTGGAGAAAGGCGATTTTCGAGAGTGGGAGCAGCACGCTCTGTCCGGCAGCCACGACGTTGCTTTCCGCAAGCGCCCCCTCGGGGAGGAGCACATTGCCCATGGACAGGTACACAGCCGGCAGCGGCAATGCCTGCGTGTTGAACGGCTTTGCCGTCGTCGCCACGGCGTCCTGAAGCGGCGCGCCAGACATGCAAAGCCGTACCACCTCGACGCCGGCGACCATCCCGGTCGCCTCCGCGCGGATCACGGTCAGCGGGGAGTCGTGTCCGTTGGTGACGACCAGGTCGGGCAGCTTGATGTCCGTGATCGCCCAGTGGCCGATGCGGCAGAACACGGGGATAACCTTCTTGCCCGGAACCAGATACCGCACGTCGACATTCCCGGACGCCCGACCGGATGACGGAAGGCAACAGAGAAGCAGGGCAAGACAGACGCATCCGAACCACACGCCAACGCTTGTCCATGACCGGTGCATGCGCTCTCCTCCCGGGTTTGCTGTTCTTTTGCCAGCCCGCGGGTGAGTCATTTCCGCCCCGCGACAGACAAATCCAGATCGCCGTCTTCTTGCTGGACAAATGCCCCAGGCCTGTGCTATTGTCCATAAAAAAGGGGAAATAGCCATGAAGGTCGTCGAAGGACAAATGGGCGTCTGGCAAATGGCCAGCGATCTGTCGGGCATCAGCCACAGCATGGCGAGTTCGCTGTTTCGCGATTTCGTGTCTGCCCAGAACCAGCAGCAGCAGCTCTGGCCGGATGTCTTGCCGTCAGTGGTCAAAATCAACCAGAGCATCGACGAAGTTACCGGAAAGCTGATCAGTCAGGTCACCTAGTCAGGAACGGCGACGTGACGCGGTTAGTATCCCGGACTACGGACCGTGCTTTTCGCGGTTTCGGTTCATCTTTTTTGATTTTTCCTGCCCAGCCCGACTTTTCTCTGCATGCTTCCGGAGCGTATCTCCGGCAGCCCGTCCGACGGGGTCTTTCCGAGCCGGCGACGGGACCCGCATGACCGTTACCCGCCTCGTCGTTTCCCGGATTCAGGACCGTACCCGACGACGCGCACCGCTGAAGAGGCTGACGCGTGACAAGGGCTTGAAAGGGTTTGCCAGCCCCGGGCTTTTCGGTATACAGTTTCACGATGTTGCAGGCGGACGTCGCTTCGCGGCGTTGCGTTTTCTCAATCGCGTAACGAAATCGCGCAACGAAAAGGGGCTGATTATGAACGAGGTGTGGAAAAAAATTCTCTGTTGCAGCGCACTGACCGCGCTGCTTTGCGCAACGCTGGCCGTTCAGGCCCTGGCCCAATGCACCGACGGCAATTGCACCGACGGCAAAGGCACCTTCACCTTCAAGGACGGCGCACGCTACGCCGGCGACTGGAAAGCCGGCCGGCCGGAAGGGCAAGGCATCTTTTCCTGGTCCAATGGCGACCGCTACGAAGGGCAGTTCAAAAACGGCAAGCGCAACGGCAAGGGCGTGTTCACCCGCGCCAACAACGAACGCTACGAAGGCATGTACAAGGACGACGCCGCCGAGGGCACCGGCACCATGACCTACGCGACCGGCGAGGTCTACAGCGGCGGCTGGAAAAATAACAGCAAAGACGGTCAGGCGACCTACACCTCGCCCAATGGCGAGAAATACGTCGGTTCCTTCGTACGCGGCAAGCGCAGCGGCAAGGGCGTGTATACCTGGCCCGACGGCACGAAATACGAGGGCGAATTCAAGAACGACGCCATGAACGGCAAGGGCGTCTGCCTCTGGCCGAATGGCTCGAAATACGAAGGCGAGTACCAGGACGGTCTGCCGCACGGCAAGGGCGTCTATACGGACGCAGCCGGCGCCGCCACCAAGGGCGTGTGGAGCAAGGGCGTGTACGGCGCGGCCAAGAAAGCCGACGCCAAGGATAAGCCCAAACAGGCCGAAGGCGCCAAGACCGCTGCCCCGTCGGCCAAGGACAAGGCCCCGGCCAAGACGCCGGCAGCCAAAGCCCCCGCCGACGCGAAAAAAGCAAAACCCGACGCGAAAAAGAACGACGCCAAAGCCCCTGCCGCCCCCGCGCAGAAGCCCTGAGGCGCGAACGGAGTCCGGCGCCGGCAGGTCCGGCGCCGCAGCCGGCCTAAAAGGCCGCTCCTCGCTCCCGGCAGCGATTGCAGGACCGGTCCGGCAGTCGCTGCCGTTTTTTTTTACCTCTGCCCGTGCAACGCGCCGTAAAGGAGGCTCAACGCCATGACCACCTGGAAAACCCCGACCGAGGCCTATGCCTGGCTGACCGCGCACAGCTGCGAGACCGCGGCCTACGCCTCGACTCTCGCCCTGCTGGAGTGGGATCAGCGCACGTTCATTCCGACAAAGGCGCATCCCTACCGCACGGAGCAACGCGGCGCGATGACCCGACTCATCCACGAGCGCGAGACCGATCCCCGTCGTAGCGAGGCCCTGGCCCTGCTCGACGCGGCGACGCTAGAGCCTGACGAGCGCGCGAACGTACGCGAATGGCGCCGCGACTTCGACCGGCTGTGCCGGATTCCCGAACGGCTGGCCGTCGAGCTGGCCAGGGCGAGTTCCGAGGCCGAAACCGCCTGGGAGCGCGCCCGACCCGCCGGCGACTGGGCTGCCTTTCAGCCGCACCTGGAACGCCTGCTCGCGCTCAAACGCGAGGAGGCCGAGGCCACGGGTTACGAGGTCGAGCCCTACGACGCGCTGCTCGACACCTTCGAACCCGGCGAACGCGCCGCCTCGCTCCAGCCCCTCTTCGCCAGTCTCGCGCCGATCCTGTCGGCCCTGCTCGACCAGGTCCGCGGCGCCAGCCGGCAGCCGGACACCTCGCTTCTGGACCGCAACTACGAACCCGAGCGCCAACGCGCCTTTGCCACGCAGGCCGTCGAGACGCTCGGCTACGACTTCCAGGCCGGCCGCCTGGACGTCTCCGCCCACCCCTTTTCCACAACCCTGGGACCGGCGGACTCCAGACTGACCACCCGCTTTCACCCTCGCAACTTCAGCATCGCCCTGTTCGGCACGCTGCACGAGGCCGGGCACGGACTCTACGAACAAGGCCTGCTCGCCAGGCACTGGGGCACGCCGCTCGGTCAGGCCGTCTCGCTGGGCGTACACGAGTCGCAGTCGCGACTCTGGGAGAACATGGTCGGCCGCTCGCCCGGCTTCTGGCGCTTTTTCCGGACCCGCTTCGAATCCGCCTTTCCGGACCTGGCGCCAACGTCGGCCGATGCGCTCTATGCGGCCGTCAACACGGTCCGCCCCGGCCTGATCCGCGTGGACGCCGACGAACTCTCCTACAACCTGCACGTGCTCGTCCGCTTCGAGCTGGAACTGGCGCTGTTCCGGGATCAGCTGCGCGTCGATGAGCTTCCGCAGGCCTGGAACGAACGGATGCAACGCTACCTGGGACTCACGCCTCCAGGACACGCCGACGGCGTGCTGCAGGACGTCCACTGGTCCGCCGGCCTGTTCGGCTATTTTCCCACCTATACGCTCGGCAACATCTACGCGGCCCAACTCTATGCCGCCGCGCAGCGCGACCTCGGCGACCTCGACGACCAGTTCGGCCAGGGAGAATTCCACCCCCTGCTGCACTGGCTGCGCCGCACCGTCCACACCCAGGGCCGCCGCCTCCCACCCAAGAAACTGATCGCCACGGCCACGGGCGAAGAACGCTCCATCGAACCTCTTGTACGCTATCTGGAAGAAAAGTTCGGCCGGCTGTACGGATTGCGCTGAGCGCCCGGTGCCGCAGGAACAGTCCGGCGGCATCGTTTGAGGTGGCGGATGGAGTGAAGCGGTCGAGCTGTTAGCAATAATGAGTAGATGTAGCTATATTTATGTAGTAGCACATATAAGATGCCAATACAATATCTGTTTAAATATAATTTTAGCTACCCCATTGTCTCTTTCCCAAAATGTTGTATGATTCGGCATTATCCGTATTCAATCCTGGTTTGCAGTCGATTTCCCGTTCCCCGACTTGGATAATCATCTAGCTTTGCGCAGGGAGAAACGATGGGCCTGTATTGTATCGTGACCGTACGCGATGGGTATGTGGAGCTTCTGGAAGGCGCGGGGTATCTGGGCCGGCGGGAGCTGGACAAGGCAACGCTGGAGCGCTTCGACGCGATGCTTGACCGTTATGGCCGTCTGCGCCACGAAAGCGGCAACCGCGTCGGGTTATTGGCCATCGGCCGGGAGTTGCTCGCCTGGCTCGACGGCGGCGACGCGGCGTTGACGCGGGCGTTGGCAACCGGAACGGGGCACTGGGTGCTCGAGATTCGCAGCGACGCGACAAACCCGTCACCCGCACAACTGACCATGCTCCACGCGCCTTGGGAACTGCTGGCCGACGCGGATGGCTTTTTCACGCAGGACGCCCTCCGCCCCTTCTGCCCGGTGCGTCGGCTCGGGACTCCGCAGACGCCAGCGCAGCCGGATGCGCTCTGCCTGGGAATCACCTTCATGGCCGCGGCCCCGCGCGGGCAGCACGAACTCAATTTCGAGGCCGAGGAAAGCGCGATCCTGGAGGCCGTTTCCCTGGACGAACTCGACTTCGCGGTCGAGGAGAGCGGCAATCTCAAGGAGCTGGGCCGGCGTCTGGCCAGGCAGCCCATGCAGGTCCTGCACCTCTCCTGTCACGGCGACGCTGCGGACGCCAGGCACGGGAACGAGCCGATCATTTGTCTGGAGGACGCGTACGGCGACGCGCACCTCGCCACGGCCGTGGACCTGGCCAATGCCCTGACCGGAAAAAAGCCCGGCCTGCTCTTTCTCTCCGCCTGCCTGAGCACCGCGGCCACGCGCCTGACCACGGTGGAGCTGGTCCACTCGCTGGCCGAGCGGATGGTGCGGGCCGGGCTGCCCGCCGTGCTCGGCTGGGACGGCTTGGTTGCCGACGACGCCGCCACGATCTTTGCACGCGAACTCTATGAGCAGCTTGCCCGCCAGGCGCCTCTGGAGCAGGCCGTGGGCCTGGCGCGCAATGCCCTGCTCCACGAGGAGGACAAGGCATCCTCCAGTCCGCTTTCCGCTGCCCCGCACGAGGCCAATGCCAAGAGGGCCGGCCTCGCGGCCTTTCGGGACAGATCCCGTTGCTGGCATCTCGCCAGGCTCTGGATCGGCCCCGAAGGCGGCGGTTCGCTGTGCGGCGGCACCGAGCGCCGGCTCCAGCCCGCCGACTTCGGCATCGCGGCGACCCTGGGCAGGGACAACCCGGTAACCCCGCCCGAACTCTTCGTCGGCCGGCGGCGTTCGCTGCAGGACTGTCTGCGGGAGCTGCGCCAGGGCACGAGTGCGGGCGTGCTGCTCCGCGGCATCGGCCGCTCCGGCAAGTCCAGCCTGGCCTTTCGCGCGATCAATCGGCTCAAGGACGTCTTTGCCGTGGCCGTGGTCTACAATCGATACGACGCCTCCAGCGTGCTCGCGGCAGTGGCCGAGGCCCTGGCCGACAACCCGGCAGCCCGGGACATCGTTGTCGCACAGCGGCGGGCTGTGGCCGAGGATCCGGGACGCCTGGAGGAGGCCCTGCGCCGGCTCGTCACAGATCGTAACGCCCCTTGCACGGGGAACGGGAACAAGCCGCTGCTGCTGGTCGTGGACGACCTGGAGCGTATCCTCGAGTGGCGCGACGCGAGCGGCGACACATGCCTGGTGAAGGCCGCGCACGTGTCCGTGCTCACGGCGCTCCTGCGCGTGTTCGGCACGCGCGGCATCATAAGCCGCCTGCTGTTCACCAGCCGCTTCGGTTTCCAGTGCAACGGACTGGAGAACATGCTCTACGACCTCCAGCTTCCGGACTTCAGCGTCCGGGAGCGTGAAAAGCTTCTGTACCGGCAAAAAAGCAAGGCGCAGGACACAGAGAGCAACGCCTGGGGAGAATTTCACGACCTCGCCCTGAACGCCCTGAAGGTCTTCCCGGATCGCGCGCTCGCTGCCTCGGGCAACAGCCCGGGCCTGCAGGACCTGCTGCTGGGCAGGCTGATCCTGCCCGCGACCATGGCCTTTGCCCGCGAGGCAGCGGCCATAGCCGACCTGTGCGCCCCGCTGCGCAGCGCCAAGCCCGAGACAAAGGACACGGACCTCGAGCAACGGATCGACGCCGCACTCGCTGCCAAGCTCCGGTCCGCGGGGGCGGAGGTCGTTGCGCACCCGGGCGACGCGGACGCGTTCGACACGAAGGAGGCATTCGATACGCTCGCCCTGGCCATCACGGGGTGGCGCCCGCAATTCCTGTCCAGGGTCTCGCAGCTCCTGGACCTGGCCAAGGCCAGACATCTGACCGCTGCGGCGCAGGCGGTCCTGGCCGCAGAGGCCTGGCTCGAAAACCGCGCGGCGGAAACGCTTCCTTCGCACCCCGACCTCCGTGACTTTCTGCAGCGGCTCGACCTGGACACCCCGCTGCGACAGGCCGAGCGCAACGGCGACCTGGAGGCCTTCCGCGCCGCGACGATTTTTGCGCTTCCGGTCCCCGAGCGGATTATGGCGATGCGTGCCGAATCCGCGGGCGGCAACGTGGCGCGCCTGCGCACCCTCGGGCTGCTGGAGCCCCACCCGGACCTTGTGGACTCCAGGCGAATCGCGCTGCGAGTCAACACCCTGGCCGCCGCGCGCGTCCGGCCGCGGGATGACGATCAACAGCCCCTGCTCACCCCGACCCTGCTGGCGGAGCTGCTGGCCGACTGGGGCGGCGAGGATCGCAAAGCCGTGCCCTGTGCCACGGACATCGAACTGACCCGCCTGGCGCTGCTGGCCAAAGACGCCCGGGTGGCCGCACTCCGCGGGACGTACGCCGTAGCGGGACTCAGCCGCGAACATCGGCACCGCGAAGCGGCGGAGCAGGGCCTGAGGGCAATAACCCTCTGCGAGTCAGCCGGCCAGGAGCCCCCGCTGCCCCTCCTGACCCACACCGCGCAGGCGCTGCACACCAGCGGCGACGGCCAGACGCCACTGCCCCTGCTCGAAAGCGCCTACAAACGCATCGCCGCGGCCCGCGCTACCGCCGCCCCTGTGGACAGCGGCGAGGCGATGGCCGTGCTGCACGCGTACGGCGTCCTGCTCAATCAGCGCGGGGAGTTGGACCAGGCCCGCGAAACGTTCCAGGAGCTGGCCGAATTCGCCGCGGCGAGGGGCAACGAGCGCGAACAGGCCATCGCCAGAGCCGGGATCGCGGACATCCTCGTTGCCCGCGGCAAGCTGGACGAGGCGCTGCGCATCCGGACGGAGGAGGAACTTCCGGTCTATCAGCGCCTGGGCGACGTGCAGTCCATCGCCGTGACCCAGGGCCAGATCGCGGACATCCTCGTTGCCCGCGGCGAGCTGGACGAGGCACTGCGCATCTGGACGGAGGAGGTACTTCCGGTCTATCAGCGCCTGGGCGACGTGCAGTCCATCGCCATGACCCAGGGCAAGATCGCGGACATCCTCGTTGCCCGCGGCGAGCTGGACGAGGCGCTGCGCATCCAGACCGAGGTGGAACTTCCGGTCTATCAGCGCCTGGGCGACGTGCAGTCCATCGCC
>CAZGAH010000046.1:16162-34260 GCA_964523295.1 uncultured Desulfovibrionaceae bacterium | reverse complement strand
CGTCGCGCGCGCACCAAGGGCAAGGACGAAAACGGCGTGGGGTATGTGAAAAAAAATGCCCTGGCAGGCCGTACGTTTACGAGCTGGGAGGCATTCGAGGCGCATCTGGCCCGCTGGCTCCGGGAGGTCAGCGACGAACGAATCCATGGTACGACAGGCGAACAGCCTCGCCTGCGCTTCGAACGCGACGAGCGCGCGGCCTTGAAGCCACTCGCAGGCAGACCGGCGTTTTCACCTGTGCGCGAGCTGATCCGGGTAGTAAACACGGAGGCCTGTATCGAAGTGAAAACCAATAAGTACAGCGTACCGTGGAGACTCATCGGCGAAAAGATGACGGTCCTGGTGGACGCCACGACCGTTACGATACGGCACGCCGGCCAGGAGATCGCCAGCCACGCCCGTCTTTCAGGCAGCCGGAAACGGTCCATCGACTCCGCCCACTTCAAGGGGCTGGTCGTACGCGCCGACCCGTCGCATCCGGGCGACGCGCCAGATACACCGCCGGCCCGGCCGGAGACCGAGGAGCTGACCCGGTCGCTATCGACGTACGAGGCTGCCATTGGAGGAGGTTTCTGATGATAGACCACGAACGACTCCTCGCCATGCTGACTCGTCTTCAGCTTACGGCCATCCGGGATCAGCTCGACAACATGCTCGACGAAGCGGCCCGTCAGGAACTGACGTTGCGTGAAACCCTGGCGTTTTTGTGCCAGCGTGAGATTGCCCGCAAAGACGAGCGGCGTATCCAGATGGGCATGTCCATCGCGCGTTTTCCCAAAGTCGCGACCCTGGCTGGATTCGATTTCAACGCGCAGCCTGGCGTCGATGAACGTCAAATCAGAGAGCTGGAAACCGGTCGCTGGATTGCTCATGGCCAAAATCTGCTTCTGCTCGGCCCGCCGGGCGTGGGCAAGACCCACCTGGCCATAGCGCTGGGAAGAGAGGCGATTCAGAGCGGCTACAGCACGTTGTTCGTTACCGCGCCGTCTTTGGTTTCGCACCTGGCCAAGGCGCATGTCGAAGGCAAGCTGGAGGAAAAGCTTACGCACTATGCCAAACCAAAACTGCTTATCATCGACGAGTTGGGCTATCTGCCTTTTGCGGTAGATGCCGTACATTTGTTCTTTCAACTCGTATCACGGCGTTACGAGCGCGGAAGTCTCTGTATTACGAGCAATCGTACGGTCAGTGAATGGGATGTTGTATTTGGCGACAGGGTAACCGCGTCGGCTGTTCTTGATCGCCTGCTTCATCACAGCCATGTCCTGACTATCCGGGGCGAAAGCTATCGGCTCAAGGAAAAACGACGTGCGGGTGTGCTTTTGCAGCAGCCACCCGAGGCCATGAAACCGCAGCCGACAAGTCAGCGCCAAGAGCAGGGATAACAGCGCGTGGTTGCAGGACAAAGAATCATCGTATCCAGAAAGGAAAGAAACGGCGTTAGCGGAAGGCTGGGTTGTCACGGCGCTTGCAGCGCGGCATGCGTGTGGGCTGCCACTCGCAACCGCAGCGCCAACCCAGCCGATACGAGAGCCTACGGCCACGACGTCGCCAGCGCCGAAGTTATCGGCCCGGAGACGTTCAGGCCCCAAACCCAAAGGGGGGGGTGGGTCAATTGTTCGTGTCGCGAGAGGGTTACTTCCTGGTGTCGCTTGACACCGTCAGATCGAGAAATGTTGTTGTGCCATTGCGGCGTTTGTATTCATGATCAAGTTTGTAGGCGACTGTTCCGGCAGGATAAACAGCCACTAGCCTGAAAGTTTGACGTAGTGCGACTCGCCAGGACCAGTTGCTAAGACCCTGGAAAGATATGGCGTCAAATTCAGCGAGATCGCAAGCGCGATCGTAGATCGGGAACAGGCGCACTCTTCGCCGTACGTTTTCTCGGTCTGAACATCGACGCTCTCAAGTCTGCGGACCGGCATCCCGTGAGCGTCACAGATATTGTGTGGCAAGGCAATTTCGCATATCACTTGAACGAAATGAATTCAAAACATAGCCATCAAAATAACATGCTCAAGGACATCACTCCAAAGGCCGAGAAGGCCACTCCAACAGCTGCTCAGGTTTTGCAGGGAATCCCCATCCCCCCTGTCAGCTTGCTACCGGTTCTCTCAGCAGAAGACTGGGAGCAGTTTACGCATGAGTGGCTATGGTATTTCAAAAATAGCGGTATTTATCATGACGTGAACAAATTTAGCGGCTCTGGCGATTTGGGCCTCGACCTTGTCGCTTTCTCATCCGACACTGGTTTTGACGCACCTTGGGACAGTTTTCAATGCAAGCAATATAAACACGCACTTCAACCCAGCGACATCTATCCAGAGGTCGGAAAAATAATTTACCATTCCTTTATGCGCACTCCCCCTTTCAACCAGAGCGAACGTGTCCCACGTAGGCATACTTTTGTTTGTCCCCATGGTGTTGGAATAACGGTTGGGCGTTGGCTCAAAGATCCAAGTCGCTTTAAGCAAGAAGTTGAAACGCATTGGGAAGCAAACTGTGTTCCTAACATACAAAAAGGACTTGTCGCCCCACTTACAGATGACTTACAGGCCTATTTTAATGCGTTTGACTTTTCGATCTTTGAGGATGTTTCAGCAGTAGATTTGATCGCCACTCATTCTAAAACACCTTTTTACGCACCGCGTTTTGGTGGAGGCCTCCCCCCCAGACCCCTTGTTGACCAACCTCCACAAGAGCCATTGGCTGAAGAAAGTATTTATCTCAGGAAACTTATCGATGCATACAGTGATCATAAAGGTTCCAGAATCATTGTCGTTGATGAATTGGACGAGAAGCTTAAAAGCCACTATGACAGACAGCGTATTTTATTTTACAGCGCTGAATCTTTACGTAATTTTGCAAGAGATCGAACTCCCCCAAAAACATTTGAATCGCTGCAAGACGATATTTACCATGGTGTTATTGATACATGCGAGGGCAACCATGAAGATGCCCTTGCCCGCCTTAAGGCGACGGTAATCGCTGCCGGTCAGGTAGCAGCAGGCGGCAATGCTCTCTTTGCTGCATCACAAGTTGCAGATCGCCAGGGCATTTGTCATCAACTTGCAAACGATGACCGCCTTGATTGGGTTGAAAAATGATTAAAAGATCACGTCCTTCACCATTTAACAGTGCTTTAGAAATGGGAGTGCGCACTTTAACGATACTGGTAGAATCGTATCCTCGCGCGCACGACCTAAACAGGCTTGTTCAGTATGATTACCTTATTGTGCATTCAGCGGATGCTCATGGACCACCAAGTCTTCACCCTCCATTGCCGATGAGGTCAGCGGAGCTATTGATTCGACGAGGACTGATCGAGTCGGGCCTAAGACTTTTGATGAGCCGCTCACTTGCGCAGCGGGTCTTGAGTGAAGAAGGCGTGCTATTTCAGGCCCAAGAGGCCGCTGGGGCTTTTCTTAACAACATTACCGCGCCTTACCTGCATAATTTGCGTGAACGAGCGAAGTGGGTGGCACAGTCCTTTGATCAGCTTGATTCAGGTCAACTGAATAAATTAGTAAATCAGTTCTTTTCTGCTTGGACTATTGAATTCCAATCTGTTGACATCGGCACAGAGGGGGAGCCTTTATGAATAGTCTCCTCGTAAGCTATCTTGCGTATTTCGGGCCGAACCGCAAACCAGCATCCCTTAAGCTTGAGCCAGGACTGAATGTAGTGTGTGGCGCATCAGACACTGGCAAGTCTATCATTGTTGAAAGCATAGATTTTATGCTTGGCCAGGAAGAACCTGTGCGTGACGTCCCAGAACGCGCTGGTTATGATAGAATTCGTTTAGTTCTTGGGCAAAGTGATCATCCTTTTATGACATTAGATAGGAGTGTCGAAGGAGGCAACTTCCTTGCATTTGAAGAAATAGTTTTTGATGGTACTGCCAAAACAGAACCTCATATTTTACGCTCGAAACACGCTGCAACCCGGACCGATACTCTTTCTTATGCCCTTCTCAACCATATTGGTTTTTCTGGGAAAGTCCTACGCCTAAATGCAGCAGGCAAGACGCGCTCGTTGAGCTTTCGTGACATTGCGAGGCTATGCGTAGTTACTGAGGACAAAATCCAAGGTCGTGGTTCACCTGCCTTATCAGGCCAATGGGTAAAAGCGACCTCTGAGTATGCTGCTTTTAAGCTGCTGCTTACGGGCAGCGATGATAGCGCCTTGGTCTCTGTACCCAGTTCTCCAGCCAAAAAAGAACGTGATGTAGGTAAAATTGAACTTCTCGATCAAATGATCGAAGAGCTTCAGCTAGAACTTGACGAGGCTGGAGAGGATGAAGGTGAGCTCAAAGAACAGGAACAACGTCTAACAGCATCCTTGGATGAAAGAACTCGCTCCCTTAAGGATGTACAACAACAATTTAATTCTTTGATGTCAAGCCGTACCGATGCAGCCCAACAACTTCGCAAGACAAAGGCACGACTACTTGAAATTGATGAGTTGTTAGGGCGCTTCTCTCTACTTGACAAGCATTATGAGACCGATCTTGAACGCCTTAAGGCAATTCATGAATCTGGCACACTTTTAGTCCACATGGAGTCTAAGCCTTGTCCCCTCTGTGGGGCGCTTCCTGGTGACCAGCACCTTGATGCTGATTGTGAGGGGAACACAGAAGCCATTGTTCATGCAGCAAGTGTCGAGATTAATAAAATAGCAAGACTTCGCATCGAATTAGCAGGGACACTCTCCTCTTTGCGCGACGAGCATGCTGAACTTAACGGCAACTATCCGTCACTTAAGGAATCCTATAACACACTAGAATTACGGCTCAACGAGATAACAGCCCCCGCAGTTTCGAAAGAGCGAGCTTCATATGATGAGCTAATGAGCGAACTGTCTTCGGTTCGATCTTCCTTAGATAAGATTGCCAATTTGCAAAAGTTTATTCAGCGCCGGGCCAACATTGAAGGAGATGCAGAGGGGGGTGATCGTCAGAAACATGAAACTAAAACGCAAATATCGAAGTCAGTATTAGACGAATTTGCGCAAGAGATTCAGCAAATACTTGAGGATTGGGAGTATCCTAACGCATCACGTGTGTTTTTTGATGAGGCAAAGAAAGACATCCAAATCTCAGGAAAAGAACGAGGCAGCACGGGTAAAGGATTACGCGCAATAACTCATGCTGCGTTTACAATTGGGCTTATGCAGTTCTGTCTAGAACGAAGGCTGCCGCATCCTGGATTTGTGGTTCTAGATTCCCCCTTGCTCGCGTACTGGAAGCCAGAAGGTAAAGACGATGACCTTCGAGGAACAAATTTAAAAGACAATTTTTATCGATACCTCCTGGGCATGTCGAAGGATAACCAGATCATCATTATTGAGAATGAACATCCGCCGTCCTTCATTGAACAAGGCGCTTCAGTGACTGTCTTTACAAAAAATCCGAATGTTGGACGTTACGGTTTTTTTCCTCTTTCATAATTACTATTGTATATTTTGAGTAACAATTACATGAGCATGGCTAAATGTTACTCCACTGTCAAAAGTGACACCAACGTTTAGACTTTCCCCAGCTTCAGCCACGACCGATAAGCTCACAAGGGTGATAATAAACAAATGAACACTATGGGCGACAGGAGATGCTATGGCAAATGACGCTGCCCTGGATAAACTTCAGACTTATCTAGAAAGTTTACGGGAAAAACTTGAGAATTCTATTACAGCCGTACATTTAAATTCAGTTGATGATGTTATAAACTATTTCAGGATACGCGAAGACCATCAAGCAAAAGACCATCTTTACATAAAAATAAAAGACCTACTCATCAATAAAAACAGTAGTGATTTTGACACACATGATTTGAGAGTTCTAGCAGGTGGCTTCACTTTGGATCGCGCCGTCAACCAAACAAATCATAATTACGATGAAATAATATATGCCATTCTTCCATGCCTTGAAGCTGGGTCAGGGTTGAAGAAGCCAAATGATGACGCATGGGATGAAGTGGCTACTATCGGAAGAGCTCTCGTCATCCTTGATGTGTATCGACCTTTGGATCTCAGACAAACGGCTGTAGCTTTCGCAGCATCACGGCTAATGGGCCGAGGATTTAAGCTAGAAATTTCAAATGGAAAAATATCTAAAGATTCAAGCGGAATACAGGACGCCACAGCCGCAATACTTGATCGCTTAGCCGGAATGGGAGTGGTAAATGTTTTGCGAATATTTTTTTCCAAACTTAGAAAACTTGAAGTTTATGAATTTGATCAATATCTGCTTGGTCGTCGCTACAAACTTGAAATGGACCCATCAGCTCCTTGTGCGACAACTTTTCCTTATGGCTTTTTTTTAAATTTGGCTGTGAGATTGCCAGATTGTGAAGTTTTCTCTCGGCAGCCAGAGAGCGATTGGCGAGAAGCAAATGAGATTGCATGCGACCTTGCTGCTGTCATAGACGTGGAGCCATATAATCAGTTTTGGGCGATCAATTTGCACTCGAAACGTCTACTCAATCTATTGGCGGAGATTGGTCTTTATGATCATCTATTTAGTTTTCGACAGTGGTCTATCTTTATCACTCCATTACTTTTGAGAAGTTTTTTTGGAACAAACAACGACACAGTTCTTATAGAAAAACAAGGCTGGGGGGTAGAGGATGCTGCCAAGCTATGTGAAGCTTTGATTATAACTGCCAAGACAGACCCAGCCTTGGCAACAAAACGCGACTTACAATCAACGGGTTTGTCTGCGCAAAAACTAAACAAGATGCTGGTAGATTTTGCACATAAAAATGATGTTAACATCGACTACACATCACCACTCAACGCAAAACAAGCTGATTTTATGTTTAAACCATTGCTAATCGGAATTAACAACAAATATATCGTGCCTGCAGCGTCTATCATTGGCCCTGCATTTTATGAAGTCATTGCAAACGCGATGCGCAAGACATTGGATGCTGATACTATGGCACAAGTGACAGGAGATGGGACGGAAAAAGCCATTTCGACATTATTACGTTTCCGGGGCCTAGTGCCCTCGTTTGAGAGTGCTGAATACGACGGAGGTGAGTGCGATATTATTCTTGAAGATCAAAAGAACATTCTTTTCATTGAATGCAAGGGGAAGGCGGTTACTCGCGGCACTATGTCTGGAGAGTATGAGGCGGCCTTTGTAGATTATGCTGAGGGAGTGTTTGCTTCTCATGTACAGGCACTTAGACATGAAAGACTCTTGGTCGAAAACGGCTCGATAAAATTTAATAACGGTAAAGAACTTTTGTTAAATGGCAGAAGAATCACTAGGCTTTGCATGACGCTCCTTGACCACGGCTCCATGCAGGACAAATTTCTTTTGTTAAATTTGGTTGAGGCTGCTTTGCAGCTAACAGTTCGAAAAGATTCAAAAAAAAGATTTGCAAAAATAGGAGAAATGCTAGATAAGCATCGTCAGGAAATGGAGTGGGCACGAGGCAGAGGCGAAGAGCCTTGGGTCAAGGCCTTGGGGGTGGCTTCTCTTAGTTTTGGTCAACTTGCAATTATATTGGTTGAAGCGTCAAACCTGTCCGACCTTATCAGCGTAATTCGGAAGCCGACTTCCTGCGTAACAATGAATCCCCTTCTAGAGTACCTCTACTTAAGGCAAATTACATAGCGAAGGCATGGCAACCAGCTCTTGCCATGCCAAGAAGCATCTAGCCGTTGAACAGTCTTGGCCCTCATACAAGGGCATAGCCTGCATGTTTGCCTCCCAACGCAATTCACAACTTGAGCCCCTCTGCACATTCGCCAATGGAGGTGGGGGATACGGTGGGGGACGCAGTGCGTCAAAAACAAAAAGGGCTCAGATTTTACCCTAAGCCCTTGATTTTCTTTGGCGTCCCCAAGGGGGTTTGAACCCCTGTTACCGACGTGAGAGGCCGGTGTCCTAGGCCACTAGACGATGGGGACGCAAACAGCTCTTTACTGGTCTTGTTTTTACGGAATGTCAAGAAAAAATGTTATCATTGGCAGTGTGGTTGCCTGAGGATTTTGGGCGCTGTTGTCAAATTCAGGCTGCGGGCTTGAGATGCTTGCAATCTATTTGGCGCATATGAGTTTACATCATGTATCTATTTGTATAAACTTATTATGGCATTCTACATATTGCCTTGCATGCCAATGGTTCTATTCACTCAAAATGTTGAAGCGCCCCTCAAGAGCGATGCCCAGCACTCGGAGGGGGGCAGTTAATGGCCCTCACGTTCGATCATGAGGACCCTCAAAACTGTTCAACGCTAAAAGGTAATAGAGCCATGCCAATCGGGCTGCGAGGAAAGTCAAGACAGATTGCTTTACTGAATCAGATCTCGTGGAAAAGGGTGGACATTCGTGTGTCGTCGGGTAGAGTGGGTCAGATTGTATCAGGCTCTGTGAGTGCGCGGGGTTCAGGAGAAGCCATGTGACTGGGGGCAGGGGAGCGGCGATGCATGTTGTGCGGAAATCGGACATCGAGTGGCGGGTTCTTCAGACCGGGCGGATGCGCGTGCCTGTCATTATCTACGCCGACGCGCAGCTGATATCCGGACTGGAGGCCAAGGCCTTGACGCAGGCTGCCAACGTCGCCGAGCTGCCCGGCGTGGTCGAGGCCGTGTATGTCATGCCGGACGCCCACTCGGGCTATGGGTTTCCCATCGGCGGCGTTGCCGCCTTTGACCCGGACAAGGGCGGCGTGGTCTCGGCCGGCGGCGTCGGGTACGACATCGCCTGCGGGGTGCGGACTCTGCTGACCGGGGTACACGTAGACGAGGTGTTGGCGCAGCAGAAATTTCTGGCGGACAGGCTTTTTTCGCGCATCCCGGCCGGCGTTGGCGCAACCGGCGGCGTGGAGCTGAACAGTCGCGAGATTGAGGCCATGTTGTACGGGGGCGCGCGTTGGGCCGTCAGCTCGGGGTACGGGCTGGCGGAGGATCTGGCGCGCATCGAAGATGGCGGCGCCCTGAGCGGGGCTGATCCGGAGATGGTGTCAGCTCTGGCGAAAAAGCGACAGGAGCGTGAGGTCGGCACGCTCGGATCCGGCAATCATTATCTTGAAGTGCAAGAAATCACTCAAATTTTTGATGCCAACGCCGCCGACTGCTATGGATTGCGCGTCCACGATGTCGTCGTTTCCATCCACTGCGGTTCGCGTGGGCTGGGCCATCAGATCGGAACGGACTATCTGGATCGGATGTTCAGGGCCGCGTCCGCGCACGGTTTGGCACTGCCCGACAAGGAACTGGCCTGCGCGCCCGTACACTCGGAGCTGGGCCAGGAGTATCTGGGCGCCATGCGCGCCGGCATCAATTGCGCGCTGGCGAACCGCCAGGTGCTGACGCATCTGACCCGCGAGGTGTTCCACGAGCTGTTTCCCCGGAGCAGCCTGCACCTGCTGTATGACGTGTCGCACAATACCTGCAAGGAGGAGTGGCACGAGGCAGGTGGCCGACGTCGGCGGGTATTCGTGCATCGAAAAGGCGCGACCCGGGCCTGGGGCCCCGGGCACCCGGACCTGCCCGCGGTCTTTCGTCCGGTCGGGCAGCCGGTCTTCGTCGGCGGGAGCATGGGCACGGCCTCCTTTATTCTGGCCGGATGCGGCGCCAGCCATGCTTTCAGTTCGGCAAACCATGGCGCCGGGCGCAATCTGAGCAGAACGCAGGCCAAAAAGCGCTATCACGCGCGCGATGTCCTTGTGGAACTGGAGGCGCGCGGCATCGTCATCCGGGCGACCTCATTGAAGGGCGTGGCCGAAGAGGCGCCGGGCGCGTACAAAGATGTGGACGCCGTGGTCGAGACCGCCGAGGCGGCGGGCCTGGCCCGCAAGGTAGCCCTGCTGAGGCCGTTGATCTGCGTCAAAGGGTAAGCCCGGCGCACCGGCCTCTGACGAACGCGCGGGGCAGGGGGCTTACGAAGGCCAGAAGAGCCACACCAGCGGCGCGAGCAGGAGCCGATAATACGCAAAGGGGCGGAGCGTCATACTCGCCAGCAGCCGGATGAAGCCCTTTACCGCGAGCCAGGCGGCAACGAAGGAGACAACGAATCCGGTCGCAAAGAAACTCAGATCGGACAGCTGAAGAAGATGCCAGCTTTTCAGCAGGTCATAGCCCGTGGCGGCAATCATGATCGGCACGGCGGCAATAAAGGAATATTCCGCCGCCAGCTTGCGGTTTGCGCCAAGAATCATGCCGCCCATGATGGTCGCCGCGGCGCGGGAAAAGCCCGGCCAGAGCGAAAGGCATTGAAACAGGCCGACGCCCAGGGCCAGCGCCGGGGTGAGTTCGTCGAGCGTGGAATACCGCACACGTCGCGTACGCGCCTCGACGATGATCATCAGCACGGCCCCGACGGCCAGGGCCACGGCCACGGGTTTGGGCGCGAATAAAAGACTTTTGATGGTCGAGTGCGCAAACAGCCCCAGCAGGGCGGCCGGCACCGAGGTCAGGGCCAGGAGCGTGAGTCCGCGCAGGCCGGAAAATCGCTCCCGCGGATCCGGCAGGAACAGCCCACGGAAGCGATGGGCGTAGATGACCACTACGGCCAGAATAGCGCCAAGCTGGATGGCGACCTCGAAAGTCGCGGCCTTTTCTCCGCTGAAACCGAGCAGGTGCCCGGCAAGAATCAGATGTCCGGTGGACGAGACCGGAAGAAATTCCGTCAAGCCCTCGACTACGCCGAGCAGCGTGGCCGTAACCAATGATGCCATACGCGCGCGCTCCTTTGACCCGTACTGTCCGGACTGCGTACTCATGACCGCCCGGCCCGGACTCAGCGGCGTCTTATGCCTGTCGGACGAAAAAGTCTTCCATTTTTTTCTCGCAAGCCCGGTCCAGGCGCAGTGAAACGCCCCTGATTCAGACGCATACGCAGCCGGCGTCGATGCCGCCATCCTGTATGGCGACGGGTGGGGCAGGTTGAGGACGGCGTCTTTTTATGGCATTGACCCTGAGCCACGCCGTCGAGGGCCACAGCAGAGGATATCGCGTACGGAAAAAGGGAGCGATCATGTTGAGCATTCTGAGACATCTCTTCCGGAAGAACGCCGAAGGCGGGGATGTCGCCTACCTTGGGGAAGGGAAGAAGGCGGGAGAAGCGCATTACCGCGCCTTTGTCGGACCTCCACGGGATTATGATCTCATTGCGGCCATGTGCTTCAATCTGTTGACCTGCATGGGTTTACGGCAACAGCACCGGCTTCTGGACATCGGCTGTGGTTCGTTGCGCCTTGGCCGGCTCTTTATTCCCTATCTCAACGTCGGCCATTACGTCGGACTGGAACCGAATGCCTGGCTGGTGGAAGAGGGCATCCGGAACGAGACGGGCAAGGCGTTGATCGACATCAAACGGCCGCGCTTTCTCTTCGGCAGTTCGCCCTCGCTGCTCGACGGGATTGACGTCTTTGATTACGCTCTGGCGCAATCCATTTTCAGTCATTGCAGCCGCGAGATGATCGGCGACTGGCTTCACGGCGTCGCACGCGTTCTTGCGCCCGCGGGCGTCCTGCTGGCTACGCACCTGGCGGCGGACTCGGATTCGCTGGAGCAGGGGTGGATATACCCGGGATGCGTCGGCTACACGGAGCCGACCATGCGTCAGCTGGCCCAGGACGCCGGTTTGCGCTATATTCCCGTGGAATGGCGCCATCCAAGACAAACCTGGGCTGCCTATGTTCACCGTGAGGCGCCCGTTCAGTGGTTTGAACTCAGGCCACCGTCCTGGAACAATCTTCCTGTTTTTTGTCCTTGCCCGTCGTGATGAAAGGACACGGCAGGGTGTATCGGCGCGTCAGCCTTGGCGCACAGGGCGATCCTGCTTCCTTTGCGGCATTGTGGCGGATGACCGGATTCGAACGTCCTCTTTGGCGTCAGTAGCGGGCAGGTCAGCGTGGAAGGAGCGATAATGAAGGATGACGTACGGCACGGGGCAGACTCGAACCGGGATCGGCTGGCGCAGGCTGGCACAGCTATTCGCGTCGCGAACTTGTCTAAGGTCTACAAACTGTACAAGGACCCCATGGACCGGCTCAAGGAGTCGGTACACCCGTTGCGTAAGCGCTACTTTCAGCCCTTTCACGCGCTCCGGGACGTCAGCTTCGAAGTCTATCGTGGCGAAACCGTTGGCATCGTGGGGCGCAACGGTTCCGGCAAATCGACGTTGTTGAAAATCATCACCGGCGTGCTCACGCCCACGGAAGGCACGGTGGAGGTCAATGGCAAGGTCTCGGCCATTCTGGAGCTGGGCGCGGGGTTTAATCCGGAGCTGAGCGGGCTGGAGAACGTCTATTTCAGCGGCACGCTGATGGGCTATACCCGCGAAGAAATGGACGACAAGCTTGACGCCATTCTGGCCTTCGCCGACATCGGGGATTTCGTCCACCAGCCGGTCAAGACCTATTCCAGCGGAATGCTGGTTCGCCTGGCCTTCTCGGTGCAGACGACTGTGGAGGCAAACATCCTCATCGTCGACGAGGCCCTGGCCGTCGGCGACGAGGCCTTTCAGCGCAAATGTTTCGCGCGCCTGGAGCAGCTGCGCAAGCGTGGCGCCACGCTGCTCTATGTCTCGCACCAGGCCTCGTCGGTCGTCGCCCTGTGCAATCATGCGCTGTTGATGCACTTCGGCGAGCTGATCCTGCAGGGAAAGCCGAAATACGTCGTGTCACGCTACCAGCGGCTCGCCCACGCCCCTGCCGGCGACGTGCAACGCCTGGTCGCGGAGCTGAAGGCAGGAAAACCCGAGCCCGCGGCGGCGCAGTCGGAGCAGCACAAGGCACTGACCGCGGCCTCCGAGGCCTGCTTCGATCCGCATTTTTTGCCAAAGAGCACGGTCAATTACGACCCCAACGGCGCGATCATCAGCGACGTGCGCATTACCACCGAGGAAGGCGACATCGTCAACATGCTGGTGCGCAGGGAAACCTATCTCTATCAATACAATGTCGAGTTCACGACGGATTGCGAGTCCATTTGTTTCGGAATGCTCGTCAAAACCAACAGCGGGTTCCCCCTGGGCGGCGCGACGTCGTCATCGACGCGCAAAAAGATACCGTTCGTTCCCAGGGGCACGCTCTTCGACGTGACCTTCCGTTTCAAGTGTCTGCTCAATCCCGGAGTGTATTTCTTCAATGCCGGCATCGAGGGGACAGGCAGCGACAATCCCGGCCCGTATCTGCATCGCATCGTCGACGCAGCCATGTTCCGCGTGCAGGAAGAACCCGAGCAAACGGCGACCGGCTTCATTGATTTTCACGTCGTGACGCAGGTCGTGCAAAAAAACTGATTCGCCGGGACCCTGGGCCGCAATGGGAGGGCAAGCCGCGTGCAGAGGATTGATTACGCCTGGCGTTGCCGATTATTTTTTCAGACCTTCGTCATACCCTTGCTCAAAATCGGAGGTTCCCTTCTCTATTTTCTTGACGGCTTTGCCAGTGGTGCGACCGGCCCAATGACAGCCGGGGGCCGCTATCGCGCAGGACAGAACGAACAGGATGCCGACAAGGACTGTTTTTCGCATAACTCTTCTCCGATGCGTGCATACTTTCATTGAAGGGATCTGGCGGTGTTGAAGTCGCTCTCCGCCTTGGCCGCGTCGCCTTTTTTGGTCCAGGCCTCGGCGCGCTGCATGTAGGCCTCTTTCATTTTCGGATCTTTTTTGATCACCGTCGTGAAATCGGCAATGGCCTTGTCCAGATCGCCCAGATTGAGATAGGCGACGCCGCGGCCAAGCAAGGCGGGAAGCAGCGACGCATCCAGCTCGACGGCCTTGTTGAAGTCGTCCAGGGCCTTCTTGAACTTCAGCTTGACCCGCCAGATGTGCCCCCGGTTCAGAAATGCCTTGGCGTAGTCCGGCTTCTGGGCGATAGCCGCGTTGAAATCGGCCATAGCCTTGTCGTAATTTCGCTTCTCCATGTAGGCCACGCCACGGTTGAACAGTGCGACTTCAAATTCCGGGTTCAGGTTTAAAGCGCTGTTGTAGTCCTGTATGGCCTTGTCATAATCGCCCCGGCTGGCATACAGGCTGCCTCGATTCGTATAGCAGAAGAATATCACCGAGCTGGAGAGATCCAGCTCTCCGGAATCAATGGCCCGGGTGTAGAGCTTCATGGCCAGGTCGTCGTTATTTTCTCGCTGCGCCTGCACGGCATCGTTGGCGTCGGCGTAGGCGTCGGCTCTGGCCTGGCTTGGCAAACATATTGCAAGAGTCAGCACAAGGATTGCAACGCGTAGAAGACTGAAGCCTCGGTCCATGGATCCTCCGGAATTGCTCAGTGAAGTCGGTTCAGGCCACGAGATGTGCATCCCGGCCTCAAACTTCGAATTATGCGCTACAATCGAAAAAGTGACAAGAGGATGATCCGATGGTTTTTCGGCTTTTCAGGCGACAAAAAGTTGACTCGCCAGCCTTGCCACAAGGTCGGCGAGTGCGTAGCTATAGTGTACGCGTACCCTGGACTTTGCCATCCCGGGCAGACCAGACAACAGGAGGACCTGCCATGACCACAATGACCGCCATGAGGCGCTGCCTGACCCTGACCCTGGCCATACTGCTCTCTGCGGGGCTGGCGTGTGCCGCCGATCTTCCCCTGTTTCATACGGTCGGGGAGGAGGAGCGGGAATTCACGCCGCAGGCGCCTTCCGGGCAGATACTCCGCGAGCGCTTTGTGCGCATCGATTTCAGCCTGCTGCGCGACGGCCCGGCCAGGCATCAGGCGGATGCGCCTGTCCGGCCGGTGCTTTTCAATCTCTTTCCCGGGCTCGATCTGCGCGTATTTCACGTCCGTACGGAGTTTTTCAAGACAGGCGGAACACGGGTCTGGATCGGGCGCATCGCCGACGCGGGCGACAGTACGGTCTTCATCTCGATGACCGATGGCGTAGCCGACGGAGCGATACGCACCGCGTCCGGGGATAATTTCGTCATTCGTTACGCTGGCAATGGCGTGTATGCCTTGCGTCAGGTCGATACTGACGACGTCCGCTCGGCATCCGTCGTGCCTCCCCCGGACCAGGTCTCGATGCCGCGCCCTGATTTGCAGGTCCAGCCGGACAACGGAGAGCGCATCGATCTGATGGTCGTGTACACGCAGGCTGCGGTGAACTACGCGGGCGGACTCTCCGCCATGATGAGCCGCGTGGCCACTGCCGTGGCGGAAACCAATCTGGGGTACGCCAATAGCGGCGTGACGCAGCGACTTCGTCTGGTCTATCAGGGGCTGGTCAATTACGACGAATCCGGTGGTTTCGCCAAGGCGCTCTCGGACGTTGCCGGCGGCGCCATCGACAATGTCCACGGACTGCGCGACGTCTATGCCGCGGATATTGTCAGCCTGTGGATCGCGAACACCGAATACTGCGGACTCAGCTATCAGATGACGAAGACAAACACCGACTTTGCTCCCTACGCCTACGCGGTGCTCTCCGTCCAGTGTACCCAGCCCTATGCCCTGGCGCACGAACTGGGCCATATTCAGGGCTGCCAGCACGATCGCGCGAATACCACGCAGGAACCGGTATTTCCCTATGCCTATGGGTACCAGTACACACAAGAGCCCCGTTTCCGCACGATCATGTCCGAAGATTGCTCCGGCCAGACCTGCACCCGGATCAATTACTGGTCGAACCCGAACGTCAAGTACGAAACCATCCCTACCGGGATCGCCGCTACGGCTGTCAACGCCGCGGACAACCGCCTGTCACTGAACAATACGCGCGCCATTGCCGCCAACTGGCGCAAGTCGACCTTCGCCGGTACCAGTCTGATCTGGTACAATACGTCCGACGGCCGGTGTAAGGCCTGGCATTATGCCTATTCGACGGTCAGGTCCATTTCCACCTACACGACACTCGACCCGGTGTGGAAAATTGCCGGCACCGGCGATTTCAATGGCGACGGACAGTCGGACATCCTCTGGCGCCATTCGACCTCGGGGGAAAACCTGATCTGGTTGATGAATAACGGTGCAATTACGGCCGTCGCGACGACGCAGATTGCCGATTTGAACTGGAAAGTCCAGGCAACCGGCGACTTCAACGCCGACGGGAAGACGGACATCCTCTGGCGAAACACAACCACAGGCTTCAACAGGGTCTGGTATATGGACGGAGCAAACAGGAACGCAGTCGATTTTACGGCCATAACCGATACGAACTGGGCCTTTGCCGCTGCCGCCGATTTCAACGGCGATGGCAAGACCGATGTGGTGTTGCGCAATTATATAAGCGGCGAAAACCTGATCTGGTACCTCGATGGCATCCGGATTGCCGGTTCCGCCGCGCTGACCGGAGTAGGCGTCGATGCCTGGCGTATCGTGGGCGCGACGGATTTCAACGGAGACGGCATTCCCGATATCATCTGGAGAAACACGGAAAATGGAAAAAATTCCGTCTGGCTGATGAAGGACGATCTCACGCATACGACTCAGTGGTTGACCCAGGTTCCGAATTCCAACTGGATGATCGGCGGGGCAGGGACCTTTTAGCGGCGAAGCCCGTCCGGCAGCGTGAAGGCGCAGTAGAAACGACGCCCGGCATTCCCTCCTGAAGGGTGTGCCGGGCGTGGCTTTTTTGTTCCGTGTCGAATGTCCCGTCCGGGTCTTGATCGAAGCCGGACGGCGGCGAGGGCTATTCGCTTTCTTCAAGTATAACTTGAAGTATGGATTTTTCCTCGGACACGCCCAAATCCTTCAGGCGTTGCTGCAATCTGAGCAGTTCCAGTCGTTTTTCCCGTATTTCCGCCAGAAGGTCTTCGATTTCAAGCGTCCGTTGCAGCCGGCTTTCGATCAGCGGGGTGAAAAAAGTGTTGATGCGGTTGAGGTATTCTTCTTTATCCGTGCCGGACATCTGTTCGATGACTTCCAGATTAATGGCCAGGCAGACGACGTCGCCGACGGCGATGACCGAGGCCGAGCGGGGCATGGTCTTGACCGCGCCGATTTCGCCGATGACATCGCCCACGGTATTAAGCGTGCAGATTTCCGCCCCTTTTTTGACCACCTTCACCGACCCGCGCAGGAGAATGTAGACCCACTTGCCGTAGGTGCCCTCCTGAATGACGACGTCGCAGGGTTTGTACTTCTGAATCTGAACCAGCTCGCCGCTATAGAGCATACGTCTGATTTCTTTTTCTGAGAACACGCTGAACACAGGTACCTTGTGCAGCAGTTCGAGAATAAGGGTGTTCAGATAGACTTGTTTTTTGCTCATGCTCGGCTCGAGGTTTCGGGACGTCATGTGTTCGTATAGTGCCTGCCGGAAATAATCAACCGGGAATCGTCGTCCTCGCGCTATGGACTTGCAATTCATGAAGAGAAGGGTATACTATAAGCATCTTCATATTGCCTGAAATGTCAGATAGTTGTTGCAACGAAGACAAGAATGGCGTAATGAAAGTGCCCACCGTCAGGGTAGTCCCTGGCAAGGGAACTTGGGGACGTCGGGGGCAGGTGCTTGGGTTGTCAAACGCCAGGAGAGGACAGGATGAAAAATATTCGGGTCGCCGTAAAAATGACAGGCGGGTTCGTCGTCACGTCGCTGCTAGCCTTGGCTATCGGCTTAGTCGGGATATCTGGTTTGAAGGATACTGACCAGGCTCTGATGGAGGTCTCCCAGGTGCGATTGCCCAGTGTCTTGGGGCTGCAGATCATCAACGAGGCCCAGACCGCGGTACAGCGGGTCGAGCGGTCGTTTCTGCTCCCCGAGATTATGGTGGATCCAAAATTGATGGAACAGCAGCTTGTCCGCCTGGACGAGGCCTGGAGCGATGCGGATAAGGGCTGGAAAATCTATGAACCGCTGCCCCAGACGAAAGAAGAGGCGGAGCTTTGGAAGGCCTTTGTCGTTGCCTGGGGGGAATGGAAAAAGGATGTGACCCAGGTGGTGACCCTGGTCAAGGACAGCGACCGGGACGCGGCTGTCGTTCTTTCGTTGGATAAAGCGAGTAAAAGCTTCGCGACAGCTGAGGGCTTTCTCGGAAAGATTATCGATCTGAATGTCGCCATTGCCAACGAAGAGGCCAAGGCGGCCATGGAACACGCTGATGAGGACATACGGACACTCGGCCTGGTCTCCGGCTTCTGCGTACTCTTGTCCCTGATACTGGGCGTGCTGCTCACCCGAAGCATC
>CAZGAH010000046.1:5273-16152 GCA_964523295.1 uncultured Desulfovibrionaceae bacterium | reverse complement strand
CAGACTTGTCCTCACCGCCGCAAGCCGCGAGGGCGGCAGCCATGGCTGCCAGCCAGATCGATTTCATGATGTCCACGGGCACGACCCTCTCTGTCTTCGGGACACCCTACGCCCGGGCGTTGGCGCTTGGCGACACCGAACAGAAGCTGGACGTGCAGCAGAAAGACGAGATCGGCCAGCTGGCCGACGCCCTGCGTAGCGTGGGTCAGGCGGACAGGAATGTTGCGGCCATGGCCGACAGGCTGGCTAAGGGCGATCTGAGCGTCGAGATTGTTCCTCGCTCGGACAAGGACACCATGCTGCTTTCCCTGGCGAGCATGGTCGAAGCCGAGAAAAAGGTTGCCGTACAGGTGGGGCGCATCGCCAAGGGCGATTTGACTGTCACCATTACCCCGCGCTCGGAACAGGACATGCTGCTGGCCTCGCTGGCGGCCATGGTCGAGGATCTCACGCGCGTGGTCTCCAGCATTCAGGACGGCAGCGAGCAGGTGTCTACGGGCAGCGAGGAGATGAGCGCGAGCGCTGAGTCTCTGTCCCAAGGGGCGAGCGAGCAGGCGGCTGCGGTCGAGGAATCGTCGTCGTCCATGGAGCAGATGGCCTCGAACATCGCCCAGAACGCGGATAACGCCCGGCAGACCGAAACCATCGCCATGCACTCGGCGGAGTCGGCGCGCGAATCCGGCGTGGCCGTGGCTAAGACCGTGGAGGCCATGAAAAATATTGCCAGCCGGATTTCCATCATCGAAGAAATAGCGCGCCAGACGGATCTGCTGGCGCTGAATGCGGCTATCGAGGCCGCCCGGGCCGGAGATCACGGCAAGGGCTTCGCGGTGGTGGCCTCCGAGGTGCGCAAGCTGGCCGAACGCAGCCAAGCCGCGGCCGGCGAGATCAATACCCTGTCGAGTTCGAGTATCGCCGTGGCCGTACGCGCTGGCGAGCTGTTGTCCAAGCTGGTGCCGGACATCCAGAAGACAGCGGAGCTGGTGCAGGAAATCGCCGCATCGAGCAACGAACAGAGCGCGGGCGCGAACCAGGTGAACAAGGCGCTGCAACAGCTCGATCAGGTCGTGCAGCAGAACGCCAGCGTCTCGGAGGAACTTGCCTCCACGGCCGAGGAGCTCTCGGCGCAGTCCGAGCAACTGCAACAGACGATCGCCTTTTTTCAGCTGGCGCAGACGGAGCGCCGGGCAGGCGCAACGCTCCAACCCCAGCCACGCGCGGACAAGAACCAGGCCAGACGCAGGACCAAGCCCGCGCCGGCGCACCGTTCAGTAGAAGGCGCGCGGCTGATTCTGCCGGGCAAGGAAGACGACGATCAGGCCTTTGAGCGGTTCTGACGTCGTGCGTGCGGCTTGAAAGGTCTTGTATTTCTTACGGAAAAGAATCCATCCAGGCCGGCTGATGAAATTTATTGCATCAGGCTCAGGACAATTGTCATGATGTCGCTCGATCCGGAGGATCGAGATGTTTCAATCAGAGTATGTGCGTTTATTTTTTTGTTTCATTGTAATACAAGTGTACACTTTGGAGATAGAAGCGCATTGTGCATATGTAGCATTGCCTGAACTGCAAGAATATAATTTTTAAAAAAACTTATTCATGTTGTCTTCTGCCCGCATTCCTGTCCGAGTGTGGGCATTTTTTTGGAATTTTTTTCATACTAGTTGCTGTTGTAACCCCGATGGTATACAGAATAAAAAGCAAATGGGACGAGCTCCATTTATCCTCACGGATGGGGTGTTATGACGAACGCGCGAGCCATAAAATTGAGACACCAGGAGAGGACAGGATGAAGAATCTGCGAATTGGCGTAAAGTTGATCGGTGGATTCGTGATGACGGCGCTGCTTGCCTCCGTGATCGGGGTTGTCGGTGTTCTCGGGCTGGAGTCGACGGACGACGCGCTGGAGGAGGTGGCCAAAGTTCGGTTGCCGAGCATTCATGGCCTGGAGATAATGAGCGAGGCGCAGACGGCAGTACGCTTGGCCGCACGTTCGCTGCTGCTACCAGAAACCCTGGCCGAACCCAAGCTAGTGGAGCGGCAGCTGGGCCGGATGCGTAGCGCATGGGCCAATGCCGAGAGGGGCTGGAAAATTTACGAGCCGCTGCCGCAGACGAAGGAGGAAGAAAAACTGTGGCGAGAGTTTGTGCCTGCCTGGGAGGCCTGGAAAAAAGACGTGGCGGAAATTTCGAATCTGGCCCAGAAGGGGCAACGTGAAGCTGCCGTGGAGTTGACGTTAGGAAAGGAAAGCGGAAGTTTTCATGCTGCGGAAGACTTACTCATAAAAATTATCGACCTCAACGTCACGGTATCGGACGAATTTACCGCCATCGCCCTGCCGCGTGCTACGCGGGACAAGACCACGCTGCTTGTGGTCGCTCCCATCTGTGTGGTGTTGTCGCTACTTCTGGGGCTGTATCTGACGCGCAGTCTCACCCGCCCCGTGCTCAAGGGCGTAGCCTACGCGCGGGCTCTGGCTGTGGGTGACACGAGCGCGAACCTGGACGTGCGGCAGGAGGATGAAATCGGTCAGCTTGCCGAGGCGTTGCGGAGCGTGGGCGAGGCGGACAAGAATGTGGCTGCCATGGCCGATCAGCTGGCCAAGGGCGATCTGAGCGTGGTTATTACGCCGCGTTCGGATAAGGACGTCATGCTTGTCGCCCTGGTTGCGATGGTCAAGGCCCTGACGGATGTCGTTTCCGGCATCCGTGATGGCAGCGAGCAGGTGGCTTCGGGCAGCGAGGAGATGAGCGCGACGGCGGAGTCCCTGTCGCAGGGTGCCAGCCAGCAGGCAGCGGCCGTCGAAGAGTGCTCTTCGTCGATGGAGGAAATGGTGTCGAGCATCGCGCAGAACGCCGACAACGCGCGGCAGACCGAGGCCATTGCCGTGCATTCGGCCTCGTCGGCGCGCGAGTCGGGCGAGGCGGTGACCCGGACCGTGGATGCGATGAAAAATATCGCCAGCCGGATTTCCATCATCGAGGAGATTGCGCGTCAGACCGATCTGTTGGCTCTGAATGCCGCAATCGAGGCCGCGCGCGCCGGCGAGCACGGCAAGGGGTTTGCTGTCGTGGCCTCGGAAGTGCGCAAGCTCGCCGAGCGCAGCCAGGCCGCGGCTGGCGAGATCAATACGCTTTCCAGTTCGAGCATTGCCGTGGCCGTGCGCGCTGGCGAGCTGTTGTCCAAGCTGGTGCCGGACATCCAGAAAACGGCGGAGCTGGTTCAGGAGATTGCCGCTGCCAGCAACGAGCAGAGTGCGGGTGCCAGCCAGGTGAACAAGGCCTTGCAGGAGCTTGACCAGGTAGTGCAGCAGAATGCCAGCGCCTCCGAAGAACTGGCCTCGACGGCCGAGGAGCTCTCGGCGCAGTCGGAGCAGTTGTTGCAGACCATCTCCTTTTTTCACCTGGCGCACCAGGAGATTATCCAGCGCGCGCCGGTTCAGGCCCGCCCCCGTACGGAGCGGCAACAGAGCAGGCGCAAGGGCAAGATCGGCACGCAGCAGCGTCCGCTTTCCGAAGGGGCGAGGCTGGCCCTGTCAGGCGAAGACGACCAGGATCCCGCGTTCGAGCGGTTCTGAGCGCATAGCGCGTCGTACGCGACAGGAAGGGGCGTTTGGGCAAACAAACGTGCAGAGGCCTGGACCGGGAGATTTCCTGCCGATGCGTTGCGTATTGTTGTTGAGCTGTAGCGGGAAACAGGGTATACGGAATGAAGCGTGATGATAGCGCGTGCGTGATACATGGAAAGCCAGCAGCCGGCACACCGGAGGGAGCGTATGAGCGATGTTGAAAAAGGAACACTGTCGGGCAAGTATCTGACCTTGACGCTGGCGGAAGAATTTTTTGCCCTGGATATCAATTCGGTCAGGGAAATCCTGGACATGACCGAGATAACCAGAATTCCGCAGACGCCGGAGTATATGCGCGGCGTCGTCAATCTGCGCGGGAATGCCGTGCCGGTCATCGATCTGCGCCGCAAGTTCGGGTTGGGCTGCACTGAGCAGACGATCAACACGCGTATCGTCATTATGGAAGTCATCCAGGACCACGAACAGAATCTGCTCGGCGCGCTGGCGGATTCGGTCAAGGAGGTGCTGGAGCTGGACGCCTCGCAGATCGACCCGCCGCCGAAAATGGGAACCAAGGTCAAGGCCGAGTTCATCAAAGGCATCGCCAAGCACAACAACAAGTTCATCCTGCTGATGGACATCAACAAGGCCTTTTCCGCCGAGGAGCTGGGATCGGTGCAGGAGGTGCTGGCGGCATCAACGGATACGCCCCCGCCTCCGGACGGCTCGGCCACGGCGCAGCCGGTGGAATAGGCGCAGTCCGGCGGCAGGTTCGTGACAGCAATGCAGTAAATCCGATCGGCGACCCTGACGCGCGATCGGAAGACCAGGTCGACGAGGTGAACCATGTCGATGAACGACGCCGCCGCGAAAGCGGCGCAGGCCTTTCGGGATGAGGCGCAGGAACTACTTGCCGAACTGGAAGAGGCGCTGTTGGAGTTGGAAAACAGTCCCTCCAACACGGAAAGCATTGGCAAGGCCTTCCGGGCCATGCACACGATCAAGGGCTCAGGCGCCATGTTCGGCTTCGACGAACTGGCCCGGTTCACGCACGATGTCGAAACCGTGCTCGATCGCGTGCGCAATGGTGAAATCGAGATCAAGAAAGAGCTGTTGACCCTGATTTTGCGCTCTAAGGATCACATTCAGGCCCTGCTCCAGACTGATCGTCCCCTGGATCTGCGCGAGGCCTCGGATTCGCTCATTCTGGAGTTCAAGTGTTTTCTGCCGGCATCGCCGCCCAAACCAGTCCCTGCGCCGCCGGCGGTCAAGGTTCGGGCGCCAGAAGTGGAGGAAGAACCGGAGCAGGCGGGGGAATCGTCCGAGCCGGCGCCCAAGGTCTGGGAATTGTGGCACGTGCGTTATCGGCCAGCCGCCGCTACGCAGCTTTCCGGCACCAAGCCATTGGGGTTGCTGGAAGAACTCGCGGCTTTGGGCATTGCCGAATACGTGTTCCATGGCGAGGATATTCCGGTATTGGAGCGGATCGATCCATCCAAGGTCTACAGCTGGTGGGATATTCTGGTGAACACGGCAGCCGGGGAAGAGGGGCTGCGCGATGTCTTCATCTTTGTGGAGGACGAGGGCGGCGTGCATCTGACCAGACTGGGTGAAGGGCAAATGCGCCAGTCCGATCTTGCCGCCTTGCTGACCGTCTTTACCGAGCAGCCAGGGGCGCCGTTCGAGGTGCAGGATCGTCTGCTCAGGCAGCGCTTTGACAGCATGAAGCGGATGATTCAGGAAAAAAAGGCCGAGCACTCCGCCCGCGTCGCCCAGTCCGTCGGGCAACCCGTTCCATCGGCCCCTGAAGCCCACGCCGTAACCATCCCCACGTCCGTGCAGCCGTCGAGCATACGCGTCGATTATCAGCGCCTGGACGAACTGGTGAACATGGTCGGCGAAATGGTGATTCTGCAGTCTCGTCTGAGTCAGGCAGCGCGCACGCGCCAGGATCCGCTCATTTCCCAGATAGCCGAGGACATGGAGCGTCTGACCGACGAAATGCGTGACAGCGCGCTGGCAATCCGGATGCTGCCCTTCGGGACCATTTTTTCCAGTCTGCGCCGTCTGGTTCGCGATCTGGCGACAAATCTCAACAAGGAAGTCGAGTTCGTCACCGAGGGAGAGGATACGGAGCTTGACAAGACCGTGATCGACAAGCTCAAGGATCCGCTCATGCATATTTTGCGCAACTCCATCGACCACGGCCTGGAGCCCGGCTGGCTGCGCAAGGAGGCCGGCAAGCCGTCCAAGGGGACGATACGTCTGGCTGCGCGACATTCCAGCGGCGAGGTCATCATCTCGGTCTCGGACGATGGCCGCGGGATCGATACAGAGCGGGTCCGCAAGAAAGGCATTGAGCGGGGGTTGATACAGCCTGAGGTAACGCTCACGGAAAAGGAAATCATCAATCTGCTGTTCGAACCGGGCTTTTCCACCGCCGAGACCGTGAGCAACATCAGCGGCCGGGGCGTGGGCATGGATGTGGTCCGGCGCGGTATCGACAGCCTGCGCGGCAATATCGACGTCGAAAGCCACAAAGGCGAGGGCACGACCATCTCCATCCGACTGCCCTTGACGCTGGCCATTATCGACGGCCTGAACGTCAAGATCGGCGCCGAATCGTATATCGTTCCCCTCTCCACGATCGAGGCTTGCCAGGAACGTTTCGTCGAACAACAGCAGGTGGAAACCTTCGACGTCATCGAGCGCATGGGTAAGATGATTCCCTGCATCAGCCTGCGCCGGCTGTTGCAGGTCCCTGGCGATCAGCCGGACTACGAGCGGGTGATCATCGCCGGTATCGAAGGCGACATGGTCGGTCTGGCCGTAGACGTGGTCATCGGCCGGCAGCAGGCAGTCATCAAGAGTCTCAACGAACAGTTCCGACGCCTCGATTGGATATCTGGAACCACGGTGTCCGGCGACGGGAGCATTTCCATTATTCTCGATGTGCCGCAACTCGTCCGTTTCGCCAGTCGGTACGCAGAGCGATTGCACTGAGCCCGTCGCCGGGCACCGCAACCCGGCAGCGGCGAAAGGGCCCCTTGTCATGCAGCAGTGGACTGTGCGTCATGTCTTGCTGATCGAGAGCAACGCCATTATCCGGTCGATCATGACGGAATGGCTTGCCGAGGAGGGCGTGCAGGTTACGCAGGCCGCCAGCTGGAAAGAGGCCCTGAAGCAGATGCACGCCGAGGTCTTTGATTTTCTCGTTCTCGACGTCGAGACGTTGACTGCCGACGGGATTTCGTTCCCTGCCAGACTCAGCGCCATCCTGGCCATCCGCAAGACACCGTTTCTCGTGTTGGGACCCGACCGCGACGAATCGATCATCCGTTGCAGCTTTGAAGCCGGAGCGGCCTCCTATTTTGAAAAAAGCACCTCCTTTGTCGCCATCTGCACGTTCATCCTCGACGTGCTGTTCAAGAAATCCCTGCACGATCAGACAACCGTCCTCATCGTCGATGACTCCGCCTCCATACGCCAACTCGTGAGCGCAGCCCTGAGCCAGGCTGGATACGCAACGCTCTGCGCGGTCAACGGACAGGACGGACTCAGGATTCTGGAGCGGGAGCAGGTGGATCTCATTCTCATGGACCTGAACATGCCGGTCATGGACGGCTTCGCGCTGGGTGAGCGGCTCCGCCAGGACCAACGATTTTGTCGGATTCCCTACGTCGTGATCAGCGACGTCACGCACAAACCGGTCATGCGCCGGATGATCCAGCGCGGGGCCTCCGGGTATCTGGTCAAGCCGTTCAACATCGATCAGCTGGTGGTTACGGTCGAAAAACTGCTTTCGGACAGCCGGATCTTCCTGCGCATGGAAAACGAGCACTTCGAGCGCGAGCGCACGGCCATGCTCGGCAGCATCATGGGGCTGGCCCGGGCCCTGGAGGCGCGCGATCCCTACACCCGCAGTCATTCGGGCTGCGTGGCCGGCCTCGTTGTGGCCATGGGGCGCACTATGGGACTCGAAGGCGACAGTCTGGTCAAGATCGAAATCGCCAGTTTTTTGCACGATATCGGCAAGATCGGCGTGCCCGATCACATCCTGCTCAAACCCGGGCCGCTGACGGCCGAGGAGTTCAACCGGATCAAGGCCCACTCGGCCATCGGAGCAGAAATTCTTCGCCCCATCCCGAGCCTGGAGGCCCTGGCGCCCGTCGTGCTGGGGCATCACGAACGCTACGACGGCAAAGGCTATCCCTCCGGACTCAAGGGCACGGCCATTCCTCACTGGGCCCGGATGCTGGCCATTGCCGACACCTATAACGCCTTGATCAGTGACAGGCCGTATCGTCGGGGCATGTCGCACGAGCGGGCTATGGAAATCGTGGTGAAAAATCGGGGAACGCAGTTCTGCCCCGAATGCGTCGATGTGTTCGTTCAGACGATCTCCAGCCAGGGTCCAGAGTTGTTCCAGGCCGGCCTGCTCGGAAGTGAAGGCGAGGGAGGGCTGCCCGGAGACGACGGGGCGCACAGCTCGCCCGACGCGTCGAATGGTAAATCTGACAGCCACGCTGCATCACAGCTGCAACAGGACAAGGCGCACGTGTCGGGCGATGGCAACGGTTCCGCAGCGCGCACGTCCACCCGGGCGCAACGCGACGGGCGGCCAATGCCGCGCTGGTCCAGCGTTGGCATGATACAGGGGGAAGGCAAGGGCGTTGACTCGGTCCGCCCTTGACTGCACAACCAGGAGGTTTGCTCTATGCGTTTTTTGATAGTCGATGACGAATTCTCGACGCGCATGATTCTCAAAGAAATATTGATTCGTTACGGCGACTGCGATATTTGTGTGAACGGGCAGGAAGCGCTCGAGGCGGTGACCATGTCTCTGGATGTGAACCGTCCGTATGACGTTGTTTTCATGGATGTTCTGATGCCCGTGATGGGTGGCCTGGAGGCAGTGACCCGGATACGGGACATGGAATCCGGAAGGAACATCATCCCTAAAAACAGCACGAAGATCGTGATGCTCTCCGTTGTCGACGAAGTGAAAACCGTCATGGATGCCTTCAAGAAAGGCGAGGCCGTTGCCTATCTCATCAAGCCCCTCGACATGGACAAGCTCGCCGATACGCTCCAGTCAATCGGCATCAAATAGATATGGCATGAGAGTGATGAGGTTCGCGTGCGAAAAGAATCTGTAGCCGTCGGCCCTGTTTTCGAATCAGGGGCTGACGGGTGGTCGCTGTTTGACGCCATGCCCGATCCGATCCTTGCCGTGGACGCTTCCGGGCGATGCGTGTCGGTCAATTCCGCCGCCTGCCGTGTGCTGGGCCTGGACCGTGAGTCGCTGGCGGGGCTGACCTCCGAGGCCTTTGCCTCGATGGTCGGCCAGGAGGCTCTCGCCGCATCTCATGCCGCCCTGCAGGAGGCGCGCAGCGCTCGATTCGTCATTCATATAGCCACGCCGTCACAAATCATTCTGGACGTCCGGGCCGGAAGGCTGGACACCCGGGACGAAAAGCTGGCGCTTTGGGTGTGCAGGGACGTTACCGACCGGGATATTCCCTTGCAACGCTATGGTGCCTTGAGCCGGCTGTTTTCCAAGGTTCTGGTGCCTGGAAAACTCCCAGAAAAGCTTGCGACGCTCATCGAAGGGCTGACGACGATTTTTTCGCTTGTCGGCGCCGGGCTCTGGTGTACGCGACCGGGTCGCGTGTGTTCTGCCACAGGCGGTTCGGGAGACTCCGAAGACGGACATGGACGCGCCGATGAGGACGATTGCCTGACGCTTATGGTCCAGACCGGCGGATTGGACAGTTGCGGCCTTGAGTCTGCGTCACGTAACGGAAGCCTGCTCAAGCGGATACTTGAGCAGGGCGTTGTGGAAGCGACGCCGGCGGACATGGCGGATTCGCCCGGGCTGCTGACCTGGGCGCAAGCCCATGCCGTCAGTCATGGCGTTTTTTTTCGTCTCGGGGATACGCAGGACGAAGCAGAGGGCGCGCTCCTGCTGTTTTCCGCTGCGCCGTTCGATCCCCTCGAGCTGGACCAGCTGCACTGGAGCAGCATCCGCGCGGCCAGACTGTTGCAGATGACGCGCATCCAGGAAGAGTTGCTGCTCGCCAAGGACGCCGCCGAGCAGGCCATTGGCCAGAAAAATCAGTTTTTCGCCAGCATGAGCCACGAGATACGGACACCGCTCAACGCCATCATCGCCCTGGTCGGCCTGACCCTGAAAATGCAGCTGACGCGACAGCAGCGGGAATATCTGCAAGCGGTGAAAACAAGCTCCGGCGGACTGCTCCGGATAGTCAACGACGTCCTTGATTTGAGCCGGATGGATGTCAGCCGGCTGGATTTGTTTCCTGCCGAGTTTCATCTCCGCGAGGAAATGGAAAATCTTATCGAACTGTATCGAGCGCCAGCCGGGAAGAAATCGCTGGAGCTGATCCTGGCGATAGACCCCTATCTCCCGGATCTGTTCATTGCCGATGCGATCCGGATCAAACAGGTTCTCGGCAATCTGCTGGACAATGCCCTGAAATTCACGCGTCAGGGACAGGTCAGTCTGAGTATCGAATACGTCGGGTCCGACGAAGAGAGCGCCGAGGTGTCCTTTCGCGTTCACGATACCGGCATTGGCTTCGATCCGTCGGCCGTGGACGTTTTTTCTCCCTATCGTCAGGCTGTCAATGCGCGGACGCGCGCCGGCGTAGGCAGCGGTCTGGGCCTGACCATCGCACGGCGTCTGGTCGAACTCATGGGCGGAACCATTCGGGTCGAAAGCCAACCGGAGCAGGGGAGCACGTTTACCGTGTGCCTGCCCTTGACGACGCCGACCGGACATACGGTCGCCGGTCCGCATTTCCCCGAAGTCGGCGCGACGCTCCGTTTTCTGGTTGCTGACGACAATCAGGCGGCACTGGGCTCGTCGCAGCTGTTGCTGGACCATCTTTTCGGGTGCATTCCGGCTACGGCCATGACTCCGGATGCAGCCATCCGCCGGTTGCAGGATATGGCAGCCGTGGGTCGTCCTTTCGATTGCGTTTTTCTTGACTCCAGTCTGGTCGCTGCGGCCGGCCCCAATGTCGAGAGTTTCCTGGCACGATGCAGTTCCCTGGCCCCGAATGGCTTGACGATCCTGGGACTGGCCGGCCACGAGGAAGAATGGTTGCGCTATCGCCCCTGGGGAGTCACGCGTTTTCTCCCCAAGCCGCTCGTGTCCGCGCAGCTGGTGGAACTGGCGCAGGCGTTGGGCTGGATGACGCCGCCGGACATATCCGGCGGCGATGCGGCGGGCCTGGCCTGGCCCGAGCTGCAGGATGCGAAGGTCCTCCTTGTGGAGGATGATCC
>CAZGAH010000046.1:4521-5263 GCA_964523295.1 uncultured Desulfovibrionaceae bacterium | reverse complement strand
GCAGCGGCGGGCATCCTGACCCTTGAGGGCGTGCAGGTCAGCATGGCCGAAGACGGATACGTGGCGCTGGAGATGCTGCACCGCCCGGACGCCGAATACGACGTTGTCATCATGGACATCCAGATGCCCCGAATGGACGGGTTCGAAGCCACGCGTATCATCCGCGAGGACGTCCGTTTCCGGACTCTGCCTGTAGTGGCCATGACGGCTTACGCCTTGCAAGGTGATCGGGAGCGTTGCATCCAGGCTGGCATGGACGACTACCTGACCAAACCCATCGAGCCCGAAGTCCTGCTCTATACCCTGTCTCGTCTGATCAAAAAAAGCGGGCGGCAGGCCGACCTGCTGCCAAACGCCAGCGTAACGAATACCTCGGGCGAAACACACGCTCCAGACACTGCCGGGCATGACGGGCAACCAGCTGCGGATGCTGTCACGCCCGAAGCCCGGCCCGTATTCGACGTCGCCGACGCCATGCGCCGGTTACGCAACAATACCGATCTCTATCAGGCCATGCTCAAGGAATTCTGCCAACGCTACGCAAACGGCGCCGGGCTCGGGGTCGCTCTGGCGGCGGACGATCTCGAACTGCTGGGCCGACAGGCCCATACCCTTAAAGGTTCGGCGTCGAATCTGTCAGCCCCGATCCTGGCGGAGGCCGCTTCGACCCTGTTGAGCGCCGTCCGCGCCGGAGAACGCCAGCTTCTGGCCGAGCTTGCAGCCCGGACCGAACAGGCCCTGC
>CAZGAH010000046.1:1761-4511 GCA_964523295.1 uncultured Desulfovibrionaceae bacterium | reverse complement strand
CTGCGCCAGGCCCTGGCGGCAATTCCCACCGTGCTCTGAGCGCAGTCCCCGCCGTCGGGCATCCATTGCCGCGTATCAAGCCTCATTTCGTTTCCGGAATCAGGGCGGTGCGTACCCGGGAGTCAGTCCGCCGAGCGAAGCGTGTGGCCGTTGCGATCCGCGCGGCAGCGCGAACCGCTGGTCCCGCGTAAAATGCATTTTGGAATTGTCAACACGCTTTACAGCGCGGCGCTTGCCATTTAATGAAGTTTTTTCGATCACGAAAGCGGATCAACGCAAAGGAGTCGGAACATGGCCGAAGAAAAATTTTCCCGCTTGCGCAGATTGCCCCCCTATGTTTTTGCCGTAGTGAACGACCTGAAAATGCGACTGCGGCGTCAAAACGTGGATATCGTGGATCTGGGTATGGGAAACCCCGATCTGGCGACGCCGCAACATATTGTGGACAAGCTGGTGGAGGCGTCGCACAAGCCCGTCAATCATCGCTATTCCGTTTCCCGCGGCGTTCCCAATCTGCGCAAGGCCATCTGTGACTGGTATCGACGACGCTACGACGTTTCGCTGGATCCCGACACCGAGGCCATTGCTACCATGGGCGCCAAGGAAGGGCTTTCGCATCTGGCGCTGGCCATGCTCGATCCGGGCGACGTCGTTTTCGCCACGGACCCGGCCTACCCGATCCATCCCTTTTCCTGCATCATCGCCGGGGCCGATGTCCGGCGCATTCCCATCGCCCGCGGCCGCGATTTCATCGACGATCTGCTGACCGCGACCCGGCAGACCTGGCCCCAGCCCAAACTGCTGATTATCAGCTATCCGAACAACCCGACAACCGATGTCGTCGAATTGTCTTTTTTTGAAAAAATCGTGGATTTCGCGAAAGAACATAACATATACGTCGTGCATGATCTGGCCTACGCCGACCTCGTATTCGACGGGTACGAGGCGCCGAGCTTCCTCCAGGCCAAGGGCGCCAAGGACGTCGGCGTCGAGTTTTTCTCCATGAGCAAGAGCTATTCCATGGCCGGTTGGCGTATGGGCTTTTGCGCCGGCAATCGTGAGATGGTTCATGCCCTGACCCGTATTAAAAGCTACCTGGACTATGGCATTTTCCAACCCATTCAGATAGCCTCAATCGTCGCGTTGAATGGTCCGCAGGACTGCGTCCGGCAGATTGCGGACACCTACAAGCAGCGCAGGGACGTGCTCATTGACGGCCTGAAGCGCATCGGCTGGGAGATCGAGCCCCCCAAGGCCACCATGTTCGTCTGGGCGCGTATTCCGGAACCCTTCCGGCACATGGGCTCGGTGGAGTTCGCTAAACTTCTGCTGCAGGAAGGGCATGTCGCGGTTTCGCCTGGCCTGGGCTTTGGCAATTATGGCGACGATCACGTCCGCTTTGCATTGATCGAGAATGCGCACCGTACCAATCAGGCTATACGCGGCATTAAAAACGTACTCTCGGGAGGGGGTTGTGACAATACGTAAAGATGTCCTGGCCATTGGTCTGGCCGGAATGGGGACGGTCGGCGGCGGCGTTGTGGAACTGCTGGGAAAGAATCGCGACTGGATCGCCCGGCGTACCGGGCGCCAGATCGTACTCAAGTCCATCCTCGAGCTTGAGCATAACCGCGAACGGGTGCGGGAGCTGGCGCCCGAGGTTGCATTTGTTTCGGATTTGCAGGCCTTTGCCGAGGATCCCGAGCTCGATGTCGTGATCGAGCTTATCGGGGGGACCACGGTTGCGAAAACCCTGATCATGAGCGCATTGCAGGCCGGCAAGCACGTGGTCACGGCCAACAAGGCGCTCCTTGCCGAGCACGGGCACGATATCTTCCCTCTGGCAGCCGCGAAAGGCCGGCACCTCGGATTCGAGGCCAGCGTTGCCGGCGGCATCCCCCTGTTGCAGCCGATCAAGGAGACTCTGGCAGCCAATCGCATCGGCAAGATCATGGGCATTCTGAACGGCACGGCCAATTTCATCCTGACCGAAATGTCCGCCCGTGACATGGATTTCGCCCACGCACTGACGCTGGCGCAGCAAAAGGGCTATGCCGAGGCAGATCCCGCGCTGGACATCGAGGGCGGGGATGCGGCGCACAAGCTGACCCTGCTTATCCAACTGGCATTTGGCGTCTATTATCCGTACGCCTCGTTGCCGGTCACGGGTATCAGCCAGGTCACGCCCATGGATATTCGCTACGCGCACTCATTGGGCTATCAGATCAAACTGATCGCCCAGGCTCAGGACGTCGGAGGCAAGATCGAGGCCGGCGTCTTTCCTGCGCTCATCCAGGAGAGCAACCTGCTGGCTGCGGTGCACGGATCGTTCAACGCCGTCCTTATGGAGGGCAACGCCGGACCGATCATGCTCTACGGATACGGCGCCGGTGCCCTGCCCACGGCCAGCGCGGTGCTGGCCGACGTCATAGCCGTGGCCGCGGAGCGCGCGCCGAACAACACCGGCTTCGTTGCGCCCCGGCTGCCGCTTGCGGAAATCATGGACTTCGACGAGGCTGTTTCATGTCATTATCTGCGCATCAATGTTCCCGATCGATCGGGAATGCTGCGCGACATCGGCGGCTACATGGCCAAGCACAACATCAGCCTGGCCCAGGTGGTGCAAAAAGGCGAAGACGAAGGCGACGGCGTGCCGATCGTCTTTCTGACGCATCAGGCCGCGGCGAGCAACGTACACGCGGCGATGCGCGACTTGGAAAGCGCAGGGCTGCCCCTGGCGCCAATCATGC
>CAZGAH010000046.1:0-1751 GCA_964523295.1 uncultured Desulfovibrionaceae bacterium | reverse complement strand
GCATTCTCTGATCACGGGGAAGGCTGCGTCGAGCGAGGCCGCTGTCGCCGGTTTTCTCATCGTGATGCTGCCCGGGGTGCTGCCGCGAGCGGCGCGTAGTGTTCCCTCCGAGGAGCTATACCCTATGGGTCGTAAACTGTTGTTTCTCATCGCCGACGGCATGGGCGACTGGCCTTTGGCCGAGCTGGGAGGACGGACGCCGCTTCAGGCCGCGGCCACGCCGCAGCTCGACGCCCTGGCCTCGAGCGCGCTCGCCGGCGTGTGCCGGACCGTGCCGCCCGGACTGCCGCCGGGTTCGGACGTCGCCAACATGTCGCTTTTGGGCTTCGATCCGCGTCGCTGGCATACCGGCCGTGGACCGATCGAGGCGGCCGCCCAGGGGCTGGAACTGCATCCCGACGATCTGGTCTGGCGTATGAACCTGGTCACCGTGAGCGAGTTTTCAGACCAGGGGATCATGCGCGATTACTCGGCCGGACATATCGATACGGCGACGGCGCATCGTCTGATTGCCAGGCTGCAGGAGCGTCTGGGGAACGCGGTATTCCGCTTCCATCCTGGCGTGCAGTACCGCCATCTGCTCGTGCAGCAGGGCGGGGCGACGTCTTCGGAAGCCGTGCTGACCATCAATCCGCCGCATGACATAACGGACCAGCCGCTGGCGCCGGATATGGCCGTGTTTGCCGCCAGCGAACGCTTGCAGCGGCTGGTACGCGAGGCAGCCGTGCTCCTGGCCGACTCCGACAATCCCAGCCGGGCCAATGCTGTCTGGCCCTGGGGACAGGGGCGACCGTTGCATCTGGAGCCCTTTGCCGCTCGTTTCGGACTTCGCGGTGCGGTCATCTCGGCTGTCGATCTGCTCAAGGGGTTGGGCCGGGCCGCGGATATGGCCGTGCCCGAGGTGCCGGGCGCGACGGGACTGCTGGATACGAATTATGCCGGCAAAGTTGCGGCGGCGCTCGCCTTTCTGGAGCAGGGAGACTTCGTTTTCCTGCATGTGGAGGCGCCGGACGAGTGCGGGCATGGGGGCGATCTGGCCGGCAAGGTCGAGGCCATCCGACGTTTCGACGAGCACGTGGTGGGACCGCTGCGCCAGGCTCTGCCCGAGGCCGTGTTTCTGGTGGCCTGCGACCACTTCACGCCGCTCAGTCGCCGGACCCACGTTTCGGACCCGGCGCCCTTCCTTCTTTCCTGGCCAGAGGCCCCGGCCGGGTACGCCTGTTTCGACGAACGCGTTGCGCAGGAAAGCGGGCTGACAATCGAACCAGGGCACGAGCTTATGGACTGGACGTTGCGCACGGCGGGCATTCGTTGATCTATTATGCTGTCATTGTAAGCATTTCTTTGTCTGGAACAATGACGCGTCGGATACCTCTTGTGGGCAGTGCCCGGATGCCGTACGTTGACATCGTCTTTCGGCAGCGTCCGGAGGCGGAACATCTTTTTAACGGAACGCGCCGGCGACATTTCGCTGGCAGAGTGCGAAACCGGGGTGGCGGCAAGCCACTTCCGAAGGTGAGCGTATGACAACGATCATGCCGCAGGGCGAGCACATGCGTCAGGCTGTCCGCTACATTGCCGAGAAGGCTGAGGAGACGGGCAAGCCTGTAGAGACGCTTGTCGATGACTATGCGATGCGTTTCAATCTGAGTCCCAAGGAATGTGACTTCCTGATCGGTTTTTTCAAACAACCTTGCAAGCCAGAGGAATAACCCCCCCTGTTTGCGCGTTGTACACTTCTTCATCGGCGT
>CAZGAH010000045.1:27298-34675 GCA_964523295.1 uncultured Desulfovibrionaceae bacterium | reverse complement strand
CGACGTGCTCGACCTGACGCGCATCGAAGACGGCCGCGCCACCTGGAACGACGCGCCGTTTCCGGTGCGCCGGCTTCTGGATAGCGCCATCAATGCGATCATGGCCTTGTTCGCCGAAAAGCCTTCGGTCCGGCTCCGGCTTGAGGCGCCGCCCGATCTGCCGGACCTGTTCGCCGATATCGACCAGCTGCAGCAGGTGCTGCTCAATCTGCTCAACAATGCCTGCAAATTCACCGAACACGGCGAGGTGACACTCAGCGCGAGCGCTGCGCCCGACGGTGGAGTAGTCTTTGCCGTGCGGGATACCGGCGTCGGTATTCCCGCTGCCGAACTGGGGCGCGTCTTCGACAAGTTCTATCAGGTCACGCACGGCGACACGCTGAGCGACAAACCCAAGGGCTCGGGCCTGGGCCTGGCCATCTGCCGCCAGATTACCGATCACTATCACGGGCGGATATGGGCCGAGTCCGAGCCGGGCAAAGGCAGCACCTTTTTCGTCCAGCTGCCCCAGGAAATCGTCGTGCGGCGCGAACAGCCTCTGGCGGAGGCTCAAACAGCCGGGGAAGCGCCCGCCAGTCCCCGGGGGCGCATCCTGGTCGTGGACGACGACCCGGCTGTCTGCTCCTACATCGCCCAGGTCCTGGAGCAGGAAAACTACCGCGTCGCCACGGCAGCCAACGGCCGCGAGGCCCTGGACGTCGCGCACGCGCTCAAGCCGGATCTGATCACCATGGACCTGATGATGCCGGTCATGGACGGGCAGATGGCCATAGCCGCCCTGCGCGAGGACCCGGAACTGAGCGCCGTGCCCATTGTGGTCATCTCCGCGCTGCAGGACCGCTTCCGGGTCAGCGGAGACGCCAACTTTGGCAAGCCCATCAACGAGGAACAGCTGTTGCAGACGATACGCTTGCTCCTGAGCAAGAACCGCCAGGCCTGCGACTACTCGATCCTGGTCAAGGGCGACACCGAGCTGCCGCTGTCCAGCCAGCTCCTGTTCTGCCCGGGTGGCATCCGGACCGTCACGCCGGAGCGTCTCCGGGAGGCGATCGAACTCGGGTTGCACGGCACGGTCATCATCCCGCCCGCTCTCTGCGGCGCCGTCGATATGGAGCGCCTGGCCCGGGAAGAGAACATCCAGATTGTCATCCTGCCGGAATGAGCGCAGCGGCCGACGCGCCGGCGCGAAAGGCGAACGCTGTCCCGGACACTGCGCCGGCCCGATCCGACAATCCCGCTTGACCTGACCTGGTTCATCCGGCAAATCCAGGAGAGGAACTGGTGCGCAGCGGCGGTTGCGGGCCAGGCCATGGGAGGATTTCGCCATGCCTGTCATCATGGGCACTGCCGGGCACATCGACCACGGCAAGACATCGCTCATCCGCGCGCTGACCGGAATCGACTGCGACCGGCTGGAAGAAGAGAAACGGCGCGGCATCACCATCGAGCTGGGGTTCGCCTTTCTGGACCTGCCCGGCGACCGGCGCCTGAGCATCGTGGATGTTCCCGGGCACGAACGCTTTGTCAAGAACATGGTTGCCGGGGCCTCGGGCATCGACTTCGTGCTCCTGGTCATTGCCGCGGACGAGGGCGTCATGCCGCAGACGCGCGAGCATCTGGAAATCTGCTCGCTGCTCGGCGTACGGACCGGCCTGGTGGCGCTGACCAAGGCGGACATGGTCGAGGCCGACTGGCTGGAGCTGGTTACCGAGGACGTCCGCAGCTTTCTTTCCGACACCTTTCTCGACGGCGCCCCCATCCTGCCGGTCTCGTCGCATACCGGACTCGGTCTGGACGTCTTGAAGGCCGAGCTCGCGCACATCCTGGACGAATACCAGCCCCGCCGGCGTACCGATTTGTTCCGCCTGCCCGTGGACCGCATATTCACCATGCGCGGCTACGGTACCGTGGTCACCGGGACCATGATTTCCGGTTCCGTCGATCTGGCCGAGGATGTGCTCCTCTACCCGCGCGGCCTGACCAGCAAGGTTCGCGGGCTGCAATCGCACGGCAGCGTTGTCGAGTCCGCGCCGGCGGGTCGGCGCACCGCCATCAATATGCAGGGGCTGGAGGTTCAGGACATCCAGCGCGGCGAGGTGGTGGCCAGGCCGGGGACCCTGTTTCCGCATCCGGTCTGGGACGTGGAGATCACCTGCCTGAAGTCCTCGCCGCGTCCGCTCCGGCACCGCACCGAGATCCACTTTCACCACAGTGCGCGCGAGACCCTGGCCCGGATGTACCTGCTCGACCGCGACAAGCTCATGCCCGGCGATACGGCCGTCTGTCAGATACGCTTCACCGAGCCCATGGTCGGCGTTTACGGCGACCGCTGCGTGCTCCGCTCCTTTTCTCCGCTACGCACCGTTGCCGGCGGGCGCGTCATCAATCCGCTGGGACGCAAGGTCAAACGGTTTTCGACGGATCTGGACAAGCTCGCCCGTCTGGCCGCGGGCGAGGGCGAAGAGCTCCTGCTCACGCAGCTCGAATTGGCCGGCCCGGCCGGTCTGTCCTTCGCCCGGATGCGCGTGGTGAGCAACCTGGAGACGAAAAAGCTCGAGGCGGCGCTGCAGGGGCTTTCCGGACGGCAGCAGGTGTTCGTCTTTGACCGCGAGGAACGCGTTTGCGTGGCGGGGAGCGTGGTCTCCGGCCTGATCGGCGCAGCCCTGGCCCACCTGCAGACCTGGCACACCAAAGAGCCGCTCAAGCTGGGCCTGCCGCGCGGAGCTCTGGCTATGGCCTGGCCCCGCGATCTGCCCCCCAAACTGGGGCATTTTCTCATCGAGCGTATGCTCAAACGCGGGGATATCGTCTTTGAGCAGGACGTGCTGCGCTTGCCCGGGCACAAGGTTTCCCTGGCCTCGGACCAGGACACGCTGCGCACGAAGCTGCTCGACGCCTACGAGCGCGGCGGACTCACCCCCCCGAACATGAAGGACGTTCTCGAATCCCTGGCCGTGTCCGCCAAGGAGGCTACGCCCGTGCTCCAGGTGCTCCAGGGGCAGGGCGCCCTGACCAAGGTCAAGGAGGACATGTTCTTCCATGCCCCGGCCCTGGAGGGTCTCAAGGCCCGGATCATCGGCTTTTTCGAAGGGAACGAGGAGATGGGGCCGGTCGAATTCAAGGAGTTGACCGGCCTGTCCCGCAAGTACGCCATCCCGCTTCTGGAGTAGTTCGACAAGGAAAAGCTGACCATACGCGTCGGCGATAAGCGCCGGCTGCGACGCAAGGGCGGCGAATGAGCGGGCCGGCTGTCGCTGTCATGCCCGGGGAACGCCCATGGAACTGACCCTGCGGCATTTGCGGATACTCAAGGACATCGCCGCCTTTTCCCGCGTCAAGCGCTACCGGGGCATGTTGCCCGGCAAGCTGGCGCTCTGCTACGACCAGTCCCTGATCGACGAGCTGCTGGCCGCGGGGCTGATTTCCCGGCTGCAGGCCAGTTATTCCTGCGGGTCGGAGACCATGTTGCTGAAGTTGAGCACGCAGGGCGAACAGCTGCTTCACGATCTGGCGCTGCCGGGGCAAGCGGACGAATCCTCCTGCGCCGAGGATGCCTTGCCCGTTGACATCACGCCGGAGCAACGCCTCCTGCTCAACGACATCTTCCATTTTTCCCAGATCAGCCGCTTCGGCGGCATGATGCCCAATACCGAAATCGACGCCTACGCCCCGCGCGACGTGAATACCCTTTTCGCCAAGGGTTACATCGTGCGCGTCAAATCCGAATCCGGCAGCGGCGTCGGACTCAAGGGGCTGATCCTCTCGGATCGCGGCATTGCCGCTCTGCGGGCCTTCTGACCAGGCGTTACGCGGCGCGCAACGCCTCGACGATGTTCAGCCGCGCGGCCCGTACCGCGGGAAGGAAGCCGCCCACCACGCCCATGCTCAGCGCAAAGCCCAGGGACGCCAGGGTAATGCCGGGCGTGAGCGCGAACGAAAAGCTCAGCTCGGCAAAGGTCTGGAAATTGGTGGTGGAAAAGCTGACGAAGCGCAGCAGCCAGGCCAGCCCAACGCCAGCCAGGCCGCCCGAAAGCCCGAGCAGCAGCGACTCCGCCAGAAAGGCAACCAGAATGCTCGCCCGTCCGAAGCCCAGGGCGCGCAAGGTGCCGATTTCGCTCACGCGGGTGGCCACGGCCGAATACATGGTGATCATGGCGCCGATCATGGCGCCCAGGGAAAAGACCGTTGTCAGCGAAATGCCCAGAATTCCGAGAAATTTGGCCATCATTTCGGACTGTTTTTCATAGTAGCCCGTCTCGGTCCAGACCTCGGCCTGTAGCCGGGGATCCGCCTCCACGTCGCGCTTGAAGGCCTCGTAGGCGCGCGCGTCGATCATGCGCGCCAGGACCAGGGAATAGGCGTTGCGGCCAAAGGCGGGCATGAGCTGCGTCGAGTCGCCCCAGATCTCCGACGAGAATCCGGTCTTGCCAGCGTCGAAGATGCCTACGATATCCCACTCGCGTTTCCCGAAGCGCAGCCTGTCGCCCAGGCCGGCGTTGAGGAATCCGTCGGCCACGCTCTGGCCGACCATGATTTCGTTGCTGCCCGGACGCGGCGCGCGTCCGACAACGACGCGGACCTGGGGCCGCAGCGCTAGCGATGCCTCGCCAATGCCGCGGATGACCACGTTGGAGAGCTTGCCGGTGGAGCGTTTCCGCAGCGCGATAAGCACCACGCATTCCCGCGCGGCCAGAATCTGTCCCCGGTCTCCGGTGGCAATCTCCGGCCGGCCGGCGATGGTCAAGGCCTGGTTGCGCTCGAGCCCGCTCTGCACCTCCGTGCCCGAGCCCTTGCGGATGACGAGCGCGTTCGCGGCCAGCCCCGTGGAAACCAGGGTCTGGCGCAGCCCTTCGACGAGCATGAGCGTGGCTGTGAACACGAACACGACCAGGGCCATGCCGCCCGCGGTGAGCGTCGTGGTCAGACTCCGGGTACGGAGATTTCGGAAGCTGTAGGCAATGGGCACGGGCATGGCTGGCTCGGGTCAGGGCCGCGCGGGGAAGGGCGCGGCGCGACGAATAGGGGCGCGGGGCGCTGGCGCATTCGCCGGATCGATGCCGAGGAAGCGGAACGGCCGGTCGCCAAAAAAGTCCGCCGGGGCCAAGGGCCCCGGCGGCAGTGCGAGTACATGGAATACGTTGGTCTGGAAAGTTGCTAACACCTTGGACAGGGCCTGAAAACTCCGTTCAAGCTGTCGAGTACGTCTTGCGCGCTTTTCGTCTGTCGTGCCTCCCGATACCTTCACGCGAGGTCGGCCACTTTCCCTGGCCGCAGGAAGCGATGCTGCGCGCGGAAAACAACGTAGAACATGCGACTTCACGGGGACGCTTTTCGAATCTGCTGCATTTGCGTCGTCTTTCGGCAACTGCTGCCGGGTTACTGCCTTTGCGCCAGGTTCGTCCGCCTCTGCCGCCGGTGTGTGTCTGCCGTGCGCGAGTTACGAAGTACGACTCTTCTCGTGCGATACGTCTTTCCGTCTGCGTCGTCCCGTCTACTGCATTACGTCAGGGTCTTTACGTCTCAGTCGTTACGTCTGCGTCGTTACGTCTGCATCTCTTCTTCCCGACTGCGTCGTTCAGGCTACACCTTTCGTGTCGCTTTGTGCTTTCCTTGATTCGGGCACATCGCCTTGACGCTTGCTGCTGTTGCGAGCTGTGCATCCTGAGACTTCAGCCCGCTCGGATCGATTACTCGCGCATGGCACTCTTCTGGATGCGAACGGTACGCGTGGGTGCTCCGATCGGTTGACGAATTACTTTGTCTTACCCTCCGTCGGTGTTGCTCCGGTACGACCTGCCCGTTCCAGACGTCGTAATAATTAAGATAAGACCGTGGATCGCGATGTCAAGGGCAAACCGGATTTTTCGTCAAGGCCGCAGGCCCGGAAATCTGCGAACCTGAAAGCGCGTGGGTTCACTCTTGCGGCGTGTCGAGTTCCTTGAACCGTGCCAGCTCCAGTTCGACATCCTGGAGCATCCGCTGGTAGGTATCGAGCACGTCATCGTGCGCGGCCCGTTTCTCGGCGTAGGTGGCATCGTAGTCGAGCCCGCCGATTCGTGCGCCGGCAAGAATCGATTTCGCCTGCTCGTAACTTTCATTGTGTCGTGAAAATTTCGCGGCATTGAGTCTGTCGATGATCAGGTCCTCAAGACCAATGATACCGATAATAGTGCCGTCAATGGAGAGTTTTCGTACCCGTGACTCGGCCTCGTGCCCTTCTTCAAGGGCGGCTCCTTGCCATTCTACGGCCAATAATGGATTTTTGTTGAAAAAATTGTGCTGCATCCGTTCAAAGCCGAGCTCTTTCTCAAGGCAGTCAACCAGGCCTTCCAATGAGCTTTTGATGTCTATATCAAGCGAGGTAAACGCCCCTTGGGTATATATTTCCACCGCCTCGCCACCGACAATGACTGGCATCCTGAGGTGGTTGTCAGCAAAGTATTGCGCCACGATGCGGAGGAATCTGATTTTCCGTCGATACCCGTCGTGTTCCTCGCAGAGCGCGCGAAGCAGGTCTTTATATTTCGACATAGCTGCCCATTAAAGCCTGACGACAAGAACGGGTTGGCCGTCAAGCATCGTCTGCTTCAAATTGCGTCGGAACAACAGAGCATAGCGGCACTTGCGGAGCAGCTCCGCCTTTTCCGGCGTGCGCGGTTTGTCTGACAACGGGGCCGGGGCCTCGCCACAGGCGCGCCTGACGAACTCCAGCCGGCGCAACTGGGGATAGAGCCGGTCCAGGGTTTCAAGCTGAAGGACTTCTTCCATACCCACTCACCACTTCCTTGAAATCAACCATACGCCCCGCTGCTCTGGTATATGCGGGCTGCTGGAACCGGAGTCAAGCGCCTTGACAGCAGCCTGCTCCACGCAGTCCCGTACGTCGCTCGCAAAAGAAAGTTACATAAACGCAGTAATTGGTTTTGCAAATTTCTGCGGTATTATCTGAATGATTTCTGCGGGGCAATACATTGTACACATGCTGCAAACCTGGCAATCTTCAGGATAGACAATTTTTGTCTTCTTGTCTTCCAAACGAAAGACATCGCAGGGGCAGGTGCTTACGCAGCTTCCACAGCCAATGCAAAGCTCAATATCTTTAATTATAATACTCATTGTTCAACTCACAGTCAGGACGTCGTTCGCTGAAGAAATTCCAACTCGCCCGGGAAGCGGCGTGGATAGCGCTCTTCGTATTCTTCGCGCAGGTTGCCCCGCCATGCTTCCGGAACCGGTTCTTTTCCAAGACGCATTTTTCCTTGTTCATCCTTGTCGATGAGAACCCAGGCGAGCCATTCCTGGTCGTTTCGTGCTGGAAAATCCTGACGAAAATGGTTGCCCCGGCTCTCTGTACGCAGCAGGTTGGCGCGTAACTTC
>CAZGAH010000045.1:0-27288 GCA_964523295.1 uncultured Desulfovibrionaceae bacterium | reverse complement strand
TTCATTTCGGCATTCAACAGGATGTTGCGCGTCTCGGAAACAAGTCGCAGCTCGTGATTGTCCTTGGCCATCAGGCGCTGAGAAAAGCTTTCTTGCATGAACTCGATCTGCTTCAAGGCACTTTCGAGACGATCCTGATGCATATACAGCAAGATGTAATAGGGTGCCATGGTATTGAGCAGAACCTGGCTGACCCATCGCGGACTGAAGCCACGCTGGCATCGTAACGGCGAAAACAGTTCATCCAGATTCCTGGCGACCAGATCGCGATCCGGTTCAAGCAAGTCGGCCCCGGCAGCAAACGCCGCGGCCGCTTCTCCTGCCCGATACCCCTGGACGGCGGAACCGGACAGCCCCATCCCGGTTGTTGGATACGATGCGCCACAAATCATTGAGGCCAGGGCGTCGCCGGCTGCGTACAATCCGACGATACCCGAAAAACATTTCGCGTCGGCAGGCCAGACCCCTTCAGACTTGTGGACGCCCAAGCCCGTGGCCGCGCCCATGACAATATTGCCACTGGGCATTCTCGGCATCAGGCTCTTGCCTTTGCTGCGCGGGTCCGTCTCGTTGCCCGGCGGCTCTTCGTCGCGCATAAAGGCCGTAAGCGGAGGGGCATTGTCGTGAACTTCAAAAACAGGGTAGATGCCTATCCCTTCGCCCTTTTTGCCGGGGCCACGCGTCGGATAAATACGATTGACAAAGACCTCATCCTCCATTTCAAAAACATTCCATGGGCTGATGTCGCCCGTAAAATGGAAATCCATGAATTCTTTGCCGGCGATGCGCGCCCCGGCATGGTAGGCCATGGCGTCGCCGTCAAATGTACAGCTGTGGATGGGATATCCCGGGGCTTTATACCCCCCGGCTCCGGTACACAGCAGGGTCGCTTTCGCATTAAAGATATATGCATCGGTATTCTCCATGCGGAAACCGACGGCACCAATAACACGCTCATCCTTCTTTAAAAGATTTGTCACCATGACGCGCTGAATGAGCTTCACGCCCAGCTTTTTCAGAATGGCAGGAAGCAGGATGCGTCTGTCGTGTCCGCGCAGATATTTGTACGCAGAGAGAGTACTCTCTCTATCCCATTCGGGTCGCGTATCGACAATTTTCCACTCGAGAAGTTGATTATACCGTGCAAGAGAATCCTCCATGAGCATCTGAAAGTAGTCGAGATTGACGAGATATTCTCCCTTACTCGTGACGCCCTCTATCCACGAGTCCGCCGTATCCCCAAGTGTCTCGTCGAAAACGCAAAACGTATTCGCCCATGGCGTAAAACCCGACCGGCCTACGGTCCCCTTATCGACCATGAGCACCTGCTGCCCCATTTCCACTGCCCGGACAGCGGCAAAAAAACCTGCCATTCCGCCACCGATAATCAATACATCGGTTTGGTACATTGATTCAGAATAATTGGAGCTGGGCATGTCGAATAACCATATCGCTTTTGGTGTTTGGTATTGTTGCGCGCATGAATCAAAATCCTCTGCCGTGACGGGAGATGGCTATGACACGGCGCTCGGGCTACCCCGTCCGTGGTTTTCGGGGCCACCGCAAGCAACGCGGCCATATCTCCGCGATGGCGGTATGGTATGCAGAAATGAAAAAAAAGAAAAGGTTCATCAGCATCCGGCCGGGGAGCAGCTTGTGCGTGCCTCATGACGTTTCAGCCCGTTGGGTCTGCGCTTCGCCATCTGCCTTCTTTGCAAGCGATTCAAGTCTGGTTATCCAGGCGTTAAACAGCGGGCAGGCGCAACGCATTTTAGGGATGCCGATTTCCGTGGCTATCGCTACGCCCGTGATGATTTTTTTGAAACGATTCGAAAGAGCCTGTAATCTTTTTGAGGGTGCCGTTGTGCTCTGGTCGTTGATTTTTTCCGGCTCCCCACATTCCTCAAGAATCGAGTCGACAGCGTGTTGGTTTACCCCTATCTTCGCTGCCAGACAAGCAGGATCGCTGAAATAAAGTGCCTCAAGCTCATACATGGAAACATAGGGGATGAAACGACTCCCGGGGTTGTGTTCTGGGAAGAGTTGTTGCACAAGTTCTGCTGTAGCCTCATTCATAATTTTAGCTTTTTTCGTATGCTCCACTTGACGTTTGGATTCAGCATACCCCGGCCAATCGCTCCTGATTCCGTAGTAATCGACCAGTATCGTAATCCAGGTGTCCCGCCGCTGCTTTAAATGTTTCTCAATGTCATTCTTTGCGTGTGAGAATTTTACATCACCACCTTTTTCCCCAGGCTTATTCAGTATGATTGGTGTTAAATAAATACTGCGCTCTGACATATACGGCGTAAGCAGCTGCTTGACGAAGTGCTGTTCTGTTTGCCCTTCCACAAGCACAACCACTTCCACATAATTACTCATTGGTTGTACCTCCCTGGATGACATTCCTGGTCCAAAGCTCGCCGATTGAATATCTATCCAGCCATTCAGTATACGCCGAGCGCTTCAGGCGTTCAAACGTTGATTGCCCTTTCCTGCGATTCACCACGATGATATCCTCAATGGAAAACTGATCGAGTAAAAGGGGGGACTGCGTTGCGACGATGATCTGTGTTCGCCTGGCCGCATCTGCTATGAGTTCGCCAAGAATCCGTATCGCTTCTGGATGCAGGCCCAGCTCGGGTTCATCAATGATGATGGTGGATGGCGGTTTCGGTTGTAGAAGTGCCGTGGCAAGGCAGACAAATCGAATGGTGCCGTCGGACAGGTGATACGGTTGCATGGGATAATCCGATCCCCTGGTTCTCCATGAAAGAGCAACCTTCGTCTTTGGCCCCAGTTGTTGGGTGTCGAGTAAAAAATCGTCAAAGAACGGTGCAGCAAGCCGACAGGTATTCAGGATTTCATCATAAAAGAATGTTTGTTGATTTCGAAGACGCAACAAAAACGGAGCAATGTTTGATGCATCGTATCGCAGTACTGCATTGTCCTCAACGATTTCAGCGTGCCTCATGGACGCGGTCAGGCTGGTATCGTGGAAATGGTAAATTTTCCAGGAGTGAATGGCCTCATACACTGGTTTGCTGTATTGGCTGTTATGTGAAGTCCCTTTCGCTTCGTTGACCAATAATGACGAATTGTCTCCACTGCTTTCAAGGTTACACCAGCCTGAAGGGTCGTGCTCGGCGTAACGAGCTTCATCGGTCAGCGCAAAACCTTCCCCTGGACCGGGTTTAAGCGTAAAACGGTAACCACGTGGGCCGAAACGTGTTTCGAATTCCATTTGTCTGGTCGCCTTCCGGCCATTGTGGAGAAGATCGCTGATGCCCCCGCAGTCGCGTACGTAGTCGGCAAGGGTTCCTCCAGTCAGCGATTGCAGCATCTGGAAAAAGGAAATCAGGTTGCTTTTCCCCGCGCCATTGGCCCCGACGAAGATATTCAGATCCTTCAATTCGAAGTCGTTCAATTCTCGAATGGATTTGAAACCGCGAATTGTCAATTTGTCTAGCGAGTCTGCCATGTATACTTCTCCCATATTCCACATGCTCTTCATGTAATAATCTCAGATAAGGACTCTTCAGCTTAAAACGTCTTTTTATATATGTAAATGCGGAGCGATTGTCAAATGCTTTCGTCTGGATAAGTCAGCGAATGCATGCACCCAGGCGGAGCCACTTGTCGTTGGTTTTTGATTGTTCTTACCCTGCATCTGTTTCTGGACCTGTGGCGGTCTGCCCGGGTCATTCAAGGCGGCAGTCACAACCTGAAATGCAGCAACGCTACTCTATTTCCATGCTGTCGCCAACGCCATGATCCTCAGCCAGCAACAGTGCCTTGCAGCGCATGGCACTTCCGCCGGCGACATCGTGCCCACGCCCATTCATGTCCTTGCCAGGCGGGGAAAAGCGGCGTACGGAATACATACATCGTCCACTTTCCCTTTGACGCGGGAGGTTTCCATGCTCATCGTTGCTGTTCATGTTCAGGTGAAGCCCGAGTCTGTTGCCGCGTTTCAGGCTGCTTCCAGCGAGAACGCGGCGCACAGCGTTCAGGAGCCCGGCATCGCCCGGTTTGACGTGCTGCAGCAGGCCGACGATCCCACCCGGTTCGTGCTCATGGAGGTCTATCGCACGGCCGAGGACCCGGCCCGGCACAAGGAGACCGCGCATTATCAGAAATGGCGCGACACCGTGGCCCCGATGATGGCGGCGCCGCGCAGCGCCGTGAAGTACGCAAACGTGTTTCCCGACGAGGTCGGCTGGGGATAGTCACGGATCGACGACGCGGAGGATCGGATCATGCGCTTCGAGTTTTCCACCGCCACGCAGATACTGTTCGGTCACGCGACCTTGCAGCAGGTGCCGGACCGGGCGGCAAGCATGGGAAGAAAAGTCTTTCTGCTCACCGGGCGTCAGCGCGAGCGTGCGTCCGGATTGCTGGCCGCACTGCTCGGTCGCGGGCTGGAGGTTCTCACCTTCGCCGTTCTTGGCGAGCCCCGGATCGACCTGATCGACGAGGCCGTGGCCCGGACCCGGGAAGAGGGCTGCGATCTGGTCATCGGTCTGGGGGGCGGCAGCGTGATCGACGCGGCCAAGGCGGTCGCCGCGCTGCACAGCAACCCGGGCGAGATCATGGCGTATCTGGAGGTGATCGGGCGGGGACAGCCGCTCTCCCGGCCCGGTCTGCCCTGCATCGCCATTCCGACCACCGCCGGCACCGGCGCCGAGGTGACGCGCAACAGCGTGCTCACATCCGCCGAGCACCGCGTGAAGGTGAGCCTGCGCTCGCCGTGGATGCTGCCCAGGCTGGCCGTGGTCGACCCCGAGTTGACGCTCTCGCTGCCCCCGGACATCACCGCTGCCACGGGCCTGGACGCCCTGACCCAGCTCATCGAGGCCTATGTCACGCCGGCGGCGAATCCGCTGACCGACGGGTTGTGCCGGGAGGGTATCCGCCGCGTGTCCCGCTCGCTGTTCCGGGCCTGGGAGCAGCCCGACGACAGGGATGCGCGCGAGGACATGGCCCTGGCCAGTTTGTTCGGCGGACTGGCCCTGGCCAATGCCAAACTGGGCGCGGTACACGGCTTTGCCGCACCGCTGGGCGGGCTGTTCGACATGCCCCATGGTCTGGTCTGCGCGCGATTACTGCCCCTGGTCATGGACGCCAACGTCCAGGCCCTGCGCACGCGCGCGCCCGAAAGTCTGGCCCTGGCGCGCTACGCCGAGGTCGCCCGCCTGCTCTCCAACCAGCCGCAGGCCAGCGCCGACGACGGGGCGGCCTGGGTCAGGGCCTTGTGCGCGGCCTTCAAGGTCCCCGGCCTCGCCGCTGCCGGGCTGACAGCCGGGGCCATTCCCCTGGTCACGGCCAAGGCCGGCAAGGCCAGCAGCATGAAGGGCAACCCCATCCCCCTGACCGAACGGGAACTGACAGGTATCCTGGAAAAGGCGCTCTGAGCCCTGCGCGGGTCCGGCAGGAAACGACGGACCCGCGCGGCGCAGGCAACGGAGCGTGCGGCGTCGCTCAGCCCAGGGTCAGCACCGTGACCTGGCTGGGGGCGATGCAGGCGCCCGCCGTGTTGGGCAGCTTGCCCATGGCGTTCTGCCCGGTCACGCTGGTCAGGCGCTGGGCCGGGGCCCCGCCGACGAGGATGGTCGCGCAGCCGACGACATAGAATGCGCCTCCGGCGATGCACTGATCGGCCATGCCCAGGAGCACGCCGGGTTGGTCGCCCATGCTGACCAGACCCTGGGACATGAGGTTCAGCGTGGGCATGCAGTCGGTGAGCACATTGAACGCTGCCGGCGCCGTGGTCGAGGTCATGGCCGTGTTCGGATAGGGAATCGGCACGACGGCCGGACCTGCCGGGGTCTTGCAGACGTCGGGAAAAGCGAAATCCATGCCGGCACCCTGCGTAAGCATGAACATAGAGTGTCTCCTTGTTGCTGTCGTCCGTATCGACCGCCGCGCTTGCGCGCAGAACGCCGGGTCGCGCGGCGTGAAGCCGTGCGCCGACGTTCTTGTTGCGGCCAGCGGGCAGGCTCGGTCAGCCCAGATGCACCTGTCCGGCGTCGATTTTGACCACTTCCTCTGCCACGTGTATGGCGTTGCGCGAGTGCATGGTCAGCGTGTTCTCGACCAGGTAGCGCGTTGTGCCGGCCTGGACCTCTTCGTGCTCTTCGACCAGACGGACGGTGTTCTTGAGGCGCTGGGTCAGCCGCGAGGCCACCTGATCGACCGTCTCCGCGACCAGGCTCAGGCATTTGGCCGTGGTGCGCAGGGTTTTGACCAACAGGCTGGCCTCGCCGAAGCGTGCCTCGGCGGTCTCGGCCGTCAGGCTCATGGCCTTACCGGCCGCGGCGTTCAGGTCGCCGTCGGCCAGGAAGTGCATGTCCCCGCGCGCGCGCAGGGCCACCGTGCCGGGAAAGTCCAGCTCGGAAAAGGCGTTCCGGTCGGCGCGCCGCAGGACGGACAGCACGAAACTCTCCTGGCTGTCCGCGGAGAGCAGGACGAGGTCGCCCGGGCGCGGCCGCAGCAGGCAGCCGTCCGCGCGTTCGGCCAGAAATTCGCCGCGCTCCGTGGACACGGCGAAGTGCCGGTCGCTGGCGGCGCGGACGCGGCCATGGAGAAGACCGAGGCCTTCGGATGCGTAGGGTATGGATGGCTGAGGTATCATTGCGTATCTCCCTTTGTCCCTTTGATGCGGGCCGCTATTGCGGCGGATTCCAGTTTTCGGCCTCGGACAGCGCCGGGTCGGTTCCGCGCATCAGCGTCGTGTTCGCTCCGTCGAAACAGGTTTTTTCGATGAGCACGGTGTGAAACTTGGCCATATACAATGTTGCCTTGGTGAAATTGGCGTAGCTGAGATCGGCGTGGCTGAAGTCGGCGAAACTGCAATCCGCGTTTTGCAGCTGCGTGCCCCGGAGTCTGGCCTTCTGGAGCACGGCGGTATGCAGGCGCGCGCCGCGCAGATCGACGCCGGTCAGGTCCGCCTGCCCGAGAAAGGCCTGCTCCAGATTGGCGTTGCGCAGGCTGGCCTCCTGCATCCGGGCCTTCATGAACATGGCGTTCCGGGCGTCGACGCCGTCGAGCCGCGCCCGGTCCAGCTTTGCGTTCATGAAATTGGTCATGACCAGATTGCAACCGGACAGATCGGAGTCGGTGAAGTCGGCGCCGTCGGCCAGGACCGTGGACAGGGTCAGGCCGCGCAGGTCGATGCCCGCGAGGTTGCACTCGCGCAGCACGCACTTGAAGAACTTCGCGCCCGTGAATACCGTGGTCCGCAGGTCGGCGTTCATGAACACCGTGCGCGTGAGGTCGGCCTTGGTGAAATCGGCCTTGGCGACATCGGTCTCCTGCAGCAGCGTCTTTTCCAGCACGGCCTGCCGGAAATTGGCGCCGTTCAGCTTCCCGTTCTGAATGACCGTCCAGCGGACCTGCGTATCCGAGAAATCCGCGCCCGTGAGATCGGCCTCGGAGAGCAGGGTCATGAAGAAGGTCGCCTGGCGAAACGAGGCGCCGGTCAGGTTCAGGCCGCGCAGGTCGACCCGCGTCAGGTCGACCTGGTCGAAGCAGGCCTGCTGCAGGATCACGTTCTTGAACCCGGTCTTCTGGATGTTCGCACCGCGGAAATTGGCGCCCGTGAGGTCGGTGTCCCAGAACCGGCCGCCGGTCAGATCCGCGCCGGCGAGGTCGATGCCGCTCAGGTTCAGCCCTTCCAGGGTATCGTTTCTGGCAATGGCGGCCAGTACGTCGTCTCTGTTCATCGGATGAGGTCCGTTTTGCGGTGAAGTGCGGTCAGGGTGAGGTTGGCGTCCGAAAAATTCGTTCTGCCGACAATCATTTTATACATATCGGTGGCGAAGAGATTGGCCCAGCCCAGGTCGGCCTCGGTCACGCGCGATTTGCGCAACGAGCCGGTCATCAGGTTCAGGCCGTGCAGTTTCGCGGCGGCCAGGTCGCATTTGAGAAAGCTTGCGCCGCGCGCCGGTACGTTTCGCATGTTCACCCGGCTGAGGTCGCAGTATTCGAAGAGCGCGCTGGTCAGGTCCGCGCCGATGAAGTCCGCATCCGGCAATGCGGTTTCCCGCAGGCAGGCCTCCCTCAGGCAGGCGTTGCGGAAGTCCGCTCCGGGCAGGCTGGTTTCGCCGCTGGTGCGGAACCGGGTCAGGTCCGCATTCCTGAAGGAGACCTCTGTGCCTTTGGTCCCCTGGAACATGACCTCGTCGAGACGAGAGCGGTCGAAGCGGACTTTTGAGCAATCCAGCTCGCGCAGCAGGCTTTTTTTGAGCATGGCGTCGCGAAAATCGGCCTCGGGCATGTCCGAGGCGTGTACGAGCGTGAGGTACAGACTGGAGCCGCTGAAATCCGCTTTTTCCAGCTTGCAGTTCTGGATCAGCGCCATATCCAGCTTTGCGTCGCGGAACGAGACCTCGGTCAGGTCGGCCTCCTGAAACAGCGTCTGGCGCATGCGCGCCCCGTCCAGATCGGCCTTCTTGAGTTTGGCCTTGATGAAGACGCCCATCTCCAGATTGGCTTCGCCCAGTCTGGCCTTGGTGAAATCGGCCTCCTGGGCGATGGCCCGGAAAAGTCTGGCTCCCCGTAAATCCGTTTCGGAAAAGTTCGTGCCGACGAGAATGGCCTCGGACAGATCGATCCCCGGCAGCTCGAGCCTGGAGAGGTCGAGTCCGGAGAGCGTCCGTTTGGCGAACGGCAACCCACGCTCGTAGCGCTCCACCACCTCCTCGCGGGTCATGGGTCGCAACAGCTCCGGGTCCAGCCCGGCCGCGGCCATTTCCTCGCTGGCGCCGCCGGGCAGTTTGCGCGCGGCGATCTGTTCCCTGGCCTGGGCGAACTGTTTTTCCGACTGCGCGATCCGGGCCATGTCCCGCTCGTAGATGGTATTGGCCTCGCTGACGCTCTTTTTTGCCTCGGCCAGGGCCTTGTCCATGGATTTTTCCATCTCCGGGGTCATGGCGCCTGTCGCCTTGAGGCGCTTGCGCTCCTCGACCATGGCCTCGATCATCTTGCGGTTCCGCTCGGGAAAGGGCACCGCTGCCTCGGCCTTGGCCAGGGCCTCATATTCCTGCCGCGTCTTGCCCAGCTTGGCCAGCGTGGCGTCGAACTGGCTGTCCATGTCGGCTTTCATGGCCAGCAGTTTGTCCTTTTGCGGCTGGAGCCTGGCCTCCAGGGTTGCCCGGAGGTCCGCGGCGTCTTTCTTGAAATCGAAGGTCGGGAACTTGAGCGGTGGCACGGGCGACGCCGTGGGCGCCTTTCCGGCCTCGGGCAGGGTCGCCTCGATGCGGTTCGCCTCGGCAAAGTCCGGCGGCAGCGCTTCCATGACCAGCGCACGCACATCCACGCCCGCGGCCCGGGCCTCGAATACGCTGTTGCCTTTGGGCAGGGTCAGGAGCCGGGCGTTCTTGAATGTCTGCGGCCAGGGCGCCCAGGCGGCCGAGTTGTTCGTCGTTCCGTCGGGCATGACGATGAGAAAGACGTCCTTCTCGGCTATGGCCTTCAGGGTCGCGTCGTCCGGCGCCTGCCCTGCGTCGCTCATGGCCACGACGCCGCAGGCGTCGCCGATTTCCTCCTCCATGAACAGGGCCTGCAGTTCGTCTGCCACGCGCACCCAGTACCCCCCGGGCTCGGGCGGCGGCAGGGCCAGCGGCAGCTCGGCCGAGCCCTGCACGAGCGTCTCGGTGAGAAAATGGTCGAAGTCGCAGTCCTCGTACCCCGCGCGGACAAGAATGCGGTTCAGGGTGGGGCCGTCGAAGCGGGGCAGGATCAGGCCTGCCGGGATGCGCAGGGGCGCAGGCGCGGGCGCGCCGGGCGCAGGCGGTTTGGCCAGCCCCCAGGCAACGGGATCCTCCAGGCGTTCCGAAGGGTTGATGCCGAGCCAGGCGCGCCGGATCACCCGGTCGGGCAGGCCGAGCGCGTGCAGGGCGTCCTGAACCTGGAAGTCGTTTTCCAAGGCCCGGCGGCAGGCAATGACAAAGGGAAATCCGCTGTCATGCCAGGGGTTCCCCGTGCCCTCGGGCAGGGAAAAGCGGGTGGACATATCGATGTGCTTCCCGACAAGCTCCGGGTCGATGCCCTTACTTCGGATGAATTCCGGGTCCGTCATGGTGTCCAGCGAGGCGTTGGCCTTTTCGAGCACGGCCTTTTTCGTCGCCTCGGCCTTGGCCTGGCCGGCCTTGATTGCCTCGGCGGTCTTGCGGGCGCCAGCCATAGTTTCCTGGACCTTGGCGCGCATGCGGTCGAACACGGTGAGATCGATCTTGACCATATGGCCAAACTGGCCGTGCAGATCCTTGGCCACCTTCTCCAGCTGGTCCAGGGTCTTGAAGTTGCCATCGGCCACGCGCTGGCCCATGGTGACCATTTCGTCCGCCGTGCGCGGCATGGCCGGCTCCTGTCCGAGTATGGCCTTCTTGACCCGGGCGACCTCCTTTGGCGAATTCTTCAGAGTCTTCATGGCCTGACCGATGTCCTTGCTCGCGGCCTCGAAGGGCGCCATGTCGATGGGGATGCTCAGGTCCATGGCCTTGCGCTGGCGCTCGAGGTATTCCTCGATGGGCAGCGGCGGGTCGCTCAGGCGCTCGAAGTCGAGGTAGACGCGCGACACGTCGGCGTACTCGTCGTCGTGGTTGGGAACGCTGGCGCGATGAATGCAGAGCCCGCGCAGGATGGAGGGGAAGAGCCAGACCGTATCCAGCCGGGTCGGCGCCTCGATGAATTCCTCCTTGTCCTGCGACTTGTCCCGGAAGGGCTTGAAGTTCGTGATCAGCGTCGGGAAAAGACGGATGCGTACGCCGGGCAGGTGGGAAATGATGCGGCGCAGGTCCGGGTGCATCTTGTCGATCTCGATGACCTCGTCGCCGGTAAAAAACGTGTCGGCCCATTGATCCGCCTGGGCGGTATTGAAAAAGGAGTGGTCGATATCCATGGGCAGGTTTGGCCAGCGGTCGGCCAGCCAGTTGTCGTCGTAGGTGCCGGTTTTGGAGGCACGCGGTTCCCAGGTGACATCGATCATGCGCAGGCCGGCCGGATCGGGCTGGTCGTAGGTCGCGCCGATGGTCCGCGACGGGTGCTCGATGTTCGGCAAGGGCCGGTACGTCTCGCCGTTTTCGTCGACGTACATCGTATAGCCTTTGCCGACGGGATTTTGGGAGAATCCCTCGCCACCGTAGGCATTCTCGAACACGATGGGCATCTCCACAAATGGTCTGGGCTCGGAGATGGAGCCGTCCAGCTTGAACCATCGGTTGCCGAAGACCTCCAGGGTCTTTTCGACGTCGCCGACGCGCACGCGCACCTGCGTAGCGGGAATTGTCTTGCCGCGCGGGGCGAAGCAGGAGCCGGCGACCAGGAGTTCCGCGCGCTGTTTGGGCATGCCGGTGTCGAGAATCGGCGTGGCGCCGAGCTGGTCGGGCACGTCGCGCCAGAGGTCCTGGTCGGTGAGCAGATCGTCCGGGGCGGTCAGGTCGAAATAGGTCATGACCGCAAAGGAGAGATACTGCCGCCCGGCGATATTGAAGGGCGTCAGCGACAGCGAGAGTTCCTTCTTTTTGTAGACTTTCATGCCTGGCCTTATACGATGGTGCGTTTGGCGACAATGCGGTTTCGCGTGGCGTTAATACGGTCCATTTTTTGCGCGAGTTCGGTCTGTTTGAGGGTCATGTCGGTAATGCTTGTCGTCAAGGTCGTTTTTTGCTGTTCCAGGGTCGACTTTTGGCCCTCCAGTGTGCTTTTCGCCGTGGAGATTTCCTGTTTGGCCTGCTGCAGAGCCGTGCGTTTTCCTTCGAGGTCGAGTACCTGCTGCGTCATGATTTCGCTGGCCATTCGCAGGTTCTGCAAATCGCCCGTCAGCGTATTCTGCGATTCCTCCAGCGTCTGTTTGGCCATCTCGAGCTGGTTTTTTTGGCCTTCCAACTGCTGCTTCAGGCCTTCCAGATTGGTCTTGGTCCCTTTCATCTCGGTCAGCTGCCCGGCAATCTTGACGTTCTGGGGACTGCAGCAGACCTCCTGGCCAAGGGCGCGCTGGGCGAGCACCGCCGAGATAAAGGTAATGGTGTTGATCTCCTGCTTCTTGCACAAGCCGGTCTTGAGATACACACCGCTCCAGCGATTGGATTCGAGCACGAGCGCTGTTTCCTGGTTGCCGACTATCCAGGTCTCGGTGTCGCCGATAGTCATCTGGTTGTAGAGCCCGGCCCGGATTTTCATCGCTCCGTCGGTGTTGAGCTTCCATCCCAGCTGGTCGGGCGCCTTCTCTGCCGATGCCGGCGGGTCGTTGGGCTGGCCCAGGCGGATGTAGCTGTTCTTTGTCGGGCTGGACATGAGGATGCGTTCCGAGCCCTTCTGGTTTTCGATGTGCAGTTTGTTGTTGCCGCTGGTGGTCAGGCGGCAGGAGGTTTTCGTGGAATCGTCCACCTGGCTCGGGGTATCGGGATTCGGTACGCAGGCCTGGATCAGGGGCCGGTCCGGGTCGCCGTCGATGCAGGTCAGGATGACTTCCGTGCCCTTGTGCAGCGGAAAATGAAGCCCGTGGTCCGCGCCTCCGTACGGCTGGATCATGCGCACAAAGGCCGAGGCCTTGCCTCCGCTGCGTCCGGAGAGATCGAACGGCAGGGTGATCTTGTAGCGCCCCTGGTCGTCCAGCTCGGCGTATTCGCCGGAACCGCCGGCGTCGATCATGGCCGTCATGCAGCCGTCGAACCGCGGCTTCCTGGCCGTGCGTTCGGGCCGGAACTGTGTTTTGGCCTCGATGGCCTCGAAGGTGTTGCGGTAGCCCGGCCGGTCCAGCTCGACCTGCAGCGGCAGTCCCAGTCCGCTCGTCAGCCAGGCCTCCTGGCCGCCCTCGTGTCGTGCGCTCACGGTCAGGTACTTCGTATTGAAGTCGTCGCGGAAGTGATTTTTCAATGTGAAGATAAAACCCGAGCGCACGTAAGGAACGGTGCTCAGGCCTTCGAAGCGTTTTTCGCCGCACTGGAATGCCTCGGCCTGCACTTTGGCCAGGGCCTCGCCTTCGGCGACCGTGGCGAAGTGCTCGCCGTAGACGTAGTACTCGCCCCGGCCATAGGCGGCGACGTCGTGCGTGGCCGTCATGTCCACGTCGGGGTGGCGGTAATTGTAGTCCTTGAGTTTGACCGTGGCAGGGACAGGCCGCTGGACCAGGTCGAGCCGCTTGATCACCTCTTTGGCCATGGGCCAGTCCAGCCCGGAAACCGGATGGTACGTCAGTTCGCCCCCCTGGGACATGGGCGCGTGCGCCGAGGCGCTGTCGGTGATGACGAGTTTTTCGTTTGCGTCCGTCTGCTCGAAAAACGAGTAGAGCCCGTCGCGCTCCATCCACCGTGAGACGAAATTGAAATGCGTTTCGCCGTACTGACAGACGTAGTCGCGGCGGGGATACTGGTGCATGAGCCGCAGTTCGAAATCCTGGCCGGCGCGCAGTCCTCCGTCCTTGAGCACCTCGGTGAGGAGTTCGGGCAGCGTCTTGTCCAGAAACAGCTGGTTGTGATGCGTCTGGGTCAGCCACCAGGCCCGCGGAACAAGAATCGCCCGGTAGAAGGTCATGTCCGAGTACTGGCGCAACTGCTCGAACCGGGCGAGAATGCCGTGGAAAGGCAGATCGCCTTCCGGGAAATGGATGGTGAAAACGGCGGGATGCTGCACCACGTCCGTCAGGTCGAGGTCCGCGGAACGGGCCAGCAGCGTCACCTCGAAGCGGTACAGACGCGACAGCCCCTCCTCTCCGTGAAACCTGACCACCTCAAGGGCGTCCTTGTCCAGGGCCTTCGAGACGAACGAATAGATTTTCCTGGCCTCTCCGGCCATGGCGTTCCTCCTAGACGGTCAGATCCATTGCGCTGAGATGGGTCATGTTGACGCAGGTGCGATTGCACTGCATGGCCAGGGCGGTGGTCTGCGCGGCCAGTGTCGTGGCCTGTTGATTCAGTTGGGTGACCTCGGTGGACAATTCGGAGACCTGGGTGTGCAGGCCGATGCGCGATTGCGCCGTTTCGCTGACCTGGCCGGACAGGGTCGAGTTGTTCTGGATCAGCTCCGCCCGTTGCAGGCTGAGTTCGTTGATCATGCCCAGCAATTGCGTTTTCTCGGCGGTCATCTCCTGCACCGTGGCCGAGAGCTGGCAGACCTGGCCCGAGAGCTGGTTGACCGAGGTGTTGAGGGCGCTGACCTGACCGTTGAGCTCCGTTACCTGGCCTTTCGTGTCGATGAGGTTGTCGGTCAGCTGGGTCTTGTTCGCCGTGATCTTATCTTTCGAGGCCCTGAAGAAGTTCGCCACGCAGGATATTTCCGATTCACTCAATTTCAGCTTCGTACTCTTTCCGCCCAGGACCTGAATGAACCCGAAATGGGTATCTGTTTTGGTCACAAAGTTGGTCGTCTGGCTGAGTCCGACAACGGTGTTGATATACCCGATCATGTACATTTCCAACTGTGCGCCGGCGATAATGGTAAGCCATTCCGGGGTGTCGAATTTCCAGCCGTTCTTTCCTTCGTTGCCCTTGGCGTTCGGATCGATGGGCGCCGGCTTCCACGTGGGCGGCGGATCGTTCGGCGCGCCCATACGCAGGAAGGTCGAGGTGTTGGGGACGTTGAACAGGACTCTCTCGCTGCCTTGCTGGTCCTCGAAATGGAGCTCGTTGCCGCTGGAGGTGACGATGCGGCTTTTGGTCTGATTCTTTCCGGTGACTGGCGAGGGGGTGTCCGGATTCGGAACCGCAGCCAGGATCACGGGCCGGTCCGGATCGCCGTTCACGTGCACCAGCAGCACCTCGCAGCCCTTGTGCAGCGGGAGATGCATGCCGTGGTTCCAGCCGCCGTAGGGCTGCGCCTGGCGCAGCCAGGGCGAGGCCTTTCCATCCTTTCGACCGGAGCGGTCGAAGGCGGCGACGATCTTGTAGCGCCCCTGGTCGTCCACATCGGGATACTGCCCGGAAGACGGACCATCGATCCGCGCACTCACGACGCCGGGTACGCTCGGCCAAGGGGTCCGGCATTCGGGCCGGAACTGGACCTGGCCAGGTATGGCCGTGACGGTGGTGCGGTAGTAATGGCGCTCCTCGTCGTCGCCGGTCATCCACGCATACTCCGGTCCGGGCTGTCGGCCTTGCCGTACGACTTCCACGGTCAGGTATTCCTGGTCGAAGTCCGAACGAAAGTGATCCTCTACGCGAAAGGTGCACCCGGGCGTGAAATAGGGAGAAAAGGACGTGCCCGTGAAGACGCGTTGGCGGCAGAGCAGCTCCTCGGCACGCAGCTTCGCCAGCGTCTCTCCTTCGGTTGGGGTCTTGAAGTTGTCCCCGTAGCGGTAGAACAGACCGAATCCCTTGTCCAGAACCAGAGACTCGGCCTGCAGATCGACCTTCGGCGTCCGGTAGTTCCAGTCTTTCAGGCGTACCGTTTTGGGCAGCGGCCGCTGTGCGGCGGAGAATTCGTTCAGCACGATGTCGGCCTGGTCCTGATCGAGGCCGGAGGTCGGGGCGTAGCGCAGCGAGGGGGCCACTTTTTGGGGCGTGTGCGCCATGCGGTTGTCAACAAGGATGCACTTTTCCCCGCCCTGCGCGTGCTCGAAGAAGAAATAGATTCCCTCGCGCTCGAGCAAACGGCAGACAAAGGCGTAGTCCGACTCCTGGTACTGGACAACGTACTCGCGGGTTTCCAGGTTCCGGGTCAAACGGAACTCGAAGTCGGTCCCGGCCGCGAGTCCGGCGCCTTCGAGCACCTCCTTGACGACCTGTTGCACCGTCTTGTCCAGAAAAATACGGCTGTTTTCGAGCCAGAGCAGACGTGCCAGGCGTGGCATCATCTCGACGCGGTAGAAGGTCGTCTCCCCGACGGTCTGCAGTTGTTCGAACGCGACCGGAATGCCGTGCCGCTCGATACTACCCAGCCGGGCCTGGACCGTCAGCTTCACCGGGCGCTGCATCAAGAGCTCGAAATCGATGTCCCTCTGCCCGGAGGCCAGAAGGATGTCGAAACGGTACAGCGAGGAAAGACCTTCGGTCCCGGAGAACGAAACGAGGTCGAAGGTGTCTTCGGGAAAGGCGGACGATGAAAAAGCGAAATGATGCATGGGACGGGTCATGTATACGTACCTCGCAAAGTGCGGTTGCTTATTGCGTCATATGCGAAAGCGCCGTATCGAGTTCCTGTTGCGCCATGGACATGGTGCTGCCTGCCACCTTGACCGATTGCATCGCTGTAACTGATCGTTTCGTGGCCATTTTAGTGAGGGAGACCGTAGATTGAATCTGCGATTGGGTTAAAAGCGCTCCCTGACCGGCCAGCTGCTGTTGGGCCAAGGCCAGGGTGGATTGCTCCTGGCTCAATTGGGTGCTGGTGCCGTCCACGGTGTTGTGGAGCTGGCTCATCTGATTATGGTTCGCCGCGAGCGTGGTCTTTTCGCCGGCGAGTCCCGCCTTGCTCATCGCCACGCGCGTGTTGTTCAGCGCGGATTGCGTCGTTTGCCCCGTTGTCTGGACGGTATTGAGCGTCGTCTTGACCGAGCTGACGTCCATCCTGGCCTTTTGTCCTTCTACTTCATTGCGTACGCTGTGGACATATTGTGTTACCGGTATCGCTTTCTCGTCGGACAGATAACTCACGATTTTACTGGGACCCGTAATAAAGGCCAGATGCAGGGCCAGAAAATGGATGTCCCACGATACGCCATAGAATTGGCTCTCCCACCCGAGATTGATATACATTTTTTCGCCTAGAATCGTCGTCCAGGCGTGCTTGCAGGTGATGGTGATCCAGTGGTTGTCGGGGCTGTAGAGAACGATGCCGTCCTTGCTGAAATAGCTGTCGAAAAACGACTTCATCTTGTCCCAGGCGTTCGGGTCATTGAACGCGCCGATGCGGAGATAGTCGCCGAGCTTGTTGCTGAAGAGCATGCGCTCCGAGCCCTTCTGGTTTTCGATGTGCATGAGATTGCCGCCCGCGGTGGTCAGGCGGCAGGAGGTCTGGGTCGCGCTCGTGACCGGGCTCGGCTTTGTGGGATTGGGGGCCGCGCCGCTGATGATCGGCCGGTCGGGATTGCCGTCGACAAAGGTCACGGCCACTTCCGTGCCCTTGTGCAGCGGAAAATGCATCCCGAAGCCGGCGCCCCCCGAAGGTTGCGCCATGCGCACGTACGAAGAGGCCTTGCCGGCGGTGCGCGATTCAGGATCGAACGGCAGCGAGATTTTGTAGCGCCCGTCATCGTCAAGCTCGGCGTAGGTCCCCGAACCGCCGGCGTCGATCATGCCATTCAGGGTGCCGTGGATGACGGCGCGCGGCGTGCGTACCGGCGAGCGGAACTGCGTGCGCGAGGGAATGGCAGAAAATTCGTTGCGGTACAGGCTCTCTTCCTGCCCCGGCACAGGGCGCAGGCCCAGGCCGGCCGTGCCGTAGCGACTCTGGTAGCCGTGATGCTCGATGTCCACGGTCAGGTACTCCTGATTGAAGTCGCTGCGCGGATGGCCTTTGAGTTCGAACGTATAGCCGGGTCTGAGAAAGGGCGCGAAGCTTTTGCCCGCTACGCGGCAGGCGCGGCAGCTCAGCTCCTGGGTCCGGAGCCCGGCCAGTGTTCTGCTTTCGCTCTGCGTACGGCAGTGCTGGCCAAAGAGATAGGTTTCGCCCGCGCCGTACTGTCCGATGTCCGCCCTGGCGCTGAGCTCGAGGCCGGGCGTGCGGTAGTTGTAGTCACGGACGCTCACGGTCTTGGGCGTGAGTTCCCGGCGCATCCGGAAGTCGTAGAGCACCTCCCGCAAGGGGTCTCCCTCCAGGGCCGAGGGCTGGACGTACTCGACCCGGCTCTCGCCGGCCAGGGGCACGTGCGCGATGCGCGTGTCCGTGATGACGAGCTTCTCGCCCGCCGGCGTCTGCTCGAAGAAAAAATACATCCCGTAGTGCTCGATCCAGCGCGAAAAAAAGGCGAAGTCGGATTCGCCGTACTGGCAGACGTAGTCGCGCGTCGGGTAGCTTTCGAACAGCCTGAAATCCACGGCGTTCGAAGGCAATCCGCCGGCGGTCAGCACGGCAAGGAGTATGTCGCGGATGTCCTTGTCCAGAAAAACGGTCTGCCGCTGCGTCAGCGTCAGCCACCACAGCCGCGGCGCCAGCACGGCCCGGTAGAAATAGAGCCCGTCGAATTCGTGATGCTGCCCGAAGCGCTGCAGGATGCCGTGGTAGGGCAAATCCCCCTTGTCGCGCTTGATGGTGAAACAGGCCGGGTTATGCAGCACGCGGGCGATGTCCACGTCACGTTGCTCGCAGACCAGCTCGACAGTGAGTTCGTAAAGCCGGCTCAGGCCCTCGTGTCCGAAGAAGCGGACCACAGAAAAGGTCTCCTCGGGCATCGCCCTGGAGACGAAGGTGAACCGCGGGACATCGATGCCAATATCCATATCGCAACCCTTCCTTGGCACGGGAGAAGCCCTGTCGGCGAAATGCAATTCCGCACGTGGACGAGCGCTCTGCGATCATCCTGCGGGCCGTGGACGCAGCGCCGCGAAATCCTCGGATTGTCCGGCAAATACGCTGACTTCGCAACGCGGGAGCACGCGACCGGCCGATCCGAAATCGATTTGCACCGTAGTTTGTATCTAACAAAAATACAGACTGCGGTCAATGAGGGATTCCCGAGGGTCCAGGGACGCCGGTTCGGGGATAACGCCGCGCCAGGCAGGGCAATCCGGGCCTCGGAGCCGCACAGGGCGGGGATACGGGCCGCCGGGTCTGGCTTTTCTCTGGCCGGACCCGTATGGACGGCCCCGCTACCCACCGGGAATGGCTGCGGAAGAGAGGTCATTTGTTTTGCTGTAAGATTTTTTGTCAGCACTACCTATCGGTTGCAATAATTAACATAGAAAAATGACATTTTTCTTGACAAGCTGTCGATATAGTACGTATTGAAAAACAAGGTTCATGCAAACATGTAGATGATAAATATTTGTCTACCAGGCATTTCTGCCCATGCAAGCATGAGCCAGAGGTATCGCGTTGTGTTCTGCCATGGGTGTGCCGCTGTGCAGTCTCTGCGTATTGTGTGGGCGTAGTTGAAGGTAATGCCGCAAAAAATACAAGGGAGGCGAAGCGATGAGCAGATGGTTTATCAGCGCGGATGCGAGCGCAACAGTTCTGGATGGTACGGATACGACGGAAAAGCCGGTAAGGCTTCCCAAGGCCAGCGTCGTCGATGTGCTCCGTGATAGGGGGCTGGTGGCCGAGGTTGCGATTGGGGGCGGGTTGACGGCGCGCGTGGACTGGGCGCGCCTTGAGCCGTTCTCTGCGCCGGCCGAGCCCTCCCGGCTACGGTCGGGAAGTCCGCATCGCCCAGGCCGGCAGGATCAACGGCCGGGACATGAGCCTGAGTGCCGGGTTCGGCGATCGGAAGGTCTGGTTTTGGATGCATCACGCGTAGCGAGTGTGAGCCTTCGGGCCTGGCCAGAGGCAGAGCAGCGCAAGGGGTACGGCGAGACCATGCACTCAGAGCCGGTATCCAGGCCAGGCCCGGACCTCATTCCTGCCGTCAGGTTGACGTATCCGCGGGGGCAAGGGGTGAACAACGAAATTTATTGGGCTATATAATACAAAGGAGGTATCAAAACATTTTTGTTTTAATAGAAAATTTGCCTATTTTTAAACTATGAATCTATGGAGAAAAGGAGATTGTTATGAAAATGGTATCGGCCCTGTGTTTCGTGTTGCTGCTGGCTGTCATGCTTTCGTGCGCGCCGTCCTCTGCCCAGGCCTCGTCGCTCCTGCTCGTCGCGGCCGAAGCGGTCACGGCAACGCCCCAACCGTGCCTGCAGTGGATTCCCCCTTCCACTCCTATTGGCTTGAATGTCGACGCGGAGGTGCAGGTGTCGTCTCCTGTGGCGGAGGCCATGAACGCGGGACAGGTGAAGGTGTTTTTCTTTCAGGCCAATAGGAAAACACGGAATCTATTCTATTGTCAGGGGGTGCAGCAAGCTCACGACGGAAACGGACTTGTGAGTCAGCAACTGACGCTTGGCAATCCCAATAACCCTGCCGGCGCTATCGGACAGACTTTTGACGTCCGTATAATTGTCAGCAGAGACTCCACTGCGTTTGATTGTGCTGGAGGCAGTACCTACAGCGCTGCTGAGCTGCCCTCTCCAGATACGACATTGTGCCCGACTCCTTTGACCATATCAATTGTCAGGACCAACTAACATGTCATCAAATATGGATAAAAAAATGGGAAAATTTTTAACATGGCCGAATATCATTGCCATTGGCGTAATGATAATATCGCTCGCTTTTAACTATTTTCAAAATAAAACAATTAATAAGTATGAAATTGGCGTTGAGCAATATAGCAAAACGCTGGTGGACATACGTAATGACCTCGTCGGTCAGCTCTCTCCAGAATTTGGAGTGCTTCGCGATAATAGCAAAACGCAGGCGGACACGGATCAGGCAGTCAGGAATATTGAACTTCGTATAAAAACCATTACCGGACAGATAGATGGCCAGCTCAAAGCAATCGAACAGTTGACCGGCAAAGGTCAGGGCGGGCATTAATTTCTATCTCCAGCCACATGTAGATGTGCCAGTATTCGCCGGCGGCCTGCCTCCCACCAGGGGAGGCAGGCCGCTGATAGTGCTGGAGGATACCGATCAAGCGGGTGGCAGAGGCGGAGGCCTGGGGGTATCCCGGGCAGTTTTCTTCCGCAAAGCGAGATATTGACAACGACGGTAATGCGGAACATGTTTCGAACGATACAGGGCGATCCAGGGAAGACACGGTGTAAAACACTATTCCTTGTCTTGCCAATCAGAATGAATATTTTCAGAAAGGTATTGTAAACAAGGAGGTTGCCATGCGAATGGTGTCGACTCTGGTCAGCGTAGCGTTGTTGGTTGTCATGCTTTCGTGCGCGCCATCCCCTGCCCGGGCCTCTCTGCTGCTGCTCGTCGCGGCTGAAGCCGCCACGGAAACGCCCCAGCCGTGCCTGACCTGGGTTCTTCCCGCTACTATTGGCTTTCAGGTCAACGCCGATGTGCAGGTGCCGGAGAGGGTGGCAGCGGCCATGGACGCGGGGCAGGTGAAGGTGTTTTTCTTTCAGACCCATGCATCCGTAGAACAGTGGTATTGTCAGGGAGTGCAGCAAGATCACAATGGAACCGGGCTCGTGAGTCAGCGACTGACGCTTGGCGATCCCAGGGACCCTGGCGCCACGAGAGGACATCAATTCAGAGTGCGTATTCTTGTCAGCACTGACTCCAGAGCGTTTGATTGTGCTGGGGGCAGGTCCTACAGCACTGCTGAATTGCCCAGTCCAGACCAGGCCTTGTGCCCGAACCCTCTGACCAGACAATTGACAAGGGATCAGTAACATGCCGCTGCCCGATGGCTGGCATTGATCCGTATCGCCAGTCGCGGGTAGACGCCTCCATTGATCTCCGGCGGCCTGGCTCCCCTGAAGGGTGAGCCAGGCCGCCGTGTTTCCCACTCAGGGCGTCCCCCCGCCATAGCGCGTCGCCCGTTCGCGGGTCAGCGCGAGTTTTTGTTCCAGTCGCCTGGCTCGCGGGGCGTCGCGGTCGGAGTTTGTGGCGGCGAGTCGCTGCGCGTAGAGCGCGGCCAGGTGTTGGGCAACGGTCGCGTCGAAGGGCAGGTGGTCGACCCAGGCGGCCCAGGCCTCGTCCAGCTCCTCGCCGACCTGTGCGAGATTCGTGCCGTTGGTCAGCGTCAGGTTGGCCACGACTGGGGGGACATGGCCGTACGCGTTGTAGCGCATCGATGAGCGTGCGTCGGTGAAGGCCTTTCTGTTTCGTGGATCGGCGCCGCCGTCCTCGTCTTCCGGGCCTCAGCCGTAGCGTAATTTCGAGAGGCCGTCTTTGACCGTGCCGGCAAGAAGCTTCAACGACGAGGCGTCCGCGCCGTCGCGGGCCTTGACCAGGGCGGCGTAGAAGTTGGCGGCGGTGCTGTCCGAACGCGCCAGTCGTGCCTCGCTCCGGGCGCCGTCGTTCCTGGCCAGGTCGGCCAGGCCGGCCAGTTCAAGCGTCGCCTTGCTGATTGCGCCCGTCTCGTCCAGCCGGCGCGCCAGGTCGCTCAGCTCGTCCAGCCGGTTCCACAGGGCCATGGACTGGAGATTCTGTTGCAGCATGTCATCGGCTGAGACGGAATCGCGCTCGTGTTGTCCGGCGACGCGCCAGCCTTCATCGTAATCCCGGCTGTAGAACTCAACGATACGCGCGGTCACGGCGTCGGGCGCGTAGCGTTGTGCCAACTCGGAGCGCAGGCCGGCGAACCGTTCGTTCAGCTCGGTGAGCGGGATGAAGAACTCCGGCGTGACCGTGGCTGCCAACTGGAGGTGCGCGGCCGCGACGGCTTCTTTCGTCGAGTAGTTCATAAGCCCGATCTGGTAGTGCAGATAGTGCGGGCTCAGACGGATCAGGCGCTCCCGGATATCCGCGGGCAGGGCCTCGGCGCGCTGCGGCGGATACACCAGCGACAGGACGGCGGCGCTGCGCTTCCACAGCCGGACAAAGTCCATCTGGTTGTACTCGGTCCAGACATCGGCCGTGGCCACGTCGTAGGTGACCAGGCTGCCCAGGGCGTTGTCGTAGCCGAGCACGGCAAAGACGTGTTGCGGCACGTAGACCAGCACAGGAAAGCCGGCGTCGATCAGGCGCTGGATATCCTGCAATTCGGCCTGGGGCAGGAAATCGTGCGCAAAGTCATGTTCCCTGGCGAACCAGGCGGCGTCCACGCTGTACGATCCGGTACCCAGGCCGGTTATGGTGCTGCCGATGGTCGCCGCCGAGATGTCCGAGCCCCAGAATTGCATGACCAGGGCCAGTGAGTTGGGGGCGCAGTAGCCGTCCTTATACTCCACGGGCGCATCCACGCCCGGAAGGACCTTGCGCTGCCCGGGCGGACGTTCCAGGTTCTCAAGAAAGCGCGAGGCCTTTTTCACCAGCTCCTTGTTCGCCGTGTACTTGACCACCACGCGCCGCAAGGCCTGCCGGGAGGCCTCGTTCCGGCCAAGCTTGTATAACAGCAGGGCGGTCCGGTACTGCAGATACGAGGCCACGTCCTCGTCCGGTTCCTTTGCCAGGCCGCGTTCGTAGCACCACAAGGCCCGCTCCGGTTCCGCCTGACGCTCGAAAGCGTGGCCCAGGGCCAGTAACATTTGCGTCGGGTAGCCCAGATACACGGCCAGCGTCAGCGCTACGCTCAGGTTCAGCAGCGGCACGCAGGCGATGCGCATCCAGCGACTGCGCTCCCGGACCGGGACGAGCATGTACCAAGCCAGAAACACGGACCACCAGATGCCGAGGCAGAAGTCCCCGAGGGTTATGGGCACTGTCAGGGCCTGCATCCGCCCGGTGTCTGCCGCCACGGCCTGGAAGCCCGGCAGGGCGATGCTCAGCTCCAGACCGAGCTGAAAGGTATGGTGCGCCCAGATCAGCGCCAGAATGAACCCGACGAGTTCGAGCGGCCTGAGTCCGGGCCGGAGGCGTCCGAGCAGTCCGCCGGCCAGAACGCCGGAAAGGGCGAAGGCGATGCTGCCGAGTACGATGCGGATCAGGATAACTTCTTCGGAAAAACCCGCGGGCAGGAGCGTCGAGAAGAATCGGGTCAGGAACAGGGCGTGCGCGCCTGATGCCACGAATCCGATCAGCAGTCCCAGTGCCCCGCCGCCGGCCAGGCCAACGAACAGTGCCCGCAGACCGGACGTCGCGGCCTCGGGAACAGGCTGCTGCCGCTCCAGCCAGGCCCGGTAGGGGCTCCGGACGGCAAAAGCCAGGCCGAGCCCGGCCACAAGGTTCAGTCCGAGCAACGACAGGGTCGCCCAATGGCTCTGGATTCGCCAGACGATGACGGCCAGGGTCGCCAGCAGGCCAAGCAGCACGCCGGCAATGCCGACCACCAGGCCCGGGCCGCGGTGTCCCGCGCGGTACAGCGTTGTGCCGGCAAGCGGCCCGGCAATGGGCAGGCCGCCGACCAGGGCCGTCAGGACCAGCCATCCCGGATGCACCGGATCGAGCAGAGAGTTGCGCCGCGGATTCATCCCTTGGCCCCCATGGCGCCCAGCAGGGACAGCGCCTCGTTGCGCACCCGGCCCTCGGCGTCGATCTGCGCGGCCCAGGCCAGAGCTTTTCTCGCCGCCTCGCGCCGGCCTTGTCTGTCGAGAAGTCGACCATAATACAGGAAATAATCCGCTTGATAGCGGCGGAGGTCAATCGCCCGCTCGTACCAGGCCAGGGCCTGGCCCGCGCGGCCCTCCCATTCGGCAACAGCGCCGCGGCAGAACGGGTAGTCGCCGTCAAAGGCCACGGCCTCCGGATCCAGATGCTCCAGGCTGGCGCGCGCCTGCTCCATCCGGTCGAGCCGGACGTAGCCCCGGACCAGATCGAGCCGGGCCTTGGCATTTTCCGGCGCGACGCCGACAAGGCCCTCCAGCGCCCGGACCTGGCTGGCTGTGTCGCCCGCAAAGGCGCAGGCAGTGGCCAGTTTTCGCCAAGCATAGGGCTGGTTGCCATCCGCGGCCAGGGCGCATTCGGCCAGGCGCGTAAGCAGCGCGCGCTGCGTCGCGTCGCTCGGGTCGAGCAGGCCCATGGCCCGGTGAGCGACCAGCCATGGCAGCCGCTCGATGCCAGCCAGAAATTCCTGTTCGGCCTGTTTCAGGAACGGTTGTGCCGCAGGGCCGGCAACGCCGGCCTGGACCTGCGCCAGGACCGGCAATGAGCGTTCCAGAGGCATCGCCGCTGGCGGGTTCATCGTGCGTCTGGCATGGAACAGGCGGGCGAGGTGACCGGCCTGCCAGCCCAGCGGGTCGACCCGGGCGGACTGCTGCGCCCGGGTTACCGCCGCGGAGGGGTCGCCATGCTCGACAAAGGCAATGGCGATCAGGCCGGCCAGGCAGGCGTCGCTGAGGCGGCGCAATTCGGCAAGCGGCGTCCCCAGCGCGGCCGCCAGATCGGCTGCCTTGGCGGAGGGATACACGACGGCCATGAACGGGGCCGCGTAGCGTAGCCCTGGGCTATCCCAGGCCGCGAAAGACAGTTCGGTTTCCGTGGCCAGGCCGATCCTGGCTTGTTGTTCGTGGCTTTCCTTTCCACCCTCCGGCGCCAGGGACAGCAGCTCCTGGAACGCCTCGCGCGCGCGGGTTCGGATGCGGGCGGGCAGCCGGGAGAAGTCGTAGCCCATGACGACGCGCCGCCCTGCGTCATACCCGTCAAGCACGAGCGTGTTCCCGTAGCGTTGGAGCAGCACCGGAAACCCCGCGTCGAGCAGGGCCTTGGCCGCATCGCGCTCCGTGCGCAGGACAAGGAATTCGTATCCCAGATTCCGGGCCGCGTCGTCGAGTTCGGCCAGCCCGGGCAGGCTGTACAGTTCGATGTACTCATGGCTGCGCGACAGGGTCTGGAGTCGGGCCTTGGTCTGCGACTCGGCGCTGGTCCCGTTCTCCCAGAAGCGGACCGCGGCCAGGAGCGCCATCCAGTTCGGGGTCAGATATTCCTCGTAGTCCGGCGCGCTGATGCTCAGGCGCTTGCGGGTGGCGAGATCGCCGAACGAGGGCGAACGCAGCGCCGTCGCGGCCAGAACCGCCGCATCGCTCCAACGCGGCGAACCGGCACAGCGCGTTGCAACGCGCTCGTAGAGCTGGCGCGCCCGGGCTGTGTCCCCGACCGCGTACCAATGGCCGGCTGCCTTGCTTGCCAGCCAGGGCCATACGACCATATCCGGATAGCGGGTCAGTAGCTGGTCCGCCTGCTCGAAGGCCTCACTACGCTGCGCGGGCAGGGGCGAATTGAGCCGGTCGGAGAGCGGGTCCCAGAGCACCGCGTCCAGAACGGGGCTGTAGTTCAGGAACACCGCAGAGCCGTAGATCACTGGCAACAGCAGCAGCCGGCGGCCGAAATCGCGAATCCGGCCGGGCGCCCCGAGCAGCAGGGCCAGAAGCCCGATCGTCAGCGGAGTCTCCAGCCTGATGACTGCCCGGAACCACCGCCCTTCGGGTGTCCACAGGGGAATGAACCGCTGCAGGCTGTCAACGGGGTTGGCGACCGGTCCCAGGCCGTCGTTGACCAGATATAAATAAAGGCTAAAAAAGATGCTCCAGAGAATGTATATCGTTGCGTATCCGACGCAGAAGCAGACGATGTGGCGGACGCCGAAACGATCGCCCTCGCCGGCCCACCACAGACCGAGCACCAGGCCGATGCCCAGCCCGTGCCAGGACTGCGCGAACACCAGCCAGAGCACGGAGTTCCGATGCACGGGCTCATCCACGTCGCTGAGCTGCTTGAGCAGGGCGAGCGCCTCGCCCGCCTCATGCACGAAACCGAGACACAGACCGAGCAGCAGCCCGATTCCGAGCGGGACGAGCCAGGAGCGCCAGGCCGTGAGCTGCAAGCGGCGGGCGGACGGTCCCAGCAACCAGCGCTGCGCGGCAAAGGCGCCCAGGGCCATGACCAGATTCAGGGCCTGACCGATCAGGATGGTTCTGTGCCACGGCGCGGGGCTTACGCTCAACAGCTGGACCAGAGCGTAATCGCCGGAAAACGAGGCCAGGGCAAGCGCGCAGGCCAGCCCTCTGCGCCCGCGCAGGAACAAGGCGCCAGCGACCATGAGCCAGGAGACGCATGCCGGAAGCAAGAGCCCAAGGAAGGCATAGGCATACCAGGGCCAGGGACCGGGCAGCGACGACGGGGCGCTCGATGTTTTGGGGAGTCCGTCGGCGTTTACCGGCTCAGTTACGGCCGCCTTCTGCGCCTCGCTGAATGAAAATTCGCTGACAGGCATACCGTGCTCCCTATCCTGAGCGTATCCGATGTTTCATGGTGTTTTCAACACGACAGGAAAAGGTATCGAAAATCGTGTGGTCATGAGTCGTCAAAACCCTCGTATAAGAGACAGCGGAAAGGCAAATCGGAGGCACAGACGGTTATGTGAAGCCTTGTTGTACGGATGACGCCTTTACGACTTTTCAGAATGTGCTATGCTTAAGCTACATGTTTTTGGAAAAATTATCAAGATAAAGTGATTCAAACTGAGATTCGGAGTAGATCCAATGATGCAAATCTGGGCGCCGGAGGAGATCAGGCAGTGGGCGGGCGGTGCAAAGATTGTCTGGCTGATCAGGTGTTGTCTGAAGCGGGACGTCAGTGGAAGAACCCGGACGCTTTTGACGGGGAGCGGGCAGGCATGCGTGGTATCGAGTTTGCAATGGCAACGCGTATCGCCAAGGTACTGCCAGTTGGCATCGCGATAGCATGTTCCACGGAAGCGGGCCTTTTCGACGAAGGTTTCGAGGAGCACAGGGCGATAGCCGTAGC
>CAZGAH010000044.1:30362-35460 GCA_964523295.1 uncultured Desulfovibrionaceae bacterium | reverse complement strand
CGCCGGCTGTCTACGGCTTGAGTTCACATCGAACGATAGAGGTATGCACGAAGCAAGAGCAGCGGAGGTATGAAAACGAACCCACCTTAGCGAGGCCGTTGCGCTGTCTGATGAAAGGGGGCCACTTCAGTGTGGAGTCGTGCGCAAACGAGTACGCCCGCGAGGGACTATCACATCCCGAAGTTCTGGTGGATCAATTCTCTGGCGGCATTGGCAACGGCGCCGAGGTCTGGCTTGGCGACCTGAAGATCAGCGCCAACGGCCTCGCCCTTGTGCCGCAAACTCTCTGAAATGAGCGAAGAGAACAGGATTACCGGGATCCGTTTCAGATCAGAATCTTCCTTGATGCGTCTGGTCAGACTGTGCCCGTCCATCATGGGCATTTCGATATCCGAAACGACAACTTGCAGGAAGTCCGATATCGCCGCGCCCTTGTTACGGATTTCCTCCTTGCACTCCTGCAACCAGTCCCAGGCCTCTCGGCCGTTAAAGGCAACCCGGACCTCGAAGCCGGCCTGCTCGAGCAACTGTTTGATCAACCGTCGTACAGTAGGGGAATCGTCTACGACCAGGGCCTTGTACACAACGGCATGCTCGGTGTCGACAGTTGCCTTGCCCATATCCATTGCGGTCTTGGGATTGAGTTCGCCAACAATTTTTTCCAGATCAAGAATAAGCACAACCTGAGACTCCAAGCGGATCACGCCAATAACGCTTTCCTGACTGAAACGGGACATCTGCCGGGTCGGCGATTCGATCCGCTCCCAGCTCAACCGATGGATTCTGTCCACACCGGAGACTTTGAAGGCCGTGATGACCCGGTTGAATTCGGTGACCAGAACTTTATCGTTGGTCGTTCGAGTAGGCGGGATGCCGAGCCAGACGCCCAAATCCAACAAAGGGATAATCCTGGCCCGCTGATTGAATGCACCCAGGACGGAAGGATGAGGAACTTCCGGCATTGCCGTAAAACTGGGAATCCGTATGATTTCGACGACCTTAGCAACATTGACGCCAAACAGCCATGAGTAGGTCGTGCCATCGTCCAGCGCCTCGTCGATCGTGAAAACCACGATCTCAACTTCATTCGTGCCGGCCTCAAGCAAGATATTGGTCTGATGGCTCATGGATTCTCCTTTCGTTTTCCCGGGTACCCGCCCCGCCGGACTGCCACCCGCACGACTTTCGGATGCCCGCCCTTCTCCCCCCCCGATCTCCAAAACGAAGGCAACGGCAAGGCAAGCCGCTGAATTCTTGACGATGTATACATCGCTTCATGGTGAATTATCAAGCGAAGAAAGGCGCTTTACAGGGACATTTCACCTGCTTCTGCCAGGAACTCAGCATAGCCGATGCTGCGGCTTGCGTTACTCTGAGGATGGCGAGGCGTGCCGCGTGATGGTCTATGACAACGCTGCGGCTTTCAATCCCCGAGCTGGTAGCTCCTGTAAGTTTTCGCCATTATTTGTAATTGCAAAACATCTTCATATTGAGCACTCATTGCAACTTATTTTTTATCAATTATTTTTTTATAAATCATCAGCATTAAATAAAGATTAACAAATTTTCAAGAACAATCAACACATACATCAGATTTTAAACGTTAAAGTCCCACGGATGGCATATTAACTACATAAAAAATAATTTTACGCAAAAAAAATCTTTTGCCTATACCACGATTTCAATCTTTCATTTTTGCATATTTCGTTTTTCCGGCCAGAGGAAGCACCGCAATCGCCATGCCACTCAACGACGTCATAGCCCTTGCACCAACTATCTTAGAGATTCTACATGCATCTTCTCCGTAGCATACGTCAGGCACTAAGTGCGTGACGTTTTCTATTCTTCCCAATGGCCTCTGAATATTTCTAGCATTTGTTCAGATTGTAGCCGTTCCCTCATGTTGACATGCCCTTCAGCGAATGTATAGTCCCAGACAACGAGCGACTGGTGCGCGGGCTGTGCAGGGTGGTCCGATCCGGCCCGTTCCCGGCTGTCGCAAAGGAGGGATGATTCATGAAACGACGTTCCGCGTTGCTGCTGACCTGCGGTGCCCTGGTGCTGCTGGCGGCGTTTGCCGCGAATCCGGTGTTTGCCGGGCAGGAGGCGTACACCCGGTACAACATCCACGCCTTTCAGAACAAACGCGACCTCAAGGCCAGTTACGCCAACTGGACCGATCCGCCGAACGGGCACGTGCTCATTCCCATGAATACGCCCATTACTACCGAGTCCTCGCGCAGTGGCTTCATCATTCATACGCGCGACGGGCGCACGGTGTATTTCGACTACGACCCGCGCAACATGAACAACTTGTCCGTGGTCGATTACATCCGGCGGATCACCTCGCCGACGCCGGTGTCCATGGACGGCTTCTCCACCATCGACCGCGACGGGATCAAGCAGGGCAAGGCGCTGGTCGGGATGAGCAAGAACGGGGTCATGGCCGCGCTCGGGTACCCGGCCGCGCACCGGACGCCGTCAACGGACTCAAACGAGTGGACCTACTGGCGCAGTCGCTTCACGACGCTCGTCGTCGTCTTCGACGCCCAGGGCAAGGTCGTCACCATCCGGCAATGAGCCTTTTTCATGGCTGATCCGGCAATCGCCCTGGTGACCGGCGGGAGCCGGGGCATCGGCGCTGCCACGGCGCTGGCCCTGGCGCGCGACGGTTTCGACATCTGGCTGAACTATCGCCGCGACGAGGACGCCGCCCGAAGCGTGGCTGCGGCCGTGGACGCCGAGGGCGCGCGCTGCCGGCTGCTGTGCTTCGACGTGGCCGATCCCGTGGCCGTGTCCGCGGCCCTGGATCCGCTGCTGGCGCACGAGACACCCTTTGCGGTGGTCAACAACGCCGGATTCAGCCGGGACATGCTCATGGTCTGGATGGACCTGCCGGCCTGGCGCGACGTGCTTTCCGTACACCTGGACGGGTTCTTTCTGGTGGTCAAGGCCGTGCTTCCGGCCATGTTGCGCCGCCGCTCCGGCCGGATCGTGAACATCGCCTCGACCTCGGGTCAGAGCGGTCTGCCCGGGCAGGTGAACTACGCGGCGGCCAAGGCCGGGCTGATCGGCGCGACCAAGGCCCTGGCCGCCGAGGTGGCCAGGCGCAACGTGCTGGTCAATGCCGTGGCCCCGGGATTCATCGCTACGGACATGACCCGCGACGTCGATGAACAGGCCGCGCTGGCCAGGATCCCGGCCGGTCGCTTCGGCAGGCCCGAGGAAGTGGCGGCCGCCGTGCGTTTCCTGTGCTCGCCGGGCGCTTCGTACGTCACCGGCCAGGTGCTTTCGGTCAACGGCGGCGTCTATATGTAGGCCGTCGCGACGAGGTCGGCCGGGCCTGCCCCGTGCGCCGGCCAGGTTGCGGGAATCTTTGGAGTATTCATGCACAGCGTCGTCGTAACCGGGCTGGGAATCGTTTCCTGTCTGGGCAACAGCATCGCCGAGGTAGAGCAGTCGCTCCGGCTGGGCCGCTCGGGCGTTGTCGTGGACGAGGAGCGGCGGGCCTTGGGATTCCGCAGCCCCTTGACGGGGATGATTCGGGGTTTCGACCCGGCCGCGCTTCTGACGAAAAAACAGCGCAAGACCATGCCGGACTTCGCGGTCTGGGCCTATGCCGCGTCGTTGCAGGCGCTGGCCATGGCCGGTCTGCGCGTGGACGATATCCGCAACGAGTCCAGCGGGCTGGTTTTCGGCTGCGACGCCAGCGCCGGCGCGACCGTCGAGGGGGCGGCAACGCTCCGGGAACGCGGAGATACCGGGCAGATCGGTTCGGGGGTGATTTTTCGTTCCATGACCTCGACCGTGACCATGAACCTGAACACCCTGCTCAAGACGCGCGGCGCCTGCTGGACCATCGCCTCCGCCTGCTCGAGCAGCGGACATGCCCTTGGGCAGGCGGCCGACCTGGTGGCCCTGGGCCGGCAGGAGCGCGTGCTCTGTGGCGGGGCACAGGAAATTACCTGGCAGGCGATGTGCAGTTTCGACGGCCTGGGCGCATTTTCGACGCGCATCGACCATCCGGATCAGGCCAGCCGCCCGTTCGACATCGAGCGTGACGGCCTGGTGCCGGGCGGCGGTGCCGCTACGCTGCTGCTGGAGCGCAGGGACCTGGCCGAGCGTCGCGGCGCGCCCATCCTGGCCGAGCTGGCCGGGTACGGTTTTTCCTCGGACGGTGGACACATCTCCGTGCCCGGGGGAGACGGGCTGGCGAGGTCGATGCGCATGGCCCTGGCCGGCGCGGGTCTGGAGTCCGGGGCGACGGATTGCGTCAGCGCGCACGCCACGGGCACGCCGGCCGGGGACGCGGTCGAGGCGGCCGCCCTGCTGGCCGTGTTCGGCGAGCACCGGCCGGCCGTGGTCTGCACCAAGGCCCTGACCGGGCACGAACTCTGGATGTCGGGCGCCGCGCAGGCGCTCTACGGGATCGTCATGGCCAACGCGGGCTTCCTGGCGCCGCACCCCAACTTCACCGCCCCGGACGCGACTACGGCCGGCCTGCGGATCATCGTCGCGACCACGCCGGCCACGATACGAACCATGCTCTGCAACTCGGCCGGCTTCGGCGGCACCAACGCCTCGCTGCTGCTGCGTTTTCCGGAATGAGCCTCCGCGCGAGAGCCCGGGGCAACTATTAAGAAATGCTTAACAGTTCGCGGTGAAGGGTGCCGTGATGTCCGGCTGGAGCTGGAATCGTACAACCTCTTTAACGCAAACACCGACACTGAGGCACGCGTGAAATACGATTACGCGATCATAGGCGGCGGCATGTCCGGGCTGGCTACGGCGTTGATCCTGGCCAGGCATGGCCGGCAGGTGATCGTGGTCGAGCAGTCGCGGGCGCTCGCTCCGGTGTTGCGGGGGTTCACGCGCGCGGGCCTGCATTTCGATACCGGTTTTCACTACTGCGGCGGTCTGGGGCCGGGGGGGGTACTGCGTACGTATCTGACCTGGTTGGGAGTGATGGACCGGATTGCCCTGGCCGACGCTCCGGAAGCTCTGGTCGACAGCTTCCGGATGATCGCTCCGCCGTTTGCCGGCGACATACCCTTTGGTTTCGAGCGCCTGCAAGACAGCCTCTGCCGGCAGTTTCCCG
>CAZGAH010000044.1:29569-30352 GCA_964523295.1 uncultured Desulfovibrionaceae bacterium | reverse complement strand
CAACGAGTTTCTGGCCTCGTCGCATCTCAATCTGGAGCTTGAAACCGATGCTCCGAGCACGGATCCGGCGTTGCGTGAGCGGACCCTGCGCCAGGTCCTGGACGCCATGATCGGAGACCCCGCATTGCGCAGTCTGCTCACGGCGCACGGGCTGTTTTACGGCATGGGGCCGGAGGATATTTCGTTTACGAATCACGCCCGGTTCATCGGCTCCTATTATCAGTCCGCCCATCGCATCCGCGGCGGCGGGGCGAGCCTGGCCGAGGCCTGCATCCAGGCCGTGGCCGAGGCCGGGGTGACCGTCTTGACGGGACGCGGCGTCAAGGCCATTCTCGCCACCGCGGCCGGTGATTGCGGCGGGCTGGAGCTGGAGGACGGCGAGCGGATCGATTGCGCAGGCTGCGTGGCTACGGTACACCCGCGGACCCTGGTTTCGCTGGCGCCGGAGCGGGCGTTCAGGCCGGTGTATCGCGAGCGGCTGGCCAGGCTGGAAGACACCTTTTCCGCCTACATGCTCTTTGGCGAACTGCTCCGGCCTGTTCCGCTTCTGGAACGCGGCAACGTGCATGTCAGCCCTTCGCCCCGGTTTCGCGTACGTGAACTCGGGCATACGCCCGTCGAGGCGCGCCCCTTGTTTATGGCCTTAGCCGGCGCGCCGGGCGAGGCGCAGAGCGTGGAGATCATCTGTCCGGCCCTGCCTGCGGAGACGCAGGCCTTTGCAACCGGCCAGCGGCTTCCGTGACGCCCTCGCGGCGCACACCCAGCATGTTGGCAATGAGTTCC
>CAZGAH010000044.1:18170-29559 GCA_964523295.1 uncultured Desulfovibrionaceae bacterium | reverse complement strand
CGGGCTGACGGAGCGGCTTCTGGCGTACGCGACGGAGGGACTGCCCGAGCTTGACGGCGTCGTCCGCGTGGTGGAATGCGCGACGCCGCTGACGTTTCGCGACTACGCGAACAGCCCCGGCGGCGCGATGTACGGCACGCGCCACGTCGCCGGCTGCCCGCTGCCACTTCCGCTCACGCGGCTGGGCTGGCTGTACGTCGCCGGGCAGGCCGTGACAGGTCCCGGGGTGTTGGGCGCGGTGATTTCGGCCGTGCTGGCCTGTGAGTGCATGCTCGGTGTCAGCACCGTGCGTCAGGAGCTGCGGCGGTGTCATGAACAGTTATCGGCGTCAGGATAAACGATCGTGTGCGCCGACTGTTCCATACGTGAGGGGGAGTTGTCGTGACGAGACAGTACGCAGGTTCGGGAAACGATTCCAGGCGGCGCGTTGTCGTGACCGGCGTCGGCGCGGTCTCGCCTTTCGGATTCGGCGCGGCCGCGCTGCTCGATGGGCTGGACGAGGGGCACAGCGCCATACGCCACGTGCCGGAACTGGCCGGGATCAAGGGCTTACGCTGCCATATAGCCGGCCTTGTGCCACCCGTGGATTATGCGCGGATTCCACGCAACCAGCGGCGCTTCATGTCGCGCATGTCGCTGTTCGCCCTGCTGGCCTGCGAGGAGGCCCTGGCACAGGCCGGGCTTGGCCCCGAGGCCGTCGGCTCGGGCCGGCTGGGGCTGGCGTTGGGGTCGACCGTGGGCAGTCCCGCGACGTATCAGGATTTCTTTGCCGACTATCTGCGCGACTTCTCCATAGAGCGCACGCGCTCGACCATGTTCTTCAAGGTGATGAACCACTCCTGCGCGGCCAACGTGGCGCAGACCCTGGGAATCCGCGGCCGCATGATCGCCCCGTGCGCAGCCTGCGCCTCCAGCCTGCAGTCCGTGGGCCTGGGGCTGGAAGCCATACGCTCCGGACGTCAGGATCAGATGCTTTGCGGCGGCGCCGAGGAACTCCATCCGTTGACTGTGGCTACGTTCGATATTATACAGGCTGCTTCGACGAATTCCAATGACCGGCCGACGAACGCGCCTCGTCCTTTTGACCTCCAGCGCGACGGCACTGTCTGCTCCGAAGGCAGCGGCGTTCTGCTCCTGGAATCGCTGGAATCCGCCCGGAAACGCGGGGTAGCGGTATTGGCCGAGGCTTTTGGCTTTGCCACCACGACCGACTCCACCAGCATTTCCAATCCCGACTCCGCCTCCATCGAGGCCTGCATGAGGGACGCGCTGGAAGACGCCGGCCTGGAGCCTGGCCAGGTGGAATACGTCAATGCCCATGCCACGGCCACGATCAGCGGCGACGCAGCCGAATGCGAGGCCATTCGCCGGGTCTGCGGCGACGCCGTCCCGGTATCCTGTCTGAAGGGACACCTCGGACACGCGCTGGCTGCCAGCGGCGCGTTGGAGTGTATCGGCGTGATCGACATGATCGGGAAAGAGCGGATTCTGCCGACGCGGAACCTGGACAGGATCGACCCGGCCTGCGCCGGCGTCCGGCACCTGCAAGAGCCGTGCTCCTGGCCGGGCAGGATCGCGCTGAAAAATAATTTCGCCCTGGGCGGCGTCAATGCGACGTTGCTTCTCGGGAGATGCCTGCATGACTGATCAGCAAATCAAGGCTATGGTCGACAGCGCCCTGGTCGAGGAATTCGAACTCGACCCCGAGGCATTGTCGCCCGAGGCCAATCTCTACGCCGATCTCGGCCTGGACAGCCTCGACGCCGTGGATATGGTCATCGTCCTGGAAAACGCCTTCCGCTTCAAGATTCGCGAAGAGCAGAGCCTGCGGGCCATACGTACGCTTGGCGACCTCTACGCATTCATCATCCTCAAGCACAAGGAACTCCAGGTGCCGGTCTGATTTCGGCCCCCCCCGCTGGTGATCGCTCAGAAAATGGAAGGTCTCCTTGTCCCGGCCATATAATCACTCCGCGCTCGCGATCCTGATGACCCTTTCGCTGTATCCGGCGCTCGTCCTGATGACGGCGGTGTCCATCCTCCTGTCCCCCCTGCTCTTCCTGGTCGTGCGCGTGCTTACCCGTCGGACCGTCGGCCAGGCCGTGCGGCTGCTGATCTGGATCTACGGCCGGGCCTGGCTGCTGCTTTTCAGCCCGTTCATGCGCTTCCGCGTCGAGAACCTGACTCCCCGGGTCTGCAAGCTCCCCTGTCTTTTCGTCGCCAACCATTTATCATTTTTTGATATCTATTGCATGGGCGCGCTTCCGGACGGGGACGTGGTCATTGTGGTCGGAGCCTGGCCCTTCCGCTTGTTCTGGTATGCCCCGTTTATGCGTCTGGGCGGCTATCTTGACATAGAGCGGCTTTCACCGGAGGATGCCCTGGAGCGTTGCCGCCGGCACGTTGAGGCCGGGGCCGGGATTCTGTTTTTCCCGGAGGGGAGCCGCAGTCGCGACGGCGCACTGCAACGGTTTCATTCGGGGGCGTTCAAGATGGCCCGGGAGCTGGGGCTGGACGTTGTCCCGCTGTGCATTGCCGGCACTGACGACCTGCTTCCGCCCGGTCGTTTCTGGCTCGCTCCGGCACAGGTGCGGATGCGCGCGCTGTCGCGCGTCGATCCGCGACAATTTCCCGGCGAACTGGGACATATTGCCATGCGCAAGTACATCAAACGGCAGATGGCCGATAATCTGGCCCGAATGCAGGCCGAGGCGTCATGATCCGTCCTTCCGACACGCCCTTCTCTACGTTTAACCGGCCCGACGCCGCGCGGCTGGCCCCCGCGGCCATTGCACAGCTGCAGTCCCGGCTGCTCCGCGAGCATCTCCACTACGTCGCGACGAAGTCGCCCTTCTACCGCCGTCGCTTCGCCGAGGCTGGCGTATCGCTTGAGCAGGTGCGCAGTGTGGCCGATCTGGCCGCGCTGCCGTGTACGACGAAAAGCGACCTCAACGAGGCGAACCTGGATTTTCTCTGCGCGGACCCTGCCGGGATTGTGGACATCTGCCTGACCTCGGGCACAACGGCCAGGCCCGTGGCCCTGCATCAGACGCGCGGCGACCTGGAACGCCTCGGCTTCAACGAAGAGACGGCCTTTCGCCTGGCTGGCGTCACCCCGCAGGATACGGTCATGATCGCGGCCGCCATCGATCGTTGCTTCATGGCCGGGCTGGCCTATTTTCTCGGCCTGACGCGGCTCGGCGCAACCGTGCTGCGCGCCGGTTCGGGCAGCCTTCCGGTCACCGCCGATCTCGTTCTGGCGCATCGACCCAGCGTCATCGTGGGCGTGCCGACGCTTCTGGCAGCCCTGGCCGAGCGGCTTCTTGCCAATGGCGCCCGGCCCGAGACCCTGGGCGTGCGCCTGCTGGTCTGCATCGGCGAGCCGGTGCGCGCGCAGGACTTTTCCCTTTCGGCCCTGGGGACGCGTCTGGCCGGACTGTGGGCTGCGCGCGTCTGCGGCACCTACGCCAGCACGGAGCTGGCAACGGCCTTTTGCGAGTGCGAACACGGGCGAGGCGGGCATTCGAACCCCGAGTTGTGCATAGTCGAAATACTCGACGACGCGGGCAATCCCGTGCCCGCTGGCCAGGTCGGCGAGGTCGTAGTCACGCCCTTGCAGGTTACGGGCATGCCCCTGGTCCGCTTCCGTACCGGCGACCTGGCTGCGTTGTACGCGGACCCCTGCCCCTGCGGCCGCAACTCCCCGCGTCTCGGTCCCATTCAGGGGCGAATGAACCAGGCATTGAAATACCGCGGCACCACGGTGTATCCTCCGGCGGTTTTTGCCGTATTGCAGGGCATGAGCGAGATACGGGGGTACTATATCGAGGTCTCCGACGCCTACGAGCTTTCGGACCATATCTGCGTGGTCGTGGGCAGCAATGATCCCGGACTTACGCCCAGGCGCGTGGCAGAGAGCATCGCCTCCAGTCTCCGGGTCAAGCCGGAAGTGCGCATTCTACCTCCCGAGGAGGTCACCACGCGCGTGAATCAGCCGGACAAGCGCAAGCCGGTCACGTTTTTCGACTATCGGCGGAAACGGCCATGAGTAGAGATTGTCGACTGTGGGGCTCGAGCTTCAGCCCCGAGGACATCGAAGAGGCGCGGCGCGCTGGCCGGCTGCTGTCCATGGAAATCGAGCTGTCGCGCGCGTGCAACCTGCGCTGCGTCTATTGTTACGCCGATGCCGGCGAGCGACTGGCCGACGAGCTGACGTACGCGGAGATACTCGACGCCGTGACCCAGGCCCGGGAACTGGGTGTCCGGCGGATTATCGTCCTGGGCGGGGGCGAGCCGCTGCTCTATCCGCGCTGTGCGGAACTCATCCGCTGGCTGGCCGGCCAGGGCCTGGGCGTGGACCTGTTTACCAACGGCGCCCTGCTCACCCCGGAGCTGGCCAAGGAGTTGTTCGCCCTGGGCGTACACCCGGTGGTGAAGATGAACAGCTGCATTCCCGAGCGCCAGGACTGGCTCGCCGGCCGGGCCGGCGCCTTTCAGGCCATCCGCTCCGGCCTCGAATACCTGCTCGCCGCCGGCTATCCGCAGCCGGACAGGCCGCTGGGCGTGCAGTCCGTCATTTGCCGCCAGAATCTGGAGGAACTGCCCGGGATGTGGGTATGGGCGCGCGAGCGCAACCTTACGCCCTATTTCGAGATGCTCACCCTGCAGGGTCGGGCGCGCGCGCATCCGGAGCTGCTGGTCACGGTCGCCGAACTGCGAGCGCTTTTCGAGGAACTGAGCAGCATCGACCGCGTGCGCTTCGACCAGCACTGGGAGCCCAGACCGCCCATCGCCGGCCTGACCTGCAACCGCCATCTCTATACCTGCACCCTGACCGTCCACGGGGATATACTGCCCTGCCCGGGGGTCAGCCTGCCCGTGGGCAATATCCGCCGCACCCGTCTGGGGGACATCCTGCGTGACAGTCCCGTGATACGCGACCTGCGGGACATCCGTACCCGCATCAAGGGCGCCTGCCGCACCTGTCCCGACAATCCGTTCTGTTACGGCTGCCGCGGCCTGGCCTTTCAGGTCGCCGGAGATTATCTGGCCGCCGATCCGCTCTGCTGGAAGAATCCCGAGGCCAAGGCCTGAGACCGAGCCATGACTGCGTCCTCGCCGTCTTTTCCCCGACCCGGCGCAGCGCCCGACAGCCTGCCGCCATTGCCCGCGGACGCGGCGTTTTTTTTGCCGCATCAGCCGCCCATGCGCTTGATCGACCGCTTGCTGGCAATCGGCGAGGATGGTTCGGGCGTGGCCGAAACGCAGCTCAGGGCCGGGAATCCGCTGCTCGACGCGCAGGGACGGCTCGAGCCGGCGGCCTGCATCGAGCTCGTGGCCCAGGCTTATGCCGCCGTCCATGGCCGGCAGCAGGCCGAGGCCGGCGCCGGCGTCCGCGCTGGCCGCCTCGTGGGCGTGCGCACGGCACGTCTGACGGGCGAAGCCCGCGTCGGAGACACGCTGACAGTCCGCGTCCGTCCTGCGGGATGCTTCGATGCCTTTATTCAGGTCCAGAGCGAGGTCGTCGGCCCGGCCGGGCTGTTGGCCGAGGTAACGCTGTCCGTGTGGGTGGAGCCGGCGTGACAAATGCGCGGCATACGGTCGTTGACTGAAACATACCAGGCACGGCGGGCGTTCCGGCCTGTTGCGGCGGAGCGTCTCCCGCAGCGGCGCCCACGGGGCATCAGGCGCCTCCGTCAGGCTCTTTGTGTGTAACGTTGCGCAGGATACCGCGTATGGCTTCGAGTTCGGCGACGATATCGTGTAACAGCGCCGTGTCACTTTTCGGCGTCAGATGGGCGAGTTCCTTGCGCGCGCCGTCGATGGTCAGACCGCGTTCGTGGAGCATGTGGCGGATGTTGCGCAGCAGCTGAATGTGTTCTTCGGTATACAGCCGCTGGCCTTTTTCCGTTCTGACTGGCGCCAGCTGGGGGAACTCGGTCTCCCAAAAACGCAGCACGTGCGTTTTCAGGTTGAGCATCCGGGCCGCGTCGCCGATACGATACGTCTTGCTTTCCATGCGTCTGCTCCCGGTCTGACGGCATTGCATTTTTCCTGCCCGCTGCCCCGGAATGCCGAAGGGGAGTCCCGGGGCAGCCGGTCTCTGGCGGGTGTCAGAGACGAACGGGCAGGGAACTGGTCAATGCGTTGAGTACGCGATGCATTTCCTTGTCCACGTCCTTGTCCTGCAGCGTCCGTTTCTCATCCCGGAACGTCAGCCTGAAGGTCAGATTGCGCTCCTCGGTTCCGGGTTCGAATACGTCCGCCAGGATGACCTCTTTGAGCAGCGAGGATCCGCCGTTGGAAAAGGCCTCGAGAACCGAGCCGACCGGCAGCGTAGTCGGGGCGACGAGGGTGATGTCGCGGCGGACCGGCGGCAGCTTCGGCAGCGTGCTGAAGGCGATGCTGGCCGATTGGACCAGGCGCATGAGCGCGTAGGCGTCGAGTTCGGCCACCCAGACCTCCTTGCGCGCGTGATGGGCCTGGGCAATAGCCGTTTCCACGCGACCTACCACGCCCAGGGACTGGTCCTGGAGCACCAGCTCCACGCACGGATTGAGCCAGCTGTGCTCACGCAGCAGCCGGCAGCCCGGTGAGCCCAGATGCAGGCTGGCCAGGAGGTGCTCGATCAGGCCTTTGCAGTCCTGATAGTCGGCGTCTTGCTGCGGCCAGGGCCAGTTTTCGTCCCAGCGCCCGCCGTAGAGCAACAGCCCGAGTTTGAGTGTCTCGCGGGCCGTGGTTTCGGACTGGGGATCGGCCTCGTAGACGCGCGCCAGCTCGAACAGCCGGAAGCGGTCGTTGCCCTGAGCGATGTTATGCCGAAGGTTTTGCAGCAGCCCCGGGCCGAGTACCGGACGCAGGACGTTCTGCTCGTCGGACAGCGGGTTCATGACCGGAATGCGGCCGGTTTCCGGCAACCCGAGCAGGTCGAGATCCCGCGTGCCGACGAAGCTGTAATTGACGGCCTCGCGCAGGCCGACCCCGCGCGCCCAGTGTTTGAGCTGCATGGAAAAGCCATATTCCGAAATGTCGGCCCGGTTCTGCTCCTTGCCCACGGAGGGCAGGGTATCCGGGATGCGGTCCAGTCCGTACACCCGGCCCAGCTCTTCGATCAGATCAACCTCGCGCTCGATGTCCAACCGATGGCTGGGCGCGGTGATCGACCAGGACTCGGTCCCGGCGTTGTCTACGGCGCAGCCGATGCCCTGCAAGGTGGCGAGGCAGAAATCGGGCTCAAGGGGCAGCCCCAACAGCCGGCTCGCCCGGGCCGGGCGCAGGGTCACGCGCCGGTCGCGCCAGGGCAGGGGCTCGGCGACCGCCAGGCCAGGCCGGACAACGCCGCCGGCCAGCTGCGCGATCATGGCGGAGGCCTTGTCCAGGGCCAGCAGCGAGGTCGGCTGGTCCACGCCGCGTTCGAAGCGGTACGAGGCCTCGCTGGGCAGACTTTGACGACGGGCAGTGCGCCGGATATTGGCCGGATTGAAGACCGCGGATTCCAGAAAAACGCGCGTGCTGCTGGCGTCGATTTCCGAGTTGGCGCCGCCCATGACCCCGGCCAGGGCCACCGGGCGCTTGCCGTCCCAGATCAACAGATCCCGATCATCCAGCTGCCGCTCCTGCCCGTCCAGCGTGGTGAACCGGGCGCCAGGCTCGGCCCTGGCCACGCGGATGCAATGCCTGACGTCGCGGGCGCCCTCGATGCGGTCGTAATCGAAGGCATGCAGCGGCTGGCCGAGTTCGAACATGACGTAGTTGGTCACGTCCACGATATTACCCAGCGGCCGCTGCCCCACGGCCAGCAGGCGGTAGCGCATCCAGGCGGGACTCCGGCCCAGGCGCACGTTTTCGATGACGCGGCCCTGATAGACCGGGCAGAGTTCGGGCTGTTCGATTTCGATGCGGATTTCGTCGTCGATCGGCAGGCCTTCGGTGCGGAGCTCCACAACAGGCGCGGCCAGAGGCAGGCCGAAGGCCATAGCCACCTCCCTCGCCAGCCCCCGGATGCTCAGGCAGTCGGCACGGTTGGGGGTAATGCAGACGTCGAGGACGACGTCGTCCAGACCCAGGGCCTGTGCCAGCGGCTGGCCCGGAGTGAGGTCTGCGTCCAGAACCATGATGCCGCTGTGATCATCGCCCAGGCCAATCTCATCCTCGGCGCAGATCATACCCTCGGAAGCGGCGCCGCGTATTTTGCTCTTCTTGATCCGCTGTCCGCCGGGCAGGGTCACCCCCGCCGGCGCCAGGGCAACATGCTGCCCTGCTGCCACGTTCGGCGCGCCGCAGACCACGGTCAGCGTCCGTTCCAGCCCGCCGTCCACGGTGCAGATCGAAAGGGAGTCGGCCTGGGGATGCCGCTCGCAGGTCAGGACCCTGGCCACGACCAGCCCGGCAAGTCCCTCGAAAGGACGGCGGATGTCTTCAACTTCCAGACCGAGCATGGTCAAACGGTGGGCCAGGGCGTCTACGGTGCCTTCATACGGCACGTACTCGCGCATCCAGTTCAGACTCAGCAGCATGGTATCCTCCAGGGCGTATCAGGCCGTCGCGTCGCCGCGGGCGACGCCTCCGACCGACAGGCGTATCGTATCCGGATGATTTCACCGTAAAACAAGCGGGATGTCAATTCGCCGACCGCGTGGCGAAGAAAAAACCGGTTATGGCGCAACCCCGGGCGCAAAGGCCGGGTGTCCAGACGCGGCGACGGACTGCCGCTTTTTCAGGATTCCACCAACGCGGCATGGCTGACCACGAACAGGCGGAACAGGAACACGCTCAGGGCAAAATTTTGACGTAGATGATCTTTGCGTCTCCGGGAGCATAGAATTCGGGCAGTTGCGCTGCCTCGGAAAACCCTTTGGAAAGGTAGAAGTTGCGGGTTGGCGTATACAACGCCCGGGAGGAGGTTTCTGCGTACAGCCGACGTCCCCCCTGCTTGGAAACCATGAATTCGATGGTCTGGAGCATGGATACGCCGATCCCCATGCGCTGATAGGACGGATCGACCACGATCCAATAGAGATCGAAACTGTGGGTGGTGCAGGGAATGGCCCCGAAGCAGCTGTATCCGATCGGTCGGCTTTCAATCTCGGCGAAGATGAACTGATACCCGCTCGAATTGCCGCGTTGCAACCGCTCTTCCACCAGCTCGACGGCGACCTCGATCTCGGACGTCGAGAACATGTTAGTGGCTGTGGTGAGGTCGCGTACGATGCCCCGGTCGTACGGTGTAACATAGTCACGAAAGACGAGGTCTTCTTGGGTAATCATACCTGTCGCCACATGTTCAAGGATCTGTGCGCGGTGATGTCGCCGGTACGACCGGGACCGGAAGATACGGATTCGGCGTCGCGCACTGCGCCTACCGCTTTTCCTTTGCTCTTATGCAAGCGCCTGGTTCATACGGCAGATCGGCTTTCCAGGCCTGTTATTGTCGCTGCCGTAAGCATTCTATCGAATACGTCAGCTAATGCAATACCTTCCTGACCTGCCGCAGCCATGAAACCGGCATCCGGGCTCAGGCAGGGATTGGCGTTGACGTCGATGACGAAGATAACGCCTGAATCATCGACCCGGACATCGACGCGGGCGTATCCGCGCAAGCCAAAGGCATCCCAACAGGCCAGGGCGATGCCGCGCAAGCGGCCGGCCAGACCGGGATCGCTTCGCTCCAGGCCAAAGGCGCGTCGCGTGGCCTGGTATTCAGCGGAATCTTCATCCCATTTCGCCTTGTAATCCAGCACCCGGGGACGCTCCGGCGAATACCCCTCGAAACGCATCTCGGCCAGCGGGAGCACGTCCGCGCCGGTTCCATCCGCAGCGGACAACATCGAAAGGTTGAATTCGCGGCCGTGAACATAGACCTCGGCAAAACATTCCAGTCCCACCTGTCGTTCTCGCCGCAGAATGCCGTCGTTCAGCTGCGAAACGCTGTCCGCGTGCAGGATGGCGCCTTCGTCTAATCCCAAGGAGGCATGCTCCCGGATCGGCTTGACGATGAAACGGCCGGGTTGGAACTGGCCGGTAAAGCGGTCAGGCGGGGCAAGCCAGGCCGGCGTCGGAATGCCGCGCTGCGTCAGCCGTTCCTTGGCCAGCAGCTTGTCGGAGGACAGCAACATGGCCAGGCTGCCGGCGCCGGTGACGGGGACTCCCAGATGCTCGAGCATCGCCGGGGCGAGGTGAATGAGTCGGGCCGAGCCTTCGACCGCCTCGACGAGATTGACGGCAACTTCGGCCTCCAGACTGGCCAGCCCGGCCCTGAGCCCGGCCAGGTCCGCCTCGAAGGGCAGGGCGACGGCGACATGCCCCAGTGTCTCCAGCGCCGAGAGCGCGGTCTCGAGCTGGACCAGGGTATCCGCATCGGCCTTGTCTGCCTCGGGCAATACCGGGTTATGAACGACGGCTATACGCACGGTCTCCGGGGAACGGGTCAACGCCCGAGGGATTTTGCCTGTTCGATACGCTGTCGCATGGCAGGGATGTCGGCAGGCGTCGACCCATGGGCCGTCGGCGAGAACAGAAACAGGTGCTGTCGGGCCTGTCCTGCAACGTCCCAGCTGATCGGCGCGATGCTCCAGGGCATGGTCTGCGCGCTCTGAATGCGCCGGTTGATCTCCTCGGGCGTCCAGCCCGGGGGGATGGTGCCCAGCCGCGCGGCGAACTGGACGAAATCGTATCCAATGGCCTCCCAGACGTCAGGCTCCGAAGACTTCGCCTCCGGCCTGGACAATCGGGCGAGGTCGCGGGCGGCCGGTGCGTTGCTGCGCGGTTGCCACAGGCCCGGAAACATGGCCAGACGAAAACTGCGGGGGTCGATATTGAATGTCTTCGTCATGGTCTGACCCCAGAGCGTCGAGCCCAAAAGCAATTGGTGATCCTGGCGGTGATAGTGAATGAGGGGAACGAGCATTTCCACCTTGGACCAGACGTCGGGGAGAAAAATGGCATCGAATGTCGCACGGTGCCCGGACGCAGAGTCCTTTCCGTACAGAAATCCGGCGACGAGCTCCCCCCAGAGCAGCGGGTCGTTGGGAGGGTAACCCTGCATGACCGGGACGGCAACGCCCTCGCGCCGCGCCTCTTCCTGAAACAGCTGGGCAACGCGCTTGCCGAACGGCTCGTCGGGATAGAACACGCCAACGGCATTGATGGCGAAATCCCGGCGGACCGACTGCAGCAAGGCCCGTAGCTGATCGGTAGGACTGCTGAAAAAGCGCCAGGCGTCGCGCCCCTCGACCAGGCCCTCGCTCAAATTCTGCAGCAGACCGAAAAAAGCGCGGCGTTGCAGTTGGCCGCTCTGCTTCAGTTCATCGCACGTTTCCAGTCGCAGCGGGCCGCCGACAATGATCGCCTGCGGCGGAAGTGCCGCGAGTTTGTCTTGCCAGCCCGGGGC
>CAZGAH010000044.1:5792-18160 GCA_964523295.1 uncultured Desulfovibrionaceae bacterium | reverse complement strand
CGTCGGTGTCCACCTCCAGCACGTCGACACGCACGCCGCGCTCGGCGAGCGATTTTTGAGCCACGCGCGCGCCTTCGAGCAAACGGGTCCCCAGCAGGGCGTACGGACCGCTGAGCGGCAAGGCCAGACCAATGGCGCAATCGCCAGGCTGCCCCTCGCCGGTCCTGGGCGCGCTCAGTTCGTGCGCTGTCGGCGTCCCTGGCCCGGTTTGGCGCATGCAAGCAGAAATACAGACAATTCCCGACAACAGCGCAAGAAGAAGCACGGAAAAATGAAAACGTCGGCGTGTGGTAGGCATGGCCCTAAACTCCCCGAAAACACCGGTTGCATTGAGATCGTCGCACGCACGGTACCATAATCAAATGATTACCCGATCTCTCTTACGTTGTTTTCCCTCGATCGGCAAGGCCATGCGCGCACGCATACAATTCTATAGCCGCGCGCCGGAGATGCAAACCCGGCGCCCGGTGTCACGAAGTGCGAAAAGGCCTGATCGAGCTGGAGGCCCTGCACCGGTGCCCCTGATCGGATTCCATGTATTTGTGGTGTAGGCTTTTTCGGGGAGCACGGCCTTGATCAGAGAACGGTATTGAAATGTATGGCCCTCGGCGACGAGAATGGTAAGTCCGTCGATGGCCTTGCGCAAGTCGTCATCCCCCGTCGCCAGATAGACGCGGGTATTGCCGGGGAAGGGGTTCATAGCCGTTCGAGCGTGTGGAGGACTTTTTCAAGGACACGCGCGTGGAAATCGTCGTGAACGCCACGCTGATAGCGGCCTGCAATCATGAGCTTACGTTGCGCGGGATCAGGCACCGACGGCACAGTTTGAACAACCGTCGCGGCCAAAATCTCAACGATGTCGGACAGCGGCAAGGGCGTTGCGGGTGTCTTGAAGCGGCGAATCCAGTAGCTGAGACCACTTTTGCCTGATGCCGTGTTCACGACTATACCGCGACTGACTCACGCCGCTTGTCCGCCACGTTTCGACATGTGCGCGCCAAAACGCGACCCGCTCATCCCTCTTGACTCTCTGCCTGCTCTCCATGGTTCACCTCCTGCGATTCTGGCGAACAAGGTCATGAGCGAATGGGGAGATGGAAGAAGTGCTCTAATCAACGCTTACGGAATGACGGCAGAGCGGACGCGGGGCCTGCATCGTGAACGTTGTGCAAAGCCTCAGCCCGGACTTCGCCCGGCGAGCGGCGGCATTGCCCGCGCGAGCGTTGTCCTCAGCCACGCACAACAGCGTCCCGATCGGCCGTATCGGTACGAACACGGCTACTCCTGGCCGCGCTGATCAGGTTGCAGGTGCGCCGGTAAGAAGAACTCGGGTTCCTTCTCGACCAGCTTCCTGGCAACCTCGCGCGAGTCCACGACGTATTCCCCGCTGTCCACCCTGGCCTTGATTGAGATCACCCGCTGGCGTCGGACGATCTCCTCGTTGGCGCCGGCTGTGCTGGCGGCAGCACGGCGCATGGCCTCTGGCGACAAACTGATCTTGTCGCGTCGCCCCTCGACAGCTGGCTTGCCGCGCGGACTCCCTGGTCCGATGTCTTCTGCGCTCTGCCGGAGATTGCTCAATCCGGCGAGCAGGTTGGTGATTTCCATGGCTCTCTCCTCCCCCACCTCGCTGTGGGTTCATCTTCCTTATCGGCCTCCTTGAATAAAATAATTAGGTCCGTGAGAAAAATTTTTTTATTCACCGTATCAAGGCGTTACAAGAAGAGCGGCCAACCGTCGGCCCGGAGCGTGTACTACGAGGCGACCAGAAAGGGAAACAGCCTGTTCAGCTCATGCTGCTGTATAACGCTGATTGAAACAACGCAGTACGGCACACGCGGAGTACATCATTCGGACGAAGCACGCACATGTTGAAATACATCATGCCTGTTTCATGAACATTTCTACAGTCACATATTCTTCAACATGCTGTAGCGCTGAATGACGCGCCCAACGTAGGCCTGCGTTTCCGGAAAGGGGGGGATGCCGCCGTGTTGATCGACGGTGGCTGGTCCGGCGTTGTATGCGGCCAATGCCAGCGACATCGAGCCGTATCTGTCGAGCAGCCAGCGCAAATACCGGGTTCCCGCATCGATGTTCTGCACGACGTCGAAGGGTTCGCTGACGCGGAAATAGCGCTGGGTATCAGGCATCAATTGCATGATGCCCGCAGCCCCCTTGGGTGATACGGCCTCGGCCTGAAAGCCCGACTCCTGCTCGATGACCGCGCACACCAGTTCCGGCTCCACATTGTGCTTTTTTCCCGTGCGGGTGATTAGCTCGCGCATCTGCGCCGTGAGCGTGAGTCGCGGCAGGCGGCGCGGACTCACCAAAGCGCCACCGCGCAGTACGTTGTCGCGTACCCAGGCCTTGTTCAACGGCCCCTCGACCCCGCCCTTTTCCCGAATCAACTTGCGAATGGCCGGAAACCCCAGCTTGGGTTGGGCTTCTCCGGAATAGAGCAACACGTACCGCGAATCGAGCTGCGCCTCGTTCAGATGCACAACACCATACGTATCCTCAAAGCCATACAAAGTGTACGCCATACACGTATCGACCCTTCCGAATGTCAAGACATAATACCAAAACGCAAATGCAATCAGCAGAAGGCGGGCCGAGCGGGCGATGTCAAGTATTGCTTGATAGATACGACGCACGCGCAGACCTCCCCGGGCGAACGGCCAGGCGCTTTACAGCGTTTCCCGGGCCATCCAGACCACACGACCAATGATTTCAACGTCGACAGCGGGACTCAGCTCCACATCCAGCGGTTCGTAGATGTCGCGGTTGTCGCTGAGCAGCACGATTTTGCCCGGCTTTTTTCCCACCCGCTTGACCACGATGTCGCCGTCGATACGGATAACGTATATTTTTCCCTCGAGAATGGCTTTCTGCGATTCATCGACCAGGACCATGTCCTCGTCAAGCAAAACCGGTCGCATGGTCTCACCGGATATACGCAACAACCGTAACTGTCGCACCTCGCCCCTTTTTGCCAGCCAGTCCCGCCGAAAGGCGTAGGCGGATTCCCTGTCCGCCGACAGGGCCAGCTGACCCGGCCCTGTACCTGGCCGGGCCAGAGCCAGCGGAACGCATTCGAAGCCCGAGGACGTGCTCTCGCCATAATCCGCCGGGAATTCCGAAACGGTTTCCGACCGGATACGCATTGCGCCGTTTCCACTTTCCAACCAGCAAGGATTGAGCAGATGAGGCGGCCGGCACAGCTTGAGATACCAATCCGCAGGAATGATGCCGCGGCGCTTGGCGTCCGAAATGGCAGCCTTGCCTATATCCAGCAGCATCGCCAGCTCAGTCTGTGTCCGACAGCCCGTGGCGTCAAGCATCCGTTCGAGAATCGCGTCGATGCCGTCGATTCGGTAACGGGAAGTCGAACCAGCTGCCCCGGGTACTGTTTCGCTTGACATAAGTAAGCCTTTATAGTATTCAGTCAGTAAAATACTGTATAAAAATACTGATAGATCAAACAGCCAGACTTGATAGTACCGGATGCGGGGACAGAGTCAAGCCGCTACGTTCGCCAGTACGACGCGGACGATAGCAGGGGAATTCTTCGACGCAGCAGGGGGAATGCGACGCCATGAGCAGAATGGTTATTGCCGGGCTGGATACCATCGCCCGGGAGTTGGGATGTTCCAAAAAAACACTCTACAAGTGGATTCGGGAAAAGGCTTTTCCAGCCTTTAAAATGGACGGGGTCTGGCGGGTCCTGCCTCGCGACGTGGAGGCGTGGTTATCAGAACAGCGGCACAGGACAATACCTGCAGCGCACGAATACAGCCCACTTACCGGACGACCTGACGCCCGGCCGGCAGCGTATCCCGAAACAGCCACGAACGACAGGGTCCGTTGAAAACACAAGGAGGGTCAGGTCAAGGACACGACTGAATTTTCGCAGTTGCCAATGGGACTGAATTCATAGCGGTCTGCTTCCCAATCGTTGATCCAGATTTGTCGGTCCAGCAGATAGCGGAACTGGTAGTCCCTCCCGGAGGCAAGCTCTATGGATATGGTAAAGCCGCCGTCCTTCGTTTTGCGCATGGGATCTGCCCCGGCCTGCCAGTCATTGAAATCGCCAAGCAGATCGACCTGCTGGGCATTTTCGGCGGCTTCCCGGGGCAAGGAAAACGTAACCTTACAGCTTTGTTTATTTTTAATGAACTTTTTCAACAAAGCCATGCTGGAAACCTCCTCGGCGATCGCCCGTTGCAGGACCGGGCACCCCACATTTTCAACTACCGGTTCGGCCCTGCTTGACGACAGTATCGCCTGCTCTCAAGCCTGCGTCAATATAAATGGTGACATCCGCCACGGAGCGTTTGTTCCTGATTCCTCAAAAAACGGGAAGGCAAGATCATATAATGCCCGACAGGACCTGGCATCGAGCAATGGCATTCCCGGATCCCATAGCGCGACACGACGAGAATTCGTGTAGCCTGCACTGGAAACACCTCGCCTGAAATCGCCTGTCAGGCCGATGCACAGCATGCCCGTTGCGATTCGAACTATGTTTCCGTAGTGATGTCACTGTCCTTGCGCAAGAAGAAGTACCCGCCATGCCTGGCAACCGGTAATCAAGACGTATCCGCGATTGAAAACCTCGGGGCATAACGCCTCAGCGCCTCCTGGCGGCAAGCAGCTCCTCGACCAGTTCCAGGTACGGTTCCGGACCGGCAGCCAGCCCGGACGGCCAGGTGAACGTTGGCGCCGGCTCGGCCTCCGCCGCAGCAAGCATCGCTGCCAGCGCTTGGACATCCGCCGCGTCGGCCAGAATCCGGTTTGCCGGCAGCAGACGGCTGCTGCCATTGTCGCGCGTGGAAATGGTCTTCACGCCGCAGCTCAGGGCCTCGAGCACGGCATTCGAGCAGGCGTCGAAAAAGCTCGGCAAGGCAAAGATGTCTGCCAGACCGTAAAAGTCGGGCATGGATTCCACCCGGCCAAGAAAAACGATCCGATCGGCAAGCCCCAGCTCCGCGGCCAGCCGGCAATAGCGCACGGGATTCCGTGCCCCGGCGACGCGCAACCGGAAGCGCGACGGGAGCAACGCCAGCGCCCGTATGAGCGTATCCAGCCCCTTGAGCGCGAAATTCGTCCCGGCCGTGGCCACAACCACGTCATCCGGCCCGATACCCTGCTCCTGCCGCAACAGCGCGCGTCGTTGCCGCGAGAGCGGGGCAAAGCGCCCGCGATCGGGACGGTTATAGATCACGCGCACGCGCTCCGGCGCCAGCCAGGGATACGTCTCGCACAGCCAGTCCCTGGCGATATCCGACACGCAGACCACCACAGCGGCCCGGCCAATGGCGACGCGTTCCAGGTGCCGGGTCAACAGGTTGGCAGGGGACAGCCTGCGCCGCAACATCTTCCACCGCCGCGGCCAGCCCGCGGCGTACGCACGTGCGGACAAACGCCAGAAGACATCCAACGGTCCGCCGCCCAGGCGCACAATCTCCTGGCACGGACTGCGGCCCAGCCCCAGGGAAAGGTCATATCCGCCCTTCCGGCGTACACGCTCCGCGGCCCAGGCGAACCACAGCATCTTGCCGGCCCGCGTCAGCGGCGGACGTCCGACGCAACGCACCCGCACCCCCGGCGGCGCCGCCGTCTCCTGACGGCCGCAGATGAAATCCACGGCCCGCCCGCTCGCGACCAAGGCCTCGGCGAGGCGCCAGGCCACGCCTTCCACGCCCCCGTAGCGGCTCAGGCGCGGGAGCAACAAGGCCAGTCGCGCCGGACTCAATCCAGAGCTCCTCGACGCTCGAAAACGGTCCACAGCGTATGGGCGTAGCGATTCAGATACCGAAGCTGTTGCGGATAGCGCAGGCGGCGCAGGCTGCGCACGATCCAGGGGCGGGGTTTTTCCGTCACGAAAAATTCCGCCAGCCGGAAAGGTGACCGGCGCTCGGCCTCGCTGACGAAGTCCAGGGCCTGCGAGAGGTTGAAAAACCACTTGTGCCGGTCCAGTGGGCGCTCATACGGCAGTCCGTAATGACTGAATCCCCCCAGCCCGCGGAACATCGGCCGCCGCGCGTTTACCCAGCAGTTGTGCCAGGAGATGATCGCCCGCTTTCGCGTCACACGGAGCATCTCGGCGAATATCCGATGCAGATTGTCCAGGTGCTCCAGAACGTCGATGCACAGGGAGACCGTGAACTCCCGATCGGCAAATGGCAGCCGATCAATGGACTCCAGATCGAGCCGCATATCCGGCGCCCCGCCGATATCTATGCCGAAGTACTCCAGATCGGGGCGCAAGGTCCGCAAATGACCCTGATCGCACCCCACGTCCAACACCCGGCCCTGCAGCAAAGGGCCGAAACGCCCGGCAACATAGCGTACGCGGGCCTCGCGGGTGTCAAAGGTAACATATTCGACGCGCATAGCATCCTCGTTCGGAGTCGGGATTCGTCGGGGCAGATCCCCCCTGCCCTTTTCCGGGTACCCTTTTCGACGCACCCTGTAAACCGAGCTCCTCCCGGGCGTTGTGGCGAATCACCGGAGTTTTCGAGGCGAAGCCCTGCTATTGTACTTCGCAAGGAAGACCGCTAGTATCAGGCCTTACGTACCGAATCCTGAATCGCCACCGCGTTCGGCCAGAGTTCCCGCTCTGCGCACTCGGGCGGCGGTCGTTTCAACCTGGTTCCGTCAATGCCCTGAGGAGGAAAGAATGGCTGCGCAGAACAATCAGGACAATCCGGCCGTGGGGCAGAAAGCCCTGCTGTTGTGGTCCGACAGCGCCGGAGGCTGGCGGCTGGCAGCGGACGTCTACGTTGCCGACCAGCCGGGCGAACTGGCGGCAATTGCAACGCACGCGGCACAGCACGGAGCTAATATCGAGATATTCGACTTCAACCGTTCCGAGGATATGCATCGGGTACGGCTGGAGTTGCGTTGCGCCAGCGCTGCCGCTGCCGGAGCGCTTGTGGACGGCTACTCCGCTGGCGGTTATTTGACCAAGCAGGTTGACGAGAGCGCCGGTTCAGCTCTGGACAACGTCTGCCGGATCACCGAGACGGCCGGGCTGCTGCGCATCAAGGTCGGGCTGGAGAATATCCCGGGGACGCTGGCACGCTTCGCGACCATTCTCAGGGAGCACGGCGTCAACGTGCTCTACATGGCCTACAACGACGCCGAAGCACCGGGCATGGCCGAAATCACGCTGGCTGCGCCCTCTCCTGACGTGCTGTCGGCCCTGTTGCAGCGGCTGGGGCAGGAAAGCTATCATTTTCACGTAGAGTGGACGGGCGCGCAAGGTTGTCCTGTCGACGCGCTCATCGGTCTCAACGCCATCGAGGCCTTTCTGTTCCAGCTCAAGGCCCTGCTCCCGGACGACAAGCTCTCTGCCTTGCGTGAGCTGTTGCAGACCTCGGACGAGTTGCGCACGGCCATGCTCGATTTCCGGCGCGAGGCGGGCGAAAACGACGCATCCATGGCGGCGTCGGAAATGTTTGCCAACATTCTGCAGCTCGCCGCGGCCTCGTTGGGGAAAACCGGGCGCAACTTCAGCCTGCGTTTGTCAGGCCCGCTGCATCTGACGCCCAAGGTTTCGCTCTACAGCCTTTCCTGCCCGACCGGCGCAAACGGCTACCTGCTCTGCGACAGCGCCGGATACACCCTCATAGACTCGACCTACGGACTCTATTTCGACGATGCAATGCAATGGCTGGCCGGACACGGCCTCGACCCGTCCCGAATCCACGACGCCGTATTCACACACCCCGACGCCGACCACGCCGGCTGGGCCAAGCCCCTGCACGAGCGCTACGGTACGCGCATCTTCATGCATCCCGACTGCCAGGGCGTGTTCACCAACGAAAACCGCGCCTGGGGCAGCGGAACGCGACTGCTGGCGCTCAACGGCGCGTACACCCGCCTGATCAACCGCATAACCGATTTGCAGCCACCGACGACGATCACCCCCTTTCCCCGGGAGCCGGAACCCGGAGCAACACTGGGAGGCTTCCACGTCGCCGGCCGTTTCCAGGTGGACGATCTGGAACTCAAGCTCCTGGAAAGCCGCGGAGGTCATGTCCCCGGGCAGGTCTTTCCCTTTGCGCCGGAGCAAGGCATCCTGTTCAGCGGCGATTACCTCATCGATGTCCTCAGCCTCTCCGACCGGGCCAAGTCCACGCTGACCCTGGCCCGGCTGTTGATCACGAGCACCAACAGCGACAGCCGCGTATTCGGAGCGGAAATGGAGGCACTCAAGGAGCTGATGCGGGAAACCCGGCGCCGCCTGGCCCCCGCCGGACGCCAGGCCCGTGTCTTTCCGGGCCACGGCGACTACTACGCCGTGGACGAAGTGGACTGGAGCTGACGTACGCGCACGGGCACAGGCCCGCCTTCGCCCGCCCGCTCTGCCTGCGCCACAGAGCACGTTCTGCGGTGGACCATGCGCTGACATAATCCTTGCTACAGGCTCTTGCGGCGACGCCGCTGTCAGGCGCCGCACTCTTTCTGCCTGCTGTACGACTCGTACACCTGTTTCACGCCCCCCGGCACGTTCTTTCGCAAGGGGCAACCACGCTTGCAACCGATAGTTGAAACGAGAATCGCCTGTTCTGGTCGGGATTTCCGTTTTCTGCTTCGAAACGATGCGCTCCTGTTGCGCACGGTCATGCACAACTATCCCGAACAATCCGTTCGTAATGATTCGTCTCCAAAAGGGACGAAATCCCGTGAGCCCGACTTGGGACCTTTACGGACAAAGCGAGTATACCGGCGACAGGAGCAATGCGAGAAATGTACATGGTTTTGTATGACATGGATTGTGTTGGGCGACCCCATTGACAGATTTTACCGACAGTGTGCCGTTATGTTGGCAGGTCGGGATACGCATTTTTCCATGAGATTTTTTCTGGGGGGGTTGACTCTGTTGTTGTTTGCTGTAGACTAACAAAAGGTGGGGGTAACGTGAAAGGACATTTTTCGATAGTAAGGAGTGAGGCATGGAAGAATATGTCAAGGAAGCACTGGAGATCGTAAAGGCCCAGGCCAGCGTTCGAACCATGACGGAAGACGAAATTACGTCCATGGTCAGGAAGCTGGCCGATGGCATCCGGAACATAAGCGAAGGAAACACGGCGACAGACGAGACTATCGGAGGCAATGAAGAAGCCCGCAAAGTGATGCGCGAAAAATCCATTACCTGCCTCGAGTGCGGCAAGTCCTTCAAGGTGATCACCAAACGGCATCTCGCCCAACACAACTTGACTCCCGATGAATATCGCGACAAACATGGCTACAAAAAAGGCACTCCCCTGGTCTGCAAAGGGCTGCAACGCGAGCGCCGCAAGAAGATGAAAGAAATGAAGCTGTGGGAACGACGCAGAAAAAATTAATCCCCGGCTTTTCAGCTTCGCGCCGTTGACGCTGAGGGGAGACGGCGCGAAGCTGACCTGAACAGGAGAAACGCATGGCAGCTGAAGTGTTCGCCATTGCCCCGGCAGTCATCAAAAGCTGGTGGATGTGGCTGGTCCTGATACCGGTGGTGATCGTCATCGCGGCCATGGGTGCGGCCTTCTACGCCATCCAGACCACCCGGACGGCAACGATCGAAATCGGGAGCGACGAACTGCTCATCCATGCCGGCTTTTACAGCCGGACCATTGCACTGGCAGATCTGGACATCGACGCGGCCCGAACGATCGATCTGAAAGCGGAGCCGTCCTTCCGCCCGAAATGGCGAACCAACGGCGTCGGGCTTCCAGGCCTGCAGGCCGGCTGGTTTCGCTTGCGCAACAAAGAAAAAGCCCTGCTGCTGCTCACCGATCCGTCAGCCGTCGCCTACGTGCCCACCCGCCAGGGATTCAGCCTGCTGTTCAGCCTTCCCGACCCCAAGGCCTTTCTCGCCAGTCTCCGCAACGCCTCCTGACCGGTACGAGAATCCGCCACGGCTGCGACCGCTCTGGAACAGGAATCAAAGCAGGCCGTTCAGCAGGCCGGTCTTGAGGACGTACTGATAGTACGCCAAAAAACTCCCCCCGGCCAGGAGCAGCGTCACTGCCGCCTCGACCAGGATGTCGATACGCCGGGTAAAGAGACGGACAAAGCCGCAGAGGATGATCGAAACGAACACGGACACGAAAAACACGAACAGCCCGCAAAAAACGCCGATTCCCGCCTGGATGACCGTCGCGTAGGCCGTCACCTCCTGCTCCGTACCCGCGACCTCCTTGGCCAGCTTGGCGTAGTATTTCCCCTCGTAGGGGGAAAAATGGTAAAACAACCAGCAGCTGCCGACAAAGGCCAACAGATACAGCACCACAGCCGTCACATTGCGCCAGAGCACCTTCTTCCGCGCTCCGCCCATGCCCTCCAGGGTATCCGCCAGGCCGTTCAGATAGCTGGAAATGACGCTGAAGTCGTCTTTGCTCAGGCTCTCAGGGTCGTTTTCCAAAAAAAAGTCGGCTCGCTTGCGCAGCTTCGCGGCCACTTCCTGAAGCTTTTCCACATCCAGCTCCGCCATTGCTTACGCTCCCCATGTTTCCAAGAACTTTGACCCCGGCCGGTGATCGGTGACGGAAGATTTCCGGGCTCTCCCCGGCTCCCCTGCCTCGTCCTCGCCGCAACGACAGTGCCCGCCAGCATGACGCCGACTGGCCGAACACGAAGACGCCGGCTGGCGATAGCTGACATATTGCGCGCGTTCCGGCAAGCCCCCCCCTGGCACAGCGATACGGACCTCACACGTGCTCTGCCGCCGGCCTGGGAAATCCGGCGGCGAATCCGGCCAGGGTCTGGCCCTGGAACCTGTCCCCGACCAGGGCGAAAAGACGCTCAAGGTCCTCATAGAGTCGCTCGATATCGGATTCAGTGCGAAAGGTCGGACTTCCGCCCGGCATAAACTCCGACGAATGGAGCATGAATTCCGCGCAGGAACGCCCCTCGTCCAGTACCTGGCGCACGATGTCCACAAGCTCGGACCCGTTGCCGCGCTTTGGTCTCAACCAGCGCGTACGCGGCCAGAAATGATCACAGGCGCGCGCAGGCAACGACGATGACGGCAGCCGGTCGCTCAGCCTGCGCACCAGAGCCGGTCGCGGCGGCGATTGTACGGTCATGGGCGCCTCCAGCAACGCCGACGCGCCGGGACGACTGATGTCATCCAGATCCAGCCAATAGGGGCGGTCGGGGAATTCGCGATAGTCGCTGCCGCCGCTGCCGTCCGGCGCCCCGGGGGTATTCCTCCAGCTGATATAAGGCGTGACCGAACAATCCACCGTGTACCCGAGCGACGCCAGCACCCGGGCGTAGCGCTCGTCGAAGGCCCAGCGCCCGGCCCGGTGGCTGCGCATGGGCACGCCGAAGGTCTCCTCGAGCAGCCGGGTCATCACGATCGTTTTCTCGCGCAGAACAGGCAGCGGGTATTCGATGAGATAGGGATGATAGCGGTTGTCGTCGGCGGTCAACGGAACGAGCGGAGGGGAGTTCCAGGCATGGAGATGCATCCCAATTTCTCCGGCCTGGCGTGCCAGCACATCGCGACCGAACTCCACGAATTCCGGCGACGTCGCCATTTCGTAATTCACCACATAGGTCGGAAGCAGCCCGTAGCGCTCGCACAGGGCCTGGAAACGCGGCAGAAAGGCCGCGTTGCGCGTTGTTATTGTCGCCGGCCGGGACCAGAGATTGTCGCCCTCGGTGTCGATGGTGATCAGAAATGCCGGCCTCGATTCGTTTTCGGTCATGCTCGTGTTCCTGATGGCGGTTCAGCATACGCCGGCCCGGCCCGGCAGACGACGTACGCCCGATGTGCAGCGTCAATCCGACCCGATCCGGCCGTTCCTGACCACGGTTTCAAGCAAGGCCTCGTACTGGCGCACGATCACGCCAGCGCCGAAACGGCGCTCCGCGTCGGCGGCGATAGCGGCGCGGTCCAGGCGATGCGGCTCCGCCCGGGCAAGCAGTTCCGCCAGGGCCGACACGTCGCCCGCTGGGGCCAGCCAGCCATTGAGCCCGGGAACGATGATCTCGTCGAGCCCGCCCGGGCAGTTGAAGGCGACGGCCGGCGTGCCGCAGGCCAGGGCCTCGATCAGGGCATTGGGAAAGCCCTCGTATCGCGACGAGAGCACGAACAGATCAGCGCGCGCCATGTAGGCGTAGGGGTTGGCCCGCATTCCGGCGAAGGTGACCTGCCCTTCCAGCTCCAGAGCCCGGGTCATGGCCTTCAGATCGTCTTCCAGCCCGCCTGCGCCGACAAAGGTCAGATGCAGGCGCGGATTTCGCGTCCTGGCCAGGGCCAGGGCCTCGAGCAGCACATCGTAGCCCTTTTCCCAGACCATCCGCCCCACCGCCAGCAGGTTGGTCCGCTCCGCCGGAAAGACCGGCTCCGCGGCCCTGCTTGCGGC
>CAZGAH010000044.1:998-5782 GCA_964523295.1 uncultured Desulfovibrionaceae bacterium | reverse complement strand
GTCTACCGGGTTGTTGATGACCACGGCCCTGGACGCCGGAAACCCGAACTGGCGGACCACATCCTCGCGCATACCGGAGCATTGGCAAACCAGCGCGTCGAACCACGGATACAGCAGCCGGTACAACACCGAAAACAGCCGCGGAAAATCGCTTTTCCTCACCGCCAGGGAGGCCGTACTCGATTCCCGGCCCACATAGCGCACGCGCCGCGGTACAAAGGGCCGGCAGAGCAGGAGCGCCAGATTGAGATGCCCCTGCGCGGTGAGAATCACGTCCGGACGCCGCTCCCGTACCATCCGGATAAAACGGGGAAACACGTAGCGCGCGCGTCCGGCCGCGAGATCGATAATCTCCACGTCCGGCGGAACCTGGTCCAGAAGCGGCCCGGTTTTCTCCACCAGGGCCAGCGCAGGGGCAAAGCGGGCGCGATCCAGATGCCGCAGCAAGGTAACGAATACGCGCTCGGCGCCGCCGCAGACCAGCGACGGCGAGACAAAAAGGACTTTGATCCGGGACTCGGACACGCGACAGTGGCCTCCTGAAACGATCGACACGCAGCGAAACCGGCGGAATCTTTCCGACGAAAACGCACAACACTTCTCTTGAATCAGATCGGGCTCAAGCGCAAGCACCGCCGCGCCACACTGCCGCCGCCGGGCTTGCCAAGAGCGCGCGCAGACCGTACCACGTGGGCACGAAAGCCCCGGGAGCGAACGACCATGCCCAACTCTGCCGGCCCGCGTACCATTGTACTGCACGACCTGTTCCGCATGCGCGGCGGGGGCGAGCGGCTGGCATTGATCCTGGCCAGAAATCTGGCCCAGGCGCTGTGCTACGGCTACCGGACCCCGGACAGCTACGACAGCGAGGCCATGGCCGGACTGCGCATCATCGACCTGGCCGTGGGGCGCGGCCCCTTCGGTATCCGTACCCTGCGCCTGATGCACGCCTTTCGTCGCCGTACTGGATTTCTCAGCGCGTACGACATGGCAATCTATCATGGTTTCTTTGCGCCATTGGCCGTGCAGAATCATCCGCGCGGCCATAACATTTATTATTGCAGCGCGCCGCCACGCTTCGCCTACGACCAGTACGACTTCCACCTGAGCCGGCTTTCTCCGCTTAAGCGGCTGTGTACCCGCGTCTACGTACCCAGGCTGCGCGCGCAGTTCGAAGCCGCGGCGCGACGCATGGACGTTGTCGTGGTCAACTCGCGCAACGTGCAGCAGCGCATCCGACGTTATTTCGATCTCGAAACCGAGATCGTCCACCCGCCCTGCGATACGCAGCGCTACCGCTGGGGCGGACAGGACGGATATTATCTCTCCACGGCGCGCCTGGACCCCCTCAAACGCGTCGATGTCATCGTCCGGGCCTTCCGTACCCTGCCGCAGCATAGACTTATCGTCATGTCCGGCGGAGATGAACTGCCGCGGCTGAAGGAACTGGCCGGGGAGGCGCCGAATATCTCCTTCACCGGCTGGGTCGGCGAGGAGGAACAGACGCGTTTGATCGGCCAGGCGGTGGCGACGTTGTACATCCCGCGCGACGAAGACTTCGGGATGTCGCCCGTGGAATCAATGGCCGCCGGGAAGCCCGTGATCGGCGTGGCAGAGGGGGGACTGCTGGAAACCGTCATTCCGGGCGAAACCGGCATCCTGCTGCCCCCAGACCCGGGCCCGGAGGAGGTCGCCGCCGCAGTGACGCAACTCACCCCGGCCAGGGCACTGGAAATGCGTCAGAACTGCGAGACGCGGGCCAAGGCCTTTGACACGGAACTGTTCGTCCGGCGCATGAGCGAGATTGTAGCGCGCTTTTACTGAAACTATGCATTCAAAGGGAATGGGAAGCGTGCCGTGCCTTTTGGTTCAGGCAAAGTCGCCTTGGAAACACCAGAAGGACCAGGAGGAGACGGAATGAGAAAAAACAGGGGGAGCCGCTCCGCAGGCAAGGTACGACCGCCCGCGGATGCGTGCTCCCCCTGACAGGAATCGTGCGGCTATTTCACTTCCGTGTAATCGGCGTCGACTACGTCCTCATCCTTGTTGCCGGCCGGTCCCTGCCCGGCGCCCGGGCCTGCCTGGCCGCCAGGTCCAGTCGGTCCGGCGCCGAATCCGGCACCCGGGCCTGCGCCCGGACCGCCTGCGGTCTTCTGCGCGTAAAGGAGTTCCGCCAGTTTGTGCGCGGACTGGGCCAGCTCGTCCGTGGCCTTGAGAATGGCATCCGCGTCTTCGCTCTGGAGCACGGACTTCAGGGCCTCGATCTTGCTTTCTATTGTAGACTTGAGCGAGGCATCGACCTTGTCGGAGAGATCGCGCAAGGATTTTTCCGTGGTGTAGACCAGCGTATCGGCATGATTGCGCGCCTCGATGAGCTTCTGCTTCTTTTTGTCGTCTTCGGCGTGGGACTGGGCGTCCTTGATGAGCCGCTGAATATCGGTCTCGTTCAGGCCGCTGGAGGCAGTGATGCGTATGGACTGTTCCTTGCCGGTGCCCAGGTCCTTGGCGGAGACGTTGACGATGCCGTTGGCGTCGATGTCGAAGCCGACCTCGACCTGGGGCATGCCGCGCGGCGCAGGGGGAATGCCGGAGAGTTCAAAGCGGCCGAGGGTCATGTTGTCCACCGCCATGGGCCGCTCGCCCTGAAGTACGTGGATGGAGACCGAGGGCTGATTGTCGGCAGCCGTGGTGAAGACCTGGCTTTTGCGCGTGGGAATAGTGGTGTTGCGGTCGATGAGCCGGGTCATGACGCCGCCCAGGGTTTCGATGCCCAGGGACAGGGGCGTGACGTCGAGCAGGAGCACGTCCTTGACGTCGCCGGCGAGAATGCCGCCCTGAATCGCAGCGCCCATGGCGACGACCTCGTCAGGATTGACACTGCGGTTGGGCTCCTTGCCGAAGAGCTTGGCGACCTTCTGCTGCACCAGAGGCATGCGGGTCATGCCGCCGACGAGGATGACCTCGTCGATATCCTTGGGGCTCAACCCGGCATCGGCCATCGCCTTGCGGCAGGGGTCGGCCGTGCGCTCAATCAGGTCTTCCACCAGATTCTCGAGCTTGGCCCGGGCCAATTTGACCAGCAGATGCTTGGGGCCGCTCTGGTCCGCGGTGATGAAGGGCAGGTTGATTTCCGTTTCGATGGAGGTGGAAAGCTCTTTCTTGGCCTTTTCGGCCGCTTCCTTGAGGCGCTGCAGCGCCATGCGGTCCTGAGAAAGGTCGATGAGACTCTCCCGTTTGAACTCCTGCACGAGAAAATCGATGACCCGCTGGTCGAAGTCCTCGCCGCCCAGAAAGGTGTCGCCGTTGGTGGCGCGCACTTCCACGACGTTGTCACCGACCTCAAGGATGGAAATGTCGAAGGTGCCGCCGCCCAGGTCGAACACCGCTATCTTTTCGTTGCTCTTTTTGTCGAATCCGTAGGCCAGCGAGGCCGCCGTCGGCTCGTTGATGATGCGCTTGACGTCCAGCCCGGCAACCCGGCCTGCGTCCTTGGTCGCCTGACGCTGCGCGTCGTTGAAATAGGCGGGTACGGTGATGACCGCCTCTGTCACCGTCTCGCCCAGATAGGCCTCGGCGTCGGTCTTGAGCTTGCGCAGAATCATGGCCGAAACTTCAGCTGGGCTGTATTGCTTGCCGTCGACTTCGACATACGCTTCGCCGTTGACGCCGTTGACAATTTTATAAGCGCAGTGGCCCTTCCAGTTGGCAACCTCGGGCGCGCTGAAGCTGCGCCCCATGAGCCGTTTGATGGCGTATACCGTGCGCGTGGGATTGGTAATGGCCTGGCGCTTGGCCAGCTCACCCACCAGCCGCTCCTTGTCGGTAAAGGCCACGATCGACGGCGTCGTACGGCCACCTTCCGGATTGCTGATGCATTTGGGGTCTTTGCCTTCCATGATATATACGCAGGAATTCGTAGTACCCAGATCGATGCCGATAATTTTACCCATAGTGTAAATAGCCTCCTGATAATTCCCGATAGCCCGGGGTCTCTTGACGTTGCTTTCAGAGGTAAGAATTTTTTTTCATTCGTCCAGAGGGACCAGACGATTTTTTTACCGTATGCGCCGGATCAGTGCTTTTTGGAAACAAACACCTTGGCCGGCCGCAGCAGGCGCTCCTTGAGCTGGTAACCGTTCTGCAGCAAGCGCACCACCGTCCCCTCGGGCTGATCAGCGAGTTTTTCGAAGCCCACTGCCTCGTGCCGCTCGGGGTTGAAGGGCTCGCCAACTGCGCCGACCTGCTCCAGACCATGCTGTCGCAACATGTCGAGAAAAACCTTGCGGGTCATCTCTACGCCCATGACCACGTCCTTGCAGGCCGTGACCTTGCGGCCGTGCTCCAGGGCCAGGTCGAGGTTGTCAAGCACGGGCAGCAAATCCGCAAGCACGCGCTCTCCGGCGTATTTGCGAAACTCTTCCTGCTCACGAAACAGCCGCTTCTTAAAATTGTCCATTTCCGCCAACGCGCGCAAACGCTGATCATCCGCCTGCTGCTTCTCGGTACAGGCCACGCAGACGCGCTCCTTGCACAGGGCGATCAGCTCTTCGTCGGTCAGTTCGAGGCTCGCGACCGGAGACCCGGCGCCGCCGGCTTCCTCGTCCGCCGCGTGCAGTTCAGGTTCAACACCGGAATTGTGCTCAGCCATGCCGAAATATCCTCCTTACGGGCCAACCGGCTTCAGGCCGGTCGGCGGACTCAGAATCTATTCTTCAAGATGTGGGTAAGCGTTCTGGCGACATAGTCCACAACGGGCACGATCCGGGCGTAGTCCATGCGTATCG
>CAZGAH010000044.1:0-988 GCA_964523295.1 uncultured Desulfovibrionaceae bacterium | reverse complement strand
ATCGGCCCGATGACCCCGACCACGCCCGGAGTTTGCGTCTGCTCGCCGTACGGCGAGGTAATGACGCTGCACTCCCGCAAATCCTCCAGCTCAGCCTCCTGACCGAGCACGATCTGCACCCCTTTTTCCGCTATGGTCCGGTCCAGCAGATCGAGCAGCCGCGTGCGCTCCTCCACGACGTGGAGTATTTCCCGCAACCTGGCGACGTCCGAAAACTCGATCTGGTCGAGAATGTTGGTGGTGCCTTCCACGAACAGTTCCCGGCGATTGAGATGCTCGAAGGCGTTCCTGGCCAGACGCAGTGCCCGGGAATACAGCTGCTGAAACTGACGCTCGGCGGCCTCCAGCTCGCGCTCGATGCGGCCCCGGACTTCAGCCAGACTCAACCCCTGGAAATTGTCGTTGAGGTAGTTGCTGAAGGCGGCCAGGTCGTCGCGCGTCACTGTTTCCTCAAGCTCGACCAGACGGTTCTGCACGATGCCGCCGTCAAGTATGAGCACCGTGAGCACGAGCCCGGGCTTGATCAGGGCGAAATCGATTTCACGCCAGCGTACGTCTTCGCGGTTCGGCGCCACGACCATGGCGATCTGGTGCGAAAAACTCGACAGCATCCGGGTCGCCTGGCTCAGAATATCCGCCAGCTCCAGACCGGCCAGGGAGAGAAACTCGCTGATGCGCTGTTTCTGCTCGATGGTCAGCGGCCTGGGCAGCAGCTCCGTGTCCAGGTAATACCGGAAGGCCACAGCCGTCGGCACGCGCCCGGCCGACGTGTGCGGCTGCTCCAGAAACCCCTTGTCGGTCAGATCGGCCATGACATTGCGCATGCTCGCCGGCGACAGCCGCAACCGGGACTGCTTGGCGACAGTCCGCGAGCCCACGGGCTGGGCTGTGGAAATATAATCCTCGATGATAATTCTCAGGACTTCAATTTCGCGGGCATGTAAAGCGGATTGCATGATTACCTCAATCAGCGCCGTTGGCACTCTCC
>CAZGAH010000043.1:34927-35767 GCA_964523295.1 uncultured Desulfovibrionaceae bacterium | reverse complement strand
CGAAGTTGGCCATACCCTTCATGCTCAGCATCTTGGTGATGGCCGCGGTCAGCGTGGTCTTGCCGTGGTCGATATGGCCGATGGTACCGATGTTGACGTGCGGCTTTTTACGGTTGAATTTCGCCTTGCCCATGAGTTTTTTACCCCCTGGCTGGTAGTACGACGTGTTGAGGATGCACCTTACTTCTGAAATTTAGTGGAGCCCACGACCGGAATTGAACCGGTGACCTCATCCTTACCAAGGATGCGCTCTACCGACTGAGCTACGTGGGCATTCTCGGGCTGTCAGGGAAAACGCTGGACGCTATTCACCTGATACGGGATATGGAGCGGGAAACGGGACTCGAACCCGCAACCCTCAGCTTGGAAGGCTGATGCTCTAGCCAATTGAGCTATTCCCGCGCTCACAGCCGTAGTCCAGCGACTTTCAGTCTCCTACAGCTCGTCATTGTCTTTCTGGTGGAGGGGGGTGGATTTGAACCACCGAAGGCTGACGCCGACAGATTTACAGTCTGTTCCCTTTGGCCACTCGGGAACCCCTCCACTGTGGAGCTGGCGATGGGACTTGAACCCGCAACCTGCTGATTACAAGTCAGCTGCTCTACCATTGAGCTACGCCAGCGAAACAGGAACGCACCCTTTAGCCGGATTGTTCGGGACTGTCAACAAAAAAAATTGTTTTTATCCAGTCCACCGGTCCCACTGGCCCATGGCGTCGCAGCAAATCCGCCGCCAACATGCAGCACCGACTTGTCCTCCGATTTTCTCTGCATGTCAACAAAGATTTGCCGTCTTTTTCACACTACTTCGATTTTTCTGTCGCATTCCTGACTTTACGAG
>CAZGAH010000043.1:11618-34917 GCA_964523295.1 uncultured Desulfovibrionaceae bacterium | reverse complement strand
GGCTCCGGTCGCACAGCCGTTGCCAGACCAGGTCGTCGGCGGACTCTCCGTTCAGACGCGCCAAAGGAATCTCGGCGCGCGCCATGGCCCGGTGCCCGCCGGCCGACCCCAGATCCCCGAACAGGCTGCCCGCCACCTTGCCCACATTACCCATGCCCCGCGACTGACCGTCTCCGCGAAAAATGATCACCAGCCGCTCCTCGCACAGCCCCGCGACCGCGGTCCAGACCATATCATGCACGCGCATGAAAAAGTCCGCCAGGGCAACCAGAATGTCCGGATTGTCCACCTCGTTCATGAAGACGTAGCCTCCGTGATGGACGAAACGGACGGTCTCGAAGGCGTCTCCGAACGAACTCAGCCATTCCAGCCGATATTCGCTGCGTACAATCTTGCGCAGCAAGGCGTGGTCGGAAAATTTGCTCAGCCAGCGAAAGGCGCGCATATCGACGTCGCAGAAATCCCGCTCGAAGCTCAGGGTGTCGGCCTTGATCCCGTACAGCAGAGCCGTGGCCAGCAGCGCGCCCGGGCGGATTTTCAATGCATAGAGATACTCCGTCAACAGCGTGGCGTTGGCGCCGTATTCCGGACGGATCTCCGTATAGGTCGCCCGCGCGGGATGCGCTGCCGACAGCGGGTGGTGGTCCAGCAGGACGCTGTAGCGGAGACCCTCGAAAAGGGGATGGTGATGAGGCTGGGAATCCACCATGGCGAAATGGTCGTATTTCGGGAGCGAAGCGGGATCGAGCCGGGCACAGGGGATACGCAGATAGCGGATCATCGCCAGATTATCCGGACGCGTAATCTCGTTCACGTGCGCGATATCGACCTCCTCGACGCGATGGATCATTATCCGGCGTAGCGCCATGGCCGAGGAAAGCGCATCGGGATCGGCGCTGATCAGGATGAGCCAGCGGTCTTCACGGCGAAACAGGTCGAGCATTGGCTCCAGCGTATGTTCAAGCTTGCGAAAATACGTCATCCGCCCCCCCTTTCAAGTGCAGCGGCACCCCGGCGACCAGCAGGCAGACCTCCTGGCTGCGCGCGGCCAGGGCCTGATTGAGCGCTCCCAGCGTACGAACGAAAGCACGCGTCTCCGAAGTCGCGGCCACCGGCCCCAATCCGATTTCACACGAAACTATGATCAGCTCGGGTCCTTCCGGCTGACCCAAGCCTGGAACGCAATCCAGCCCGGCCAATAAGGCAGCCTCGGCGTTGACCGCATCGCCCGTGCCGAGCCGGTGAAAAAGCCAGAAATCCAGGCTGTCCACCAGCACGCTCCGCAGACCCGAGGAAAAAAGCGGACCGAGCAGTTCCGGCAGTTCCGCCCCGGTTTCACGCACCGGAATATCCGGACTGCGCTCCAGCCGGTGCGCCATGATCCGGCGTCTGAATTCCAGATCGCCCGCGCGACCGGTTGCCAGGATCAGACGCGGTCCGGCCGCCTGCTCCAGGCGCGCCAACGCGGCGGCCGATTTTCCGGACTTTTCCCCTCCGAGAAACAATCGAAGCATCGCAGCTCAGGCTCCTGCGTCCCGTTCATTATCCTCTGGCAACCAGCCCCGCAGAAGGGCTAACGATTCGGACACCCCCAGCCAGTCGAACACCTCGAGCACAAGCACCGGCCGCGCGCATGCAGATGAAGACCACGCGCCAAGCAGACGGCGCAACACGCAGCGGCCCCGCTCATCAAGATGCTCCAGACTATAATGACCGTGCCCGGTCTTCTTCGAGCCGCCAGACCGCTCAGACTTCCACGGGGAGTACAGATGCAGCATCGCCGTGTGTTGTTGCAATTCCGACAGGCCAGGCAGGTCACCCTGACCGTAGGCCATCAGATGCCCGATGTCCAGGCAAAGCCGGCAGCCGGTTCGTCTGGCAACGGGAAGCAACGCAGCGATTGCGTTGTCCTCGGTATTTTCCAGTATCAGCGTTGCCACGGATCGCCCGCTGCGTTGCCAGTGCGCCAGAAAATCCTCCAGGACCTCGTGCTCCGGCGGCGCGTGCAGCACGTAGCCCCAGGGATGCAGACGGGCGGTCACGCCGAGCAACGCCTCCACGACGTCGGCAACAACACGCCCACCGTCAGACCAGGGCAAATCGAGCGGTAAATGGAGATGAAAGCTCAAGGCCCCGCCTCCTGCAGCCGGGAGACGGCCAGGATCGGGGGGGATATCCTCGCTTGTGTAGGCCAGACAGGCCGCGGTCTCGAACAACATGATTGCCACATCATGCACGCGCCCGGCGAGGAAGCGGCAGTTTTCGGCCACTGTCCCGGGCATGACCCACGACGGCGCGGCAATGGTCCACGTACGCGTCAACGGTGTTTCCATATCCCGCACCCCCTGAGACATTTTCCCGAGGGCTGGCTCAGCACACCGCGCGCGACCCGAGGAACATTTTCACTTCAGTGACGAAATCTTCGATACGCTGCCGGACGTCCGGCGTGGCGTCGTGAAACTCCACGCCGAGAAAAATCTTATCCTCTTCGATCTGGATTTTTTTCAACGTGCAGTGCAGCTGATAGCGCTGCTCTTCGGGTGCCTGGATGGAAAAGATGCAAAGCAGGCGTTCGCCCTCGACAAACGGATCCGCACTCTGTTCCGCGGCCGAGGCCAGGGCCAGCCGGCAGCCGCTGGAGGAAATATTGATAATATTCGCCACCAGGGAAGTATCTTGGCGGGTCAGTGTCGCCGGGATGAAGCAATCCACGCGGGTATCCTTGCGCAGGCAGAATATTTCGACCGTCTGCGGGTAATCGAGCACGAGGAAACGCTGCGGGGTGAAGATGGCGCCTTGAATGGCCGACTCGAAACCGCAAATCTGGCCTTCGTCGTCAATATACCGGACGATGACGCGCTTGCCGACGTAGAGCTGCTCCCGCATTTCGACCTTGAGCGGAAGGTGCAGCATGACGTATCGATCCTTATCCCAGCCAACAAGATGGGTTTTAAACCGCACGCCGACGCCTTCGGGCTCAAGGATGACACTGAGCCCAACCTTGACCTCGAGATTGCCTGCCTGCAACCGACGAATCTTGCTCGGATCGACCTTCGTCATACCTGATCTGCTACCGTACGAAGGACCAAATGACAAGCCGTTTCCCAGCGGCAAAGGGTCATCCCGGGATGGACCGGCTGCTGACGTCGATTCCAGGCAGGCTTACTCGTTGTGTGCGCGAGGATTTCTCCTCACGGATCGATACGGTTGTCATTCATCACGAGCACCCGCCTCCGCCGCCGCGACAGGCCGTGGCCAGGCCTTTGGCACGGCCTCGAAGCGTCGTTACCCCGCGCCCGGCGAAGACCGTCTCTACGGCGGTCCTGATCAAGCCCGCGCACTCGACAGGCTCGATGCCCGCCGCCTCCAGGACAGCGCGCGGCGATTCGCCGAGCGCGCCGACGAGCACGGCGCGGCAGTCATCGAGCACGCGCGCAAGGTGCTCCCAGCGGCCAGGACCGTTGCCGGCCGGCGGCGTTGCGCGCGTCTCCACCAGCTCGACGCCATGTCCGGTCTCCCGCCAGATTTGCAGGCGACGCGCTTCACCCAGATGCTGATTGACGAGCATGCCCTCGCGCGTGGCCACCGCGACGTACGGACGCACTTCCGCAGGCGCGGGGGTCAGAGTCGAGCAGACCGACAGCATCGGGGCAAGCTCGGCGCTACGGTCCTCATGCAACAACCCGACCGCGTCCGCACGACAGCGCTTGCAATGCGTCATCTGCGGCAAGTATGCCGAGGCCACTTGCCGGATGGCGTCGATCTGCTCCTTGCCTGGCTGCCCGAGCACTGCGAAGGGCGTGTCCGCCGTCGGCAACAGCGGGATGCAGTTGAAGATATCCGCGCCGAGTGCTCCCACGGTCCTGGCCACCTCGGGAATATGCGCCAAGTTTACGCCCGGGATCGCGATGCTGTTGACCTTGACCGCAATCCCGCGCGCCACGAAGCCTTCGATTGCCGCAATCTGTCGCTCGATAAGCAGCTCGACGCCCGCCCGATTACGGTAGACCACGTTGCCTGCGCGCACCCGGCTGTATATCTGCTGTGCGACGCTCGGATCGGTCGCGTTCATGGTCACGGTCGCGTGCGTGAGACCGAGACTGGCCAGATCGTCGAGGAACTCGAGCGCGCCGAGTCCGTTCGTCGAGAGGCAGAGCATCAACTGCGGGAACTCGCGACGCACGAGCCGGAAGGTCTCCAGCGTCTCGGCCGGGTTGGCCATCGGGTCGCCCGGACCGGCGATTCCGGCCACGCGTATGTTCGGACTTTTCTCCAGCACGCGCGCCAGGTAGGCCACGGCCTGCCAGGGATTGAGCACGGCGCTGGTCACTCCGGGCCGCGACTCGTTCACGCAGTCATACTTCCGATTGCAGTAGTTGCACTGAATGTTGCAGCGCGGCGCCACGGGCAGGTGCACGCGGCCGCAGCCGGTGGCAGCCTTGCGGTTGAAACAGGGATGATTCGATGTATCGAGAGAGGATGTCGTTGTATTCATGGCGCGCTCCTTACAGGTATCCGTAGCCGATGGGGCTGTCGGACTGCTGCTTTTCGAGAAGGATGTTGACCAGACGGTCGTAGAGTTCCAGGGCGCCGCGATAGCCCAGATGCAGGAGCCGCTGGCCGCCAAAGCGGTCGTGGATCGGAAAGCCCACGCGCAGCAGCGGGACATTCCACGCGCGTGCGTAGCGGTAGCCCTTGCTGTTGCCGACGAGCAGTTCGGGCGCGAGCTCGGCCGCCTGTTCGGCGATTTCGTGGAAATCCACCCCTTCCAGCACCCTTGGCGGCCCGGTCAGGCAGTCGCCGGCGGCCGCGGCGATGGCGCCAGCCAGCCCCCTGCCCTTGCCTCCGGTCCCGACCAGCACGGGAATCACGCCAATCTCGGACAGGAATGAAACCAGCCCCACGACCAGTTCTTCCTCGCCGTACACGACGGCGCGTACGCCGGAAACGTACTTGTGTCCGTCGACCATGGCATCCACCAATCGGCCCCGTTCAAGCTCGATAGCTGGTGGAACGGGATTGTCAGCGATCATGGACAGTGTTTCGAGAAAGGCGTCCGTACGCCGCAGGCCCATGGGCAGGCCAAGACGATGCAACGGGACGGCGAACCGCGTCTCGAGCCAGGCGCCCGCGCTCTCGCGCGGCACGGACCCGCTGCCAATGCCAAACTCGATCGATGCCGGCGCGCCGGACATGGCGCGAATGGCCTCGAGCGTGGTGCCGCCCGAGGGGATCGGCTGATACGCCTCGAGTGCCGGACCATCGAGGGTTTCCGAGTAGTCGGGCAAGAGCGTGGGTTCGATCCCGAAGCCTGCGCAGAGTTCCTTGAGATGCCGCAGATCCGCGGCCGAGACCAGCCCGGGCATGAGGTTCAGCCGCCCGTGCGACCCGACCCTTTCGCCGCAAAGCTGCACGACCAGCGCGCGGACCGCGGCGTGGAAACCGTCCAGGTGCGAGCCGGAGTAGCTCGGCGTGGAGACATGCGTAAGCTCGGCCAGTTTCAGGTCCGCGAACTCGCGCTTGAATTCCGTAAGCAGGCCCGCCACGTCGTCGCCGATGGTCTCGGTCAGGCAGGTAGTGGCCACGCCGATCAGCCGCGGCATGTACTTCTGCATGGTCGTGAGCAGCCCTTTCTTGAGGTTTGCGCCGCCGCCGTAAATCGCGTGCTTTTCGCCCAGCGACGAGGAAGCGATATCCATAGGCTCACGAAAATGGCTGATGATGTAGCGACGCATATAGGTCGCGCACCCCTGCGAGCCATGCAGGAACGGCACGGCGCCCTCGACGCCGCGGAAGGCCAGGGCTGCGCCCAGCGGAGCGCAGAGCTTGCAGGCGTTAGTGCTGGAGACGTAGCGCTTATCCATGACAGACCTCCTTGGAGCCGGTGCGATGTGCGCGGCGAGGGACGAATTTCCAGACCGGACTCATGACCGAGCGATGGACCTCTTTGGCGAAATTATACATGCCGACAAAGCCCTCGAGCGCGATTTTGCGCTCGTGGTTGTGGTCGCAGAAGCCGACGCCGAGCTTGAAGGCAATGGGCCGCTCCTTGACGCCCCCGACGAACAGGTCCACGTCCAGCTCGTTGATGAAGTGCGAGAGTTCCAGGGGATTGGCATCGTCGATGACCACTGCGCCCTCGTCGCAGATTGCGGCGAGCTCACGGTAATCGTCCTCGGTCCCGGTCTGCGAACCCACCAGCACGACGCGCATGCCCAGATGTCGGAAGGCCTTGATCAGCGAAAAGGCCTTGAAGGCGCCGCCAACGTAAATCGCGGCCCGCTTGCCCGTCAGGTCGCGCCGCAGAACCTCCAGCCTGGGCATGAGATCTTCAAGCTCGGCGCGCACCAGCTCGGCCGCACGGTCCATGATGCCGGGATCGAGCGACGCGAAGTGCCCGGCGACCGCGTACAGCGACTCGGCCATGTCCTCGATCCCGTTCCAGGAGACCCGCAAAAAAGGCTTGCCGTAGGTCTCTTTGAGCATCCGCGCCAGCTCCATGGTCGAGCCCGAGCACTGCACCAGGTTCAGGGCCGCGGCGTGGCAGCGCATCACATCGGCCACGCGGCCGTCGCCCGTAATCGCAGCGACAACGCGTACGCCCAGGCGCTCCAGATACTCCTTGATGATCCAGGTTTCGCCGGCCAGGTTGAAGTCACCGAGCACGTTGACCGACAGCGGCGGTACGTCCGCGACCTCTTCCGCCGGCGCCTGTCCGGCCAGTTTGAACAGCGCGTTGCAGGCAGCGTAATAACCGTCGCGCTTGTTGCCCTTGAATCCCTCGGACTGGACCGGCAACACCGGTATTCCGGTTTTCTCCTGCACGCGCCGGCAGACCGCGCCGATGTCGTCGCCGATGATCCCGACGATGCAGGTCGCGTAGACGAAGGCGGCGTTGGGCTTGTGTCGTTCGATAAGCTCCAGGAGCGCGGCCTCGAGCTTCTTTTCACCACCGAAAATGACGTCTTTTTCCTGCAGATCGGTAGAGAAGCTCAAGCGGTGGAGTTCGGGCCCGCTGGAGAGCGCGCCGCGGATATCCCAGGTGTAGGCCGCGCAGCCGATGGGGCCGTGTATCAGGTGCAGGGCGTCGGCTATCGGATAGAGCACCACGCGCGCGCCGCAGAACACGCAGGCGCGCTGACTGACGGCGCCGGCCAGGCTGTCGCGATCGCAGGCCAGCGAGAAGGGCTCTGTACCGATGCGGTGGATCGAGGCCTTGCGTTCTTCGAGTATTGAAGCGGCGTTCATGACGGTACTCTCCCGGGTTGCGTTGTTGTGATCAACGTCGTCGCAGGCAGACGAGCTGTGTGCGCTCCCAGCCGATGCGCTCGTAGAAATCCAGGGCCGCACGATTGTTCCGATCGGCAAGCAGTTGCATGCGTTTCGCGCCCGCTGCCGCGGCCCAGGCGCCGATCGCGTCAATGAGCCCGCGGCCGATCCCGCGCCCGTGATATGCCTCGTCCACGACCACGTCCTCGATGAGCGCGCTCAGCCCGCCCTCGGACGAGGAGACCAGCAACTGCGCGGTACACATGCCCACGACCAGGCCGTTGAGCTCGGCCACGAGCACGCAGCGCCCGGGATCATTTCCAAGCATCAGCGACAGGCCCCGACGTTGCCGTGCCGCGTCGGGCGTAAAGTCCGCCTCGATTCGAAACAGCGCGTCGAGCAGAGTGACGAGCGCGTCGAGATCGGCAGGTACGGCGCAACGAATGATGACGGCGGCAGCAGACATGATCATGGTCCTCTAGGCGTACAGCAGATTTTCGCTAGCCGGTGTTCCGGCCTCGATCGAGTCGAGTATTGCGTCAAGGACCGCTTCGCTGCTGACCTGTCTGAACCACCAGCCCTGCGGATAGACGATGACCACGGGGCCGTCCTCGCACTGCTTCAGGCAGCCCGTGGTCGTGACCTGACAGTCCAGCCCGCGATCGAGGATCTCCTCTTCCAGGTATTGCAGAAAGCCGTCAGACTGTTTGTGGCAGATGCCCTTGGGATCGCCTTTGAGACGGAAGCTCTGGCAGAGCAGGATATGGGTTTCGGGCTTAGGCATGGGATTACTCCGTCCGTTGAATGTTGCAGCCGCGAGCTTTTTTGCCGCCGCCATAGAGTGCGTCCACAATCGATTCGATCTCCCCGCTGAGGCGCACGAGGCGCAGGCCCCGGCGAGCCAGGATCCGCTCGGGATTCTGGCCCGCCTGCTCGACAAGCACGAGTTTGCAGTCCGACAGCGCCTGCGCGAGCGTTTCCCAGCGTTCGTCACCGCCGCCAGGAAGCGGACCAGGCCGCGCGTCGAGCAGACAGACCAACCCGTCCCTGGGGCCGTAAATCAGGAAACGTTGCGCGCGTCCCAGGTGCTCGTCGACCCTGACGCCGTCCGAGCTGGCTACGGCCACGTTCGGCCTGGTGGCGTCGGGCCTGGGCAATCCGTCGAGAAACCCGACGCCGTTGGTTCCGGGACCCGACTCCTGCCATAGGGCGACATCGCCGCCGGCGCTGCACGCGTCGGGCTCGGTTGTCACCGGCAGCCAGACCCGGGCCTCGGCGCGCAAGCGCTCCAGGAGTTCCTCACCAGGCGCGAGCTGTTCGGGGCACTCCTCCGAGTCCGACGCCATGGCGGGGATCGGGGCGCAGGGTACGAGCTTCAGGCAATCCGCGCCGAGCGCCGCCACGGTCCTGGCGATGTCGGGCACGTGCGCGTCGTTGATGCCGGGGAAGACCATCACATCGACCTGCACGGCCAGACCCGCAGCCTTGAAGGCCAACAGCGCCGCACGCTGCTCCTGCACGAGCGCCTCCGCGGCGCTTTTGATCGGCAAGGTACGCTTGCCTGGCCGTATCCAGCGATACAGCCGCGCCACGATGTCGGGGTCCACGGCGTTGACGTAGAGCGTGACGTGGTCCAGCCCGATGGCGGCCAGGTCCTCGGCCACGGCAGCGCCGCCCGGACCGTTGACGCCGATGCAGACGGGCAGCTCGGGATAGGCCTGCCGGATCAGCCGCAGGGTGGCGAGGGTATCGTCGGGAGTCGCCAGCGGGTCGCCCGGACCGCAGAGCGCGACCATGGCGATCGACCGCCCCCCTGCCCCGGCGATTACGCGCGCGAGACAGGCAAGCGCGTCCTGCGGGCTCATGACCAGGCCGACACTGGCGTCTGTGTCATGGAGCCCGCGCGCGGTATAACGGCCGGCGATCGGCAGGTGTACATACAGAGCGTGCCCGTTCGCCTGACAGGCGTCTCCCGTGCAAGGTTTCTTCATGGTATTCGACATCGCGATCTCCTTCTTTCGCCCCGCCGGCGGGCCAAGGCGGAACGCCCTGGCCATTCGGCGAGGCCGCTAAAACACGAGTTCGAACGATTCCTCAGAGGCGTCGCGGTCGATGCGGTCGAGAAGCCGGTCGAGAATCTTTTCCAGGAGCCGCAGGCCGCCCTTGTATCCGGCCGTGGGCAGGTACTGGTGACCGACGCGGTCCAGGATCGGAAACCCGTGGCGGACGAGCGGAATATCCTCGTCGCGCGCAATGTACTTGCAGTACGAATTGCCGATGAGCAGATCCACGGGCTCGTTCTTGATCCACTGATGCAGAAGGAACATGTCGCCGCCTGCGCGGACGTTGACCGTGCCGGGCATGTCCGCGGTCAGGGCCTTGATGCGCGCCTCGAATCGCTTGCCGGGCGTTCCGGTGACGACGTGGACCGGACACATGTCGAGGGTGACCAGAAATTCGGTCAAGGCGATGAGCTGATCCGGGTCGCCGACCAGCGCGACCTTCTTGTGGTAGAAGTACTGATGCATGTCGGAGATGAAATCGACGAGCTGTCCCCGCTCGGCCTCGAGCGTATCCGGAACGCCGACTCCCGCCACGATGCGCAACGCATCGACGAAACGATCCGTAGCCTTGAGCCCGATCGGCAGATCCAGCACCCGGCAGGGTACGCGAAACTGCGTATCGAGATAGCGCGCGGCCTCGGCAGAGGCCCATTCGCCCAACGCCAGCGTGCCGATGGCGTCGCCTGCGCTTCTGATGTCGTCGACGCTGGCGCCTCCCTGGGGAAACATCCTGTATTCGCCGTCGAGCGGGCCATTGAGCACGCCCGAGGTGTCCGGGAACAGGTTGGTCGGCACGCCGAGCAGCGCGGCGATGCGCTTGAGTTCCTCCATGTCCGCGGGCTCGACCCAGCCGGGAATGATATTGATTTTGCCGTTTTTCTTGCCGGTGCTGGCCGCGAAGCCGCGGACCATGCCCTTGACCATGGACGAGAACCCGGTCACGTGCGAGCCGATGTAGCTCGGCGTGTTGGCATAGATGATGTGCTTGCCGTCGGGAACCTTGCCTTCCTTCCTGGCCCTGTCCGTGATCTGTGGCAGGTCGTCGCCGATCGTCTCCGAGAGACAGGTGGTGTGCACGGCGATGACGTCCGGGTCATAGACCGAGAAGATGTTCTCGATGGCCTGGAGCAGGTTGGCCTGGCCGCCGAAGACCGAGGCACCCTCGGTAAAGGAGCTGGTCGCGGCGGACACGGGCTCCTTGTAATGCCGGGTCAGAGCGCTGCGCTGATAGGCGCAGCAGCCCTGTGAACCGTGGCTGTGCGGCAGGCAGCCATGCACGCCGAGCGCCGCGTACATGGCGCCGATCGGCTGGCAGGTCTTGGCCGGGTTGATGTTGAGCGCGCTGCGTTCGGCAACGTCTTTGGGCGTATGTCTGAGTAGCATGATTGTTCTCCTTATTCCCACACGTAGGCGCCGGAGAGTTCCGGGCTTTCCTGCCAGGGCGCCTTCAGGTAGCCCCAGACTTTGCTGTTGGTCAGGCGATCGATTTCCCTGTAGAAGTTGATCGCGCCCTGAAAGCCGGCATAGGGACCGCCCGAGTCGTAGCTGTGCAATTGCTTCATGGGTACGCCGAGCTTCTGGACCGAGAACTTCTCCTTGATGCCCGCGCAAAAGATGTCCGGCTTGAGCAGCTCGACCAGCTTTTCTGCCTCGTATTGGTTCAGGTCGTCGATGATCAGGGTCTGGTTCTCCATGTCCGCCGCCATTCCCTCATACTCCTTGAACGTGACGCCCGCGGCTTCGAGCCTGGCCATCTCCTCGCTGGTTTTGCGCGGCTTGTAGCGCGTCTCGTCCGGATGCACGTCGAGTTCCTCGATGTTGCGGCTGTCGGCGTCGACCTTCAGCGTCGGGATGACGCGCCGTCCCTCGTAGTCGTCACGGTGAGCGAACTCGTAACCGGCCGAGACCGTGCGCATGCCCAGTTCGCTGAACAACTCCTGATAGTGGTGCGCGCGCGATCCACCGACGAACATCATCGCGGTCTTGCCCGTGGTGCGCGGGAGCACGTCCTGCTGCGCCGCTTTCACGGCGGGCATCTCCTCGGCGATGACCGCCTCGACGCGATCGATGAGTTCCTGGTCGTCGAAATAGCGGGCGATCTTGCGCAAGGATTTCGCCGTGGCCTCGGCCCCGATGAAGTTCACCTTGACCCACGGAATGCCGTACTTCTGCTCGAGCATGTCGGCCACGTAATTGATGGAGCGGTGGCACATGACCGCGCACAGATCAGCCTGATGCGCCGAGGCGAACTGGTCGTAGGACGAATTGCCGCTGAAGGTGGCCAGGCTGGTGATTCCGCATTTTCCGAAGATGCGGTCTATCTCGAAGCCGTCGCCGCCGATGTTGTACTCGCCGAGCAGGCTGATCTTGTACTTGCCTTCTTTGGGCACATCGTTCTGGCCGACCACGTGCGTGAATATCTGATTGTTGGCGATGTGGTGCCCCGCGGACTGGCTGACGCCCTTGTATCCCTCGCACGAGAAGGCAAAGACGTTGATCCCGAGCTTCTCCTTCATCTTGCGGGCAACCGCGTGGATATCATCGCCGATAAGCCCGACCGGACAGGTGGCGAAAATCGCGATGGCCTTGGGCTTGAAAATGTCGAAGGCTTCCTGAATCGCAGCCTCGAGCTTCTTCTCGCCGCCGAAGATGATGTCCTGATCCTGCATGTCCGTGGAGAGCGCGTAGGTCATGTAGTTGTCGCCATCAGGACCTGGCCGGGTCTGGTTGCGACGGGTCAGCCAGGAGTAGAATCCGCAGCCGATCGGTCCGTGCGTGATGTTCACGATGTCGCGCGTGGGACCGAGAATAACGCCCTTGCAACCGGCGTAGGTGCAACCGCGCATGGTGATGATGCCTGGCGTGGTGCGCACGTTGGCCATGATTTCAGGCGTCTCCGTCCCCTGCGCCTCGTTGATCATGATCTGTTTGGAGCGCTTGCGCGCAACCTTGGGCGGATACTTTTTAAGCAATTCCGCCTTGATTTCAGCCGCACTCAACGGCGCGGCCCGCTTTCTATTCTTGAGAGCCATAACTGATTCCTCACTGGGTTGATGCGGCAGGCTAGGAGATGGCCTTGACCCCGGACTCTGCCGTGCGCACGCGTACCGCGTCAGCAACGGGCAGGACGAATATCTTGCCATCGCCAGGTTTGCCGGTCTGATTGCAGCGGATAATGGTAGCAACCACCTCGTCCACGTCCTCGTCCTCGACCACCACGGAAACGACGCGTTTGGGATAGAGCCTGCCCTTTTCGCCAAGCATGACCGCAGCCTCCTCGTAGCCCCGGGCAGCGCCCTCCACGAGCGCGCGATTGACCAGACCCTGACCACGTCCCAGGGCCTCGAAGGCGAAAAAGGCGTCCACGCCGGCCTCGGTCAGCGCCTTTTTGGTGGCGTTCATAGTGTTCATGCGGATGACGGCCATCACTTCTCTCATGACGGATTCCCCTCAGGCGGTCGCGGTCTCGCGCACGCCGGAACTGATGGTGTAGACATCGAGCACGGGCGTGACAAAAATCTTGCCGTCGCCGTAATTGCCCTTGGCGCCGGTGCGCGCCGCTGTCATGATCGTCTCGATCACGAAATCCTTGTCCTCGTCCTTGACCACGCTGAGCAGCATGGTCTTGGGAATCTCGTCGTAGGTTATTTCGCCGATTTTGATGCCACGCTGCTTGCCGCGGCCGGCAACCGAGAACTTGGTCGCCGCGGGAAAGCCCGCGTCGAGCAACGCCGCCAGCACCTGGTCCACCTTCTCGGGACGCACGATCGCTTTGACCATGATCATTACATTCTCTCCATTTCTCTTAGAGGTTGGACCTAAACAGCTTCCATGAGCCCGAAATCCATCAGCAACTTTTCCAGCGCGTCGATGGTCAGCGGCTTGGGAATGACGAACATCGTATTTCCGTCAATGGCCTTTGCCAGATTCCGGTAGTGATCGGCCTGCCCAACGGTCGGATCGAACTCGATGACCGTCTTGCGGTTGATCTCCGCGCGCTGCACGACGTTGTCCCGCGGCATGAAGTAGATCATCTGCGTACCGATCTGACGCGCAAGCTCCTCGATCATCTCCTTCTCGTTGTCCACATTGCGGCTGTTGCAGATCAGACCGCCCAGGCGCACCTTACCGGATTGCGCGTACTTCATGACGCCCTTGCAGATGTTGTTGGCCGCATACATGGCCATCATCTCGCCCGAACAGACGATGTAAATCTCTTCGGCCTTGCCGTCGCGGATCGGCATGGCAAACCCGCCGCACACGACGTCCCCGAGCACGTCATAAAACGCGTAGTCCAGACCTTCCGAGGCCTCATAGGCGCCCAGCGACTCGAGCATGTTGATCGAAGTAATGATACCGCGCCCCGCGCAGCCGACCCCCGGCTCGGGACCTCCCGACTCCACGCACCAGCACTTGCCGAACCCGGACTTGCGAATATCGCTCAGGTCCACGTCCTCGCCCTCGTCCCGCAGCGTATCCAGCACGGATTTCTGCGCCAGACCGCCCAACAACAACCGCGTCGAATCGGCCTTGGGGTCGCAACCCACGACCATGACTTTACGGCCCATCTCTACCAGCCCGGCCACGGTGTTCTGCGTGGTCGTGGACTTTCCAATGCCGCCCTTTCCATAAATCGCTACTTTTCGCATACCTGCCTCCCGGCGATGTGTGTTGATGCCCTCCTAAGGCAAACGCTGTGCCAAAGGTGCCCGAACTGACCAACACGCCTGAATGTATACATATTTCTTAAAAGCACGGCTCACGCTATGCCCTCAACCTACGATTCTGCAGGCTACCAATCTGTCGCTGCGTACATTCATGGCCGCCCGCTACACCAGGATCGAGCCAGGTTCTGAATAAAAATCAACTGCAAAACCAATCTGTTGGCATACAATACGCTGCCAGGCGCCCCCCATGGCCCGGACCCTGCAACCACGAGGCAGGCCGCACGAGCGGCCAGGGAGGACGCATGCTCATCGACACGACGCTCCGCGAGGGTGCGCAGGCCTACGGGGTATACTTCTCCGTGCAGGACCGGAAACGCATTGCCGCGGGACTCTTCGAACTCGGGGTCGAAGAACTCGAAATCGGTTGGGCCGGCATGGACGGACTGCCGGAGTTCCTGGATTGGGCGCGCCCGGCGGCTGGAGCGACCGTGCTCAGCCTCTGGAGCCGCTGCCGTGCGGATGATGTCGCGTACGTCGCTTCGCACGGGGCCGAACGTATCAATATCGGCGTGCCCGCCTCCGAAGCGCACCGTGAACAACGGCTCGGACTCAGCCGGACTGCGCTCTGCGTACGCCTGGAGCAGGTGGTGAACCAGGCCCTGTCCTCAGGCATCCGCTTCGTCTCCGTCGGCCTGGAGGACGTCTCAAGGGCGGACCCCGGCTTCAGCCTCGAACTCGGACGCCGCGCCATCGCCTGCGGCGCGCAACGCATCAGGCTTTCGGACAGCGTCGGCATCCTCGACCCGCACGGAATCGACGCGCTCGTGCGGCGATTTCGCTCGGAGCTTCCCGGCACGCTCGGCGTCCACTGTCATAACGATTTCGGCCTGGCCACGGCCAACACGCTGGCAGCGCTCACGGCCGGCGCCGACTATGCCGACGTCGCGCTCCTCGGGCTCGGCGAGCGCGCCGGCATTGCCCGGTTAGAAGAGGTCGCGGCCTGGCTCGCATTTCGAAAAGACGATCACTACCGCACGCAGGGCCTGACCTCGCTATGCCACTCCGTGGCAACGGCAGCGTGCGTCCCCCTGCCACGAAACGCCCCGGTGGTCGGAACGGACGCCTTTGCCACGGAAGCCGGGCTCCATGTCCACGCTCAGCTCAAAGACCATCGTCTCTTCGAACCGTTCCCGCCGGAGACCGTCGGCAACGCGCGGCGACTCGGCCTGGGCGCAAAAAGCGGCCGGGCCGCCGTCAATGCCCTGCTCGACGCGCCCACACAGACCGACCACTTGGCCAGACGTGTCGCCGAGGCCAAAAGCCTGTCCACCAGCAGGGGACGACCACTGACCAGCGCCGAACGCTCGGCCCTGGCCAGGTCCATACACTGAGCGAACCGCCAGGAAGAAACACACGGAGGACCCATCATGACTGTTCTGCTCGTTGTCACGCTGACGCTCGGCATCATGTACGCCCTGGAGGTCTGCGCCCCGGCAACACGGCACCATCCAGAAACCGGGGAAAACGCCGGAGAAAGCCGGTTGCGGCCAGGAGAATTCTTCTCCGGCCCCGGGCCGCTGCTGCTGCTCGGCCTGGGCCTGCCCCTGACGGTTGCCTGGCATTGGGCCGGCCTGACACTACTCGCCACGGCTGTCGGCATGTTCGGCAGCGCGTACGCCGCAAACCGGCGCAGGGCGCGTTACCCGATGCCGCACCTGAGTCCGCCCCCGCGTACATCCACGCCCGGGCCATCCGGAAGAAAGCGACAGGGCCAGCGCCCCACAGAGTAACAATTTTGTTATTTTTTTACACAAACAATTAACAAAAAGACTAACAAAGCGGACAGCAAAACGTCACACCACTTACAACCCATTGAAATTAAAGGCTTTTATTGACAATAGGCTGGCACGACATTTGCTAGGCACGCTTATGAATGATCATCTCCACAGGCTCAAGTTGCAGGCAATCGCCACTATTTGCCAGGTCATCGACGAGGCACTGGATCTGGAGCGCACGCTGGCAGGAATTTTACAGATTTTGTCCGAGCGGCTGAGCATGAAGCGCGCGGCGGTTATCCTGCCCGACGAGGCCAGCGGCGGACTGTCTATTGTCGCCTCGTACGGGCTTACGGACCGGGAGCACAGGCGCGGCGTTTATCGACTGGACGAGGGGGTAACCGGCCGCGTCTTTCAGACTGCGCGTCCGTTTGTGGTGCCCGACATCCGCGACGAGCCGCTGTTTCTGGACAAGACCGGAGCGCGGAAGTTCGAGAAGGACCGTCTTTCGTTTATCGGCGCGCCGATTATGCGGCACGGGGTCCCGATCGGCGTGCTCAATGTGGACCGGCTCTTCGACGACAGCGTCAGCTTCGAGGAGGACCTCGATTTTCTGGCGATCGTGGCCACGCTGATCGCCCAGTTTTTGAGTCTGCATGAAAAGATCCGCGAACGAGAGGCCACGCTCGTACGCGAGAACGTCACGCTGCGCTCACAGCTTACGCGCGAACGGCGCGGACCGTATATCGTAGGTCGCAGTCTGGCCATGCAGGAGGTCGAGCGGCAGATCGAAAAGGTAGCGGCCACGCGTGCTACGGTCCTGTTGCTTGGCGAGTCGGGCGTTGGCAAGACGCTGATCGCGCGCGTCATTCACGAACTCTCGGGCCGCAAACGCCATCCGTTCGTCAAGGTCAACTGCGCGGCGATTCCCGAGAACTTATTGGAATCCGAACTGTTCGGCCACGAGAAAGGCGCCTACACGGGCGCGGTGGACGCCAGGACCGGGCGTTTCGAGGATGCGCACCAAGGGTCGATTTTTCTTGACGAAATCGGCGAGTTGCCTGCCGGCACGCAGGCAAAGCTGTTGCGCGTGCTGCAGGAAAAGGAATTCGAGCGCGTGGGGGGTAATCGCACGCACAAAGTCGACGTGCGCATCATCGCGGCGACGAATAAAAACCTGGCCCTTCTGGCCGAGAACGGCGGTTTTCGACAGGATCTCTATTACCGGCTCAATGTTTTTCCCATCGTGACGCCGCCGCTGCGTAACCGGCGCGAGGACATCCCGATTCTCCTGAACCATTTCCTGGAGAAGGTCGCACACGATTACGGCCGGACGCTCTCTTACACGGGCGAGGCCCTGGAATTCCTGACGCGCTACGACTGGCCGGGCAACGTGCGTGAGATGGAAAACATGGTCGAGCGGCTGGTGATCATGGCCGAGGCGGACAGAATAGACGAAAAGTTGCTCAAATCGGTGGTTTCCAAAGGCTCTGCCGCGCTGAACGACGTACACGTGCGTACAGCGTCGTGCGGCGCATCGCTCAAGGAAATCGAAAAAACCGAAATCCTCTCCGCGCTCCGCCGTAACGACTGGATTCGGTATAAAGCTGCCCGTGAGCTGGGACTGACCGACAGACAAATTGGGTACAAGGTACGCAAATTCCATCTGGAAGGCCTGATCGCCGCGGAACGGGCGGCCTTGCGCGGCGCGAAGCGTTGAGGCGAATAGGCTTCGCCGACGGCGTAGAGAGACATTTTTTTCGCGTACGCTTCTGAAGAACGCCTCCCCCCGGCTTGCCGCCTGCCCCGGGTGCGATGTTTATTTCAGCCCTCTTCACCTCCCGAAAACGATCTGTTACACGAGTTGCCGACAAGAGGACGGCCACGGTCTCCGCAGGGGGCGCTGGCAGTCCACTCCGCCCCACCGACGCCGACGCGAACCGATGGGACGATCATTCACCCGTTCGCGGTCCAGGCGGCACGGAGGCGCTGGTATGCTCCACCACGAAAAAGAGCGTTCAATCCGACACAGTCTGCTCATCGATCTGCTGCTCATCGTACCGGACATCGCGGCCGCGGTCATGGCCAATTCCGTTATTCTGTACGCCGACGTGCTCAAATGCAGCAGTGAACTCCTGGCGACGTTTTTCGCCTGGCTGACCATCCGTCGCATTGCCAGCGGCCGGACTGCCCACTACGATTACGGGCTCGGGAAGCTGGAAAACATCAACAGCATCTGTGTGGCCGGATTCATGTTCGTGTCGCTCAGCATCGTGCTGCTCCTGGGCTTCAACCGGATATTGCACCCTGAGCACGTCCATGCCGAGGGGGCGGGACTGGGTGCGTTGCTGATGCTTGCCGGCGTGTGCGTCAACACCTTTCTGTGGATGAAGAACAGGCGCATTGCACGCAAGGAGCGCTCTCCGATCATGGAATCGCAGTGGCGCCTGTTCAGAGCCAAGGCCTTTGCCGACGGCATCGTGCTCGTTGCGCTCGTTACCAGTCTGGCTGCCGGGAATTACGACTGGGCGGCGTATATCGACCCCTTGAGTTCGTTCGTTATCGCCGGGTTTATCATGTATTCGATTTTTGCCGTCGGCCGGGAGTCGTTGCACGACCTGCTGGACAAGACGCTGGAGGAGTCGCTGCAGCTGCGCATCATCCAGGAGCTGGCCACCTGTTTCGACGCCTACAAGGCCTTCCACGGCGTACGCTCCCGTCGCTCGGGCAAGGACATCTACATCGAAATTTTTCTGGAATTTCACCCAGACAAGAAGATGGGCGAGGTGCAGGACGTCATCGACCGGATGTGTACGAAGCTGGAAGGTTCGATCCCGGGCAGTCGCGTGCTCGTAGCGCCGACGCGCGAGGCGTGCAGCAATCCGGACTGACCATCCGCCGGCGCAGTGCAGCCAGCGTGCGCGGGGGTGCGGAGAGTCGGGTATACTACTCGAGGGTCTGGGTACGCGGAATCGGCAACAGCACATGGAAACTGCTGCCTGCGCCCAGGGTGGATTCGACAAAAATCCTTCCCCGGTAGTGCTCCACAATTTCCCGGCAGATGGCCAGGCCAAGTCCCGTGCCCTCCGGTTTTGTCATGTACTGATCGCTTTGGTTCACCTGATGGAATTTGTCGAAGATGGTCTCAAGCTCCGTCGAGGGGATGCCGATTCCGCTATCGCTGATAATGAAGTGAACGTGGCTTTCGGAGCCCTCGACCTGGAGTTTGATGACGCCCTTGATCGTAAATTTACACGCATTGCCGAGCAGGTTGAGCAGAACCTGGATGATGCGGTCCGGGTCGACGAACAGCCAGGGCAGAGTCCGGTCGATTTCGGTTTCCAGTTTCAGGTCGGGATTGAGGGCGAACTGACTGGCAACGATGGCCAGGGCCTGATCCGCAAGCTGCGCCGGGTCGACTTCTTTATTGTGCCATACGATGTGGTCCGTCTCGATTTTGGACAGGTCGAGCAGATCATTGATGAGCCGGCTGAGCCGCTCGCCCTCGGTGGCGATGATCCGCAGATTGGCCTCGATGCGTCTGGCCAGGCGCTCTTCCTGCTCGTTGCTTGTCTTATTGGCGAAAACATGAACAAAATCCTTGTTGATGAGCTTGGCGAAGCCCAGCACCGCCGTCAGCGGCGTACGCAACTCATGCGATACGGAAGACAGAAAGGCTGACTTCATGGCATCGAGCTGCTGCAGCCTGGCGTTGGCCTCTTCGAGTTCGGTGGCTTTCTGCGCCAGTTTTTTCGTTCTCTCCCTGACCGCCTCTTCCAGATGTTTGTTCAGGATACCCAGCCGTCGCTCAGCGCGTTTGCGCAGGGTGATATCCGTGACCGTGCCTTCCAGATAGTCAGGCTTCCCGATCTGCCGGACGATATGCACGTTGAACGTCGTCCAGAGGTACTGGCGATCGCGCCGTACGAGTCGCAGTTCGTAATTGGTGAGGGTGTTCTCCGTGCTCGTACGCTGGAGCAGCAGCCGGAAGTCGTCGGGTTCGGTAAAAAAGGCCATGAAGTCGGCCTTGGATTCCGCAAGCAGGTCCTCGGGGTTCTCGTAACCGAGCAGTTTGGCCAGGGCGGGATTGGCCGTCAGTAACTGTCCGGAGAGGCTGCACTGGAAAATCCCCTCTGTCGCCTTGGTAAAGATGGTCCGGTAATTAGTCTCGCTGCGTTCCAGGGCCGACCGGGTCTCTTCGAGATTCCGGATGGTCAGCTCCTGACGGGCCAGGGTGTCCCGCAGCCGGCCGGTCATGTCGTTGAATGTCCGGGCGAGAGCGCTGGTTTCGTCGATGGACTCGACCACGGCGACATGATCCAGCTTGCCCGAGGCGACCTTACGCGTCGCCTCGGTAAGCCGGACAATGGGTCCGGCTATGCGCCGGGCCAGGAGCACGGCCCAGAGCACGACAACGAGCGTGGTGGCGAGCAGCAAGGACAGGGCGTTGCGAAGCTGCGCGTTGGCCACGGACAGGTATTCGGAAACCGGTTGCGCGTAGACGAGAAACCAGGGCTGGGTCTTGAGCCGGATCGCCGCGACGGACATGAGCGGCGATCCTTCCCCGTGAACAGTAGCCTGGAAAAAGGGTTCCCCGGACGTTCGGGTCAGCGCCTGCGCAAAGGCTGTCGAATACGATGGCGCCGATGGCGGATTGGGTAGCCGGCGCTCCTGCAGCAGCCGTTCCTGCAACAACGTATCGATCGGTCCTGCCAGGGAGGGCAGGCTGCCGGGTTGCGAGCCGTCGGCCAGACGCAGCAAATTTTCATCCAGGAGCACGGGGAACGAGGTTTCACCCAACAGCCCGGTCTGCTGAAAAATGATGTTGCTGATGATCGACGCGTCATAGCGCGTACGCAAGATACCCAGCATTCGTCCGTTGGCGTCGCGTACGGGGCTGGAAAAGACGATCGAAGCGGCATTCGTTGCCGGGGAAAAGAAAACGTTGGACACATAGGGCAGGCCAATATTCAAGGGGATGGTAAAATAATCGCGGTCCGCCTTGTTCGTGCCGATTTCCAGGCCATTGGTATCCGCCAGGTCCCACCCCTTGACGTCGAGCAGGGCATAGGAGGTGATAGTCACGGGATCGCGCCGTTTGAGCGATTGAAGCAGGCTGGTGATTTCGGCCTGCACGGCGGGATCGGCCCGTTGCTCGGGCCTCATGGTCAGATAGGCGGCAAAATCCGGGATCAGGGACTCGGTCCGGACCGTGTCCTTCAAGGCGGAAAGCCGGTTGTCGATGGCGGCTGACACGCTGGAGGCCGCGCCATAGAGCGCCTGCCGGGTGCTGTGATTCAGGGCCCGGAGCATGGCGCGTTGATCCATGCCGATCACGATGAGCACCGGGGTCAAAGCGACAATCAGAAAAGCCAGAATCAGCCGCGTGCTCAACCGACGCCGGACTGTTTTCAGACGGGCAAACACCAGCAACAGGACCGGAATGACGACAACCGTAGCCAGCAGTATTCTGTCCGGTGCAGAAAACGAGTCAATTATCGAGAAGAGATCGTGATACATACCTGGTCCGGCGGTCAGAACCGGGTCGCGATACAGCGGTCATCGTGCGCCCGAATGGGAGTATCCATCAACTGGAAGCATGACGGAAGACCGACCTGTTGCCGATGATACGCGACGTTCCACGATTCCGCTCATCCGCACGGGTTGTCGCAGAACGCCGCCGACACCTCAGCGCTGTTGCTCGCTGGAGTGCATGATGAACCTGGGTTCCAGTACTTTTTCCACAACTGGAACGGAAGAGGCGTCGCCCATACTGAGAAAAAAGTTGATCTGCTCGCGACCGACCGTTTCCAGCGATTCCGGATCCTCCTTGCTGAAGAGCCGCCTGTTGTCCTTGGCTGTTGCCAGCCGGCATCCTGCCGTGTCGATGTCCTGGGGCTGGAGACCGGTTGCCTTGGCAATGATCCGGAGCGCCTGGTCGGGCTGAGCCTGCCAGAACGTCAGGGCTTCGAACCAGGCGTCCACGAAAGCTTGCAGCTCCTTCGCGCGCGTGGTGACCAGGCGTTCGTGCACGGCCAGCACATCGGGGACCATGCCCGGCGTATCGGCCGTGGAAAAGAGCAGCCTGTATCCCTTTTTCTTTCCCTGGCCAATAAACGGCTCCCAGGTATACCCCCCGCGGATGGTCTCGGGCATGGCCTCGATGACGCGTTCGGCATCCACATCGACCAGCGTGAGATCATTGCGCGTGAGTCCATGACGACGCAACAGGGTAACCACGATGAATTCACTGCCCGAGAGTGCGCCCTGAATGCCGATGCGCTTCCCCTTCAGGTCCGCCGGTGTCTGGATATCCGGAACGACCATCAAACCTTCGGCGCCGTCGGAGTGATCGGAGACCAGAATAACCTTGAAATTCGGGATGTTGCTCTTCAACAGTTCATACAGCCCAGCAAAGGTCGCATCGATTTTCCCTGAGGAGAAGTCCGGGAGCAGCTGCGTGTAACTGTCATAGAGGATCGGCTCGATCTGCACCTGCCGACGTTCGAAATAGCCCAGGTCGCGGGCGAGAATAATCGGAAACCAGCCCGTCCACAAAAACCATCCGACGCGCAATGGGGGTACCGGCTCGTTCGCGCGGTCGCCTTCGCCGCACGAGCAGGGGAACACGACCAGGCAACTCGCCGCAACGACGAGTAGAACAGATCGATGGAGCCATTTGCCTGAAAACCGGAAAGCACGTTGCCAGAACATACGCGTACCGTTCGCCTGTTTTGAACGACTGCCAGTCCGCTCTGCCATCCCCTTGCCGGAATACGAAATGCGCTGCCCACCTGTTAACCTGCTCTGCCGGAAAGTCAAGGCTCTTCTCGGAAACAGCCCTGCAATGATCCTCTACCCCTCGTTGAGGATCGGGCAGGAGGGGGATTTGCATCCCCCGGGCTCCAACGCCCGCCCTATTGAACGATAGGGACAGGCAGCTCGTGCGCCGATGGTACAGGCGACAGGGCGCCGGCCTTTCGTTGTCCTGGCGGGCTTTTCTGGCGTACTTCCCTTTTCTCCAGGCGCGTATTAGGCTAGGTTGACAGTCAAATTCGGCTTGCAAGCCGGCTTGTGGAGGCGCCGCGCATGGGTAAGATCGTTTCCGTACACTCCTTCCGGGGCGGAACCGGAAAATCGAACACCACGGCCAATCTGGCCGTACTCCTGGCGCTACGGGGACGGCGCGTGGCCGTGGTGGATACGGACATCCAGTCCCCGGGCATCCACGTGCTCTTTGGGGTCGACCCGGCCGGGAAGCCGCATCTGCTCAACGACTTTCTCTGGGGTCGCTGCACGATCGAGCAGACCGTGGCCGACGTGAGCGGGCTGCTGCCTCCCACGGGGACAGGCAAATTGTTTTTCATTCCCTCTTCCAGCAACGCGGCGGACATCGCCCGCGTGCTGCACGACGGCTACGACGTAAACCTCCTCAGCGAGGGCTTCAGCCGGTTACTGCGAGAGCTCGATCTCGACTACCTGCTCATCGACACGCACCCGGGCTTGAACGAGGAGACGCTGCTGG
>CAZGAH010000043.1:8278-11608 GCA_964523295.1 uncultured Desulfovibrionaceae bacterium | reverse complement strand
GCGCGGCGGCTGAAGGCGCTCGCCGACGAGGTCTCCGACGTGCTGCTCGTGGTGCTGCGGCCTGACCGGCAGGACTATCAGGGTACGGCCGTGACTGTGAGCGTGGCCCGCGAACTCGATGTGCCCGGGATGCTGCTCGTCGTGAACAAGGTGCCGGCCGCCTTCGAGCCCGAGGCCATCCGCTCGCTGGTGGAGCGGACCTACGACTGCCGGGTTGCGGCCATTCTGCCGCATGCGGACGAATTAATGATCCTTGCCAGCGAGGGATTGTTCGTGCTTCGTCATCCGGACCATCCGGTGTCGCGTGAGCTCGGCCGGCTGCTACAGGACATCGACGGGCCATGAGGCTGGAGGCGGTGGGGCAGGCCCGGGGCGTACGGCTGCATACGGTCCAGGTTGCGGGCCTGGCGGCCGCAGTCCTGGCGTATGGGATTGCCAACGCCTTCTCCGGGCTGATGCGGCTGCCGGGGTCGAGCTTCGTGGAGCTCAGGCCGCAGGTTGCGCTGCCTATGGTCATGGGCTTCGTCTACGGGCCCATGGCCGGGCTGCTGACCGGCTGCCTGGGAGACAGCCTGGGCTACGTGATCCAGGGCCTGGGCCCGCTTCATGCCTGGAACTGGTCGCTGGGCAACGGGTTGATCGGCGCCATCCCCGGCATCGGTCCTTTGCTCGGCATGCGCGGAGTGCGCTCCATCCGGGATTTCCAACGGCTCACGGTGCTGGTCGTAGCGGCGAGCTTCGTGCCCATCGCCTTCGCGGCCGCGATCGACACCCTGCGGCCCGAAGTGAACCTGGTCGACAGCATTTACACCCTGGTCCTGCCGGCCGCGATCACGGACGCGGTTTTCGGAATGCTCTTCGTACCCGCCGCGCTGCTGGGCATGCGTCGTGTGGTGGTGACCGTGGAAACGCAGACGATGCTCCTTTTGGCCTATCTGCTGCTGGGCACGGTGCTCGTGACCTATGGCGCCAGCACCTGGCGGCAGTGGCTGGACCCGAGCGCGGCCGGGCTTATCATTCGGGACCTGTACATGGTCGGCCTGCTTTGCCTGCTCGTCCTGCTGCTGGGGCTCTTCGGCGCCGCCTATCTGGCCCGACGGGTCACGGCGCCCGTGGTCGGTCTGGCCGAGGCGGCCGCGGCCATTGCCAAGGGCGACTATGCCGAACGACCGGACGTGGCGCGGGTGGCGCTGCGCGAAGACGAACTGGGGCGGCTGGCGGCGGTGTTCCTGGCCATGTCGCGCGATGTGGCTGCCCGCGAAGCCCGGCTGCAGACCCAGGTGCAGGCGCTGTCGATCGAGATCGACCGCGTGCGCCAGGACCAGGATGTGGCCCGGATCACAGGGACGGACTATTTCCAGGAATTGCGGCGCAAGGTCAAGGATCTGAGGGACAAGCGATGAGTGAGAACAAGGACAAGGCGTCACCGGAGCGACCTGAGGCCGGCCCGGACAATGACGCTTCGCCGCGGCAACAACGCATCGGCTCCATCCTTACCCGGCTCATGCAGGCCGAACAGTTCTCGGCTCGGCGTCCGGCAGCCGAGGCGACGGCCGGGCCGGGGTTGACCTCCCTGGGCGTGCCGCTGCTGCGTCGGGACGACGGCCGTTTCGTTATCGACCTGAGCCAGGTTCGCGTATTCGCCGGCCTGCCCGGCCTGGTGCGGCAGTTGGTCGGGGAATTCGCCACGCAGGCCCACGCTACGCGGCGCGACGTACTGGCGCAAGTGGCGGTGGACAGGCAAGCCGCGCCGGAGCTGGCTGCGTTGGGAGTGGAGTGGGTGGCGCTCTATGCCCGCAGCCATCTGGCCCGGTGGCTGGCCGGCTGCCAGGACCATCTGGCGCGCCGCGTCCGGCAGGTGTTCGTGGCCATTCAGAGCGAGCGCTGGGGCGGAGCGCTCTTCCCCGAGGCCTTTGCCCGCGAGGCTGCCTGCCACGCACAGGCCGAGCCGCCAGCGTTGCTGTTTCCGGCCGCTGCGGCCGAGGAAACCCTGCTCCTGATTGCCGAATACGATTCCCAGGCTCGATTTCTGCGGCTCACGGCCGAGGACGGCAGCGAGTCGCGGCTGCACCTCAAACGCATCCCCCACCGCGTGGTCATGGAACCGCAGGGTTCGGCCGGGCAGCTGGACCTGGTCCGCGCCGCGGAGAACATCTTTCTGGGCATCCACCGGCAGTGCCAGAACCAGCAGAGCGAATACGTGGAGCTCCCCGACCGGCAGCCGGCCCTGTTCGAGCTGTTGCTCGCCGCGGGCCTGCCGGACCTCACCCTGCTCACCTTTCGCTGGTCCCTGGAGGAGGTGTACCCCCTACTGATGGAGAACGAGCGCCAGGTGCTCGAGCTGGTGTGCAAGGTGCTCCACCTGTTCGAGGATCCCGGGGTTATGGCCGTGCTGTCGCAGGGCCATCTGCTGGAGATGATTGCGAGCGGGCATCGGGCCTTTCTCGACCTCTCGCGAGCCGGGGCCTGCCTGAACGTGAGCCTGCAACAGCAGCGCAAGCCGGCCAACATCGAGGTGCACCTGGCCGCCATGCCCGTGCTCGCGCGCTGCGCCGCAGAAGCGCCGCAAGGGTTCGAGGGCTTTCGCATCCTGCTCATCCACCACGCGACCTCGGAAATCCTCGGTCTGCTCAAGGCGCTGGAAACGTTGCGCTGCGAGCACCTGCGCACCGTGTTCATCAAGTACAAAGGCCTGGTGCCGGACGAGCATCTTGAGGCGCTGTTCACCCTGAATCAAACCCGGTTCGCCGGCCACGCGCTGCAAAAGGTCCAGATGCGGGACTCGGTCGAGGGCGCCTACCTGCTCGGCCGGCAGTATTCTCCGGTGGCCGGGCTGGAATCCGTCGAGAACCGGCTGCGGCGGCAGGGAATCACCTACATCGAAGCCATGCGTACGCTGGCCTTTCCGCTTTTTTTTGCCGAGGCGCGGCAGGCCAGGCGGGCCGGGCAGCAGCTGCTGCTCGTGGAAGACGGCGGCTACGTCGCGCCGCTGCTGAATCGCTTCTGTCTGGATGGGCTGACCCTGGGGCAGGCGCTCACTGCCTGCGCAATCCTCCCTGACGACGCCGCGGACTGGGGCGACGCGAAACGGGTTCGACATGCTCGACGCCGTTGAGCGCGAGTACGGGAAGCTGGCCTTTCCGGCCCTGTCCATCGCCATCTCCGAATTAAAGAACAGTGAGGAGGCCTGGGAGTGCGCGGCCTCCATCCTCGCCGCGGTGGAGGGCATCCTGCACGGCCTGGGCCGGATGCTCTCCGGTCGCAACGCGCTGGTCATCGGCTGCCGCGGTTTTATCGGCAGCAGCCTCATGCGGCAGCTCGAACCGCGAC
>CAZGAH010000043.1:7536-8268 GCA_964523295.1 uncultured Desulfovibrionaceae bacterium | reverse complement strand
CGGCGCTGCAGGACACGCTCACGCCCGAAGACGTTGCCGAGATCATCGTCGCCCTGCTCGCGCTGCCCAAGACGACCGGCGAGCGCCTGACAGTCGACGCCGGCCGGCTGCTCGGCGTCGATCTCAAGGTCGGTGATCCCGACGCCACGGCCACGCCGGACCGTGCCGCGTACGTGGAGGCTGCCAGACTCGACGAACTCCCGGCCGGGGTGATCGAGGACGTGGATCTCGTACTGGGCACGGTCGGCGCGTCCGTGCTCCGGGCGTCGGACCTGGAAGCCATGCTTTGCCGGGGAAGGCGATCTGCAATTTTTCTTGCCAGCGGCTCGACCAAGACCGTGGAGTTCAGCGCCGTGGCCGACTGGCTCTACGGGCTGCAACAGGCGGCCTCGCCCACGCTGGCGGGGCGGCCGATACGTATCGAGACCGCCCCGGTCAAGGACCGCCAGACCGGTCTTGGCCTGGGCAGCCGCGTCCGTGTGACGTTCGAAAGCGGATTATGCACCCCCGGCCTGGAGGCACCGCTACCGTACAAGGACGTCTACCTCCTGGGCGATCTCATGCCCATCAACTTCCTGTACTACGGCGTGCCGCGCGAGATCATCGACTCGGTCCTGGCCCAGCTCCTGGAGCTCAGCCTGGCCCTGGCCCGGGCCAGGCGGGAGAACCGCCGGCTGCCGGCCCGGCTGCTGGCCCTGGACGGGCACCGGGTGCTGGCCTTGGACTGCAGCC
>CAZGAH010000043.1:1611-7526 GCA_964523295.1 uncultured Desulfovibrionaceae bacterium | reverse complement strand
CGACATCGACCGCAACGCCTGCCCCCTCGGAGAGACGGCATGAACGGATTCCGACTCGCGCTGGTGCTGCTGTGCCTGGTCTGTCCCCTATCCGCCGGTGCGGTCGACGCACCGCAGCCAGCCTCGGCCCAGGCCCGCGACCTCATTGCCCGGTTGCAGCTGACGCCGCTGCCCGAGGTACCGGGCGCGTACTTCCGCGAGACGTATCGGTCCAGCGCCAAGGCAGCGGCGGCCGACCGGGCCTGCGCTACGTCGATCCTCTATCTCCTCACAGGCAGTCTTGTGGACCCCTGGCACCGCGTGGCCTCGGACGAGCTCTTCGACTACCTCGGCGGCGCGACCCTGCGTCTCTTGTTGCTCAAGCCCGATGGCACCTGGGAGGAACGACGCCTGGGACTGGAGCGGGACGCCGAGCCACAGGTCATGGTCCCGGCCGGTACGTGGATGGCCATGACCCTGGCCGAACAGGGGGCTGAAAATTGGGGGCTGTACAGCGTGTGGGTGGTGCCTGGTTTCGACTACGCGGACTATGCCACGGCCCGAAGCAAGGACCTCGCCCCCCGCTGGCCCGAAGCTGCGGCACGTATGCGGGAGATGCGGATACCGTAATGTCCGGGGCCTGCGCTACAGACCGCAGGCCCTTTTTCCATGACGCGACGGAGAAGAGAGGACGGGCAGATGTCCTGGAAACAGATACCTGCTCGCGATGAGGGACGTTTCATGTGGAGAGGTTGAAGTTGTTTGCGCTGATTGAGTTCTCAATACGAAACGCAGTGCCATCGGAAAAACACAGCCGTTGTATAAACGGCAATGCCTGGCCGTTGGTAGAAACAGGCAACATGCCTCCCTTATTCAGCGCACGCAATCCCCAAGCAAATAGACCCGACAACTTCGTTTTAGTTGCGACCAAAGCAGACAGGACAAGCCTCTCCGCACCGCAAAGTTTCAGCAACTTCGTGAAAACACACCTATTCAACGGAAAGAGTCAATCAGAAATTTTGCATGTTCAGCAGCCTGATCGTTAGAAATTTGAATTAATTTTTCAGAATATTCAGCAACCAAATCCATTGCAATTCCAAGCCTATCATTAAGATACTCTTGGTCTATTTTAACTTTTGTGATCAAATAAAAAGTTGAATCTATGAAGTATCGAGTATAATAATTATGAGTACCACCATATGACCTAGCGGCACAGACAATAATATCGCAATTATCCTCTATATAGTGGGGAATGCCTTTTGCTAAATCCTCTAACAACCTTTCATTGTCGCCTAAGCTATAAAATCCAATTCGCCTACCTCTATAAATAAGCCTCATATTAACAACTTCACACCCATCTCCCAAAGGTTCTCCTCCAAGATTGTTCCAAAGAGTTCGAATCGTGGTTGTCTTGCCGGAATTGTGAACGCCTGTGACAACAATAAATATTGGCATAATCCCTCCCACTGAACTCAATACGTATTTTTTACAAGACCATAGGCGATTGCCAGTATACTGTCAAGCTAAATACTTCGTTTCGTTTACTTCGACCCGTCGTTTGTTGTTGCTTGTCTGGACTTCCTCTTTCAGAATCAGCAGCCACTTCGGCAGGGACTGTCCACTGTCAGGGCAACCGATACTAAAAATTCATTATTTTCGCCAAAAGACTATGCAGCCGCGTGACAGTACCCCCGCTGAAGTCGTGACGGCTGACAAGCGGCGCCGGCTCAGGCGTCGACCGCACGCCTTGAACAACCACTTCTCCTGGGAATTTTCGCAGTTGCCCAAAGAATTTCTTTTCCGATATTTTGGAATCCCAACGACATGATACTTGCACTCCCATTTGGAGTGATCTAGGATTGAAGTGCTGTCCATCGAAAACCTCCACGTCGCTGAACGTTGAGAGGTTCAACTGGAGGCTTTCGATATTCTCCCGAAACTGTCAAATTTTGGGGGTCCCCCGGCAGAGACGGTAGTTTACTCAGAGTCAATTATTTTACTATAAAGCGTATCTCCACAATGACCATTCCAGCTCTTACCATCGGCAACCTGCACATTTCTCTGCCCATTATCCAAGGCGGGATGGGCGTCGGCGTTTCTCTTTCAGGTCTGGCCGGCGCTGTAGGCCGCGCCGGTGGCGTCGGCGTCATCGCGGCTGCCGGCATAGGCATGGACGAGCCCGATTTCGGCTCGAATTATCCCGAGGCCAACAACCGCGCCATGCGCAAGCAGATACGCGCCGTACGTAGCGCCGGCTCCGGCGTTCTCGGCGTGAACATCATGGTTGTAATCACCAATTACGAAACTATGGTGCATACCGTGGTCGAAGAAGGCGTTGACATCATCTTTTCCGGTGCAGGTCTGCCCCTGAGCCTGCCGGGAATGATCGGAAAAGACGCTCCGACCAAGCTCGTGCCCATTGTTTCTTCGGACCGCGCAGCGCGCATTATCTGCAAAAAGTGGCTGCATCGGTACGACCGGCTGCCCGACGCCGTGGTCGTGGAAGGTCCCAAGGCCGGTGGGCATCTCGGCTTCAAGCGCGAGGAAATTTTTGCCCCTGCGTTCAGGCTCGAAGCCTTGGTGCCCAAGGTTGTCCAGGCCCTGCAGCCGTTTTCCGATGCAGCCGGCCTGCCACCCATTCCGGTCATTGCAGCCGGCGGCATCTACACGGGCGAAGACATCTACAAGGCCATGCAGCTCGGCGCTGCGGGCGTGCAAATGGGCACACGTTTCGTGGCGACGCACGAGTGCGACGCCTCCATCAACTTCAAGCGCGCTTATATTGAAGCTAAAGAGAGCGACATCACGCTGGTCAACAGCCCGGTGGGTATGCTGGGCCGCGCCATCCGCAGCAGCTTTGTCGAAGAAGTTGAAGGCGGGCAACGCAAACCGTTTTCCTGCCCCTTCCATTGCATCCATACCTGCCAGCAGAAATCCAGCCCTTACTGCATCGCTCTGGCCCTGATCAACGCCCAGCGCGGCAAAATGCAGCATGGTCTGACCTTTGCCGGACAGAATGCCTGGCGGGCAAACGAAATCATCTCGGTGCAGGAACTGCTGGACAGTCTGGTGCGTGAATATCAGGACTACGAACAGCAGATTGCCGGCCAGACGCTTGAAAGCGCGCAGACCGCTACCGCGGTCGAGACCGAATAATCCGCTGCCCTGCCGTTGTTCGCTGTTTCCAAGTAGTCGCCCGGGGCAACGCGAAACCATCGGAAGTCCGGTCGCTTTCTCTGACTCCGTGCCGGAGTCCCTCTGGCCTTTTGGCCGGCAAGCTCCCTGCCTGCCCCAGTCCTGGGCAGGCAGGCGACGGGCGTCTCGCCGGCGTGGGCACAGAAAAGCGCCCCCTCAAAATCAGGCGAACGGTTCCCCCTGCCGGGTCCGTAGAGGACTTACACCTCCACGTGAGTGCGCCCTGCCGGACGCACAAAAAAACGGCCAGGGAAACCCTGGCCGCCTCATCTATTCTGTTCGGAAACAGAAAGTTACTTCATCGCCTTGGCGTTCAATCTGGCATGAGCGCGCTGGCAGGGCGAGCAATGCTGAATTGTGTACACCAAGTCCTTTTTGGGAGCGACTTCAATGATGTCTTTCGGCAGCACCGTGCAGACAATCGATGAATCTTTGGGCATGGCAAAAGCCATGGTTGCCGACAATCCGACAATCACCAGCGCTGCAACGATCAATTTTACCGCTTTCATCTCTTCCTCCATGTTGTTTGGGAGCCCGAAGGCCCGAACCACCCCTCACGTTTGCATGAAAAACCATCGACTCGCATACTCCGTTCGCCCACCCCGGGGCATCCGCACAGAGTAGTCTCCATTCGTCGAGCGTTGCCGGAAGTCCGATCTGTCCAGGAGACCTCCAGAATTTCCTCAACGTACTTTTGTCGACAATACCCGAAATTGGGAAACGTTGTCAACGCTTTCCTGAACCCCTGAATTCATACACCCATCAGGCCGGCTCCACCGCGGTTGTCGGCACGCGCTCAGATGGGCAGCTCGAAGGTGAGAAAGTCGTACATGTCCATTTCTGCGCCCTCGCCGGAAATGAGCACCGGAGCAATCATGTTGCGACCGGTGCTACGGCCGCGCGCGGCGAGCATGGATTTGCCCCCGTATTGCATCCCCGTCAGCACGCGATCCGGAAAAAAGAACTCGTCCAGACTGTCAAGATGCACCTGCAACCGTTCCAGATCAAAAGAGACGCCCTCGCCGTCCAGGGCGTATACGGTCGAACCTTTATCCACGGCCCCCAGCAGGATGAGCGTTTCGTCTGCGCCTATCTGCGGCAAAATCGACGCCAGGGGGATGTTGGTCGTGCTGGCTGTAATATCCGGGGCGTTCACGACGATTTTTTCGCCCTCTTCGAGCCAGACCGAGATGTCCAGATAGCGGTCGAAGCAGTAGCCGCTGCGGCTGTAAAATTTGGCCTCCGCCTGCCAGCCTTTCCAGATATACCCCACGCTTTCCGCGAACTTGATTGCGAGTTCCTGGTCGAAATAGAGCACTCCCTTGAAGCAGTTGTTCACGAAATAGGGCGTGTTGTTCTTTCCCAGACAATGCTTGAAAACCCGGGCGACAAAGCTGCGGGGCAAGGAAGTGACCACGATACGATACAACAGTCCGCTGACCTCTATCTTGAGCGCCATGGATAGCTCTCCTCTCGGCGGCGAGTTCGGAAACAACCAGCCTGCTCGTCCCGATTTGCCGCCTTTTTTTGAGGACAGTACCGCTTCCGACGCAACATGGCAACGGCTTCCATGTCCATAGACCATTTTCTGTCAGGATCACATCGTTTCCCAGTCATATTCCATGCCAGACCAACCCGGTACAACCAATGGCTCTTTGGCGCCGATTGTGGATTTGCCCCCAACACCACAAGAGCATCTTAACTATGAAATAGTTTAGATGCTCTTGTGCAGCTCCCTGAAACGATGGGACAGTGTTTCAGGGAAAAGTCTCGTTTCAAGACGAAAGTGCGCTAGGGCTGAACTCCGATCTCCAGTTCCAAAATTTCCAGGCTCATCTCCGGCGTTGTCGGGGCCGGGGCCTCAGGTTGAGGCAAGCTCTCCGCAGTCTGGGCCGTGGCAGCCTCGGTAGAGGCGGTGTCGGCTGGAGGGGCTGCTTCGGCAGGCTGGGGTGCCGGGGCGCCGCCGGCGGTGGCGCTGTAGATGAGGTGATAGTCGCCGAGATAGCAGGCCAGCCAGCGGTATTCGGTGCCGCTGGCTTTCGCCGATCCGATGATGCGACTCGAGAGGATCTTGTCCCAGGGCTGCTGGGACAGTTCATTGGCCGAGGCTTCCTGATTCCCGGCCCAGAGTACGTCCGTGGGGCTCAGCATGATGAGTTCGTCAGGCGCGGAGCAGAACTCAAGGAGTTTGCGGGGATCGAAATATACCACGAGCAGGCCTTTCAGCTCATTGTCCTGAAACAGCGGCGAGGCAAAGAGCATTTCCGGGCCGAACTCGGTCTTCTGGGCCAGTGCCCGCATTTTGTGATCGTTCCATTTCTCGCCGTAGTCCAGAAGCGGCTGGACATCCAACGGTTTGAGCGAAACGCCGGGCAATTGCTTGTCGACGATGCCGGCCGTGTCGACGACCATGACGCCATTGATCCAGGGAAAGCGTGAGAACAGGTTCTGGAACCACTCATCGTCCGGGTAGCGGTCGGCGCCGTCGACATAATGCCGCAGGGCCAGAACACGCTCATCGACCGGCTTCATGAGCGATGCCAGATGATAGTCTTCGTCTTCAAGCAGGTACTCGGAGTCGAGATCCAGCGACGGATTGGGGACAACGTAATGATTGTACAATTTTTTTGTTTCTTTAAACACAATTTGCGTTTCGCTGCACCCGGTGAGCATAAAACCGGCGACGAGCAGGACCAACGCAGGCAAAAATGGCAGTCTGTTCAAGATGGTCATCCTTCTGA
>CAZGAH010000043.1:0-1601 GCA_964523295.1 uncultured Desulfovibrionaceae bacterium | reverse complement strand
CGACGCCCGCCCGGTCGTGCCAGCGGCGGGGCCTGTCTCTGCGCAGGCTGTAGCCAGGCGCATCTGTCCGTTGGTAATGATTGCGTCACACGTGCCGGCTGCACTGTTTTCTCAAGATCATGCCCTTGCAAGCCCAATCAAAGGGAAACCAGTCGGGCTTCAGCGTCACAGCCCTTCCTCAGCCGGAGCAGCGGCCCGGGCCTCGAGGCGTCGGGCAAGCGTTTCCAGAGCGGAAATCAGTCGCGATTTTGCACGTAATCCCCCGGAGGGCGGCTCTTCAGAGGCGTCTGCCGGTGTGGCTGGGCCTGAAGCCTTGCGCCGCGCCGCGCCGTCCGCGGGCCTGCCGTTGCGCTCGTCGATGCGGGTCTGCATCTCGGCAATGAGCGTTGCCAGCGTGTCCTTGTCGCGATCGCCAGCAGCTCCCGCATGCAATTCACGATAAATATCCATCGCGCCGGAATAATCGCCCTGCTCTGCCAACAGGTCCGCCATGGTTCTGGTGCGCAGGGAAAAAACTTCGTCTTCGTCCTCGTCCTCGTCGACGGCGTCAAGGGTATGGTCTTTTACCGGCAAGGTCACGGGCGTGGCTACCGAAGTCCGTCGTTCCACATCCACGGCGCGCAGGGCAGCGATCTTATCTTTGCGCTGCGTATCCGGGGGCACGGGAACCGCCTGTACCAGCGGCATGGTTTCGGCTTCGGGGGCGGTCGCGGACTCCAGCGAGACCCGAACGTCTCTGACTTCGGCGCCGGACACGGCCAATAGTCCCCGCTCGATGACTTCCGACCAGGAAAGGGGCTTGCCGCTGAAAAAGGCCGCCAGAAATTGCAGCGCCAGAGCCGGATCGCGTCCTCCGGCTTCGTTTTGCAAGGTTCTGGCCCAATTCTTCCAGAAAGCGGTATAGCCGACGAATCGCCGGGTCAACGCGGAGACCTGTTCGTCGATATCCTCTTCCCGGCCCAGGGCCTGCAACACGTCGACAAGCAACAGCCTCGCCTCCAGAAAATCCGGATGGCGGGCTATTCCCTGATTCAACGTGGCGACAGCGCCCGTGAGTTCTCCTTCCTCCACCTGCAGCCTGGCCAGAGGAAAAAAAACCTTGGAATTGGGCTCCAATTCCAGGACTTCTTTATACCAGTCAATCTTTGCCTTCATCCGGACCCGCTCCAGGGGGCGTTTCACTGGAAGCGTCGGGAAACAGGTACAATATTTCGTTAGGCTTCACAAAATTCATCTGCTTACGAATGACCTGCTCGATATAGCTTCTGTCGGATTTCAGCAAGCGGATCTCCTGACTGAGCAGCATGTTGCTTGCGTTCAGCGACTCCGCCTTCTGCTCCAGCTCCCGATAGCGCTCTTTCAGCTCATAATAGGCAAAAATGCCATGCCCGCTCCACAGTAGCTGATAAATCAAAAAAACATTGAAGACCAGGATCGTTCCCAGCAGGATCCTATTCCAGGCCATAGACGATCACTGCAGCATCCGACGCTTGGAACCAGCCGATGTCAAACAGGAAAGCGGCTCTCTGAGTTCATCCAGAAAGCACGCCGTCGCGGTTTCGATACGTTTGACGTCCTGTTCGGAAAGCGGCACTTCGGCA
>CAZGAH010000042.1:25375-35779 GCA_964523295.1 uncultured Desulfovibrionaceae bacterium | reverse complement strand
CCGATCATGACGCAGGTCGTGCTGAGAGGGGAGTGGATAATGAAGAAAATGAAGGCTATACGATTCAGCATCATCAACGTGGCGGCCCGTGCTGCACCGTGCTCGACAGTGGTTTATCCGCCTGAGCGCGAAATATCCGGCAATGGGACTGCTGCTCCAAATACGAAGGAGGCTGGTTGAATTTGCAGACAGCCCTGTCTGACGGCCAACGAAAAAGCAAAAAATGCCCCCCGCAGGTGAATTGCGCCCAAAAACAGCCTCACGGGGCTTGAAAGCCACTGAAACGAGAAATAAGACATGAAACCTATTTAAATAAGTCGCAACAACGCAACCCGAGCCTGAAATTTATCCCGAAAAAGTCGCCCCGGGGGGGGGCGCGGCTTCAGGTTGTGGATTGTGGGCGCCTGACGCACTTGACGCCTGAGGCTCGCTCCGCCATAACCAAGCGGACATGGGCTCCCGTGCGGGGGATGAGGGGACGGGAAGGAAAATCCAGGCCTGCCAAGGCTTAGCGTCGCCCTGCTCCGCGCGCATGGGGCAGCTGAGTACGACAGTATCGGAGGACACAATGGCGCTCGAACGCGTAGCCATTCTCACTGGCGGTGGCGACTGTTCCGGACTCAATGCCGTGATCCGCGCCGTGACCCGCGCAGCGATCATTCAGCACAAGGCAACGGTTATCGGCTTCGAAAACGGCTTCGAAGGCATGGTCTACAACAGCACGCGGGAACTCACCGTTCGCTCGACCAAGGACATCCTTACCCTTGGGGGCACTGTTCTGGGCACCACCAACAAGGGCAATCCCTTTGCCTTTCGCGAATACGACGCCGACGGCTCCATTACCGTCAACGACTACTCGGATCGCGTGGTCGAAAACTTCCGGCGGCTGAACCTGGATTGTCTGTTCGTGGTCGGAGGGGAAGGGACGCTGGAGCTTGGCTACAAGCTGCACTGCAAGGGCGTGCCGGTCATCGGCATCCCCAAGACCATCGACAACGATCTCGAGGGCACGGACTACACCTTCGGCTATCAGACCGCCGTCCAGGTGGCCTGCGAGGCCATGGACCGGCTTCAGACCACGGGCCGCAGCCACCAGCGGGTCATGATCCTGGAGGTGATGGGCCGCAATGCCGGCTGGATCGCCCTGGAATCGGGTATCGCCGGCGGTGCGCATATCATTCTCATTCCGGAAATTCCGTACAACCTTGATTACGTCGTGCAGAAAATCACCTACCGCACCAAAGGCGGCAGCCCGTACAGCATCATCATGGTCGCCGAGGGCGCCAGCGAGCAGGGGGGCGAGCAGATCACCCAGGAGTCCGCAACCACGCGCCTTCAGGGGGTTCCGCAGCTGGGCGGCGTCGGCTTTCATCTGGCCAATCGTATCAAAAGCCGTATCGACCTGGAGGTGCGCTGCACCGTGCTCGGCCATATCCAGCGCGGAGGTTCGCCCTGCGCATTCGACCGCGTGCTCGGTACCCGTCTGGGCAGCTCGGCCGTCGACGCCGCGGCGCAGGGCCGGTTCGGGGTCATGGTCGCCCTGCGCACGCCGGATATCGCCCTTGTGCCGCTGGACGCCCTGGCGGGCAAGGTCCGTACCGTGCCGCTGGATTCGCAACTTATCCGTTGCGCCGAATCCATCGGCATCAACCTTGGCCGGGCGGCGATGTAGCGCCCGCGGATGCGATGACGCCGGAGGCATCCGCTCCGGCGATGGATCATTCTGCGGCTGCCAGCCCGGCTGCCATACAAACAGGGGGGACCACCACGTGTCTGTTTCTTCGTACGAGGCCTTGACCGACGCGGCCAAGGACGCCGGCGCCGACGACATCCGGAAGGGGACGGACCAGGCGGCGGGAGGCGACGCTACCGCGTTGCCCGCGCAGACCAGGGAGCAACGCCCCGAACTCATCGTAGAGGCGCTTGCCCGGGAGTGCAACCGGAAGACGGCCCGGGACGGTTTCGATGCACTGAACGGAATCGACCGGATCATCCTGACCGTGGCGTCGGTGGATCATGAGCTGAGCAATGGCGGATTCGAGCAATGGTTCACCAATGCCGAAGACTGGATCCTTGCCTGCGCCGTCGACGCCCTGCAGCGGATCGGCTGCGAACGCTCAGCAGAGATAACGCAGCAGGCCATTGATGCGCTGGGCCTTGACGTACCGCTGACATCCCGAGGCATTGCCAGCGCCCTGAGCAGGGAAAACGCCGACCGGGATACGACCCTGAGCGTATGCAATGACGTTTTTTACGCCGCGGCAGAACCGCTGGCAGCAAAGCTGCTCGCGTTTATTGAAGACGCTTCCGCGAGCGCAACGCATCCGTAATCCGCTGACAGGGGAACCCACCAGCGCACAGCATGTGTCTCGTTCCGCCGAGTCCGAGAACCGTGCCTTTTCCGGCTGAAATGCCGTTCCTGCCGCTGAACCTGACGCGGAAACAGGACGCGACGTCACCTGAGACGGGAGTACGCTATGCAACCATGGATTCGGGCGCTCGTTGTTCTGCTCTTTCTAGTCCTCACGGCTTCGCCAGTCACGTTTGCCGGATCAGCCGACACCGTGAACGCCGCGGCCAATGCGGAGGTCGTTACCCGCTCCGCGTCCGATCAGCCGATTTTGGCTCCTCCGGCTCAGACGGCAAGCGAAATCCAGAGAGTCGCTTTCGTCTACTTCAACGACTTTCACGGAGCGCTTGAGCCGATTCAGGGCAATCCGGCAACGCAACAGCACGAGGCTTACGGAATCGCGCGCATGGTCACGGCGATTCGGGATCTTCACAAAGCAAATACAGAGCGCGGCGTCCGTACCTTTCTCGTCACGGCCGGCGATTTTGTCCAGGGCAGCAATCTTTCAAATCATTACAAAGGCATGATAGAGGCGGACATTTTCAACCGCGTGCATATGGACTTCTGGGTCAATGGGAACCACGAGCTGGACTTCGGCCCGGACCAGCTCGTGAAGCTTACGCAAACGATCAGGGCCAAAAACGTCAATGGCAATTGCATGGTGGACGGAAAGCCGATCGGCGGGCTCGTCATTGCGGAAAGCAACGGCCTGACCATCGGCATCGCTGGCCTGTCTGATCCGGTTCACTACTCCAGGTCCAGGCCCAAGGTGAACCCGGCGTATCTGGATCGCGTGGCTGTCACTGGCCCCATAGAGGACGTTGCGCGGCAGGCGGTTGCGGAATTGCGAAACCGCGGCGCGGACATGATAGTCCTGATCACGCATGTTGGCGTTGATATCGACGTGCGTCTGGCCAGGGCCATACCGGACATCGCGCTCATCATCGGCGGCGACAGTCACACGGCCATCGAAGGAGTGCTCCAGGAGAACAACGGCCAGACCAGCATTGTTCAAGCCGGCGAAAAGGGCAAGTATATCGGGTATGTTGAAGCGATTTTTTCCGGGAAAAGGTTCCAGGGGATCGATGCCGCGCGCCTCATTCCGCTCGACGAGACCGTTCCTCCTGCACCTGATATCGTGGCGCTGGTGGCCGAGAAAAAGGCAGCTCTCCAGGCAGAGTATGACGAGGTCGTCGCCGTGACGGATGTTTTTTTGGATGGCGAGGCGAAGTCCATTCGCTCGAAGGAAACAAATCTGGGTGACATTATCTGCGATGCGCTGCGCGGTGCCTACCCTGAGGCCGATATCGCCCTGTACAATAGCGGCGGCATCCGCAACTCCATCCCCCCGGGCGAAGTAACCAAGGGCGCCCTGATGGGTGTTTTGCCCTTTCATGACAACAAAATTCAACTCATGCAGGTGACCGGGCAAACCATCCGGGAAGCGCTCGATTTTTCGGCGAAAAGCGCAGGAGGCGGAGGCTTTCTCCAGGTTTCAGGATTGACGTGCGAATTGACGCCGGGGGTCGGGGCGGACAAAATCACAATCAACGGCGAGCCCCTCGATCCCGACCGGGGCTATATGCTGGTGACGAACAGCTTTGTGGCAAGCGGCGGCGACGGATATACGATGTTCAGGGACATTCCGCCCGAAGACAGACGCGTGGAGCCGAGTCCCAGCGCTGTTGTCATCGCGTACATAAGGAAAAATTTCGGCGACCGTGCAAAAAAGTTGTGGGACGCTGCTGAACAGCATCCACCAAGAATAATCAATCCAAAATCTGCTGCAAATATTTTTCAGCCAATAAAAAATTAAAAATCCTTCTAAATATTTTTAGAATATTTAACATAATGAGGCTTCATCCATCAGGGTGAACTCCCCCTCCTGGTGACTATCAGGAAGAAAAATTTCCTACGGAAATATCGGGTTTTGTCGGCCTCTGGGAAAGAAAGATCTCCTCTGTTTCATGCGTCAGGTTGTCCCACGGGTCCTGGCGACTTTTGCAGATGAAATGCTCCTGTCACTCTGCTACCCTCACCAGCTTCTGTCGCCCACGTCCGCTCCCATGACTTCGGTCCATGCGCTCCGCTCCGGGTTCTCTCCTGGCACGCTCATTGCTTGGCTTGTGTTGAGAATGCCCTGTTGACTGCCCTGGAGGGCCTATGCGTCGGATTTTCGACAGTGCGCTGTCCCGGGCGGACCGAAAAGAACGTCCGGATGGCGCTGACCGCTTCTGCGGATGGAGATGCAGCATGGATACCGCACCCCGCCGTTCACTGAGACTCTGCATGGTTGTCGTGCTCTGGTCGCTATCCTGGCCGGCCCTGGTCCTGGCTGCGCCGTTCGAGGAGCACTTCGGGACCCGGCAAGCAGCTGTTGCCCCGGAGACGGCCCTGGCCGCTTCCACCACCGCGGAGACGGCTTCAGCGGCGAGCGCCGCGGTCACTGCCGCGCATTCGCCCGTTCCGCCCGAACCTGCCACGTCGACACAGCGCTTCCAGCAGCCCTCGCTTTTCGTGCCGGATTCTCCCTCAGCCCTGCTGCAACCCGAACCCGAGCCCTCGCTGCTCTCCTCCGAGGGGCCGTCGCTACGCGCGTTGATCACCGCGCGCTGGGTAACCGCCAGCGGTTTTTATGTGCAACGCGGCCGCCCTCCGCTGACAGCGCCGGCGGCCTTGCGTGTCGAAGATCCTGACGACGCGCCCGGTATCCCGCAGGCGGTGAACCCGGCTGGGAGTCCTGCCCTACCGGCCAGCACCAGGCACGAACCCTATGTCGATCCGCTCCCGCCCATTGCCGGGCTCCCGCGCCCGCTGCCTCCGCGAATCCCGACGATTACGGCCGGCCAGCCTGTTCCGACGCGGGCGCCGGAACACATGTCGGCACAAGCAACCCCGCAGGCATCGCCTGCGGCGACACCGCCGCGACTGGCGAGCGTGCTGGCCCTGAAGCCGACGCCGACCGGAGCGCCTCCGCTGAGGCCGACGCCGGCGATGAATGCAAAAACGTCGCCCAAGCAGCTGGCAGAACAGAGTCGCAAGGCCGGGAACAGCCGTCGCGAGCAAAAGGCCGCTGTGCGGGAAACAGCCGTGCCCGAGCAACCGGCCCGCCCGGCGCAGCGTACGCCTGGTGAACTCGCGTATTCGCTCGACCCCCGGCGTCCGTCACCTGCCGCGCTATCCGAATCTCCCGATCAGACACAGGCTTTGGCTGAAAGCCGGACGCATCCGCAGCCGTCGCCCGAGCCGGAGTCCACGGCGCCGCAGCCCGACCGCACGCTGGCCGTCACCGGCGGCTCCGGCAACCAGGACCGCCGCCAGCGCGGCGGATTCTCGGGCGAGCACACGGCCGCGCTCTCGCCGAATGGATCCCGCACGGTCCGCGCCGAGGCCATTTACGGCAACATGGTTACGGACTTCCGCGCCCGGGCGGCATCCACGCCGCAAGTGAACCGGCATCCCAAGGACGATATCTTTCTGCCGTATCTGGGCGTGGGATTCACGTTCTGAGCGGGCGGAACGCCGACGAGAGGCCCGTCGCAGCGGGAAGCAGCCGGACGCCTGTTTCCTGAGGGGGTGTACTCCGCGGAGCAACCCTGCCGGTCCATTGACTCCTTTCGGGATAACCCTGAGCTGGCCGCCATTTGACAATCCGGCAGCGGAAAAGATAAGGCCAGCAACGGTGCGGGCCAATGGGGGAAAGGGCCACATCACAGACACAACGACGTGTCGCTCCCGACAGGCGGCTGCCGGACATGCTTCAGTGAACCCGATAATAATGGTGGTGACATGCGTATTGTGATTGTCGGCGCGGGAGAGGTCGGCTATCATCTTGCCAGGCGTTTTGCGGCCGAAAACAAAGACGTCGTGGTCGTAGACACCAACGCCGAGGCATTGAAGCATGTCAGTGAACAGCTCGACGTGCTGACCATCCATGGTTCCGGCTCGAGCCCGCGGATTCTCGTGGAAGCCGGCATAGTCGGCGCAGAAATGCTCCTGGCCGTGACCAACTCCGACGAAGCCAATCTCATCACCTGTTTTTTCGGCAACGCCCTTGCCCCCGACACACGCAAAGTCGTCAGACTTCGGGGCGAGGATTACGCCGACTATGCGCAAACGCTGACCAAGGACTTTCTCGGGGCGAACCTGGTCATCAACCCGGACGTGGAGGTCGTCGAGAGCATTATGCGACTGTTGAACGCTCCGGCGGCCGTCGAAATCAACGAATTCGCCGATGGCCAGATATGGATGGTCGGGGTCTGCCTGCCCCCGGGGTCACCGCTGGTCGGGCGCAGCTTGCGGGAGCTTCCCGATCTGATCGGCCAATTGCGGGTCATGGTCGCGGCCCTGGTGCGGGACGAAAAGCTCATCATTCCGTCGGGGGCCGATCATTTCACTATCGGCGATCACGTCTACTTCGCCTGTGAAAAGATAAACCTGAACGCGCTGCTCGATTGTTTCGGCTTCCACACTCCGCCCCTGCGCAACATCATCATCGTCGGCGGCGGCAAAATCGGCTTTCGTCTGGCCAGGGCACTTGAGACCAACGGGAAAAACGTCAAGCTGATCGAACGCGACCCTCACCGCTGCCAGGAGCTGGCCACCCTGCTGGATCGGACCATTGTGCTCGCCGGCGACGGCACGAACCACGAACTGCTGGAAGAAGAGAACGTCAAGGAAATGGACATGGTCATCGCCCTGACCGGCGACGAGGAGACCAATATCATTTCCTGCCTGCTGGCCAAACGTCTCGGTGCGCGCAAGACGCTGACACGGATCAACAAATTCGCATACATGCCTCTGGTCAAGGCCATCGGCATCGATCAGACGGTCAGTCCGCGTCTGTCAGCCATCAATTCGATCCTGCGTCAGGTCCGTAGAGGGAAAATCATCTCAGCCGTGGCAATCAAGGACGAAGAGATAGAAATACTCGAGGCCCTGGCCATGGAGGAGTCGGATATCGTGGGCCGTCCCCTCAAGGAGCTTACGATACGCAAGTACGCCCTCGTTTTGACCATCCTCCGGGCGGGGAACGTGATCATCCCCAACGGGGAGACCGTGATACTGCCCAGGGACCGCATTCTCATTCTGTCCACTTCCAGGAATGTGCCCAAGGTCGAAAAGGTGCTGGACGTCAGGGTGGAGCGCGATTGATGCGCTGGCAGATGATTTTTAAGATCGTTGGCGCCCTGATCAGCTGCACCGGCCTGTGCATGGCAGCCCCTCTCGCCTGCGCGCTCTATTACGGTGACGCATCGACCACGCCGCTGCTGATTTCCATGCTCGTCGCACTGGGTGTGGGACTTGCGCTGTATTTGTTGTGCAAGAATACCAATCCGGGCATGGGCATAAATCATCGCGAGGGGTTAGCCGTCACCACGCTGGGATGGGTTGCCGCCGGTATAACCGGCGCCTTGCCTTTCTATCTGGCGGGCATGCTGCCCTCGGCCACCGATTGCCTCTTCGAGTCCCTGTCGGGATTTACGACGACCGGTTCTTCCGTGCTTATCGATATCGAAGCCGTTGACCGGGGGCTGCTGTTCTGGCGAAGCATGACACATTTTCTCGGAGGGATGGGGATCATCGTCCTGACGCTGGCCATTCTTCCCTTTCTGGGCGTCGGAGGAATGCAGCTCTACAAGGCCGAAGTGCCGGGACCTTCCCCGGACAAACTCAAGCCGCGCATCAAGGATACGGCGGCCACCCTGTGGAAGGTCTATCTGCTTTTCTCGCTGCTCCAGACCCTGTTGCTCCTTCTCGGGGGGATGGATCTGTTCGACTCGCTCTGTCATACCTTCGCCACCATGGCCACGGGCGGCTTTTCCACCCGCAACGCCTCCATCGGTCATTATCAGTCGGCGTACATCGACTGGGTTGTCACCATTTTCATGCTGATCGCCAGCATCAACTTTTCCCTGCATTATTTCATGCTCAAAGGCCGGGCGAAGGTGATGTTCAAGGACCCCGAGTTTCGCCTTTTCGCCGCCATTTATCTCGCCTTTACGCTCATCGTCGCGGTCAATGTATTCGGACGGGTCTACGAGACGGCCGAACCGTCGGTGCGCCAGGCAGCCTTTCAGGTGGCGTCGATTCTGTCCACTACGGGGTTCGCCACGGCGAATTTCGAACTGTGGCCTCCGCTCTCCCAATGTGTGCTGATCCTGGCCATGTTCATCGGCGGATGCGCCGGATCGACCAGCGGAGGAATGAAATGCATGCGTATTCAGGTGTTGGGGAGGCACTCGTACAAGGAAATATTCCGTCTGGTACATCCGCGGGCAGTCATCGGCGTCAAGCTTGGCGGCCGGGTGGTCTCTCCGGAAATCATCAGCGCCATGTGGGGATTCGTGACCCTCTGGCTCGGCGTAACCTGTCTGTCAACATTGGTCCTGTCCGCCTGCGACCTGGATGTCCTCACCGCATTCACGGCAGTGTTGAGTTGTATCGGCAACGTGGGTCCGGGACTGGGCTCGGTCGGGCCGGCTGAAAATTTCGCCCATCTCCCGGTTGTGGCCAAGTGGTGTCTCATGATGTGCATGCTGTTGGGCAGGCTCGAGGTCTATACCGTCGTGGCCCTTTTCATCCCGGAATTTTACCGGAAATAAAACACAATTATCCCGGATTTGACATGCCGATAGCAGCTGTACCACACTCCGCGCATTCGTCGGAATACCCCTTCCGGTCCGGATGCACGCACCGGCGGTTTCACGAAATGCACGAATGCCGATTCCGGCCAGTCGCCGGACATGCTTCCGGACGCCACGGACCATGGCGGGCTACCCTCTCGTGAGCGCCCGATCATTTAAAAAAAGTGTTCTCCTGTACGTTGCCATCGTTCTGGCAACGCTGGCCGTTTTTTTTCTCTGTGCCGAGGTATTCCTCCGAATCCGCAGCCAGGGCATCACGGCCTACTGGCCCGGCGATTTTGACGCCGACGTCGGTTCCATCAAGAGGTCTGGCGCCGAGGGGCGGTTTACCAACGATATCGACTACTGGTCCGTGCAGCGCGTGAACGGGGAAGGATTTCTCGAGCGCGAGCCGGCCCTCCGACCGCCGTGCCGGGATGGCGACTGCACGCGCATTGCCGTTATCGGGGATTCTTTTGTTGATGCCGTGCAGCTGGACATCGGGGACAAGGTCCAGGTCCGGCTGGAATCCCTGCTGAACGGGCAGAGGCCCGGCCATCGCTTCCAGACCCGGGCCTACGGCATCTGCGGGACCGGCCAGGCGACACAGCTGAAACTCTACGATAAATTCGCCAGGCCTTTTTCGCCGCGCTACGTGATCCTGGTCTTCGTACAGAACGACTTCCGGAACAACTCCTGCGTGCTCGAAAGCCTGTGCGCCGGGTACGACCCGCTGCATACGCCCGTTCCCCTGGCGTTGAAACGGGACGCGCAGGCGTCCTACGAGCTTACGCCCGTCGATCCGGACTGGGAGCAGCATCTGCTGCCGCGGCCCCCGAAGGTGTCGGGCAACCCCTTGCTGCGCCTTGCGAATTCGAACAGCTTTTTCTACCGCTGGCTGGTTCCTCAACTCGCGCAGCGTGCAGGCTGGCCGACGGCCTTCCTGGCCGGCGAGGCCCATTTCCCGCACGATCCCGTCGACGCCTGGTACGACCTGCCCCTGGAGCTGTTCGACACGGCGTATCAGCGCGAGACGCTCCCGCCCCTGTTCGCGGAAGGCATCGAAGCGACCCGCTTTGCCTTTGCCGAGTGGAAGAAACGCGCCGACGACAGCCGGTTCACCCTCATCGTGCTCATATCCCACGGCGTCGAAGGACAGTATCTGGCGCGCACGACAGCGCTTCTCGACGCGCTTGGCATCGAATACCTCGTCCAGGCCGATTATATCCGCTCCCTGGGCAAGCATATTTCCGATGCGGATTTCCGCTATGACCGACACTGGAACGCGGACGGGCACCGCTGGGCCGCGGAGATGCTCGCCGACCGGATCGCCCGGGACTTTCCCGCCAGCACCATCCCGCCCGCGCCAGCGCCTGCACAGCGCCCCTGATGCCCCGCGTCGCGCGCGGCCCGTTTACTGTCGACGGA
>CAZGAH010000042.1:1006-25365 GCA_964523295.1 uncultured Desulfovibrionaceae bacterium | reverse complement strand
CCAGCGAAAGGAGCGCAGGCCGTGCACCGCCTCCAGGAGCAGCGCGTCGTCGTGGCGGACCAGACCGCGCATGGGCAGCTGGCCGAGAAGGCGTTGGCCGTAATAGAGCAGAAAACGCAGCACCCGCAGGGCGTCGAATTCGCCGAGGACCTCGCGCTCCAAGGCCTGGACGTAGCGCCGGGGTACGAGATCGGACTTGCAGGCGCGCAGGCTCAGTCCCTGGAGCAGTGCCCGGGCCGCGGCCGCGCCGGAGCGCAGCGCGTAGCAGATCCCCTCGCCAAAGAGCGGGTCGGCAAAGCCGGCGGCATCGCCGACGAGGAGCGTGGCGTCGGAAAACGGTCGGCGCAGGGCGTTGCCGTACGGGAGCGGATGCCCCCGAAACGGTGGCCTGAGTGCTTCCGGCAGGCCGACATGGTCCAGGAAACGCCGGAACTGCTCGCCAAGGATTCCGCTCGCGCGCGACAACCTGCACACGCCCAGCAACGTGGACGCTCCGTTCGGAAAGGCCCAGCAGTAGCCGGCGCCGACGAACCCCAGGTAGAGCTGCACGGCATGGATCGACCGGGGCAAGGCATTGGCCGGGACGGCGATTTCCATGGCGCCCGCCAGATTCCGCCGCCAGGCGCTGCGATCCGCGCCGCACCCGGCGCGCACGACGCTGTTGACGCCGTCCGCGCCGACGCAATAGCGGCCGCGCAGGGTCTGCCCGTCGGCCGTCTCCAGAACGGCGTCGCGGGGGGAGCAGCGCCGGATGCGCACCCCCTGGAGCAGGTCCGCGCCGGCAGCTGCCGCGCGCCGGAGCAGCAGGCTGTCCAAGGCCGACCTCCGGACGAACCAGAAGGCATGATCGGAGGCGCCTTCACAAAGCACGCCGCCCGGGCTGCACAACGCGTAGTCGTTGGTGGTGCAGGCCAGCGCGCCGGCCTCGTCCAGCGCGGCCCGGTCGATGTCGAAAAGCTCGCCGAGCAGGCGTTGGGTCTTGAGGGGCAGCAGCCCGCCGCAGAGTTTGTCGCGCGGAAAACGGTCCTTGTCGACCAGCAGGGTGCGGACGCCGGCCCGGGCCAGGATGGTCGCAGCTGCGCTTCCGGCTGGCCCGGCGCCGGCAACGATGACATCGTAGGACTGCGAGTACGCTGACATGTCGAGCCCCCCCCGAGACGGCAAGCCCGCGATTTTGCCCGAAAGGGCTTCTGGTCCCCGGTAGCAGAAGCGCGCCGCGTCGTCGAGACCCTGGCCGCGGGGGCGTGCGTCCCTGGCCGGCCCGTGATTTTTTCTTGCCTTCCTGGACAAAATGATTTCTAAGCATGACTGTGATCCGCTTGGCCAGGCCGACGCGGCAACCGCTGGTTCAGGTGCGGATCGTTCCCGGGGGGAGGCGCCATGACCGCTCGCGCGACGCGCACGTCATTGATAAAGGCATCTGGTCTGATCCTGGTCGGACTATGCGCGTTCTGGCTGTGCGCTGCTCCGGCCAGGGCCGCGAATCCGGGGCAGGCCGTTTCCCTGACGCCGCCGCAGTCTTCGCCCGGCCCGGAGATTCCGGCGCAGCTGGCGCCCTGGAAGCCCTGGGTGCTGCACAAGGGGCAGCATTTTTTCTGCCCGGCGCTGCTGGCCAATCCGGACGCGCGCGTCTGCGCCTTTCCCTCGCGGGCACAACTTCAGGTCAGCCCCACGGAAACCCGCTTTGTGCTGCATTGGCACGTCTACGACCGCAGTCCGGCAATGCTGCCGCACGGGCCGAATCTCTGGCCGGACGAGGTGCTGCTCGACGGCGTCCCGGCCGTGGTGGTCGACCGGAACGGCACTCCGACCGTGTTTCTGGAACCCGGAGAGCACGAGCTGCGCGGCCGGCTGCGCTCCGTCGAGACGCCGCCGTTCCTGCTTCTGGCGCCGGAAACCGGTTTCGTTGAACTCCTCCTGGACGGCAAGCCCGAGCCTTTTCCCGACTTTTCCCCTGCCGGCCGCCTCGATCTGGAGCAACGCGCCCGGCAGAAAAAGCCCGAAGATGGCCTGGAGGTGCAGGTATTCCGCCTCTACCGCGACACCCTGCCGGCCGAGCTTGTCACCCACGTCCGGCTGCACGTCTCGGGAACGGCCCGGCGCATCGTCCTGGCCGGCCTGCTCCCCGAGGGCGCCGTGCCCGCGGCCGTGAACAGCCCGATTCCCCTCAGCTTCGGTCCGCAGGGCGCGCTCAATGTCCAGGCCGGACCCGGCCGTTTCGACCTGCAGGTCACCACCAGACTGATCGGTCCGCAGAGCGGTCTGGGACCCTTGCCCATGCCCTTTGGCCAGGAATTCTGGGCCGTACAGCGCGAAAACCTTCTCCGGGAGATTGAAATCACCGGACTGCCGGGCATAGACCCCCAGACCACGGACATGCCCGCGGCCTGGAGACAGTTCCCGGCCTATGTCGCCAATCCCGGCGACAAGCTCGAATTCAGGGAAATGCACCGCGGCGGCCCCGGCGCCGCGCCCGATCAGATAACCCTGGAGCGCACGCTCTGGCTCGATTTCGATGGCAAGGGGCTGACCGTGCGCGACCGGCTCACCGGGGAACTGCGCCAGGGCTGGACCGTGCGCATGCCCGGTCCTGGGCAACTCGGCCGCGTCACCCTGGATGGCAAGGATCAGCCCATCGTGTTGCTCGGCACGCCACCCGCCCCGGGTGTGGAACTGCGCAACGGCCGGCTGGACCTCGTGGCGGAGTCGCGCTACGATGAATTCCCGCGCAGACTGCGCTGCACGGGCTGGGACCGCGACGTCCAGACCCTGCGCGTCGCGCTCAATCTCCCGCCGGGCTGGCGGTTGCTGGCCGCCACCGGCGTCGACACCGTTAACGACTCCTGGCTCAGTCGCTGGAACCTGCTCGACCTGTTCCTGACCCTGCTCATCGTGCTGGCCTTCGCCAAAATGCAGCGCTGGTTCTTCGGGCTGTTCGCCCTGGTCTTTTTCGCCCTGGCCTGGCACGAGCCCAACGCCCCGCAAGGCATCTGGATCGTCCTGCTGGTCCTGCTGGCCCTGCTGCGGGCCTTTGCCTCCTCCGGGCGTCTGGCCGAGTGGCACAGGCTCCGGCGCCTCGTTTTCGTCGGCTATGTTCTCGCCCTGTTGGGCATGGCCGGCGTGGCCCTGCCCTTTGTCTACACGCAGATCCGCAATGCCTTCTATCCGCAGCTGGAACCGCAATGGACAACGCCGCTGGACAACGCCCGGGTCCAGGACAAGGCGAGGTCGAGCGCCCCGGTGCCGCTGGCCATGGCGCCGGCCGAAAACGAGGCCCCGGAGACGAGCGCTTCCATGGAGGCCCAGGGCGGCAGCGCGCACTATTATTCCCGGAAGTCGGCCCCGAAGAAGAAGGACAACCTGATGTTCGATCCGCAGGCCCTGGTGCAGACCGGCCCCGGATTGCCGGACTGGCAGTGGCGCAACGTCGTGCTCACCTGGAACGGCCCTGTTGCCAGGGACCAGGAACTGCGGCTCTGGCTGGCCTCGCCCGGACTGAATTTCACCCTGGCCCTGCTGCGGGTCGCCCTGCTCATCCTGCTGTTGGCCCCGCTGCTGTTCGATCTGCGCCGCTACGTCCCCAAGGCCGCGACCTTTGCCCTGAGCGCATTTCTGGCTCTCCTGGCCCTGAGCCCGCCCCCTGCGTCAGCCCAGGCCGAAACCGCCGGGTTCCCGCCGCAAGCGCTGCTCGACGAGCTGCGCAACCGCTTGCTCGAACCGCCCGACTGCCTGCCCTCGTGCGTGTCCAGCCCTGCCGTGGCCGTACACCTGGACAACGAGCGGCTGCGTATCCTGTTTGCCGTTCATGCTGCCACGCCGCAGGTGATTCCGCTGCCGATGGTCTCGGAGCGCTGGCAGCCACGACTCGCGCTTGTGGACGAATCCCCGGCCCGGCTGATGCGCCAGGCCGGCGAGCTGCGCGCCGTCGTACCGGCCGGGGTCCACCGAGTGCTCCTCGAAGGACCGGCGCCGCGGACGCTTTCCTTTCAGATCGCCATGCCGCTGGCCTCCAAGACCGCGACGGTCGAGGCCCCGGGCTGGAGCATCCAGGGCATCGGACCCAACGGCAGACTGGAAGGCTCGTTGCGCCTGGCCCGCCTGCAACGCCCCGAAGAGGGCGCCGGGACGCAGGAAAGCTACCACATCCCCCCGTTTCTGCACGTCCGCCGGAGCGTGGTGCTCGGCCTGACCTGGGAGGTGGAAACCAGGGTCAGCCGGACCACACCCGCAGGCGAGCCGGTGGTGCTCGAAATACCGCTGCTGCCGGGAGAGTCGGTGCTGACGCAGGGCGTGGAGGTCAAGGACGGCGCCGCGCATGTCAATCTGAATTCCGCGGGTACCGAGCTGAGCTGGAACTCCCGGCTGGACATCGCCCCGGAGATATCCCTGACGGCGCCGAAGGGCGTGCCCTGGGTGGAGACCTGGACCCTGAACGCGGCAGGCATCTGGGACCTGAGCATCGAGGGCGTGCCAGCGATCCGCGATGTCGACGAGCAGGGGCTCTGGCAACCGGTCTGGCGTCCCTGGCCGGGCGAGTCGCTGCGCATCGCCGTGGCCCGGCCGCAGGCCGCTCCCGGCGAGGCCATGACCATCGAAAAAGCGGCAATGCGTCTCACGTCCGGCACAAGCCTGGACGAGGGCGAGCTGCAGCTGACCGTGCGCTCGAGCAAAGGCGGGCGTCAGGTCGTGACCATGCCGACCGCTGCCGAGCTGCTCAAGGTGACGGTCAATGGCCGGGAGATTCCCCGCGTCGGGCAGATGCCGAACGAAGTCGGCTTTCCGATATCGCCCGGCAGTCAGGAGGTGCGCATCCTCTGGAGGCAACCGCACGCCTCCGGCCTTGTCCAGAGCGCCCCGTCCGTACACCTCGGGCACGCGGCCGTGAACGTGGAGCTGACCTGGAAAACCTCGCGCGACCGTTGGATACTGGCCGTCTGGAACGGCCCGGTCCTCGGGCCGGCGGTGCGTTTCTGGAGCTATTTGGCCGTGATTGTCGTGCTGGTGCTTTTTCTCTCGCGGCTTCCGGCTACGCCGCTCAAGACCTGGCAGTGGTTTCTCTACGCCATAGGACTCTCGCAACTCGACCTGGTCAGCGCCTTCCTCGCCGTAGCCTGGCTGCCGGCCTTCGGCCTGCGCCGCGAGCATTATCCCCGGGAGGGCTGGCTCTGGTTCTCGCTGCTTCAGGTCGCCCTGCTCGTGCTCTTCGCAGCGGGCATGTTCTGCCTGTACGCGGCCGTGGAGCAGGGATTGCTCGGCCTGCCGGACATGCAGATCGCCGGTAACGGCTCGAGCAACAGTACGCTGATCTGGACCCAGGACCGCATCGACGGCGTGCTGCCCAGGCCGAAGGTGCTGTCCGTGCCGCTGTACGTCTATCGCGGGCTGATGCTGGCCTGGGCCTTGTGGCTCGCAGCCTCGCTCCTGAAATGGATGCGCTGGGCGTTCAACTGCTGGAGCGAAGGCGGAATGCTGCGCAGGCCGTAAAAAACTCTGCCCTGCCTTCACCGGCAGGGTTCATGCAGGCGAATCCGGGGAAACCTGACGCCGGCCTGGTATACCAAAGGGGGGCTATGCCATGCGGACTGTTGTCTTCGCCCGTCCCATCACGACATACGCGCGTAGTGCACAGATTTTTTTCGGCCCGCCTCTTGCTTCCATTGCCGGCTATGGTAATGACGTGGCGCCGGAGCGCCCCTGACCGTTGAACACCTGTTCGGGAGGAGTCATCATGTCGCATCAGCTTACCTGGCACGGGCACGCCAATTTCCAGATCGCCTCGCCCGGGGTCAACATCCTCATCGATCCCTTTTTCACCGGCAATCCCACCTGCACCTGCCAGCCCGCGGCCATCGAACGGCCCGATCTGGTGCTGGTGACCCACGATCACGGCGATCACGTCGGCCAGGCCGTTGAAATCTGCCAGGCAACGGGCGCCATGCTCGGCGCCGTGGTCGGCACGGCGGCAAAACTCCAGAGGGCGGGGCTGCCCGCGAAGCAGCTCATCAACGGCAACGGTTTCAACATCGGCGGGGCGATAACCTGGAAGATGGCGACCGTGGTCATGACCCAGGCCTTTCACTCCTCCGACTCGGGCGTGGCCGCAGGCTACATCATCGTCCTGGCTGACGGTTTCACCATCTACCACGCAGGCGACACGGGCATTTTCTCGAGCATGGCACTGTGGGGCCAGCTGTATCCTATGGATCTCGCCTTGCTGCCCATCGGCGGCGTATTCACCATGGACCCCAGGCAGGCGGCTCTGGCCTGCACGCTGCTGGGCTGCCGGGCCGTGGCCCCCATGCATTGGGGCACCTTTCCGGCCCTGGAAAAAAATACCGCCGAGTTCAAGCGACATCTGGCCGACATGTCGCCGGACACGCAGCTGCTGGACCTGTCGCCGGGGCAGACCGTTACGCTGCAACGTCCGGTGGATACCTGCGGTTGCGAGGCGACCGCATGAGCCGGTTTTCATCGGCAAGGCCGGCAGCGCGGACGCGCAAGACTGGCACTGGCAGCACACATGGGACTGTCCACCCGGGCGCAGTCAGCGCAAACCGGGAGGACCGGCCGGTCGGGGAGACGGATTCCGTGAGCGCAACGGTCGACAGCGCCGACAGCCATGCCGCCCACCTCCTGGCGACGCTCGATATCGCCGCGTGCGTGGCCGACGCCGCGGGGAGGATACGCTTCGCCACCTGGCCGGCGGCCAGGATATTCGGCCAGACGCCGGCAAGCCTTGTGGACCGGCGTCTCGATGAATTGTTGCCGCCCTCGCTGGTCAAGCCCGGAAGTTATACGCTCCGCCTGCAACGCCACAACGGCCCGGCGCGACCGGTTCAGATTCTGGTGCGCGAGCTGAGCGACGAAGCCGGCAATCCGGACGGCCTTGCGCTACGCTTCGATGAAACCGCCCCTACGCATTCGAGCACCGGAGCACGTTCCGGCAGAGGCGGTCAGCCCCTGCGGCAGGCCAATGCCGTGGCCAAGTCCATCCGTGCCGGACAGCTGGCCTGCATCGGCGAACTCGCCGCCGGCGTGGCGCACGAGATCAACAATCCGGTCAACGGGATGATCAACTACGCCCAGATACTTCTGGATCGCGGACAGCTCGGCTCGGACGAGGCGCCGCTTGCGCAGCAGATCATCCTCGAAGGGCAGCGGATCGCGGAAATCGTGGGCAATCTCCTGTTCTTCGCCCGCCAGCGCAAGCAGGAAAAAAGCCCGCTGATCATCGCCGACGTGGTCCTGAGCGCGCTGGCGCTGCTGCGCTCGCAGCTGGACAAGGATTGCATCACGCTCCATGTCGATCTGCCCGAAGAGCTGCCGCTCATCTACGGCCGCGACAGGGAGCTTCGCCAGGTCTTCCTCAACGTGCTCAGTAACGCGCGCTACGCCTTAAACCAGAAATACCGCAGCCTGAATCCGCAAAAACGCATCGACATCGAAGCCCGGTGCATCCGGCGCATGAACACGACGCGCGTCCTGGTCAGCGTGACGGACCACGGAACAGGAATCCCGGCGTCGATCATGCGCAACGTCACCACGCCGTTTTTCTCCACCAAACCCGAACGCGAAGGAACCGGTCTCGGCCTCTCGCTGAGTGTGGAAATCATCACCGATCACACCGGCACGCTGGAGCTTTTCAGCGAGGAGCATGAATTCACGCGCGTGGAATTGACCTTTCCCATCTTCTCGCTTTCCTCCACGGGCGAATCCCTTTCCACTACATAACCCCCCCCTGCGGTCGGTGGTGTAACTTGCCTGCGCTTGCGCCAGTACATTACAGGCGTGCTCGTTGTCCGCCACGTTGATGCCCTCGAGCACAATGGGCAACGGGATCTGGGATACCGGCTCGAAGACCCGCTATATCTTCCAGCCGAAGAACGTTACCTTGACCTTCGGCGCATGATTGTTGGCACGCACGTCCGGCCGCTTCTTCTGCGTAACGCTTGGCGCCTCGTCTGTCAGCAGCATCTCCTGCATCGCAAGGGCGCTCTGGAGTCTCCCTACACAGCGCATGATCGTCGTCATCAGGAATTGGATATACGTATACAAGGTCCCCTTGCGATCCTGCGGGTCCATCCCCTCCAGCTGTGATCAGGAGCAGAAAAAACAATAGTAATTTATATTAGCAAGTTGAAAGCAATTCACAGTGGCTCTATCTGAGAGCAGTTCTCTGAAAATAGCGGTGTTTGCCAGATTGACATCGACCTGGGTGATGATCTTCGGGTTGTCCACGTCTTTTTCGGGCGCGCATGTTTCCGTCAGTTGCACGTGATAGCCAACATCCTCGCGGTGCCCGTCGTAAGGCGCGTCCGGATCATGCGGGTTGCAACGTACACTGCCTTTGTGCTCCTCGGCGAGCTCGACGACGACGGTCTCGCCGTTGTCCTGTATCTGCTCGCTGGCCAGTCGGCTGATCAAGCCGAAGCTTTCCGGTTTGGAAACATTCGGGTGCTCGTGAAAGCGTTTGATCAGCGCGAGGATATCCTCCGCTCGTGGAAGGTGAAGGCCTCGATGCACTCCTCGTCCGTCAAGTCGAAAAATGCCTTGAGAACAAACAAGTCCACCATAGATTGAATGTCTTTAGTAAGCCATACTAAATAGATAAATATTTAGTAAATATCTTGATAGAAAATGCTGAAATGATTTTCTCTTCAACAGTATAATAATATGTATCCATGACAAGCTCACCGTTCCGCTTACAGAATCATTGCACAAAATCATTTAGACTCTGATGCTCCATTTGTTTGTTACATATTAGTGGCAAACTCCTTGCGTTGCAAGGAGTGCTTGCATTTTTTATCTTCTCTGTCAACATATTACTGTTACTGCAGTCAAGGGGCAGTGGGATTATTTGCAGGGAAATCCGTGAGGAAGACTTCGAAGGACTTCAAAACCATTGGCCCCCTCAGCCTCGGCCACCTTTGCGCCCTTAAGGAGGGCTCGCAATCCGGCAACGAGGAGCATTTCTGTTCGGGACGGTTTCGATATACATGGGTTTCGAATAACCACGCGAGTCGATGTTATCACGGAAAATGTCTACATTTTTATGAGGATATTTTTTGGCATGGCCCTGTTTAAAAAATGCTTAATTTTTGATGATTATATGCAAGAAAAAAAAGGGGGGGGGTGAAAGGGCTAAGGCGTCGGTCTAAACGCACGAGATGGCCTCCCCGTGCACCGTTGTTGGCTTCAAACAGTGCTGTTCCGGCCTCGATGAATCCGGCGAGCAGGGCATTACGCGTCAGGCAGACGGTATCGCCCGGATGTGGTCATGAGCTTTGTCGGACAAGGAGGCTCAAGGCACGGTCTCGCCTGTCCAGATATCCGCCCGCGGTCGGGTGAGGGTCTCCCGGAAGGACAGCGCAGCGAGCAAGGCCAGCAGGGCGAAGCCGATATAGCAGCTGAAGGCCTGGCGGTAGGCCTCGGCCGGGTAGCCGGCTGGCCCCTGGCCCCAGGCGTCGAGCAGCGCGCCGAGCAGGGGCTGCATGACCGCACCGCCCAGGAATGGCGCAAAGTTCACCAGTCCCACCGCAGTGCCGGCAATATCCAGCGGATACGGCTCCTTGGCCGCAGCAAAGCCGACGCTGGCTATCGCGCTGCTGCTCAGCCCGAGCAGAAAGGACCAGAGGTACAGAAGCGCTCCGGTCAGGTATTCGGGAAAAAAGACCAGCGGCAGCGTCAGCAAGAACAGCAACAGCGCCGTGCCCGTCAACACCGGTTTGCGCGCCCGGCAGACCCGCTCGGACAGCAGACTCAGCCCCGGACTGCCCAGGATCATGGCCAGGGCCTGCACGCTCAGCGCGTGCCCGGCCTGGGTTTTGCTCAAGCCCTGCGCCTCCATGAAAAAAGGCCCGCCCCACAGGCCGGCGAAGCTGAAGCTGATGCCGCAGGTGCAGAAAAACCAGATCGACAACGCCCAGAAATTCCGCTCGCGCAGGACCAGTCCCACGGCCTCGCGGGCGCTGCGGCGAGGTCCATCGGCTGCGGTCGTGCCCGATTCGTCCGGACCGGGCAAACCCAGCTCCTGCGGCGTGTTGCGCACCACGAACCAGATGATTCCCGCCAGGAGCACCGTGGCCGCTCCAATGGCCAGAAAGCTGCCCCGCCAGCCAACCGCCTCGCTGAGCCAGGCCAGCGGCGTAGTCGAGGCCAGGGCGCCCAGTCCGCCAACGGCCATCAGCACGCCGGTCATGGGGGCGAATTCCGTGACCCCGAACCAGCGCGTCAGTATCTTCAGCGTGGGAACGAAAAACATAGCCACGCCCAGACCCACCAGCACGCGCGCCCCGATGGCCGTCCAGGCCTGGCCGGCCAGCCCGAACGCCAGCGAGCCCAGCCCCGCCAGGACGAAAAACACGGTGATAGTCTTGCGCGAACCCCACGTATCCGACAGCAACCCCGAGGGTATTTGCATCAAGGCATAGGGATAGAAGTAGGCCGAGGCCAGCAGACCGACCAGCCAGCCGCCGGCACGAAACTCACGCATCAGATCCACGGCAACCACCGCGGGGCAGAGCCGATGGAAAAAGACCAGCAGATAGCCCAGGGCCAGCACGACGAAGAGCAGCCGGCGCCGCCGGCGAAATCTGGCCTGGTTCAGTACGCCTTCCATCTACATGTCCTCGCGCGCGCCCCATAAAGTGGCGCGGAATCCGTCCGAAAGGAAAGGTCAGATTGGCGCGCCGCCGGGGAAACCCTCTCTATGCCCGCAGCCGACGCCAGGCAAGGAATTTATCCTGCCCCAAGCCGTACAACACGCCGGCGCTGTACAACGAGACCATGCAATGGCCATAAAAAGTCTAAATTTTATCTAAAGCCAATCAGCCTGACTATGGCTTGCTTCCTGGGGTAGTTATGATATAATCAGTACCATTATCTGCGCCGCGGAATGGATTGTCGCAAGACGGCGGCGGGGCCGGTCGAGATACCCTGCTTCAGGCAGACCTCAGGTCGGACGCCCGGGCGTTGCATCCGTCATGTTGCCGTATAAAGGGGGTAAAGGCCATGCGAAGACCGTGGTACGTACTGTTGCTGCTGCTGTTCCTGCTAGCCGGGTGCGCGCAGTCCGGACGGCCGCGCGCCATTGAGGCCGTCGATCCCGGTGCGCCGGGGAGAATCGCTCCCGGTGCTCCGTCCCTGGCCGACAAGGACGGCGACCGCGTGGCCGATAACCGCGACGAATGCCCGGGCACGCCGCCGAACACGCGCGTCGACGCCTTCGGATGCCCGGTGCCGCTGTACCTGCATCTCATCCTTCCGTGCAACGACGACGCCGCACTCACCAACCCGACCTTCCTGTCCCGACTCGACGCCGTAGCTGTCCTGCTGCGCGACAATCCGGAGGCCCGGGCCAGCGTGGAGGTACACAGCGCCGAGAGCGACGGCGCGGGCAGGGGTGATCCCACGCAACGGCGGGCGGAGACGATCAGGGCGCTCCTGGCGAAGCGGCTCGCCGACGGGGCCGCGCGCGTCGAGGCCAAAGGGTTGGGCAGCGCCAGGCCCATGGTCTCCAATGCCAGCGAGGCCGGACGTCAGCGCAACCGGAGGGTGGAAATCATCGTCACCGGGGTCTACAAAGATACTCCGAAGCCGGAAGCGCGCAGTTCGGGCACTGCGCCGCTTCCTGGTCTGGCATTGCAGGCTATTCATTTTCCTCGCGCAGAGGCGAGCACGGATGCGGACGGCGACGAGACCCTCTACAGGCTGGCCCGATTGCTCCGGGCCTTTCCCGCGGCCCGGGTGACGCTGGCCGGGCACGCCGACAGCAGGGGGCACCCGGTCACGAACCAGACGCTTTCGGAACAGCGCGCCGCGTGGGTCAAGACCCGGCTCGTCGAAGACTTCGGCATCTCGCCGGAGCGTCTGCAATCCGTTGGCTACGGGCACAGACAGCCGGTAGCGGACAACGATACGCAAGAGGGGCGCGAGGCCAACCGGCGCGTCGCCATTGCCATAGACGGGCTCGAGTCGCCGGCTCCGGCGCAGTACGCCCGCAACGCCCGGCCTGCCGGACCGCCTCCTTCCGCCCGCGCTGCGGAGCTGACCGAGGTGCCGGTAACGTCGCCGCACCCGACAGCCTCCCGGGCGCCCGAGGAAGTCACGCAACTGCCGGTTGTCGTTGCAGCTGAGCGAACTGCCGCGCCCGAGGCGGACATCGCGGACATCCGGCCTGCCGACGTGGTCTATGAGCGCATCCCCCCCAAAGCCACGAAAAAGCGAGCTGAGGAGGTCCAGCCCGCGACCACGCATGCCCGACTCTCGCCGGACCGGACCTACGCCATCGAGGTCAGCGTCAGTCGCTGCCGGCTCTGGCTCTACGAGCTGCTCCCCGGTGGAGCGCGGAAGCTGGTGAATACCTACGTCGTGGCCACGGCCAAGCCGGGAACGGCCTATCCCGAGGGTACGGGGTACGTCACCAAGGTCGATCTGAATCCGTCCTGGATTCCCACGCCGAACATGCTCAAGGAAGCGCACCGCAAGGGCCGGCGTCTGCCTCGCTACGTACCGCCGGGCAGCCGGGCCAATCCCATGGGAGAGTTCAAGATACACCTCTCGCACGGCAGCGCCTTCAGGATACACGGCACGAACAAGCCCCGTCAGATCGGACAGCGCGTGTCGCGGGGTTGCATTCGCATGCACAACGGCGAGGGCGAGCAGATGGCCAAGGCTATCGCCGTGGGCACGGAAGTGCATGTCCGCTACTGACGACGGCTGTTCCAGTACCTGGAACGTCTGCTCCGGGGCTGAGCGGGTGAACACGGTGGATGGACTGTTCGGGTTCGTGAGTTGATCTCCCGGTAACGTTTTCCCTGGAGCAGGATATGCGGCATGTGTTCCGGATCGCCAGCCTGTCGGCCTTGATCTTTCTCATCACGCTGCCCTGCCTTGGAGCCGGGCCGGGTGCCCCGTCCATGCCCGGGGATATCCGGGAGATTCAGCACGCCGGCGTCTTGCGGATCGGCGTGATCGAGGGGCAGGCTCCCCCCTTTCTCATCAGGGATAACGGCGAGCTGACGGGCCTTGACGTGGACCTGGCCAGACAGCTGGCGGCGGCGCTCGGCGTCCGGCCGGAATTCGTCGCCGTCCCGGGCGGCTGGGATGGGCTTGTGGACGCCGTGGCGGCCATGACGGTGGACATCGGACTGAGCGAGCTGACCAAAACCGTAGAGCGCGCGCAGCGCGTTTTCTTCAGTCGCCCCTATTTCGTCACCCATATCATTTTTGTAGCCAACCGGCTGGTCATGGCGCAAACCCGATACAACGCCAGTGACACGGACTCGGAGCAGGAGGTGGTGCGCCACTTCGACAAACCCGGCTTCCGGATCGCCACCCTCGCGCGCTCCGCCCTGGCCCCGCTTGTCAGGGACCTCTTCCCCAATGCTGAGATTCTGCTCGCCACATCCTCCTCGGAGGCCATCGCCATGGTATACGAGGGCCAGGCAGACCTGTTCATGGCCGATGAGCCCGCCTTCGAGATTGCGATGCACGTCGACCCGGGGCTGGACTACAAGATCGCCCGCCTTTCTCCCCGTCGGGAAGACCCCTGCGCCATTGCGGTCAGTCCGGGCAGGCCGGATCTGCTGCGCTGGATCAATGACTATCTGGAAGTCCGTCCCCTTGACCCGAAAACGACGCTGCAGGATATCATTGCCCGGTACATGGGACCGGCGAGTCCGGCAGGAGCGGATAATGCTCCTGTGGCCGCTCCTGTGGCCGCCCCCGTGCCCCAGCCCGGGCGCGCGAGCCTGCATGACATCATGCTGGTTGTCGGGCTGCACGTCCTGGTGCTCGGCGTGCTCTGGGTAACGGTCGTGCGCAGGCCTGCTGCGCAGCACTGGCTCCTGTCGCCCTGGACCGTGCTGGCGGCTATGCTGCTCGGCGGCCTGGCCGGGCTGTATCTTCCGTTCCTGGCCCCTTATCTCGCCCGCCCTGCCGGGCTGTATATGGGATTCTGGCGCATGTGCGTCCTGCCGATCATGATTGCCGCAATTGTTACCAGCACCTACAGACTCCTGGTCTGCGGCGGCAACGCGCGGCTCATCAGGCGACTGCTCGTTGCGGCGCCGCTGCTGCTGCTCCTCGCGGCGCTCCTGAGCGTCGGCATCGGCATCGTGGGCAGGCCCGGGGCGGATTTTTCCAAGGAGGCTCAGCGGTTGCTGTCCTCCATGAACACCGGAACACAGGCAGCGCAGCCCGGGGGCAACCTGTACGATCAGCTCATGGATATGGTCGACACCATGGTCCCCGACAATCTGCTGGCGCCCATCGTCAACAACGAGAATCTCGCCGTGCTCTTCGTGGCGATTTTTTTTGGCGTTGCGGTGGCGGCGGCGAAGAAAGACACCAAGACGACGCTGATAGACATCATGGACACCATCCTGGAGTCCTTCACGACCATGATCCGCATGTCCCTCTACCTGCTGCCCTTCGCGCTCTACGCCCTTTCCGTGGACTTCGTCGCCTCGACCGGCCTCGAACTCATGCTGGCCATCCTGCGCCTGGTAGTGTGCCTGACCCTGGCCTTCGTACCGGGCGGCGTGCTCAGCCTGATCATGCTTCGCTGGCGACTCGGGATTCCGTTTTCCGCCATCTGGCGGGATTTCGGGCCGATCTTTCTCCTGTCCTTTTCAACGCGCAGCAGCGTCATTTCCATGCCCATCGGGCTGGAACGACTCAAGAGTTACCCGCAGATCGACCGCGCGCAAACCATGGCAGCCTACCCCTTTGCCCTGCTGGTCTGTCATTACGCGTACGCGGCCTTCTTTGCCCTGACCCCGGTCTTCGTGGGCCAGGCCTTCGGCGTGGTGTTCACGCCCTGGCAGTATCTGGCCATTGCCCTGCTGGCGATGCTCTGCGTGGTGTCTGCCATCGGCACCATCGGCCTGTCCTATGTCCTGCTGCTGTCCATCATCTGCGGCCCCCTGGGACTGCCGCTGGAGCCGGCCGTGGTGGTGGGCATGGCAGCAGTCTCCATCGTGGATCCGATCATATCGGGCGTCCAGGCCCTTTTCGGCTGCGGAGTGGCGACATTGGTGGTGGACAAGGCGAAGCCGGCACCAGACACCCTCGGCCAGGCGGAGGGGCAAGCCGGGGACTGCCCCGCTGCGTAGCGAGGCGCCCTGCGTCCGGCAGCGCCAAAGGAGCGAAAGAAACCCTTTATACCAAGGGGCAAATCTGTATCTTACGAAAGCCCTTTTGCTCAACATTGACGGTTTACAGTCCGTTCTGATAGGCTTGCATCATGTTCAGCCAGAAAAGGCGATGCCTTTGCCCAGCCTGGTCTCCTCACATTTTTTGGCATCGTAAACACACTGAAGGCGAGAAATGATTATCAATAAATTTTCACCCCGCGACACAACTATATTGAAAGCAATTTCGATTATATTTATCGTTTTGCATAATGCCTTGCACCCAATCTACAGACCCCTGAAAGTATGCAATGAATTCGATTTTTCCATTTCAAGGATACAATTCTTTTGGGACACTGTATCCAGCAATATTTTTGCCCTGCCGAACTGCGTGCTCATGGCATTCGGCTACACCGGAGTCGCCTACTTTTTCTTTTTATCGGCCTACGGACTCGCGTTTAAATTTAACACGAGCGACGACATTCCATACTGGCCTTTTGTCAAAAAGAGATTGGGCAAGCTTTATATCCCTATAATAATTTCCACCTTATTTCTTTTGCTTTTTATTTTCACGTTAGGCCAGTACGGCACGCAAACACGATTCAGTGCCTACCATCTCTTCTTGCAGCTCGCGACACTCATCAACTTTACCTCGAGCTATTCTGCCGTAATTGTCGGACCATGGTGGTTTTTGGGGGCAATCATTCAGCTATATTTCGTGTTTCATCTTTTAATGTACGGCACAAAGAAGCTTGGAAACTCCTTTCTTCTCGCCATTTCGATTGTTTCCGTTGCTACATTGATGATATTTAATAATGTTCTCTCTGAATATATATTTTTAAAAAAGAATATCATCGGATGGCTGCCTGAGGTTGCGCTGGGCATCTATTTTGTAAGAAGCAAAAAGATTGAACTCACATCCGTACAGGCAACTGCGCTTGCAACGGCCATGGCCTGCTTGTATTATATCGGTAATATTTATGAATTCTTCTGGTATTTTTCATCCTTCGCCATTCTTGTGTTCTGTGTCATTGTCTCCCACCCCATCTTGTCTTTTGTGCGCAGAATCAATTGGCTTAACGACTTTTTAACATATACAGGAAAAATCTCTGTCTATATGTTTCTGGTCAACGGCATAATTCGCGAGCCGATAGTAGAACTCTATCTCAAACCGGAATCGCCGGTTTGGTTGCACTCTGTCAGCGCCCTGATTATTCTCATACTCTCGTTTCTCGTTGGGGCCATGTTAATGTACATCCAGGAACGTGTTTCTCTCGTCATGACTCGTTCCGCCGCGACCGCAGCGTAGGGGGCATGACCCTGCCGGGTCGGAAAAAGGATAGCGTTACGGAGCCCGGAGGCAGACCGGGGTGAAAAGCAGCCCCGGTTCATCTTCTCAGAGAACGCTTTTTGCTCCTGGGGTTAAAAAAATGAAACGCGTCAGAAACACTTCAGAAAGCAATTTTCTGATTTTAAGAGAGCCCGTGCGGAAAACGACAGGCCTGCTTCTGGCGTTCATCGTCCTTTTTCTGGTCAGCGGGTGCGGGGGGCTGCGTTCACAACCCCAGTCAATACACTCCTCCGCTCCGGTTCACCTCAACCTGACGACGTTCGACTCCGGATTTGGAGGCTTTTTCACCGCCAAGAGCATGGCCGACCAGGCTGTTGCCATGGTACAGAAGTACAATGTTGCCATTGTCGTCACCCATTATGGTGACACGAAAAACGCCCCGTATGGAAGCAAGCCGCCGGCTGAGATCGCCAGGCTGACGCAGCGTGGCGTGGAAAAGGCCCTGCGCGACAAGGCCAGCGTCGTCGTCATCGCCTGCAATACCGCCTCGACCCAGCACCACGCGGTTGTCCAGAACATCGACGATGCGTATGCTGACAAGAAAGACTCCATACTCTCAATCATCACTCCGACAATCAGTGCCGTCAAAAAGAGTCTGGACGCGCAGCTTCTGTCAAGCGATCAAACGGTAATCGCCCTATTCGCAACGCCAGCCACCGTGAAAAGCATGACGTATCCGACGAAGCTGGCCGATTCGTATCACGCGGAGCTGGAGCACGGTGCCATTCAGGAATTCGAGCGATACGACTGGAAAGATCCCTCCCGGCACGTGACCAACGTCTTTTCCAGCAGTCTCATTCGGCTTCCCAAAAAGAAAACCATCTTCATTTATCAATTCGCGCCCGGGAACTGGGTGAGTATGATCGAGGAAGGCGCCCCGGACGCGTTGAAGCAGCAGGTGGTTCGGGAGGACATCGGACTCTTTTTTGAACGGGTTTCGCCGGATCACAAGCCAGACAGTGCAGGCCTTTTTTGTACGCACTACCCGGTGTTCAAGGACATCATCAAAAACGAAATGACACGGCGCGGATACGCCAGGCCATCAACGCAATACATCGAGCAGGGGGCCTTGGCTGCAACGTACGCCTACGAGACGCTTTCCCCTCACTATGCCGATCACGTCAGAGACGCGCCGCTTTCCGAGCAAGAACTCAAGCAGCTGTCAGAGCAGGCAAAGCCGAAAATTGTCATCAGCGGAGAAAATGTCGAGCAAACGACGACTCTCGTCAAGACAATTTTCCCCGAGCTGAAAAACATCATCATCGTCAAGGAACCCTTCGAGCCAGCACGTTAAGTCGGACTCTCTGTCGGCGACGAGAAGGGCAACGCGGGGACGCGACCCGAGCGCCATGGCGGAGACCAAGACGGATGGCCGTCCTTGCCGGGCTGCCTCTCCTTTTGCCGTTCACCCTTCCGGATTGGACCAAAAGCGAGAAATTCCGGACGGTTGGGTGTGTAACCCCAAATGTACAGTCACCTTCCGCTAACACCTTTCCACCTATTGCATTTCCTGCGCGGCTGGACCGTTCCTGGCTTGGTCAACGCCGCTGCCAATTCGGGCAGTTCTTGATACCCTGCCAGCTTGCGAACCCCCTTTTCGCTCTCCATAAGTCCTATTGCCAGCCATCTATGCGCCTGATCCGTCTCTTGTCTCCACCGTGTTACCCGACCAATCTTGCCTCGGATATTTCGGTTCGCATTCTCAATGATGTTCGTTGAGATCAGATGCCTGTTCACCATAACGAGCGATAGATTTTTCCAGCTTCACGAGCTTCCACATGCCCCAAACGAATCAAGAGTTCATACCCTTCCATGACGATGGCCTGCTTTTTGCTTTCATGAACTCTGCCCAACGTGGGCAGTCTGGAGACCGTCGTCAATTTGATTTTACAACTCATACGACGCTTCCCTCTCTTCTCAGGTCGATCCTGGCCCCAGTAACGTTGTGAGGCGAGTTTTCTGTTGACAACGGCCAGAAAAACAACAACATTGAAAGTTATCAGTGTTGCTTTGCGGTGGACGGACCGAGCCTTGCGACAGCATTACGCCGCCATCTGTATGCCGATCCGCACCGGGAGCGCTTTTACGGAGTCGATACTGAAAGGAGCGTGTTGCATGGCCATTCACGTGGTCGGTCTGGGTCTGGATCCTGCGGATTTGCCCTCGAAGACAACGAGCCTCATACGACGAGCCCGCGTGCTCGTGGCCGGAGAGCGTCATTTGCAGCGTTACGCGCAACATCCTGCGATAAAGATTCCAATTGTCGCTCCACTGTCATCGACCTTTGCCCAGATACGGGAGCACGAGCAGGAAAAGGGACCGGTTGTAATCCTGGCGTCCGGGGATCCAATGTTTTACGGCATCGGGCCAGCCGTTATCGAGGAATTTGGCGCCGGCGCTGTGACTATCCTGCCCAACATCACCACCATCCAGGCCGCGGCGGCGCGAATCAAGGCCCCTTGGAGCGATATCGCTACCGTTTCGTTGCACGGGCGGCAGGATATGCATCCCTTGTTTCTGGCCCTGGGCCGTTACGAGCGAATCGCCGTACTCACTGACACCAGGAGCATCCCGGCAGCCCTGGCGCAGGCCATGCTGGACAAGGGACTTATTCAGTTTCGCATTTGGGTTTTCGAGGATCTGGGGGGCGAGGCCGAGCGCTTTGACCTGTATACCCTGGAGGCAGCCAGCCAGAAGAATTTTTCCGCTCTCAACCTGGTCCTGTTCGAACGTACGGCCCCAATGCCCGAGCGGCCGCAGCTGGGCATCCCGGACGAGGAATTCGTCACGGAGCGCGGGCTGATCACTAAATGGTCGGTTCGCTCCGCCGCGCTGGCAGCCCTGCGTATCAGCCGCAATCATACGGTGTGGGATTTGGGCGCCGGGTGCGGCGCGGTCTCCATCGAAGCCTCTTCCCTGGCCCGGACCGGTCGCGTTTTCGCCGTGGAGAAAAAAGCCGGCAGGATACGGCATATCCGTGAAAACATCCGACGATTTACCGCACTGCTCGTCGAACCGGTCCATGGCATCATGCCGGATTGCCTGGAGGTGCTTCCGCAACCGGATCGCATTTTTCTGGGCGGAGGACTGGGGCAGCCCGACAATTCCGTTATCGAAGCAGCCTGCGCGTGCCTCGTCCCCGGCGGTCGGATCGTCGCCTCGTGCGTGCTCATGGATTCGCTGATCCGCACGAAGGCCTGCTTCGAGGCCGCAAACTGGCCCTATTCCATCACCATGATCACCGTCGCTCACTCCTCGCCGCTGGCAGCGAGCATGCATCTCGAGGGGCAGAACCCGGTTTTTCTTGTCGCAGCGGAAAAGCCCGAGGTTATGGCGTAGTCCACTCCGTGCCTCTCCCTGCGCTGCAGACAACTCTCCACCTCTGCCAGACCACACGCACCGATGGTTTGCGACCGGAAGGCGGAGCATTGACGCGTCCGTGATGTCCCGTCGATGCGAGCTAGGGGGACTGCATACGCTTCCGTAAAAATTGCCAGTCCCATTGATGTTACTACCGCAAGGGCATCTTTAGAACAATTTTACTTCTCTTGTGCAGTTCCATGAAATAATGGAACATTGTTTCAGGACAGAGCCTTGTTTCAAGACGAAACCACGCTAAACGGGCGCACGGTGTCGTGTCCAGGTTCTCAACGAGCCGGGACGCGCTTCAACGAAGCCTCAACCATGGATTCGATGTCCATTGCAGACGCGAAACAAGGCTCCCGTCAACGAGATCAATTCACATTTTACCGCCGACAGGCCCCTTCGACGGGTCGTGACTCCTTGCTTGTATGCATCCTGTCTGACGCCGATGAGCGTATTGACAGATTCAGGATTAACGAGGAGTATTTATACCGTACAACACCGGGGAGCACACTTCCCGAGAACCAAGAAAACGGCGTCAGGAATGGTTTTGCCTGGCAAGGGAGCCCTCCGGGACAAGGGCGAGGTAATCCGCCCGCCTGTGTCTTTCAAACAGGCACGACACCCGACGGTATGAACCCTGCTGGACTGAATCATCGTCCGTTGACGATGCGGCCGGCCCCGTGTTCGTTTCGTGCCGACCTGGCGGGCCGTCCATGACGAGGAGTGCTTTTGTGCGGGATCATGACTGGAAGACAGTACCGGGGGCGGACGGGGTGCGGTTGCTGGAGATGCAGCGCAAGCCGAACATTCTCTGCTCCAACGCCTACGTTCTCGATGCGCCGGAGGCGATTGTCATCATCGATCCCGGCGCGGACGAGCAGCAGGCCCTGGAGCTGGTGCACCTGACCGGGGCCTTGTACGACCACCGCCGCCGGTCGGTCTTTGTCGCGCTGACGCACTGCCACGTCGATCATGCCTATTGCACGTCGCGCCTCTTTCAGGCCGGATTTCCGGCCAGGCTGCTGTGCCATGCGCGCGCAGCCGAGGCCCTGCGCCAGCGTGACGGGCGATTGAGCTTTGCCGCGCATTTTGGCTGGGAGTTGCCCGAATTCGACCGGCCTGCCGACGAGGCGCTCTATGTTGAGTCTGCGCCATGCGCCGTGCGTCCGGTCGTGTCGCTAGGCACGGGGTGCACCCTCGACGCCTGCTGCCTGCCCGGCCACTCGCTCGACAGCCTGGGCTTCCAGGTCGGGGAAGTGTTTTTTGCCGGAGATCTCCCGTTTGCCGCCGCGACCGGCATTGCCGGAGGACCGGGTTGGGATCGCGAAGCGCTGATCGGTTCGCTCGAAGGCATCCTCGGGCACTTCGAGGCGAAGCGGATTTCTTGTCTTCTGCCCGGGCACGGCGCGACCTTTCCCGAGGCCAAGGCCGTGAAAGTGCTGCACGCAGCCCTGGACAAGGCCCGACGACTGAGCAGCATCGATGAATTGACGCCGGCGCGTGTCGCCCTGCTGCAACGTCACGCGCGGATTATCCTCGACGAAGCCGAGAGTCTGTTCGCGATCATCGGCGGCAAGCTGCTGCGCCTGGCGCATTACCTGGAAACACTCGGCGAAGAGACCGCCGGGGAGCGCGTCCTGGAGCAGCTCGATCTGGCCGCCCTGGAGGGCGCGCTGGACGACTTTGCCCTGTTTTCGAAACAGTGCGACGACCAGGGCAAGCTGGGCAAACTGCTGCACCTTCCCAAGACAGTGCAATTCGTGGAACGCAGCCTGCGCGTGTTGCAGCCCCACCTGTTGCAGGGGCTGGTCGAACCGGCCCTGCTGCGCCGGGCGAAACGGCTGCTGCTCGATTTTATCAACGAAGTCGATGGCGTCCGTTTTGGCGGACAGGCCGAACGCGCCGACCTGGCGGGCATGACCTCGGCCCTTGTCGCCGAATTGACCCGGCCCACAACGACGCACTACGACGAGGTCGACGACGAGGCTGCCTTTGTCCGCGCGCTGACGCGCCAGATTGCCTTTCAGCCTTTTTTTCACGGAGTCGAGGTTGTCCTGCGCCGCGAGGAACAGGCAACCCCGTCGCGCCTGCAGGTCGTGGTCGACCCCCAGGCCTTTGCCGACGTGCTCACTGCCCTGCTGGAGCACGCCGTAATCCTGGGCGCACGCACCCTCGAACTGAGCACCAGCAACGCAGGCCGCCGCCCCTGCCTCCGCCTGGCAGCCAGCGCCCCGACTCCGCTACCCGCGCTGCGACCGGAAAAACGGTCCTATTTCCACTTCGCCCTCCGCCGCCTCGGCGGCAGTTTCGTGGTCGATCAGAACGGCCCGATCCTGGTCTGTTATGTCGAACTGCCGGGTACCGGGCAGTAAGGCACGGTCTCCCTCGCGGGGTCTGGTGACATTCGCGCGAGGCTGACCTTTGCTGCGCGACTGATCAGCGCTCACGGACTCCCGGCTGCGCGCTGATGATAGGGCAGCCCGGCCTGGTAGCGGCGCGTCCGGGCGTCCATCTCCCCGGCCAGGGCGGTCTGGCCGGCGGCGCGGGCCAGGGTTGCGGCCCGGGTTGCGGTCTCCGCGGCTTCCGTAAAGCGTCCGGCCTCGGCCAGGGCTGCCGCGTAGGTGTCGAGCGCGGCCGGGGAATTGTCGCCGATCACCTGCAATGCCTTTTCCGCCGCCTCCACGGCCGCGGCGCCGTTGCGCAAGCCGGGCTCCGGCGCGGTGGCGAGAATCCAGGCCTTGTTGTTCAGGGCCTTGGCGTAGCCGGGATTGATGACCAGCACGGCGTCGTAGTGGGCCAGGGCCTCGGCGCGGCGGCCGGTTTCCGCGTACTCAACGGCCAGGTTGTAGTGGATGATGAAGTTGTCTTTGGTGACGGCAAGGGTGCGCAGGTAGAGGGTTTCGCTGTCGCGCCACCACCCGGTTTGCCGGTGCGCGGCCACGGTCGCGGCCAGGGCCAGGAGGCAGACCAGCGCCGCAGGCAGCGCGCGTTGCAACCGGGGGGCGAAGCGGGCGGCCAGGGGCGGCAGGGACCAGACCGCGGCGACGAGCAGGCCTATGCCCGGCAGATAAGTGTAGCGGTCGGCCATGGCCTGCCCCCCGACCTGCACCAGGCCGATGACCGGCCCGAGCATGATCAGGAACCAGAGCCAGCCCGTAAGCAGATACGGAGCGCGCGTCCGGAGTCGAAAGGCCCCGACGCTCAGGCCGGCGAGCACGAGCGTCGCGGCTGCGACCGGCCAGAGCGTCGGTCTGACCAGCGGATAGTAGACTGACAGATCGAGCGGCGCGAGCAGCTTGAGCAGATAGGACGCGCAGGCGGTCAGCGCGTTGCCGAGGCGTTCGGCCAGGCTGAGGTTCGCCAGCGAGGCCGTGGCGCCGATCTGGCGAGCCACGGCGAAGGTGATCCAGGCGGAGAGCACGGAGAGGATAAAAAACGGCAGCGTTTCCAGCAGCGCCCGCCTGAGCGCGGATGCTTTCCCTGCGCCGGCCGCACTCGGACCGAGGCGGCGCAGAGGCCAGAAGTCGAGCAGCAGCAGCACGCAGGGCAGGGTCACGAGCATGGGCTTGGCCATCAGCCCCAGGGCTGCGAGCGCCAGGACCAGGAGGTAGCGCGTTGGCCCGGGCCGGCGGCAGTAGCGGGCCCAGCCCAGCAGGGCGAGCATAAAGAACAGGCCGGCCAGAAGGTCTTTGCGTTCCGCGACCCAGGCCACGGACTCCACGCGCAGCGGATGCAGGGCGAACAGCGCCGCCACGGCCAGACTGCGCCAGAAGGCTCCTGTCAGACTGCGCAGGGCCAGCAGCAGCAGCAGCAGCGTATTGGCCAGGTGCAGCAGCAGATTGACGCCGTGGTGTGCGGCCGGATTCAATCCGAAGAGCTCGACGTCGAGCATGTGCGACAGCCAGGTCAGCGGATGCCAGTTGCTGGCGTGCCCGGTGAAAAACGCCCAGCGCACGGTCTCCAGACTGAGCCCGGCGCGGACGGCGGGATTGCGGGTTACGTAATCCTGGTCGTCGAAGCTGATGAACCCGGCCTGCAGGGCCGGACTGAAGGCCCAGGCCGCCAGCCCCAGCAGGGCGAGCGCGGCCAGCACGGCCAGGACCGGGTCGGGCCTGCGTCTGTCCGGCGCCTCGCGGCCCTCGGTTCGGGCGGTGCGGGCAGGGGATGTTTTGCGGCGTCTGGATGCCATAGCGCGAGGGTCGGCGTTCATGCGGGACGGATGCCAACGGAACGATACCAGGGTACGACGCTGCGGAGGGATTGGCAAGCGCGAAGGCGGGGCGCGGCGCAGGGACGGCAGGACGCCGTTCTGCCCGGCTCGCGGCCCGGTCCGCTTCGACCTGGCTGTATCCTTCAGGCCATGAGGTAGAAACCGAGTTCCTTGTCGTGGGCGCGCTTCTCGCTGAACTGCGTGCCGATATAATTGCCGCGCACGGAGCGCACGACGACTCGGCGGAGGATTTCCGTGCCCAGCCGGTCGTCGAGCCGGAACGAGAGTTCCAGCGGGT
>CAZGAH010000042.1:0-996 GCA_964523295.1 uncultured Desulfovibrionaceae bacterium | reverse complement strand
ACCAGTTTGGGTACGGGCATATGGGAGCCTTCCTCCAGCGGGTCATCGGGGCTGATCCCATGGCCCGTCTGCTCGTCGGGATCGACCTGGGCCATAAACCCCACGCCGCCCAGGGAGATATCCTTGACGTACATCCAGCCCTTTTTTCGTCGGCGCAAATTCGTATACTCGCCCGCCAGATTGACTCGCTTGCGATAGCTCTTTCGGAACTCGACACGAAAACGGATGGGGCCGCCGCAGAGGCACAGAAAGCCCATGGGGTGGGCCAGCCGTTTGTCGGCCCTGGCGTCGAGCTGCTTGGAGTACCCGCACGCCGGGCAGATGATCGTGGCCTTGCCCTCGTCGCTGGCGTGGATGTGTTGCAGCTCCAGATCGGCCAGTTCGCCCGGTCGCAACGGGAAAACCTCGCCTGGCTGGCGCCGGCTCGGGTCCGACAAGGCCGGAAACTCGAAGCGGCAGCGGAAACAGGTCTTGCACCGGCACTCGATCTGCACGACCTGCTCCGGGGCGAGCGTGGCCGGCACCTGCATGGGCCGGGAGAAGCCGCAGGTCGGACAGATGACCGTGGCCTTGCCGGCGTCGTCGACCTGGAAGACCCGCACGCACGGCGCCGCGGAGGCCGGGGGTGAGGCTATCGGCGGCACGGATGCCGGGGGCGAGGCGCCGTCGACCGGCTCGGCCTCGATCTCAGGCAAATCGTCATCCGGATTGCTGACCGGCGCGCCGCCGGTTGCGCCGGGCTGCGGGGACGCGGTTCTGACTGGCGCAGGGCTCGCGGTCGGGCTGGTCGCCGGGTTCGCGGGGGCGACGCTGGCCGCTTCCGCATCTGGTCGGGAGGCGGAAAAATCGAAGCGCGCGGGATACTGTTTGCCGCAGCGGCAGCGTACCGTCACGGCCTTGTCCTGCCCTTGCAGCATGGCCACGTTCACGGTGCCGGATTTTCCGCAATGCGGGCAGCGCAAGGAGGCCATGCCCTGCGCATCGACCGGAAATCGG
>CAZGAH010000041.1:0-36101 GCA_964523295.1 uncultured Desulfovibrionaceae bacterium | reverse complement strand
GGGGTGGGTCAATTCTGCGTGTCGTTAGGGGGTCAGTTTATGGTGTCGCCTGACAGGGGTCTTGTCCTGGCCGTGGGCGTTGCCGGCGTGGGTGCGGAGGGCGCCGAGGCCTTCTACTACTGAGCCCAAGCCCTGCAGGATTTTCCGCAAGTCATTGTCTTCCTGGCTCTTGGGGTCGAGGTTCAGGTGTTTTTTCACCACCTGCCAGAGGGGGCTTACGGTCTTGTCTTTGGGAGGCTCCAAGCTGTGGTCGTGGATGTAGGCCTTGCACAGGGCTTCGATGGTGGCGCAGGCCGCAGTAATGGCCGTGGCCGGGTCTGATGCGGCATTGTCCTGGGCGCGTAGGAACTCCGCTTCCACCGATGGAAAGTTACGCTCGCGCAGCATCTGCTCCAGGGTCTTGGAGGGCAAGGAGCGGTCCGTCTGGACGATGCGGCCTCCGGGCATGTAGATCAGGCCATGACGAGTCAGTGTCTTCTTGATTTCCTTGCGTTGCCGTTGGAGTGGGTGTTCTTCCGCGGATTTCTGTCCCCAGGTTGGAGAGGGGCGGTGCTCCCGGTCCATGAACTCCTGCAGCAGTCCGCCCAGCACCACCAGCGCGTCCAGAGAATCGTCCTGATTGACGCGTTCCAGCCAATCCATACACTTGTCGCATTTGTTGCCCCCAGGCTCTTCTCCGGGGGCATGCTGTTGCCAAAACATATTGTTGAGCTGGGAGTGTGAGTATGCTGCGGCTAAGTGTTTGGAAACAACAGCTATAACTGGTCTGGGTATAAGTATAACCATTGTTTTCTTGTGTGATCAAACAATCTTATCTCAACGCATTGACCCAGACAAGGCGCAAGAAATACGAATTTCGATCAGCCTATTTTTCAAGATTTTCCCACTCATTATAAACTTTGATGATCGCATAATATTTTGAATCTGGTGGGGCTAAATGTTTTTTGAAGTGCTCATTTTTAAATAAATTTCTAAGCTCATCTTTATATTCTTTGCGAAATCTTAGTTTATCAATCTTTCCGTCTAAATATTTACCGCATGCACTTTCATAACTGTTCAGCATACTTTGAATATATGCATCCAAAATCTTTCTAAGCCCTGCTAGTGTGTGTGAGTCTTCCTCGGTAATAGTTCTAGTTTTTTCTCTAGAAACCAATGGTGCCATTTGTACGGCAAGAGAACTAATATTTGCAGAGGCATTTTCAACTGATTTTCTTACTTCAAGTTCAATCATTCCAAACTGCAGATCCAGATTCTTGCCTGCTAATAGATTTGCTCTTTTTTTTGCCATGGAAGAAAAAACAAAAGCAATAATTGAAAGTATAAAACTTGCCAACGAGATCGCTGTTGATAGCATGTCCATACTATCCCTCTAACTTTCCCATCAAGTAATCGATAACATCAATGATGCTACTATTGTCGCACGCCACAATAATGTGCTTGTCTTTATTAATTGCTTCTTCATGCATTGCTAGTTTTTTTATTTCTAATAATATCTCTGTTTTTGTATCTCTCGATAGTTTTTTCTGGCTAGTTGCCAATGTAAGGCCATCTAATTCTCGGGCTATTTTCCGCCCTTCGGCAAAAACGTCTCTCGTTTCTTTCAGCCGTTCCAGATAACGTTCTGCTACTTCCTTTTTAGTGGTCGGAGCCATTAGTCTATCCCTCCTGCTCATGCAATTAAATTTTCAATTAGAAAACAATTTTAGTTCATCGTTGTTTCGTGTGGATTTGGCCGTTAGCGCCCATAGCGGCCTGCACATCTCATATGCGACACGCTGATATGGTTGAACTCCTTGAACTTCAAATGTTCATGGCCCCTTCAGAAATTCTTCCCAGGTCGGCATCAGGTTGGGGTTGCCTCTGCTATGCAGATGAAGGCGAATAACTGATCAACCCATCGGGATTTCTGACGATCATCGTTGTTGCCCCGAAGAGCCTTAGCAGTCGAAAGAGATGAATTCCACATCAAACGACGAAAAACCACAATTTTTAGAATTAATCTATATCATTCTTCAATAATTGAAAGGGCAGTGTCTTGTCAAGTGGAGGAAATTATTTTTCTTTCCATTTGCCCTGTCTCTTTTGATTTGTTCGCCTCAACTTCCTCTTTTAGATTCAGTACTATCTTGGGTCTATCTTGGGGCAATCTTGGGGTCTGACCCAGCCACCCACTCCGAATTCCCTCACAATCCCCCCCCCAAATACCCCGTCCTCGCATCTCCCATTACCCATTTCACCCGCGAAATAAGCATCGTAAGTGACTGACTCCTCGCGAAGCGCAAGGTCTGAGCGGAATTGCAGTGTATTGCGCCGGCGGGTGTTTTTCGGAGGTGGGGGTCGATTTGTCTTTTGGGTCAGGAACTTGGATCGATCTCGCCCCAGAGCAACCGTCCGATGGTCTCGATGCCTTGAATGAGCCGCGGGGTGGGGCGGCTGCACAGGGTTTCGTCGATCAGGTGGATCTGGCCCTCGGTTACGGCCTTGATGGCGCCGTAGCCCGGCGTACGGGCTATTTCTTCGATGGTGATCCGGTTCATGTGTCCGTGCTGGGCGAGATAGACATCGATGGTGTTGCCGTGGGACAGGAGGCGTTCGAGTCCGCAGGCGGCGATGTTGGTATCGCCCACGGTCGGCGCGTCGGGTATGGCGTTGATGCCGCCGGCCTGCTCCAGCGCGAACATGGCCAGCGATTCGGGGGCGAAGGTTTTGAACTGGCTGTGGATGGACTCGAAGAATACCCGCTTGCGTTGCTCCGGGGGAATCGTCGCCACGCGTGCGGCAATGCGCTTCAGGTCGGCCTGGAAGCGTTCGATCATGGCCTCGGCTCCCTGCGTACGGCCGCAGAGCAGGCCCAGGCGGCGCCAGTAGGCGAACAGGGTTTCGGCGCTGGTCGGTTGCAGCGCGACGACCGTAATCCCCGCCTGTTCGAGCTGGGCGAGCAGGCCGCCCTGGCGTTGCAGCAGCATGGGCCGGACGAGCACGAGATCGGGGCGCGCGGCGATAAAGCGCTCGGCGTCGTCGCGCCAGTTGAAACCGGGCTTGCTGGCCGACTCCGGGGGATAGGTGTCGGCCGTGGTCACGCCGATCAGGGCCTCCTCGGCGCCCAGGCAGTACAGATTCTCGGTGTGCGCCGCGTACAGGGAGATGATGCGCGAAAAGGGCTTTTGGACGACAACGTTCCGGCCCGCGTCGTCGACGAAGGTTTCGGCTGGCGCGACGCCGGGCTCGTCGGTGTCGGTCGCGAGCGCGCGGGCTGCGGGAAAGGCCAGCGTGAGCGCGAACAGCAGGACCAGCGCGACAGGGAAACGGCGCGGAGCGGTTGCGGGATGTGGCCGCGGGGCAGGGGGGTCAATTCCGGGCATGGGGGATAGTCTCGTGTCTGGTACTGGCGCCGGCAGCGGCGCGAAAGGCCACCCGTGGCGTTCCGGTGCAGGGATCGTCGTAGACGTGCGCGTCCACGCCGTAGACAGCGTTGATGATTTCCGGGGTCAGCGTCGCGCGCACCGGTCCGAATGCGTGGATGCGGCCGCTGCGCAGAAACAGGAGTTCGTCGCAAAAGGCGGCCGCGAGGTTGAGGTCGTGGAGCACGGCCAGGGCCAGGACGCCGCGTTCGGCCACCCGTCTGCGGATGGCCTGCTGGATGTCCAGCGCGTAGCGGATGTCCAGACTGGCGGTCGGCTCGTCCAGCAGCAGCACGGGTGTATCCTGCGCCAGGGCCCGGGCCAGGACGACGCGTTGCTTTTCGCCTCCCGAGAGTTCGGTGGCCCAGGCCTGCGCCAGGTCGGTCAGGCCCAGTCCGGCCATGGCCTGCGCCGCGCACAGCTGGTCGCGTTCCGTCGGTTCGGCGAAGCGGCCGATGTACGGGTGCCGGCCCATGAGCACGATTTCCTCCACGGTAAAAGGAAAATGCAGCCCATGCTCCTGCGGAACCAGCGCAATGGCCCGGGCCAGCTCCCGCCGCGTCCGCGTGCTCAGTGGTTGCCCCTGGAAGAGCACCGTGCCGCAGGCCGGGGTCTTCAGCCCCAGCAGGAGGTCGAGCAGGGTGGTCTTGCCGCAGCCGTTGGGACCCAGCAGGCCGTAATATTTTCCCGGCTCCAGGCGACAGGACACGGCCTCGAGCACGCGGCGGCGACCGTATGCGTAGCCGACGTCACGGACGTCGAACCAGGGAGCGGCGCCGCACTCTGGGGACGAGGGAGCGTCCGGGCGGAGCATGGCCGTCAGCCCTGGCGCGCGTCGGACTGACGCATTTTGAACAGGTAGCAGAAGAACGGCCCTCCCAGCAGTGCGGTCAGCAGCCCGACCGGCGCCTCGTTCGGCAAGAGCACGCGGGTGACCGTATCGGCCGCCAGCAGTAATAGCGCCCCGGCCAGGGCCGAGCCCGCGGCCAGCAACCGGCTGTCCGGGCCGGACACCAGGCGCAGCAGATGCGGCACGATGAGCCCGACGAAGCCGATAATCCCGGACACCGAAACGCAGGCGGCCGTGACCAGCGACGCGGCGACGAGCACGATACAGCGCAGGCGCGTGGTGTCGACGCCCAACGATGCGGCGCAGCGGCTGCCCAGGGACAGGGCGTTGAGATCGCGGCCGCAGACCAGGGCCACGCCGATTCCGGCCAGGGCCGCGCCGGTCGCGCAAGCGGCCTCGAACCAGCTTTTCCCCACAAAGCTGCCCATGAGCCAGAAGACGATCAGATTCACCTGCTCGTCGGCGACGTACTTGAGAAAGCTGATGCCCGCGGAGAGAATCGCCGCGACAATCACCCCGGCCAGGATAAGGTTGGTCGTTTGCAGGCGTCGCGCCGTGGTGCCGAGCATGAGCACGATGAGCAACGAGGCCAGGGCGCCCAGAAAGGCCATGGCCGGGATGGTCAGCGCGCCGGCGAAGCCCAGGCCCAGGACGATGGACAGCGCGGCGCCGAACGCGGCGCCAGCCGAAACGCCCAGGGTGTAGGGATCGGCCAGCGGGTTGAGCAGGATGCCTTGAAACAGCACCCCGGAGACCGCCAGCCCGGCGCCGACGGCCGCGGAGGTGATGATCCGCGGCAACCGTACCGACCAGACCACATGCGGCAATACCGGGTCCATGCCTGGCAGGGGAGCGGTGCCGCCGGACAGCCTGTCGAGCACGATCCGGAGCACGTCGGCAGCGGGCGCGGAGACGAACCCCAGGCCGGCGGCCGTCACGGCGAGCAGCGCGGTGGCCAGGGCCAGGACTCCGAGCAGCAGTGGCGCGGGCAGACGGGTGCGGGGCAGCAGCACTGCTCAGGGTTCTCCTGCCGTGCGTTCCTGATCCGCCTCCGCCCGCGAAGGGCTTTTTTTGACGGCCTCTAGCAGCGCCTCGAGCAGACTGTGCGTGCGCAGCTGATAATCCAGGGACTGCCGGCCGATACCGAGCGCTTCGGCCTGCATCCGCCGGGCGTCGTCGAGAAAACGCTGGTGCTCGCTTTGCAAGGCCTTGAGCCGCAGGAGCAGCAGCACCAGCAGCACCAGAAGAGACACCAGGACGATGCCGGCCGCGATCGGCGTATACAAGCGGTCCCGGAGTCGCTTTGTTGCCGGGGCGGAAAAGTTGGTCAGCGCGCCTGCCCACTGCGCTTCGGTCAGCCAGGAGCGGGACTGGGGATCGTAATACAGGGTGTTGGCCTTGCGCCAGCGCTCGTAGGCGAGTCCGTGGCGACGAAAAAAGGCGGCATCGGCGCCCGTCAGTTCGGCCTCGACAACGCCGACGACGTAGCCGCTGCCGGCAGCGCCGGCGTCGTCGATAAAGCTGCTGTGTACGAGCAGCTCCCCGTCGTATTCCAGCCGTTTATTGACGTAGCGGTAACGGCCTTCTTCAAGCCTTTCCAGAGAGACGGTATCCGGATTGGCCTTGCGTGCGGCCTCCCAGGACAGGATCAGGCTCTGTTCCGTCGGCAGAGGCGGCAGGTCCGCAGTCGCGGCCATGGCGACGGAACAGAACAGCACGAGCGAAAACACACAGGACACGGTTGCGGGTCGGATCATCGTCTGCGCTCCCTGGAGCTTGGTGACAGGCTGTCTTCAGGCCATAGCGCGGATGCGGCAGAGCGGTCAACACGCCCGAAAATCGGAAACCACACGGGGAGAACGGCCGCCACAGCAAGGCTGGCAAGCGTTGTCCTCAAAAGGCGTCAGGCGGTATCCGTAGCGCCTTGCCTCAAGACCGGTTTCGGGATAGACACTGACGCGATGTGTCTGAGCATGTCATGAATGTGCTGAGAACCGGCGTTGCCTGGCAACGGCAGGGGAGCGTATCCGATGGAATGTTATCTGGTCTACATGACGGCGGCCAACCAGACCGAGGCGGAGCGGATCGGGCGGGCTTTGGTGGAGCGACGCCTGGCTGCCTGCGTGAACATCCTGTCGGGCTGCCGTTCGCTGTATTGGTGGGAGGGACAGGTGCAGTCGGAGACCGAGGTGGCCTTCGTGGCCAAGACTACGGCCGAGCGCTTTCCCGCCCTGGTCGATGCGGTGAAGTCGCTGCATAGCTACACGGTTCCCTGCATCGTGGGCGTGCCCATCCACGACGGCAACCCCGATTTTCTACGCTGGATATGGGAGGAAACCCGCGCCTGAGTCCCGGCGGCTGCGGACGGGGTGAGGGCCGGTTTCCCCGCCCGACGCACGCCTCGAGCCGCTGCGCGCGGCGCCATCATTTCATTCTGCTACGCCCCTGACGAGGAGAAAGGTATGCGCATCTATGTTGTCGGTTCCCTCGCCTTCGACCGGATCATGGATTTTCCCGGTCGTTTTGGCGACTACATCCTGCCGGACAAAATCCACATGCTCAATGTCTGCTTCGTGGTGAACGGACTGGAGGAAAAGTTCGGCGGCACGGCAGGTAACATCGCCTACACGCTGTCGCTTCTGGAAGAGAGCCCGCTCGTGCTCAGCTGCGTGGGCAAGGACTTCGGCCCTTACGAGCGCTGGATGCGCAAAAACGGGTTGAGCCTGGATGGCCTGCGCCGCATCGACGAGGAGTTCACCGCCGGCGCCTACATCACCACGGACAAGGCCGATAACCAGATCACCGGCTTCAATCCCGGCGCGATGAAGCATCCCTCCTGCAAGCATATCGACCGCCTCAATCTGGGCGGCAGTCTGGCCATCATCTCCCCGGGCAATGTCGACGACATGGTCAGCTACGCGCAGGAATTTCGCACGCTGAATATCCCTTTCATCTTCGATCCCGGCCAGCAGATTCCTGCCCTGGGCGGCGAGCGGCTCAGGGCCGGCATCACCGGCTCCACCTTGCTGGTCACCAACGACTACGAGCTGGACCTGGTCCAGAAGGAGACCGGCTGGACCCTGGCGGAACTGCACGAGCGAACGGGCACCATCATCACCACGCTGGGCGAAGAGGGCAGCCTCATCCGGACGGCAGACAGCCAGATTTCCGTTCCCGCCGCCTACGTCTCCGAGGCCAAAGACCCCACCGGCGCGGGCGATGCCTTCCGGGCCGGGCTGATCAAAGGACTGATCCAGAACAAGGAACTCCCCGAGGCCTGCCGTATGGGCGCGATTGCCGCGGCCTTCTGCGTCGAGCAATACGGCACGCAGGAGCACAGCTTCAGCGCGCTCGAGTTCTGGAACCGCTATCGCGATGAATTCGGCGAGCCCGCCTGAGCCGATTTTCCCCTGCAAACAACAGCGGCGCGCCCTCGATGCATCGGGCGCGCCGCTTTTTTTCGGTTCAATGCCGGCTGTTCAGTCCTTGAAGTGAACCGGCTCGGCCAGGATAATTTCCACGCGCCGGTTTTTCGCCCGCTCTTCCGGGGTTTCGTTGCCGGCCTTGGGTTCGAACTGCGCCCTGCCCACTGCGGCGAGTCGCGACGGATCGATGCCGGCCGTTTCGCTCAGAAAGCGGACGACCGAGGAGGCGCGGCCAGCGGACAGTTCCCAGTTCGTGGGGAATTTGTAGGTATAGCGCGAGCGTATCCCCTTGTCGTCCGTGTGGCCGACTACGTAGATCATCTTGTCTTGCACCTTGTTCAGGCTCAATGCCAGCTTGGCCAAAAAGGACTCTCCCCCGCTCGTGATCCGCACGCTGCCCGCCGGGAAGAGCACCTTGCCCAGGATTGAAATGGACAACTGATCCTTGAATTTCTCCAGGATGACGTCCTTTTCCTCAATCTCTTTCTTCAGCTCCGACACCAGCGATTCGTAGGTGCCGGCAACTTTTTGTTCCAGAGCCTGGCGGTCCAGGGCCAGCTTGCGCTCGGCGTCGGCCCGGCATAATTCCAGCTCGTTCTTCAAATTGGTGTTGACCGACTGCAGGGTCTCCAACGTCGCGGTCTCTTCCTGCGGTGGTTGACCCGTGGTGCTCGCCTTGCGACAGGCGTCGAGCTGGGCCTCGAGTTCGGCGCTGCGTCCGCAATCCACGCGACAGCGCTCCAGCTCGGAGGCCAGGCGCGCGGCCTCGGGCCGTTCCTTGCGGCAGACGTCAAGCTCGGCGTTGAGCATCTCGTACTGGGCCAGCCGCTTCTTCAGGTCCTCCTGCTCGGCGGCCGCGTCGTTCAGCGTCTGCACCTGCTCGGCGCAGCGGGTCAACTGCTCTTCCCTCTGCGCCGCGTCCGTACGCTCGGCCCGGCAGGCGTCAAGCTCGGCGCGCAGTGCCTCGCATTCCTTTTGATGCTGTTCGAGTGTCTCCTGATTCGCGGAGCCGGCGCCGAGTTCCTGTATCTGCGCCGAGCAACGTGCCAATTGCTCTTCCAGGGCGGCCTTGGCTGCGGCATCTTCTCGACAGGACGCGAGATCGCGCTCCATGGTCTGAAAAGCCTCGGCCTTCATCTTATGCTGCTCCAGCTCGGCACTCAGCGTGGCCACGGCCTTGAGTTTCTCCGAACACTCGCCCAGCTCCTTGCGGCAGGCCTTCAGCCCCTGATTGGCCTCGTCGAGTTTCTTTTCCGTATTCCGCGACAGGCTGTCCCTGTCGCGCTCCAGCTGGGACATGCGGTCTTTCACGGAAGACAGATCGCTGGCGCTCTGACTCCGCTCCCGCTCCGTACGCTCCAGCCGCTCGTTGAGGGTTTCGATTTCCCGCTCCTGTCGCGTAAGTTGCGATTCCCGCTCCTTGAGCTGATCCCCCCGGCCCGCGTACCCGAGCCAAAGGTACGTGGCCGCAGCGCCCAACACGACGACAACCGCGACCAACAGCCAGAGCAATCCGCTCCCGCCACTCGATTGCGCCGGATTCTCCGGCCCCTGGTCGTACTGCATCGAAAACTCCTGTACTGCTGACGGTTCGTGCAACAGCTGGCACGCTGGATGAAATATCCCCAGTATCCCGGACACCTGTACGCCGGACAGTTGGCCATGTCAAAGCCGGCCGGATCGAAATGTCCGACGGACAGACGCGACTGGCCAAACGCAACAACCGGGGAGGCTATGCGAATTTCATGCCAGCTTCGTATGCGTCTTCGCCCGCCTGCTCCGTTCAGGCCGCGAGCAGGTAATCACAGCCGGGCGCGTAGCCGCGGGATTGCAAGAAGGCCTCGATATCGCGATCAGCGCCCACGCTGCCCACGTAGGACACGGCGAAAAGACGGCCCGGGCCGGGCAGCTCCTCGCGCGCAAAGACCCTTCGCCCGTGGACCATCTTGCCTATCTTCCGCGGGTCGATGTCCACATAGGCGGCGATACGCACGCCATGGTGCGTCAGCAATTCGGCGCGCAGCCGGCTGGTCCGGCCCGCGCCGATGATCCAGACCTCCGGGTGCAACGGATTGTGCCGTTCGAGCCAGCGGGCCAGATAGCCGGCCTTGAGCGCATAAAAGGCCTGCGTGCTGTAGCGAGCGTCCGTACGTGACAGCCGGTGTGGAGAATCGTTCCAGACCAGCAGCGTCGCCGGAATTCTGGCCATGCGCACGCCCTGGTCCAGCCAGCGCAGCCACAGCTCGTAGTCCTCGGGAAACGGCCCCTCCCGGTAGCCTCCGTACCGGGCAGGCAGTTCGGCGCGGAACATCACCGCCGGATGGGCGAAGGGCGACTCCCGGAACCGCTCCACCGCAATGGTTTCCGGATCCAGCAACCCATTGACCCAGTCCACATGACGGGCGTAGCCGGCGGCACGGACCCTGTCCCCGCCAAAGGCGACGCAGCAGCCCACCAGGCCTGTCCCGGGGTTCGCGTCGAGAAAGGCTGCCTGCAACTCAAGCCGGCGAGGCAGGCTGCAATCATCGGCATCCATGCGCGCCACATACTGACCGCGGCAGGCGGCCAGACCCGCCTCCAGCGCGCGCACGAGCCCGACGCGCCCGGGCGAAAGCACGCGTATCCGTGCGTCCCGGCGGGCGAACTGCTCCAGAATCCGCGGGGTTCCGTCAATCGATCCGTCGTCCACGACCACGATTTCGATGCGGCGCAGGGTTTGCGTCAACAGGCTGTCCAGGGCCGCGGCCAGGGTTGCGGCGCCGTCGTGGACGGGCAAAAGCACCGAGACCGTCGGCATGTCCTCTGGCGTTATGGAAAGCCCTGGCATCGGCTCCGGAACGCCGACTTCGGCGAATGACGCCGCGGCCGGGTGCTCAGCCTCTTGACCGCGGCGCAAGGTCTCGCTCAATCCGTCTTTTTCGAGCAGCAACAACTGCACCCCTTGGCATCGGAGGGAAAACTGAACAGGGAGATCGCCGCGCCCTGCGGGTCGGCGATCACGCTGAAGCGGCCGATTCCGGGGATGTCCATCGGGGCCACCAGCACACGTCCTCCCAGCGATTCCGCCTTTTTCGTCGCCTCGTCCACGTCGTTCACGGTGACGTACGCGCCCCAATGTGGCGGCACCCCGGCCGGAACTGCCGGCGGCATGACGCACAGCCCGGCAACGGGCCGGCCGTTGACAATCGCCATCGAGTAGGTTCCGCCGCAGGCCATTTCCTGATCCTGGAAGGTCCAGCCGAGCAAGTCGCCGTAGAAGTTCTTGGCCAAGGCCACGTCCGTGGTCATGAGTTCGGTCCAGCTGAAGACGCCCTGCTGCATGAAGTACTGCTTGAGTTGGTCCATGGTCCGCTCCGTTTTGTTTACAGGTTGCCGTCAGATATGTTCATCGTCCGGGCTGGTCGAGCAGCGCTGCGAACACGCGTTCGCAGGCCGCGTCGATGTCCGGCCTCTCGGGCAGACCGAGCACCGAGGTCGTGGTCAGCTGACGTTGCGCCAGGGACGACAGAAAGGGCAGCGTCGTCGCCAGCCGGGGCAGGCCCTCTATCTCGGGCAATGTCAGGTCTTCGCGGGCGCGATTGAGCACCAGCACCTGACGCCGTACGCCCAGATCCGATGCCATGCGGCCGATGTCCGCCGCGGTGCGCAGGCTGCGTAACCCGGGCTCGGCCACGATGACCACGCCGTCGACCGCGGCCACGGTTCCCCGGCCCAGGGGCTCCACCCCGGCCTCCAGGTCCACGAGCACGCACTGCTCGCGTTCGAGCACCAGATGCAGCAACAGCGCCTTGAGCAGGGCATTGGCAGCGCAGGCGCAGCCCTGGCCCGCGCCGGCAATGCTGCCCATGACCAGCAGATCGATCCCGGCAACGCGCACGCGCAGTTGTTCGGGAAGATCAGTCACCTCGGGGGCAAGATTGATCAGGCCGCCACTGCCCACGCGCTCGCGGATCAGGTCTGCGCACGACGACAGCGGCGCTGGCGACTGCTCAGCCGACAAGCCCAGGGCGCCGCCCAGGGACAACGCGGTATCCGCGTCCACGAGCCAGACCCTGCGCCCCGTACGCGCCAGATAGTCGCCCATCCAGGCGCAGAGCGAGGTCTTGCCCACGCCGCCCTTGCCGGCTATGGCCAGTTTCATACCCATTGCCTGCGTTCCATCCTCCGATGTCGTACAGAGACAGACGGACGTCCGGTCCTCCGGCCTCGTGTCGATCGATACTCCCAAAGTGGATCAGTCCAGACAGATGCCCAGTTGTTCGCCCAGACGGGAAAAGGCCCGGCCGGCGGCATTACCGCCAAGACCCGTGGGAGTCGTCCGGGAGTGACGCTCTTTTGATAAGCTCACCCAACGATTTTGCGCCTTCCAGAGATTAGGCGTCAGCTCCAGCGCCTGGGACAGCTCCAACAAGGCGTTCGCGGCGGACAGGGGCGCGGCGTCGTCGGGATCCTGTGCGCTCGCGGTTAGCAGCGCCTCGACGCGCGCGCCAAGCAGTCGCCCCAGTTCAGGCCGGTCCAGGGTCACCCCCCATTTCCCGGCCTGATCAATTCTTTTCTGCACGTGTACCCGGTCCTCGAGCGGATCGCCTTGCGCGAGGAAAGCACAGATATCGGCGTTGATGACGCTCGCTGCGGCGTCGGACAGCGGGGCTGGCAACTCCATACCCACGTCCGCCAGAAAGGACATGCTCGCGGCGTGGCGCTCGACAACCGCGCGAAACGAAACGTCGATTTCATCCAGCGCGGCCTGCATGATCCGGCGCAACACAACCTGCTGTTCGTCCTTGAACAGATGGGACAGCGTATAGACGTGTGCGCCGAAGACGTCCTGCAGACAGGTGGAGAGTTCGTCATCCGCGCCTCGGACAAAGGCGCCTTTCATCCGGCGCAGGTCCTCTTCCGACAGCTCTTCTCCGGGTCGCAGGCTCAGGCCGGCCCTGACATTGTGGTCGCCGAAGAACACGGCAACGTATTCGACCTCCAGCTCCGCGCGGGTTATGGTCGAACTGAAGCGTGCGCGCCCGTGATCCAGCCGGCGATCGGGCGTTTCCACACGCTCCAGGGCCAGCGGTTCGACTTGAAAGCAGAATAGTTCCTGCCGCCCCCCCTGCTCGTCGAAGAGCATGGACAGGGCGTAATGCGCGCCCAGGCGGTGCGCAGTCATGACATTCGGCAACACGCAGCGGGCGAAAACCTCAGCCCCGTTCGCGTATTCCGGCAGATTACTGGGCGCTGTCGCCAGGATGCTGGAAAAAAACGGATCGAGCGATATCCCGCAAATGCTTCCCGCCAGTTGCATGGCCCGTGCCGCGTATTGCAGAACCTGCGTCGTCTCGATGCCGGAGATTTCATCGAAAAACCAGCCGCAGCTGGTGTACATGAGCATGGCATGCCGCTGCATCTCCAGCAGTTCCAGCGCCAGCGAGGCCGCGGCCGGTTCGCCCGGATCGATGACGGTAGCGTTCAGAAAGGCCTGCACGTTCGCTGGCGTCCGGTCCAGCACGACGTCGATATAGCGCTCGCGCGCGGCCCAGGGATCACGGAGGCAGGACCGGCCACGCTGCTCGAACACGAGCTCCAGCGTGGCCCGCAATCCGTCCATGGCGATACGCAAGGGCTTGCGCCAGCCCTGCGTCCATCCGGGCCGTCCGCTGTTGCAGCCGCAGTCCTCGCGCCAGCGTGCCACGCCGTGCGCGCAACTCCAGGACGTGTTCTCGACGATCTCCACCTCGTATTCGGGAGGATGGCGTTCGAGATACTCGCCGTACACGGTGAGCGCTATGTCCGGACGGTTTTCCAGAATCTGCAGGCAATAGGCCAGGGCCATGTCGCCCATGGGATGATGATGTCCGTAGGTTTCGCCGTCCGAGGCCACGTGTACCAGCCGGCCGGAGTCGCCGAAGTCGGCAAAAGCGGCTTCTACGCGATCCGCAAAGACCTCGCCGCGCTGCAGAAGCCCCCCGAAGGCCAGATCATGAGATATCGGCCCGTCGTAGAAGAACAGCGTCAGCGAACGACCGGAGCGCAGACGGCAGCGGTAGGCCCGGCCGGGATCGATCCGCCCGACCTGGACATCCTGCCAGTCCGCGGCGCCGCAGGGACGCACCCTCGCCGCCTGATGCGGCGCCAGCACGGTAAAGCGGATGCCCGCCTCTGCCAGGACCTCCAGCGTCGGCGTATCCACGGCAGTCTCCGGCAGCCACATGCCTTCCGGATCGCGCCCGAAGCGTTTCTGGAAATCCCGGATGCCCCAGGCGACCTGGGTGCGTTTGTCGCGCGCCGTGGCCAGCGGCATGATGCAATGGGAATAGACCTGGGCCATGGCCGGCCCATGGTCCGAAAAGCGCTCGCGGCCCAGCCGGTCGGCCTCCAGTATCGCCGCGTAGACCTCCGGCTGCCGCCGTTCCATCCAGGACAACAGCGTCGGTCCGAAATTGAAGCTTATCCGGGAATAGTTGTTGAGGATATCGACAATGCGCCCTTCGGTATCCAGGATCCGTGAGGCCGTATTCGGCGCATAGCATTCCACGGTCACGCGTTCGTTCCAGTCGTGGAACGGATGCGCCGACTCCTGGAGTTCGATCTCTTCCAGCCAGGGATTTTCGCGCGGAGGCTGATAAAAATGTCCGTGAATGCAGACAAATCGTGCCATCGGGTCGTTACCTTCGCCTGAACGCCGCGCGATGATCGTTCACGGGCGCTCCAGCGAGGCTTCCCGGTCCGCTTCCACCAGTCCCCGCGTTGCGAAACACCCCGTCGTTACGACCGGCGGCAGGATCACGGGCGCAACAAAGCCTTCCGACACCGCGGCAATGGCCAGGATGCGCCTTCCGTAACGGCCTGGAAAGCCCGCTCGCGAATTTCGCGGCATGGCAACGCCCCCCCCTGACGACGTGCATGCCGGCTGGCTCTTCCCCGTCATGCGCTCATCGGCCATCCTGCCCCGATGCATAGAGCGCGTGTCCGGATAGTATCCCGCCGGAACGACGATTTGCCCCGCGACGTTCTAGACGCAGTCTTCGCGAAAACAGCAGGACTCCTGCCCGCACGTTTCCGCCATGCCGGTGCAGTAGCAGGGCTCGTTGCCTTCTGCCTCCTGAATGGCATGTACCGCCTCGGCCTTCTTCATCTTGCCGATCTTGATCCCCAGTTCCAGAGCCTTTTCCTTCACACCCTTCAAATTCATCGCAATGCTCCATGGTAGTGCAGGTCTGCGTCGCCCGGCGGGTTCTGTGCTTGCCCTCGGGCAGAGTAATGTACTCGTGTCGTCAATGCCGTGCTCCGCTGACAAGTCCCCTCGGACTCACGGGTCGAAGCCAGCCGACGCGTTAGCATATCCGGTCGCGCTCTGCAAATCCTGTCCGGCGACATCGCCTGGCTCGCAGGATACCCGGGCAGAACGCTCCGCCCGGCGCCGCAGCCGGAATTTTCCCAGTGGTCAAGCCCGTAGCACGTCCACGAAAAAAGGGGAAGCCCCGGACGGATATTTTGGAGCTACTTCCTCTTCGGGCTCGCCACGGTCGTGGTATCGCACCGTCAGGCGTGTTTCGGAGTCAGCAATCAATTTCGCTCCGGTCGTCGTAGCAGGGCGCGAAATGATCCGGAGGGCCGAAGCCAAGACCCGGCGCGTAGCCTTTGCTCAGGCAGAAACTCAGATAGCGTTGGGCGCGCTGGACGGCTTCGGTCAAGGGGAGCCCCGCGCCGAGGCCGCAGGCGATGGCCGCGGACAGCGTGCAGCCGGTGCCGTGGGTGTTACGCGTCTCTATCCTGGGATGCGCCAGCGGGACCGGTTCACAGCCGGGCAGGGCCAGCCAGTCCGTAATGTGCGCGCTCGGCTGGGCAACCGGGAAGTGGCCGCCTTTAAGCAATACCGCCTTCGGCCCCAGGTCAAGGAGCGCGGCGAGCGCGCCGGGTATGTCCTCTGGCCCGCGAATGCTCCTGCCGCAGAGGCGCTCGGCCTCGGGCAGATTGGGCGTGAGCAGGTCGGCCAGGGGCAGAAACGTCGTCACGAGCGCCTCTATGGCGTCGTCTTCGAGCAGAGCATGGCCACTCTGGCTGACGCAGACCGGGTCCACGACCAAGGGAAAGTCCTTTCCCTTCAGCGCCCCGGCGAGCGCTGTAATGATTTCCCGGGAAAACAGCATCCCGGTCTTGGCCGCCCGCACGACAAAGCCTTCGCGGATGGCCTCCAGCTGGGCCAGAACGAAATCTGCGGGCGGGGCATGGACGCCGCGCACCCCCAGACCGTTCTGCGCGGTCAAGGCGGTAATCACGGACAAACCATAGCCTCCCAGGACGGCTATGGTCTTCAGATCGGCCTGAATGCCCGCGCCTCCGCCGGAATCGGAGCCGGCGATGGTCAGGATGTTCGGCCGATCTGCCTGAACGGAAGGCGAAGTGGTCATCGCTTGCCTCAGAGGGTTTCCTCACCCTGCTGCCGAAGGCCCTTCATACTCAGTCCGGATTTGGCCATGATGACGAGGGCGCCCAATGTGGGCGGAACGAAGGAAAGGAAACGAAAATAAATGGCCAGAGCCAGCGCCTCGGCCTTGGAGACGCCGAACCAGCCCAGCGACAGCACGAAGCCGGCCTCGACCACGCCCAGGCCGCCCGGCGAAGATGGCATGGCGAACCCCAGGGTGACGACCACGAAAACGGTAAGCATCTGCGACATCGAAAGCGACAGCTGGCCGACCCAGGCCAGGGTCAGCATGGAGACGCTCAGATTGGCGGTCCAGAAAACAATGGAATAGACGCTGAGCTTGAAAAAAAAGCCCGGACTCATGCGTGTCTGCAGCTGATGTATGATTTCGGCAAACAGCAGCTTGAGTCGCTCGGAAGGTATGAATCGGGTGAGCAGCTGACCCAGGGCGGGGAAAAAGCGCAAGGCCAGGATGCAGACCCAGAGTCCTCCGACTATGGCCAGCAGGGGGATCAGGGCGAAGTTTTTCTGCAAGGTCATGGCGGAGATGACGCCCATGGCCAGCAGACAATTGAGATCGGCGAAGCGTTCCCAGAAGATCATGCCCAGACCCTGGCCGAGCGAAATGTCGCACTTGCGGCGGACATAGAACGCCTTGGCCACTTCGCCCAGCTTGGCGGGGAAGATATTATTGAGCCCGAGGCACAGGACGCTGGCCTTCAGCGAAGTGAACCAGTCGGCCGCGTGTCCGGTCAGGAATGAAAACCGTAGTGACATGACCGCAAACGGTAGCGTGCAGGATACCAGCAGGATGACAAGCATGGGGACCGTCTGGAATCGTGAGAACGATTCCGCAAAGTCGCTCCAGTTCAGGCCCCAGAAGGCGTAGAGGAGGCAGGCGCCGACAAAAAGCGCTTTGAGCAGGAATTTAATGACTTTGGCCATGTGATGTTGGTCCTTTACATGGTATGAAATGGTCCGGAAAAAGGCCGGCGCTGGAATAGGGAGGCTCGTCAGTCATAGAGCGCGGCGTCCAGCAGCAGGTTGTCCCGGTGGATGGCTTCGTTGCAGGTGTGACCCAGAATCGCTTCAATCTCCGAGCATTTTTTACCGGCGATCCGCCGGATATCCTCGGCGCTGTAGTTGGACAGTCCTACACCGAGCGTCGTTCCGTCCCGGGTCAGGATGCGGATCAGCTCGCCGCTGGCGAACGTGCCTTCCGTGGCGACGATTCCGGCCGGGAGCAGGCTTTTTCCGCCCGCAGCGAGGGCCTTGGCCGCGCCGGCGTCGACGGACACCGAGCCGGCGGGCTCCGTGTTGTAGGCAAGCCTGAACTTGCGGCGGGAAATTTTCTTCCCCCGGGCCTGGACCCAGGTGCCGAGGTTCTCGCCGGCAAACGCTCTGGTCAGTATGTCCGGCTCGGCGCCGGGCAGGATCAGCGTGGGCACTCCGAGCTGGGCGGAGCGCCTGGCTGCGAGCAGTTTGGAATACATGCCGCCCGATCCCACCGTGGTCTTGCCGCCGCAGAGCGTCTTGAGGTCGAGACTGGCGATGTCCTGGATTGTATCCAGACGCTTGGCCTCGGCGTCCTGCTCGGGATTGGCGGTATAGACCGCGCTCGCCGAGGTCAGGTTCACGAGCAGATCGGCCTCGACCAGATTCAGCAACAGCCCGGACAGACAGTCATTGTCGCCGAATACAAGCTCCGCCACCACCACGCTGTCGTTTTCGTTGACCACGGGCAGCACGTTCCAGGAGAACAGCGTGTCGAACGTATTGCACGCGTTGAGAAAGCGGCGCTGGTTGCGGAAGTCGTCCTTGGTCAGCAGTATCTGGGCCGTGATGACGCCCCGACGGCTGAAGGACTGGTCGTAGGCATGCATCAGCCGGCTCTGGCCGATGGCCGAGGCGGCCTGTCTGCCGGGCATGTCCTTGATGTCGCGGCCCTGTTCCCGGGCCATGGTCTGGATGACGCCACGGCCTGCCGCCACGGCGCCCGAGGAGACCAGCACGACGGTCAGCCCGCGCTGCATCAAGTCGCTGATCTGTCCGGCCAGGCCGTCGATCACGTCCTGGGCCAGCCCGGTCGGCGTGGTCAGCACCGCGCTGCCGACCTTGACCACGACACGGCGCGCCTTGTCCAGCATCTGACAGCGTTCTGCGGTTGCTTCCATTGGTATCGTCTGTTCCCTGGCGCGAATCGCGCCGTGTCGCTCGCTGTCCGGTTTCCCGGGGCTCAGACTGCGTCCGCTGTGTGTTGCCGGATCATCATGCCCCACATCGTCTGCAACAGTCCTTCCAGCCCCTCGCCGTTCAGCGCTGAAATGAACAGCAGCGAGCGGCCATCCTCAGTCGCTCGCTGTCGTAACGAGTGTACATCGTCTTGGGACAACAAATCAATCTTGTTTATGGCCTGTATTTGCGGTTTCAGCGCCAGCGTCGCGTCGTAGGCGGCCAGTTCGTCATTGATGAGGTCGAATCCCCGCCACGGGGCGTCGCGGTCGATATCTTCCGCGCTGAGCAGGTGAACCAGAAAACGCGTGCGTTCCACATGACGCAAAAAGCGGTGCCCCAGTCCCTGACCGAGGCTGGCGCCCTCCACCAGGCCCGGAATGTCGGCCAGAACCATGCGCTCGCCAAGCGCATTGTACATCACGCCCAGGTTCGGCGTCAGCGTCGTGAAGGGATAGGCCGCAATTTTCGGCCTGGCGGCGGAAAGCGCTGCAATGAGCGTGGATTTGCCCGCGTTGGGCATGCCCAGCAGGCCGCAGTCTGCCAGAATTTTCAGCTCCAGCCGCAACCGGCGCTCCTCGGCCTCTTCTCCCGGCTGCGCAAAGCGCGGCGTGCGGTGCGTCGAGGTCTTGAAGTGTAAGTTGCCCTTGCCGCCGCGCCCGCCGCGGGCGATCACGAAGGTCTTCCCCGCGACGTCCATGTCGGCGATCAGACGGCCCGTCTCCTGCATCGGCTCGAAGGGGCGTCCCTCAGCGGTCGCTTCGGGTGCCTCCGGCGGATGCTTCTCGTCTTCGAGCGCTTCGTTGTCAGCGTCTTCGCAGCACGCCAGGTCGAGCGTCAGCTCCGGGTCATCCGGCGTTTGCTCCTCCGTCCATCCGGCGTCGGATCCGGGCATCGAAAGCTCGTAGACGAGCGTTCCCGGCGGCACGCGCACGATGGTATCCTGGCCGTTGCGGCCGGTTTTCTGCTTGCCCTGGCCCGGACGTCCGTTTTCCGCCTGGTAAAGACGTTTGACACGCAGGTCGTAAAGGGTCAGCAGGCCGGAGTCCACCTGCAGCACGACATTGCCGCCATGGCCGCCGTCTCCGCCGTCAGGGCCGCCCTTGGGTATGAACTTTTCTCTGCGAAAGGAAACGCATCCGTGCCCGCCTTTGCCTGCGCGCACGGTAACCACCGCCTGATCCACAAATCGCATCGTCGTCTCCGCTCTGTTCGGCCGGGTCTGCCCGGTGTTGTATCGCCGCCAGACTCTGGCCAGCGCGTCAGGTAGCCTCTTTCGAGGAAAAAATCAAAAGCCGCCGCTCCGGGCTCAATAGTTCTGAGGCAGCGTGCGGGAGGAAAAGTAGCGCATGTCGTCCTCGCCCTTGCCGGGCAGTCCGGCCAGGAGCGACGGCCCGCCACCGGCCACGGCGATCGGGTCCGCGGCCTGTCCGAACACGGCGGGCGTCAGCGTGCGACAGAGTTGGGCCGTGGTCTCGGCAGCTGCCTCAATGGCGTCCTGAAGCACGAAGCTTTCCTGCCGCCCGATGACGGGATGCCGATATCCGAGCGGACTCGTGAAGCGCTCGGTCTCGGGCAGCAGCTGCGGCGCGTAGAACAGGGCCACGAGTTCCTGCACGCCGTTGGGCAGGATCGGCCGGATGCTCTCCAGCGATCGGGAGAGGGTTTCCAGCCTGTACAGCCCCTGCATGAAAACGTAGGTCTTGAAGGCCGAGGCGTAGGCCCGGGCCAGATCCTGTCCGGCGACCGCGTCGCGCAGGGCCACCCGGGCCAGCCCCTCCAGGGGAAATGCCCTGATCAGTCCGGCGGTATCCTTCAGGCCTGCCGCGGAGACCATGTCTTGCAACGAGTAGCGGGTAACGCCGTTCAGCCCGCCGGCTGCGCTCACGTCCATGACCGTTTCCAGGGCGCGGTGTCGCTGAATGGCCTTGGTCCGTTTCCAGGGGTCGGGGTCGCCGTAGCGCCCGGTATAATAAAAGACCATCGGGTGCACCTGCGCGTCGGCAAAGATGTGCGAGGCCAGGCCCGCCAGGGCGGCCACGGCATCGGACGGCGGCGTGCCCCCGTGCGTGCCGCTGCGGATGTGCCCCAGTTGCAGGCGCAGTATCTCGAAGGTGTCCTGTCCCTTGCTCCCGTGCAGCCGGTCGGAAAGGGGTCTGATCGCTGCGGGCCACTCGCCGCGCAGATAGTACAGCGCGTCATGAAATACCGCGGCCACGCGGAGCAGATGTCTGCGTTCCGCCAGATGCGCGGCCCACGGCGTGCCGTGCAGCTTGTCCGCCGTGCGATCTGCTACCAGCCAATGAACGATATCCTTGGGCATGGCGCTGCTCCCTTGTCTCAGGCTCAGCTATGATTTTTCCCGTCGGCGACCTGAGCGTCCCTTGCCCCGGCGTTTCTCAGGCGACTGCTTCTCCGGCGTCTGTGCGTCGTCGCGGGGAGGCTCGACAGGGTCATCCAAAAAGATTTTTTTCGGCCGGTTGCCTGGGTTCGGCGGAGGAGGAACCTTGGATTGCTGTGCATTTTTCCCTGAGCGAGAACGGCCCGACTGGTTCGAGGCCCCGCCTTTCGTTCGTTTCGCCTGTCCCTTGCGGGGCTGATCATTCTGCCGGTCCGCCACGACCTCGAGGTTGACCTCCAATCGGGTCATGTTCACCTCCATCAGCCGGACCGCCAGCGTCTGGCCGAGTTGGATGCGCCGGCCAGTGCGGCTGCCGCGCAGCTCGTGACGTTCCGGAATCAACGTATAGTAGTCGTCGTGTAGCGTAGACAACCGGATCAGTCCCTCGGCCATGACCTCCCTGAGTTCCACCCAGAAACCGAAGTCCGACACGCCGCTGACGACGCCGGTGAAGGTCTCGCCCACGCGGTCGCGCAGAAACAAGGCCGTGACCCGTTTCAGCATCTCCCGCTCGGCATCCATGCCCAGACGCTCGCAGGCGGCCAGACTCTCGCCAAGCTTCTTGAGTTGTCCCGGATGCAGGGCTTTGCTCTCGACAGGCTGGCCGCGCATGGCCAGCTTGAGCACACGGTGGACTACGAGATCGGCATAACGTCGGATGGGCGAGGTGAAATGGCAATAGCAGGGAGAGGCCAGGCCGAAATGCCCCTCATTGTCCGGTGAGTATTGCGCCTGCATCATCGAGCGCAGGGCCAGGCGGCTGACCAGATACTCCTGGTCCGTGTCCTCGGCCGCGGCGAGCAGGCGCTGCAGGCGGACGCCGGCGTCCGCGGCCTCGGGCGCCTGCGCGCAGGCCTGCTGCAACGCCGGGCCCAGGGCGGTCTGACCAAGCAGCCGAAACAGGCTCGCGAGCTTGTCGGGGTCCGGGGCAGGGTGAACGCGGTACAGGCAGGGGAGATCGCGCCGTGTCAATTCCTCGGCAACAGCCTCGTTAGCCGCGATCATGAATTCCTCGATGAGCTGGTGGCCGAAGTGCCGGACCTTGGGGCGGATGTCCACAGTCTCCCCATGAAGATTGAAGAGCAGCTCAGGCTCGGGCAGATCGAAGTCCAGCGTGCCGCGCTCCAGACGTCGGGCATGAAGCCGCCGGGCCAGGGTCTCGGCCCGCTCCAGCATGGGCAGAACCGGGGCGATGGCCTCGCGCTCGGCTGCATCGCCGTCCAGCAGCGCGCGCTTGACCTGCGAGTAGGTCAGCCTGGCCTGGCTGCGGATCACGGCCTCGCAGAATGTCGTCCTCTCCGGTCTCGTCTCCCCGGAGGACGAAAAGACCAGCTCCGCGACCATGGCCAGCCGCGGCGTGTCGGGATTCAGACTGCACAGGCCGTTGGACAGCTGTTCCGGAAACATGGGTTCGACGGACTGAGGAAAATAATAGGAATTGCCGCGGACGCGGGCCTCGCGGTCCAGGGCACTGTCGGGCTGCACGTAATGGGCCACGTCGGCGATGGCGACCCGCAGCCTGTACCCGCCGTCCAGCTCTTCCACATGTATCGCGTCGTCGAAATCCCTGGCCCGTGCGCCGTCTATGGTGACAAAACCCAGAGAGCGCAAATCCTGGCGACCGATAAAATCTTCTTCCCGCGGCTGCTCCGGCAAGGCCGTGGCCTCGTCCAGCGCATCGGCCGGGAAAGCACCGGGGATGCCTTTGCTGCTCTTGACCGCAGCCTCCTGCACGGAGACATCGTCCTCGGCGCCCAGCCGGGTCTCCGCCAGGGCGCTCCAGAGCGCGCTCTCCAGCCGCTCGCCGGGCACAACCAGCAGCACGTCCCCCGGCTTCGGCCCGTCGGGGCCGGTTGAGCCGGGCAAGGGTTTCATATCGGTCATGACGCTGAACGACAGCTTGGGGTCCATGGGCTGGCACAGACAATAGCGGCCCATCAGACGGGACACCCGAACCGGCATCCGTTGCAGCCGCCGCTCGATGACCCGGGCAATCCGCCCCTCGATCCGGCTGCCCCGCCGCTCGGGCAGGACGGCAACGGCAACGCGGTCTCCGTTCCAGGCCTCGCCCATGTTCGCCGGGCTGATGAAAATGTCCTTGCGCCGCCGGTCGTCGCAGAGCACGAAGCCCACACCCGAGCGCTGCACCTCCAGTTTTCCGGTCAGCAGCTTCATGTCCTCGACCAGTCCGAAGCCATCGCGGCCGAGCTGAATGATGGTCCCGGCCGACAGCAGATTGCCGATCATGTCGAACAGCCTGCCACGCTCATGCTTGCGCAGACCCAGCGCCTGGAGCAACTCGTTGCGCGTCAGCGGTCGCTGCGCCTCGTGAAATACCTGCAACACGTCGGCTTCGAATCCGGCGCTACGTTTCTTGTTTCCCACTGTACATCTTCTCCTTATTGTCCGTGCCGTGGCATGAGCTCTGCCCAGGCCTGCTCCCACCATAATGGAAACGGCGCGCTTGTGAACCAGAAACGGCCAAAACGAACGGCTGTTTCCAGATAATATCGTTGTCGCCCGGCAAATGCCTCGAGCTTCACCGCGTCCTTGGCGGTGCAGAGAATGGCCGCATCGTCGTTGTCCCGGCAAACCGTCTCGATGTCACGCCAGTCTGTATCCGTATACGCATGGTGGTCCGGATAGGCAAGGTGGGCTGCCGGCCGCTGCCCAAAGAAATCCGCGGCACCGCGTTCCACCTGACCGGGAGAGGCTACGCCGCTGACCAGCACATAGGGCCGGCCCCCGCGGAGCCGGGACTCCATCTCGGACGCCGGCGCACCCTCTACTCCGCCGCCCGAGCGCGTCGGCCGAAGCCCGACAACGGACAGGGTAAAGCCGAATACCGGGCGTCCAAATGTCGCGAGCCGGGCGCGCACGGCGGCGTCGAGCCCGTCCAGCTCCGCCGCGTCGGCTTTGAGCAGAAAGGCCGAGGCCGCGGACAACGCGCCCGGTCCCTCGCGCCAGGACCCTGCTGGAATGACCCGTCCCCATTGGCTGGTAAGGTCGTCCGGTCGCAGCAGCACGAGATCCATGTCCCGGCCTGCGGCCAGGTGCTGCATCCCGTCGTCGAGCACGAACAAATCCGGCGTCTGTCGGGCTGCGGCCCAGGCCGCGGCGCGGCATCGCTGCGCATCGACGAGCACGCGCGCCTCGGGCGCGGCCCGGGCCAGGAGCAGCGGCTCGTCGCCGGCCTCGCGCCAGGGGCTTTCCGGCCCCACGACGTAGGGCAGGTGAGGCGGACGCGCGCCGTACCCGCGCGTGAGCACCACCGTGTGCAGATGTTTTTCCCTGGCCCAACGCAGCAGCCAGGACACCAGCGGCGTTTTTCCGGAGCCTCCCCAGGCGATGTTGCCGACGGAAATGGACGGGCAGGGCGGTCGGTATGTCGCCCGGACGCCGGACCTGAAAAGCGCCCGGCGGACGGCCATGGCCAGGGAGTAGACCCTTCCGCAGGGCCGCAGCAACGGACCGAGGCGCTGCTGCCAGGCGATCAGCCTTAGAGCAGGGGGACATTCACGAGACATCGGCAGGTCTTCGCCCGTGGGCGGGGTCGGTGCGGATGCCTCGACTGACGCGCCGGCGGGCGCGTCAGTCGAGGAGTGGTATGCGTTGCGTCGAATGCGGTACGTCGCTTTGGTCGGCAGCCGCGTGTGACCGCCGGTCAGGGGTGAGGCCCGGCCGGACAAGATGAACAGGGCCGGAACGGGCCGGAAAAGGCCTTTCAGTACGTCAGGCGCCGTATCGGTCCGTCAATCTCTGCTCGAGCCGAACAGCCGGAGCAGCATGAGAAAGAGGTTGATGAAGTCGAGGTAGAGCGACAAGGCGCCCAGGATCGTCCCCCTGCGTACGGCCGTGGCATCGTCTGCGGGCAGGCTTTCACCCATCAGGGAGAGCTTCTGCGTGTCGTAGGCCGTCAGGCCGGTGAACACGAGTACGCCGATGCCGCTGATGACGAAATCCATGACACTGCTTTTCATGAAGATATTCACCACCGAGGCGATGAGAATGCCAATCAGCCCCATGAACAGAAAGCTGCCGAAGGAGGTCAGGTCGCGTTTGGTGGTCAGCCCGTACAGGCTCATGGCGCCGAACATGGCCGCACAGACCACGAAGGTCCGGACGATTGAGGCCTGCGTATAGGCAAGAAAGATGAACGAGAGCGTGGCGCCGTTCAGCGCGCTGTACAGCAGGAACAAGCCGCTGGCCGCGCCGGCAGAAAGGCGCTGGATCGCGCCGCTGAGGACAAACACGAGGACCAGCTCGCCGATGATCAGCCCCCAGAATACGAGCATGTTGCCGTAAATGAATTGCAGCAACGGCTGGCTGCTCGCCACCAGGTAGGCCATGATGGCCGTGACCAGCAACCCGCCCCCCATCCACTGATAAACCCCGCGCATGAAAACATTGAGCACCTCGGCGCGGGTTCTTGCCGTGGTTGCGGTTGAATACTGGGCCATGGAAAACCTCCAGGTTGAGAATGGTTCCGGATACGTTTTTGTCCATATAATGCCTTTGCGGCCACTTGGCAAGAGCGGAATCGTTGCTCGGAGGGCCGATGCTGCGGCCTGATTTGTTCAGCTATTCGCGCGGTGTGCCACGTGATGCCCATCGCAAGGCACGAACACGGCAATGTTGCCGTGCATGTCTGACACCAAGGCGGTAAATATGATCCGGATTAATGCAAGGGGAGGAAACGTTGTGGGTGTATATGCCGAAAAAGACACACTGCAAGCGAGATGAGGTTTCAGGGCTGCGCGTGCTTTACATTTCGAGTCGGACGGCGTTATCAGCGACGAAAGCGAGGCGTCTTCTCCGTCACCGCAACCCCCTGACTGCTATGCATCTTCTTGTGTGTGCGCTTCCCGGCCCGACGTTACGCATCGTCGCCGCCTGGCTCGAGCGGGCCGGCTGGCGGCTGGCTGCCGAAACGGCGTGTTCGGGCTTGTATCCCGGAGCCCCGGAACTACCGGCTGTGTTGCGCGCGTTGCCTGTCTTGCCGCCTGCGTCCGGGCCGCTACGCTGGTCCGGACTGGCGTCTCGGTCCGGACCAGCGCGCCGCGAGGCCTGGCAGCGTCTGCTCGAATCGCCGCCGGGCGTCGCCCTGGTCGCTCCCGGCCTGGCCTTTGCCCTGGACAGTCTGGAGCCCGCCGAAGTCGGGCTTTTCACTCTTGCCGTGGTCGATGATCCCCTGGACAGCGCGTCGACACTGGTCCAGGAGCAGGGCCTCGCTCCGGCTGTGGCCTTGGCGCTCTGGGAGGCGCACGCCGCGGCCGTGCTCGATGCTATGCGCCGGTTTCCCTCGCAGTGTCTGCGTCTGTCTCCAGCGGACGCGCCGGCTACCTGGGAAACGGCGTTTTCGGCCGCCGCGTCCGTCATCGCATCCGCCGCCGCATCCTCCCTACCTGCTTCCAGCGCGACACCAGCGGTCACAGTCGCGGATCCGCCTTCGGAGGCGGCCATTCTCGAATGTCATACGCTATTGAGGGGCGCTGCCGCGGCGTTTTCGTTGCCGCCCGGACTGATTGCCAACGAGCAGGCGGAGCTGTGGCAACGCTTGCGTACGCAGTCTGCTGCCGGGGCGCCGCCGACGGTTTCCGCCGCCTCCGTCGAGCTGTTGCGCCAGGTTCGGGAGATGCGACTGCAGCGCAACGAGACCGACACGCTCCTGCGGGAGCTCGGCCAGGCCCGGCGCGAACTGCTCGGCTACGCGGACAACGCCCGTCTGCAGGCGCGGACCGTGGAACAGGCCAACCGATCGCTTGCGCAGCTGGTTGCCAGTTCTACCTGGCGGTTGGGGCGCATGCTCGTGGAACCCCTGCGTGCCTTGCGTCGGCGACCGCCTTTTCGGCTGGGCTTTTTCGATCAGCCGGTTTGCCCGTGGACCGGGCTCGACGCCGCCGACTACGACCGCTGGGTTGCGCGTTACGCGTCGCTTTCAGCCTGCGACCGCGCCGCCATACGCCGACACATCGACACCTTTGTTCGTTTGCCGCGCTTTTCGATTCTTATCGACGCGGCAGACGTGGCGGACGCGGACGGCGGGCCGGTGCGGCAGGACATGATCTCCGCCACGCGTACACAGCTTTATCCGGCCTGGGAACTGTGCGTCGCCGTTGTTGGCCAACCGCCGGACTGGCTGTTGCGGTTGGCCAATGCCGACGACAGGATCCGTATCGTGACCATTGCCTCCGGCACGTGTCTGTTGCAGGCCGCCTTCGACGCCGCCAGCGGGGAATGGGTGCTGCCTTTGCAACACGGCACACTGCTCGCGGAACATGCGCTGTATCTTCTGGCCCGGGCGCTTGAGAATGAGCCCGAAGCCGAGTTGCTTTACGGCGACGAAGACGAGTGCGACGCCGCCGGTCGCCGGCGCAATCCCTGGTTCAAACCCGCCTGGAATCCGGACTGGTTCTACTCCCGCGACTGCTTGCCCGCCGTGGCCTTGCGTGCGGAGCGCGTGCGCCTGGCCGGCGGTTTCCGGGACCGTTTCGCCCCGGCGCGGATTCGCGATCTCGTGTTGCGGCTCCTGGAGACGGAGCCAGCGCCGCGAGCGCGCCACCTGCCCTTCGTGCTTACGCATCGTCGGGTTTCCGTTGCCTCCGACGTCGAGGCCGGGCTGCATCTGGCGGAGGCCGGCCGGGCGGCCTTGCAGGAGCATTTCGAGCGCACGCGACCCGGCGTTCAGGCCGTGCCGGACAGCAATCCTCGTCTGACGCGCGTGCGCTATCCGCTGCCTTCGTCCCTGCCCTTGATCAGCCTGGTCGTGCCGTCGCAGTGCCGGCCCGAGCATCTGGCCTGGTGTCGCGAGGTGCTGGAAAAGACCGACTATCCGAATTTTGAATATCTTCTGGTCGCCAATAATATCGCTACGCCTGGCGCAACCCGGCATTTGCGCCGGTTTGCCCGGGACCCGCGCGTGCGCGTGCTGCATGATCGCCGGCCGTTCAATTTCTCCGATATCTGCAACCGCGGCGTGGCCCAGGCCCACGGCGAGGTCATCGGACTGCTGAACGATGATCTTGTGCCCGTCGATGCCGGCTGGCTCCGGGAAATGCTCCGTCACGCGCTTCGTCCAGAAGTCGGGCTGGTCGGCGCCATGCTCTGCTATCCGGACGAAAGCATCCAGCACGCGGGCGTTGTCCTGGGCATGGGCATCGGCGCAGGACACGCCTGGAAGGGGCTGCCGCGCCAGGCGGAAGTCAACGGGTGCTCCCTTGCGCTCGTGCAGGAGTATTCTGCCGTGACCGCGGCCTGCATGGTCATGCGTCGAGAGGTCTGGGACGCGGTCGGCGGGCTGGATCCGGCCTGGCGCGTCGCCTTCAACGACGTCGATTTCTGCCTCCGCGTCCGCCAGAAAGGCTATCGCATCGTCTGGACGCCGCACGCCGCGCTCTATCACCTGGAGTCAGTCTCGCGCGGCGATGACGACACCGCGCACAAACAGGCCCGGCTGCAGGAGGAAATCAACCTGCTCCGCGAGCGCTGGGGCGAGACGCTGCGCGCGGATCCCTTTTTCAACCCCAATCTCTCGCTCGCGGACGAGCACTACGCATTTGCCTTTCCCCCTCGCCAGCGTTTCCCCTGGCAACACTACCCCGCCGTCGCGGCCCGGATCGAAGCCCGGTCGCGTACGCCTGAGACCATGGCCGCGCAGGATATCCCCCTCGCAGGCTGGATTGCCGCCGACGTGGATATCCTCGACGTTGCCGCCGACGACGACCGGGTGGACGACCTCCAGCTGACCGAGCGCTTCGACCTGCTTCACAACGCCCCCTATCGCTACGTCAAAGCCTTCAGCGGTCGGATGCGCCGAGGCGCCCCCGACCAGAACGCCCCCAGCCTCGTCTTCAGCCTGGCAGACGGCAGCCGGTACGCGCTCACGGCGCAAGAGGATTGACCCCGGCGCACCCTCCCCTGCCCCCTGCCCCATTGAGCCCCTCCGCGCGTGCGCAACCACCGCCGGGCGAACTCGGCTTACGCCTGAATCATGGTTTGATTTCCTTGCTTGCAGGCGAGAAGGCTTTTGGTTTGTTCCGCGACGAAAGAGATATCGGGAGGCGGACCCGGGCTGACGCTGCCAGACGATCACAGGACGTCGAAAACTGGTCCGGATACAGCCCACATTGTGCGCTTTTCGCTTCTCTTCTTTAGCGGGGGCGGGGTAATGCTGCGTGTCTTCAGGGGGGGTAGTGCTGTCACCTGACAGTCAAGGAGTAACGCCATTTGCGGCGCATTCAAGCAAGTAAGCCTGTGTAGATAATATTTCACCGCTGACAGGCCGATACCGCAAAGTGTAAATACAATTCTTTTTGATGTTGTCTGTTAGTTGGCCAGGCTTAATTTTTAGAAAAGACACTCCTGCCCAAAAAGCATAAAACTCATTGGCTATCAATATTGTTTTTCGGTCAGTTGTGGAGAGTTCCCCTAGGTAGCTTTTGATTTGTACGGGTCTGAGCTGGGCGATCCACTTCATTGTAAAACCAGCACGTTTATGGCTGTCAGCCCATCTTGTGTTGTAATGAAGCCCTTTAAGGCTGCTGATATCTACAAAATACGACTCAACGCAAGATAACAATATTGGCCGGCTTTAGAATATCCATGCTTTCCATGGGTCAAGTATTTCTTGATATGTTTTTATGAGTGTTAAGATTCGATTAAAAATATCTTCACGTCTTGCCTTAACTATATCGATAGTCGTGGGAATATTCTATTCTGATTGTGGTGTGGTCATTTTATATCGTGCTTGAAATTCTTTTTATTGATTCCACTATTTCGCTTTTATGCGTTTTTAACCTGTCTAAATACTCTTTTTTATCTTCCTTAGTAAACTTGTCATCAAAATTTTTCTCAGTCCATGTTGACACGGCTAAAATGGCATCATCGTCTATCAAGTCATAGATTTCTTTCTCTGAAAATTCGTGACAACTCATTGGAGTAACTCTCATTTTTATGGCATTTTGCTTGGCATGTCACCATAGCCACATGTTCAGCCCCCTTCGAGGTCTTTCGTTATGCATACTCTAATCACTGCGTCAACCATAAACCAGCCTTGACATCTTCCTCGCCAACGGCTTCAGCCCGGAGTCGAGAGACGCCTTCAAGGTCGTTTGAAAAGGTTGGAGGATAGTGTGGAGTTGCCATCCCCCAAACAGCAAAGCGCCTTACGATTTCCATCATAAGGCCCGGGAGATACCTGGCGGAAATACACAATCAGAGTCTTGACACTGGCCACCAGTGGCATACCGTTGGCGCATGGACGCCGCACCAGCGAAAAAGAATCGAGTTGCCGGAGTTTGCTATTCTTCGATACCGATCACAGGCAGAAAAATTCAAGCGGGTTGACCCGCCGCAGGTCTATGCCGTACTCGGCGTGCTGTCCGCTGCTATCGGAGATCTTGCCGCTATGCATGAAAACCATCAAAAAGCTATCGCGGCGTCTGGAGAATCCGCAACTCAACTCTACAACTATGCCTGCACGTTGCGCAGGTGTAACCTTTTGCCCCAGGCATTGAAGTTTTCGCAAGGGGCTGTTGCAAAGGCTCCAGAAGATGTCGGTTTTTTAGAGACGTTGATAAGCATTTTGTATCGGTACAAAAAGATAGACGATCTTCTTGAATGCTTTAAAAAGTATCGAGACTTCACGAGTAAAGCGCATCCCTTAGAGCTGGTGCTGATTGAAGACGGAACTCTTGCTGCATACGCCGAACTGCTCGAAGACATCGAGGCCGGAAACGTCAGTCCGCAGTATGTCGAGATGTTTAAGGAAATGCTTCTGGATACGCACGAAGACCTTGCGCTTCTGTGCGCTTCAACCACGCTGAATGCTGGAACTGCATAAATGCCTGACAACAATCTGCGGCCCGGTATGCTCGTGATTTGCAAATTTCCGTATTCTGACTTGTCTGAATCAAAAAGACGGCCTTGCCTGGTTCTGACAAAACCCAATTTGGCATGAATTGAAACGACCGGTAGCAGAGTCAGAAAGTGAGTCGTTAGCTTCGGAACCCATGAATCATTGGCGGGCAATACAGGACTCGAACCTGTGGCCTTCGGCTCCGGAGGCCGACGCTCTATCCACCTGAGCTAATTGCCCGCGCGTCTTGATTGATACAGGCTGCTGGCGGCTGTTGTCAATGGTGAGCTGATAAAAACCCACGACGATTTTGTTCTAAACGCCCACCGCAGCCGGACGGGTGTTAAGGGCCATCCCGAGATAGTCAAACTTTTGCCGAAAATCCCAACCGATCCAGCTGTCCCGTGCCGAACATTTCAGTGCGGCAGCTGAAAATGAAGAGAGCGCAACCCATTGGTCTTTCCAGGACGCCGCGTACCAAAGAGTTTCGCCGATCTTTGGCAGAAAGCCCAAGTAGTGATGCTGCCGCATCAAATCCTGGAAGAGCTGTTCTTCAGAAACAGTCTGAACTTCAAATTCTTCAATATTTAGCATGGTTACCTTCCAAACAATAGGGCTTCGCTACGTCTGTACTTGTTTTCAGAAGGGGAGTGCAGCGTTATTTGTAACTGGCTATCCTGGCTTGCAATGTGACAGCGAACGAAATGGTCCTGCAAGGCCTCAGTATCCCATTGAGTATGTGCAGAAAATGGGTTAAAGATGTTCGAACAGGTCCGGGCCGAGGGCCTGGTGCCAAGATTGCAGCCAAGGAGCCGGGCCGGTGGATTTGCTTAGCGTTGAAAATGTGGAAGTCGTATACAACGATGTCGTACTCGTGTTGAAAGGCCTGTCGCTGCGGGCCGAGGAGGGCCGGATTACGGCCTTGCTCGGGGCGAACGGCGCGGGCAAGTCGACCACGCTCAAGGCCATTTCCGGCCTGCTCCTGGGCGAAGACGGCGAGGTGACCGAGGGGGCGATCCTCTTTGACGGCAAGCCCCTCCATCGTCGCCCGCCGGACCAAATCGTTCGGGACGGCATCTTTCAGGTCATGGAAGGGCGGCGCGTCTTCGAGGACCTTACCGTGGAAGAAAACCTGCGCTGCGGCGCCTTTACCCGGCCGCGCTCAGAGCATGGGCGGAGCATCGAGCGCGTCTATACCTACTTTCCGCGGCTCAAGGAGCGGCATCGTCAACTGGCCGGGTACATGTCCGGCGGCGAGCAGCAGATGCTGGCCATCGGGCGCGCGCTCATGGCCCGGCCCCGGCTGCTGCTCCTCGATGAGCCCTCGCTCGGCCTTGCGCCCTTGCTCGTGGAAGAGATTTTCGGCATCATCAACCGGGTCAACCAGGAGGAGGGCGTTACCATCCTTCTGGTGGAACAGAACGCACGCGCGGCCCTGAGCATCGCCTCCCGGGGCTATATCATGGAAAACGGTCGCATCGTGCTTGACGGAAAGGCCGACGAGCTGCTGAACAATCCCGATGTCCAGGAATTCTATCTCGGGCTTTCGCACAGCGGCGCAAAGAAGAGTTATCGGGACGTCAAACATTACCGTCGTCGCAAACGCTGGTTAGGGTGAACGCAATGGGGGGTATTCCAACTGCGCATGTCGCGGGGGACAGCGCCGGAGACCCGCAAACCATGGACGAGCGCAAGCTGAAAGGGATTTATTCTCTCGAGCGTACCAGTTATCTGGGCACAGGCGCTACGCGGAAGAAAAGCGTACATAAAGCCTTCTGGGCTGCCTGGGAATACAGTGCCGACAGCGTCCAGGTCCAGGCGCTGAACTCCCGGCTGGTCCCCGCGGGGCCGAAACGGCTGGTGCCGATCAAGGAGTTCGAAAGCGCCTACAAACTCGAACCCGATTACTTTATTGCCTCCGCACGGCCCAAATCACTGGGACCTTCCGGCACGGATAAAAAATCTGCCTCGATAGCTCCCGACACGGTAGACTCCCCTGCCTCGGAAGCCCCGGCGCCGACTCCGGAACCGGATACAGCCGCGGCTATCGAAGAGCCTGCGACGCCCGAGGCTGTGCCCCCGGACTCCGTGGCGGGATTGACCCTTGACGCCGACCAGCTCCGCCGCGAGCGGCGCGTCCGCGTGGCCGCGGCGCTCGATGAAAAAGGGCGGGAACTCGAACGCACGGCGCGCATCGCCTTCGATATCGCCCTGACGCATCTCAAGCACGGTAATACCAAGCGCGCCCATGCGGTCTTCGAGGAGGTCGTCGACATGGAGGGCGATTTTCGCCCCCCGCACAAGCACATGTTCAATGAGTTTGGCATTGGCCTGCGTAAAAACAAACTGCCGCAGCTCGCGCTCAAGATTTATAAACGGGCATTGAAGCTCAGCCCTCGCGATGAACACCTGCTCCACAACATAGCGCGACTCTATTACGAGATGGGGGATATGAAAAAGGCCCTCGAGTATCTGGAAAAATCCCTGGATATCAACCCGGCGCTCGTTGAGTCGGAAATGTTCTGGGAATTCATCATGAAACGGCACATGAAGCAGGCGCGGAAGCGATTCGAAATTTGATCCGCGCGCAGCGCCCGGCATTCTGCTCCGCCCGGCAGCAGCGCGCCCTGCGGGGACAACGCGGCATGATCGACTACACCGACCTGCTCAACACCATGCAAAAAGTCCTGGCCGAACAGTATCGCCAGGCCCCGGACCTCCTGAACATTCCCGGGCGCTCGCTGGCCTGCCGGCTGGATCTCTTCTATTTCCTGGCCATTCAGCCGGGCTTCAGCACCTTTCTGGCGCGCCACTGCGGCGTGCTCCCGCGCAAGACAACCGCAGCGCTCGTCCATACGGGCGACATCATCACCGCTGGGCCGGACAAGTCGCATACGCTCCGGCTCGACGTGGTGTGGGACAACTGGGGCAGGCCACGGCGGGCGCGCGTACTGGCCAGCCTCATCCACGCCTCGTTCATCGACCGGGCGCTGTTGCTCTATGCCGGGATTCAGCCGCTGACGACCTCGGGTCTGCGCATCGCAGCAGCCGAGCGCAGCCGCGTCGCCCCTCTCCTGGCCGGAAAAACCGAACTCAGCTCCCTGGCCTTCGCGCCCTGAGCGGGCGGCGGCCCACGGAGCGCGTCCGCGGCGAACGTCGTCAAGGCAAGCCGTCAAGCCAGATCGTCGTCAACGTCGAAGGGGCCGCGTTCCCAGAGAATCCGGCCTTCGCCCCGTCGCTTGCGCAGCAGCACGTACAGCGCACCTGCGCCGCCATGACGCGGGAGGGCCGTGCAAAAGGCCAGGACCACGCGCTTGAGCGGGTCGCGCGTCAGCCAGGCCTGCACTCGTTCGCGCAGAATACCCTGCCCCTCGGGCGAATTGCGCCCCCGGCCGGGTATGACGAGCACGCAGCGGAGGTCCCGGAGATAGCTGTCCTTGATGAAGTGCATCAGTTGTGAACAGGCCTGCTCCACGTTCTGCCCATGCAGATCGAGATGCGCCTCCGGATTATACCAGCCGGTGCGAAATCTGGCGATTATCTTGGGTGACAGGCCGCACACGTGGCCTTGTTGGTATTCATCCGTGTGCGTCAACGCGAATTCCACCTTGCCCTGCACGATGTCCAGAAGCTGCGCGCGCGCGAGCGCATCATCCTGCGCCGTAGCTGGCGTCGGCGTCGGTTTTTTGTTCGTTGCCGCGCCGCTGTGTTGTCCGGGCAAGGGATTCACACCGCGCATGGCGTCCTGAAACAGCCCCTGTTCGTCGTCCGTTGCCGGCACCGGCGGCGGCGGAGAAGGCTTCTTTGCCGCGGCTTGACGCCGCAGGCGCTGCTTTTCGTCCGTGTCCTTGGGAAGCCGGGACTTGTCCAGTTGTCGGAATGGATTGAATTCGTCGCCAAGCATAGTTTTTTCCGAGAAAAAGTCCAAAGCGGCCCAAGGAACTCAGCCTGTACAGGCAGCGTCGTCGCTACCCTCCAGGCCGTCCGAAAAGCAGTTCCGCCCGTGCGACCCCTGATCCCGTCCTGATTGCCGCAAGGCCAGGCATGTTCGTCGGCACCTGGATCAAGTCCATGGCATCGAGCTGTTCGCAAGGCGACATTCAAAAAATCATGCGCGTTGACAGAGGTGGATGTCAAGATTTCTCTCTGATCCTGAAATTCGGAGCAGGTCTGGCCGGACAAATCAGGTATTCGACCGGGCAAGATTCACGCTTGTGGAAGGAGTTCATCGACCGTTGTCCTTATCTGGGGTACCGGCCACTGCCCGGCGCGCAATAGCGCTATTTCGCGGGGTTCGAAGAAGGCCTGCTTGCGTTGCCGGGCTTCGGGGGCGCCGCGGGGTCGCCGCCTGGAAGACCTCGTCACGCGGCGAGTTCATCGGCTGGACGGCACCCCGACGCCAAGCTCGTTTCCAGCTCATCGTCAATAACGCCCGTTTCCTCATTTTCCCGTAGGTGCGCTCCAAGCTCTTCAGCCTCGCCTCCCGACGCCTCCCCGGCGACTGGCATGCCCGCTTCGGCTTTCGCCCAGTGCTCTTCGAGACCTTTGTAAAAATGCCCCGCTTCCGACAACACCTGACCGCCCAGCCCCCCCCGCCCGCCCCTTGGCTGATCTCCCCGGCATCCATGTTACCATCATCAGGCCTACTCAAAATCTCAGATTTTGAAAAAAACCTTGACATACGACGAAGGTCAAGGTACCAATTTCGACGGTTAGGGGCTATTAGCTCAATTGGTAGAGCAGCGGACTCTTAATCCGTTGGTTGAAAGTTCGAGTCTTTCATGGCCCACCAGGAAAATTAAGGGGTTACCGGCGAAAGTCGGTAGCCCCTTTTTCCTTTCGGCAACTTTTCTTCCCCATCTCCCACATAAATGCGGCAACAGCCACTGTCGCCGAGTTCGCGCATGATGCCTCCGTTCAGTGGCTTTGATCCCACCCAGCACGAAGTGCTGAGCTGAATCAGACAGGCCTGCTGAAAGATTTGTTCGTAAGACAGTAAGCGCCAAATCACCCCCGTCTTCCAAGGGGCATTTCACTCTGCTATGAGTCGTCGGATTGAAGTTTGTAGTGAGGTGTTTTCGGTGCAGGTATTGCGGAAAAAAAGGGCTTTGCGCGCCTCGGTTGTCTGCGGATGGCAGGCGCTCGAAGAGCAGGCGCAGGTACGCGTAGGGATCGATGCCGTTGGCTTTGCACGTCTCGATGGCGCTATAGAAAGCGGCGCTGCCCTCGGCCCCGCGCGGCGAACCGGGAAACAGCCAGTTCTTACGGCCAGTCGCAAACGGACGAATCGTGTTCTCGATCCGGGTGTCTTGACCCGACGAATCCAGTAGCTGAGACCACTTTGCCTGATACCCTGTTCACGACTATACCGCGACTGACTTACGCCGCTTGCCCGCCACGCTTCGACATGTGCGCGCCAAAACGCGACCCGCTCCCCCCCTCTTGACTCTCTGCCTGCTCTCCATGGTTCACCTCCTGCGATCCTGGCGAACAATGACATGAGCGGATGGG
>CAZGAH010000040.1:29912-36706 GCA_964523295.1 uncultured Desulfovibrionaceae bacterium | reverse complement strand
GCGCCGACCGGACCGTAACCGTCCTTGAAGCGGGCGGGGACGAACCGGTTTTCCATCATGGTCATCTCGGCGCCGACCTGAGCGCACATGGTGTAGGTGGAGCCAGCGTTCCACACCGGGTACCAGGCGCGGCCCATACCCTCGCCAGTGGAGCGGGGCTTGTACACGTTCACAGCGCCGCCGCAGGCGACCAGCATGCAGTTGGCCTTGTAGATGTGCACTTTGTTTTCACGCAGGTTGAAGCCCACAGCGCCGGCGATGCGGTTCGGGGTGTTGGCGTCGAGCAGCAGCTTCACGATGAAGATGCGCTCCTGGATGCGGGACTCGCCCAGGGCGTTCTTCGCGGCTTCCGCCACGATGCACTTGTAAGACTCGCCGTTGATCATGATCTGCCAGCGGCCGGAGCGGACAGGGTCAGCGCCGTTGCGCACAGCCAAGCCCTTGGCCTTGGCCTCGGCGCCAGTCAGGTTGTGGCCGTCTTCCTTGACCCACAGCGGCAGGCCCCACTCCTCGAACTGGTGCACGGAGTTGTCGACGTGACGGCCCAGGTCGAAGATCAGGTCTTCACGAACCAAGTGCATCAGGTCGGTGCGCACCATGCGGACGTAGTCGTCAATATCGTTCTTGCCAATGTAGGTGTTGATGGCGGAGAGGCCCTGCGCGACGGCCCCGGAGCGCTCCAGGGAGGCCTTGTCCAGCATCAGGATGTTCAGGTCCGGGGCGAACTTCTTGGCCCAGGCCATAACCTCGACAGCCGCGCCGCAGCAGCCCATGCCGCCGCCGACAAGCAGGATGTCAACGTCTTTTTCTTCGATCGTGGGCTCGGCAAGGGCCAGACCCCGAGGCGCTTCCTTCACAGGAATCTTGGGCATCGTTATTCTCCTTGAGAATGCTTCTTTACGGTTTCGTCTTCTGAAAACACCACAGGCCGTGAGAACAGGCTCGCTTAGACAGCGCTGGCCTTTTCGGTCTTGGTCTTGTCAGCTTCCTGGACCTCGAGCTTCTTCATCGAGGTGGCCTTGGGCGCGAGCAGCTCCTTCTCGTTGAAAAGCAGCTCGTCGTCCAGGGTGGAGCTGGCCTCGGCGCCGCAGTACGGGTCGATGGAACCTTCAGCGGTGGTCCGAATCGGGAACTTGAAGCGCTTCACGTTGCCATTGCGGAACTTGACCGTCCACATGATGTCTTCAGAACCGCGCAGCGGGATGCAGGTGCCGCCCATGGGCGCGAAGTCAGCATACGGGCGGGCGCTGATGGCGCCCTGGGGACAGATCTTCACGCAGGAGTAACATTCCCAACAGGCGTCGGGCTCCTGGTTGTAGGCCTTCATCTCCTCCGGATCCAGAATCATCAAGTCATTGGGGCAGATGTACATGCACGCGGTCTTCTCGCCGCCTTTGCAGCCATCGCACTTTGCCGGGTCAACAAAAGTTGGCATACCTTGTTCCTCCACATCATTGATTGGGGTTACTAACCATCAATCGGCCACTCAAACGCAAACCATCGATGCCGATGGATAAAAAAAGCAGAGAAGCAACAAGCCCCTCCGCCTTCTCACACAACCTGGACGTCATGCCCGCACTGGCGCCACGCTGGCTGGCTGCCTGATGGACGTCCGTCCGCCCCGGACAGTCGCCAACAAGACCCCGAAGCGAGAAGCCCAGCGGAGCAGCTTCCTCCGCTCTCCTCGCGCCCTCTGGGGCCGAGTCTGACTACCGATGCGTTCATGCTCTTCACAGTGATTTCAATCCACGCCTTTCTCAGATGATTTCGAGGGGTTGAAGCTGATGCGCCGCTCCAACCAGCAAGCTTGCGCGATTTTTAACAAGCTCGCTGCTCGCTGTCAAGACACTTTGCGCATTTTTTGAACAAAGTCTGAGACCGACCACCTCGCGCCGATGACCAACGACTCCGGCCACATCCCCACTCCAGCGCGCGACAAAGGCTCCATACCCCCTTTCCATGCCCGAGGCAAGGCCTCCTGGGGAAATATTTGCGTTCGACAACTCGCCACGCAAAACTCCCGCATTGACAGACGGCTAAGCGCGGGCGTATCTGTTCGTGGCCATGATTCATATTGACACATAAACCGCCGACGCCCTCCTGACCCTCGCCCCGACCATCGACTTTCAGGAGCCCAGCGCCCTTTGGCCCGTTCTTTTTCGCATGGTCGGGCCGTCCTCAACCTCGCACGGGCGGGAGCCCTGATAGTCCGCGCCTCTTTCGCAACATATTTCAATTGATTACACGAACGCGATTCTTCCCTTGACAGTTCGTGCATTTTTTCACTATATGCCCCATTCCAACGCCACACGCCTTCCCGGGATATTCTGGTCTTTCCCCGCGCGCTCCTTTGCGTCGCCTCCGGAAAGACTGCTCGACTCCGACAGGTCACGGCGACGTTTCCTAGGCAACGCAACGAAAACCATTTTGAAGGAGACATCCACATGTCTAGTCTGGTTCCCCCCCATGGCGGCAAAGGTCTGGTCATTCGCCTGCTCGAAGGCGCTGCCCGCGAAGCTGAACTGAAACGGGCCGCCGGCCTCAAGCAACTCGAGGTCACTCCTCAGGAGAAGGGCGATCTGATCATGATCGGCATCGGCGGCTTCAGCCCGCTGGACGGCTTCATGGGCAAGGCTGACTGGAAGAGCGTCTGCGAGAAGTTCACCCTGACCGACGGCACCTTCTGGCCCGTGCCGGTTATGATGGGCTGCGACAAGGACGCCGACATCAAGGCTGGCGACGACATCGCGCTGGTCTCCAATGGCGAAACCATGGGCACCATGAAGGTCGCCGAGATTTTCGAGCTGACCGAAGCCGAGAAGATCTGGGAATGCGAGACCGTCTACAAGGGCGCTGGCGAAGACAGCAAGGGCGACTTCATGAAGGTCGCTCTGGCCGACCACCCCGGCGTCCAGATGGTCATGAACCGCAAGGCCATCTGCCTGGCTGGCCCGGTCCTGGTCCTCAGCGAGGCCGAGTACCCCACCAAGTACAAAGACGTCTATCTGCGCCCGGCCGAGACCCGCAAGATCTTCGAGGAAAAGGGCTGGTCTGACATCGCCGCGCTGCAGCTGCGCAACCCCATGCACCGCTCCCACGAGTACCTGTGCAAAATCGCCATCGAAGTCTGCGACGGCGTCATCATTCACTCCCTGATCGGCAACCTGAAGCCTGGCGACATCCCGGCCGAAGTCCGCGTCAAGTGCATCGACACCCTGGTCAAGGACTACTTCGTGGCTGACAACGTCGTCCAGGGCGGCTACCCTCTCGACATGCGCTACGCTGGTCCCCGCGAGGCCCTGCTCCACGCCACGTTCCGCCAGAACTATGGCGTCTCCAAGATGATCATCGGCCGCGACCACGCTGGCGTGGGCGACTTCTACGGCATGTTCGAGGCCCAGGAAATCTTCGACCGCATCCCCTACGCCTCCGAGGCCGAGCGCTGCGAAGTCGAGCCTGGCAAGGCCCTGCACTGCATGCCCCTCAAGATCGACTGGACCTTCTACTGCTTCAAGTGCGACGGCATGGCCTCCCTGCGCACCTGCCCCCACAGCAAGGACGACCGCGTCATCCTCTCCGGCACCAAGCTGCGCAAGGCCCTGTCTGAAGGCGCCGAGGTTCCGGATCACTTCGGTCGCGAAGAGGTCCTCACCATCCTGCGCGCCTACTACGAAGGCCTGACCGAGAAGGTCGAGGTCAAGATGCAGAAGGCGGCTTCCGGCTCGGCCATGTAGCCATGGTTCGCGCCTGACGTGACTGCAAAGGGAGATGGCCTCGCGCCATCTCCCTTTTTTTCCCTCGACCGCTCTCGCGGCCATGCTCGCCGCCGGCCCCCCGGCGCACCCCCCCCAAAAAATGCAAGACAATACACGCCAACGCCCCACCTTCGCCCAGGAAATCGTCGGGCTCGACGAACAGATCGTCGCGCTCCTCGCCAAGCGAACTTCCCTCGTCGCCAAGGCCAGACGCGCCGCCAAGTCGCAGGCTGACGCTCGCTCCGACGCCGAGCGAGAAAAGCATCTCCGCCAAGCCTGGGAAGCCGCCACCGCCAAGACCGGCCTCGACCCCAAGCTCTGGCGATCCATCTTCAACGCGCTCCAGGAGATGTCCCGCTCCAGCCGCGCCGGCCTGGGCCAAGACCTCCTCCGTCCTTGAACCACACGGCCATGCCGTCTTCATTGGCCAGGACCTGCTCAACTGCTGCCTGATCCTGGCCCTTGCCGCAGCCGGCCCGGCCGCCATGCGCCTCACAGGATCGGCCGCGCTCAAGAACGCCGACCTCTCGGCGCTCAAGCGTCTTGCGCCGCAGCTCGGAGCGCGCATGGCCTCGGTCGCGCCAAAGGGCACGGGGCTGCCAGCCCGGATCGAGTGCTCGGGCGTCGCGCCTGACGAAATTTTCCTGGCCGCGGACGCGCCCCCGGAGCTGGCCCTTGCCTTCGCCGTGGCTGCGCCATCCTACCCGCGCGGCCTGACCCTGCGCTGGCCTGGCGACAGCATCCTGGGCGCGGCGCTGGCCCCGGCCATCCGCATGCTGCGACTGGCGCGCATCGACGCGCAGCTCGAATCCGACCGACTGGTCGTCCCGGCCGGGCCAGTCAGACTGCCGAAGCAGACCGAGATCGGCCCGGACCCGGTTCTCTCGGCGCTGCTGCTGGCCATGCCCGCCTTCCGGCCCGAGCCCGAGAGCCGCGTGGCCCTGCGCTGCGCCTGGCCTGCCGATTCGACGCAACACGCCGCCGGCCTCGCGCTGCTCCGGGCCGCCGGCCTGGAGGTGAATGTCACCCCCGAGGGCCTCGCCGCGGCCGCTGGCGCGCCAAGTGGGTCGCCGATGCTGGACTTCAGCGAGTATCCCGAGTATCTGCCATTGGCTTTGGCGCTTGCCGCGGCTCTGGCCGGCCGGGGCGTTCCGGCCACGCTGGCGCCCTTTGACCCGACCACCGAGGCTTGCCAGACCGGAACGGAGCTCATTGATCGTCTCGACTTCGAAACGCAGGTCGAGGGCGGCCGGGCAGTCGTCCAGGCTGCGGCCGAGCGCCTTGAGCGTGAGGGGCTCGCCCCCTGGCCCAGCCCGGGCCCGACGTGGTCCATGATCTACGCCCTGGCCGCGCTGGCCCGGCCGGGCGACGCCTTGGCCAACCCGGGCAGTCTGTCCGAGCTGCTCCCATGGTTCTGGTCCCTTTACAACCGTCTCCCCGGTCCGGTCCGAGACCTCGGGCCCAAGCCCACCCAGGAAACGAACGATGATGGAAAACAGACACGACGCCGAATCCGCATCCCATGAACTCGACACCCCCGAATCCCTGCAGGTCCAGCTGGACGGCCTCGCGGTCGAGCTCGACCTGCTCGTGCGCAAGGTGAAAGAGCTTCGCGCCACGGAAGACACCGCAGCGGGCAAGTGCTTCGCCGCCGAGATATTCAAGGCGCAGACGGCCAAGCTGGCCAAGGAAACCGAGATGATCATGGTCCGCAACCGAATCAAGCGGATGCGGATGGCCCTGGACGACGAACGACTCTTCGCGGCGCACGAGGCCAAACGCCGCCCTGACGTCTGCTGATCCGCCATTCGACTTCCCTTGCCGCCCGCGCGCGGCGCCCCTCAAGGAGACCGAGCATGTCCATGAACCTCACGCAGAAGATCATCGCCGCCCACCTTGTCGACGGCGAGATGACCCCGGGTTCCGAGATCCGCCTTGCGATCGACCAGACCCTGACCCAGGACGCCACCGGCACCATGGCCTTCCTCCAGTTCGAGGCCCTGGGCGTGGACCGGGTCAGGACCGAGTTGTCGGTCAGCTACGTGGACCACAACACCCTGCAGATGGGCTTTCGCAACCCCGACGACCACCGTTACCTGCGCAGCGTGGCCAGAAAATACGGCATGATCTTTTCCCCGCCAGGGACGGGCATCTGCCATCAGCTGCATCTGGAAAACTTCGCCCGCCCCGGCAGGACGCTCATCGGCTCGGACAGTCACACACCCACGGCCGGCGGCGTCGGCTCCCTGGCCATCGGCGCGGGCGGTCTGTCCGTGGCCCTGGCTATGGCCGGCGAACCCTACACCCTGTCCATGCCCAAGGTCGTCCGGGTCTGGCTGGAGGGCGCCCTGACCGGCTGGGCCGCGGCCAAGGACATCATCCTCCATCTGCTGGGCCTGCTCTCGGTCAAGGGCGGCGTGGGCAAGGTCATGGAATACGCAGGACCGGGCGTGGCCACCCTGTCCGTGCCCGAGCGGGCCACCATCACCAACATGGGCGCCGAACTCGGGGCCACGACCTCGGTTTTTCCCAGCGACGCGCAGACCGAGGCCTTCCTTACCGCCATGGGCCGGCCCGACGACTACGAGCCGCTTCAGGCCGACGCGGACGCCACGTACGACGACGAGATTCGCATTGATCTGTCCACACTGGTCCCGCTGGCCGCGCAGCCGCACATGCCGGACCGCGTCGTGCCTGTGGCCCAGCTGGCCGGTATGAAGGTCGATCAGGTCGCCATCGGCTCCTGCACCAACTCCTCCTATGCCGACCTGGCCGCCGTGGCGGAGGTCTTTCAGGGCCAGACCGTCAACCCCGCAACCGACGTGCTCGTCTCCCCGGGCTCCAGACAGGTGCTGAAAATGCTCGTTGCCGGCGGAATGCTGGACGCGATACTCGACTCGGGCGCGCGCCTGCTAGAATGCACGTGCGGCCCCTGCATCGGCATGGGCGGTTCGCCGGTCTCGGCCGGGGTGAGCGCCCGGACCTTCAACCGCAATTTCGAAGGCCGCAGCGGCACCCAGGACGCCCAGGTCTATCTGG
>CAZGAH010000040.1:17194-29902 GCA_964523295.1 uncultured Desulfovibrionaceae bacterium | reverse complement strand
CGTCGCGCTCGAGCAGTTCCTGCCGCTGCCGGAAGAAATCGCCACCACCGTCCAGCTCAAGACCGGGGACAACATCACGACGGACCACATTCTGCCGGCCGGGGCGCAGATCACCGCCCTGCGCTCGAACATCCCGGCAATCAGCGAATACATCTTCAACCGCGTGGATGATACCTTCGTCAAACGGATCAGGGCCGCCTCCGGGTATCCCGCGGGCATCATCCTTGGCGGCGAAAACTACGGGCAGGGATCGAGCCGCGAACACGCCGCACTGGGCCCCCGCCATCTGGGCGTCGCGGCGGTGGTCGCCAAGTCCATGGCCCGGATCCATCGGGCCAATCTCGTCAACCTCGGCATCCTGCCACTGCTGCTGGTCAGCCCTGAGGACTACGACCGCCTGCAGCAGGGCGACAGCGTAGCCATCCCGGCCAGGGACATCACCCCCGGCGGCGTCGTGGACATGGCCGTCAGCGGCGCCAATCCTGTTCCGGTCACAAATGATTTGACGGAACATGAACTTGCCATTATTCAAGCTGGCGGTCTGTTGAATTTTGTACGCAGCAGACGAGCCTGAATTTCCGTCGTCGAACCAATGGAGCAGCCATGCTAGACGCCATCCGAAAAAGTGCCGAATCCTGGGGAATCAAAGTCCTGTTCGGCTTGATCATCGTCGTCTTCGTTTTCTGGGGCGTGGGAACGCAACAGGGCGACCAGGTTACGGTGCTGGCCTACGTCAACGACGAGCCGATTCCGATTCAGGAATTCGGAAAAGCCTATGACCGGTTTTTGGAAAATCTGCGCCGCACGCGCCCCAATCTCAAACCGGAGGACCTGAACGAGCCCGAACTCAAACGCCAGGTCTTCAGTCAGATCATCAACGACAAGCTCCTCCGGGCCGAGGCGAAACGGCTCAACATCACCGCCTCGCCCTTCGAGGTCCGCAAGGAAATCAGCTTGATCCCCGCCTTCCAGGGGGAGAACAAGCGCTTCGACCCCGAGATATACCGCCGCATCCTGGCCAATCAGAGCATCAGCACCGGGGAATTCGAGCAGGACATGGAGTTCTCCGTGGTCATGCGCAAGCTCCAGGAATACACCGGCCTTCCGGCCCGCATCAGCGAGGCCGAGGCCCGCGTGATGTATGACTTCGCGGGCGAACAGCTCAAGATCGCCTACCTGAAGCTCAAGGCCTCGGAATTCGCCGACACCATCACCCCGACGCCCGAGGAGATACGCGCCTTCTACGACGAGCGGAAGGAAACGTTCAAGGTTCCCGCCCGCCTGCAGATCGAATATCTGCTGTTCACGCCGGCAGCCCTGGCCGCCAAGGCCAAGGTCGCCGACGAGGCCATTGCCGGGTTTTACGAGGCCAATTCGAACGAGTTCACGCAGGAGGAGCAGGTGCGCGGTCGCCATATCCTGGTCCGTCTGCCCCAGAATCCCACGGACGCGGACGTGCAGAAAGGCCGGGAAAAAATCGATGCCCTGAAGGCGCGCATCCAGGCCGGCGAGGACTTCGCCGCCGTGGCCAAAGAGGCCTCCGACGATACGGGCAGCAAGGAGCAGGGCGGCGAGCTGGGCTGGTTCGGACGCGGGCAGATGGTCGAGGAATTCGAAACCCTCGCCTTCGCCCTGGAGCCCGGAAAGCTCGGCGATCCGATCCAGACTCCCTTTGGCTGGCATATTCTGCTTATCGAAGAACGCAAGCCAGAGGGCGTCAAGCCCCTGGCCGAGGTCAAAGAGGAAATCCGCAAGCGCCTGGCCGAGGACATCGCCGCCGATACGCTCGCCGATACGGTCGACTCCGCCACCGAGCAGGTCATTACCGGCACCGATCTGCCCAAGGTGGCCGAGACCTTCACCATGGAGCTGCACCGCAGCGAGGAATTCTCCAAGGACCAGGCCGGAAAGCTCTTCGGCATCGAGGCCCAGGTGCTCGACGACCTCTTCGCCATGCGCAGCGGACAGGTCACGGACTCACCCCTGCCATTGACCGACGGCTACATGCTGGCCAAGGTCATTGCCGTCAAGCCCGAGGAATACCAGACCCTGGAGCAGGTCCAGACCCGAATCGTGGAGTCGATCAAGCATGAGAAGGCCATGCAGCGCGCGCAGCAGAAGGCCGACGAACTGCTGGCCGCTGCTAAGGACGGCAAGCTCCCCGACGAATTCAAGGCCAGGATGAATACCAGCGACCCCTTCGGGCGACAGGGCTTCATCCCCAACCTGGGCTACAACCTGGAACTCCCCAAGGACGCATTCGCCACGCAAATGGACACCTGGTTGCCCAAAAATTACGTCACGGACGACGCCTGCATCATCGCCCGGGTTCAGGAGCGCATCCCGCCTGCCGCCGAGCAGTGGGACCGGGACAAGGGCCGCTGGATGCAATACATCCTCCAAGGAAAACGCAACGAACTGTTCCAGGCCATGATCGAAAGTCTGCGCGAAACCGCGACCCTGGAAATGGTCAACGACAAGATACTCCAGTAAATGCCACGCCCGCGCCGGTATCACCGGCGCGGGCGTTACCCGGTGCAGGCCCCCTGCCCTGCCCGGATCGGCCTGAAGCGGTCGCCGCGATATACCGAAAACGCATCTGGCCAATGAGGCCCCTCATGCCACGCACCGGGCACGACGACTCCTTCCCCCGACCTGACGACGCCGCGCTGGCCTCCTGCTTCAATGTCAGCCTGAAGCTCCTGCCCCATCTCGATTTCCTGTTGCAAGACTTCTTCGCCCTGGGCGGTGCCCCCGACGAGGTCGTTTCGCTGCTGCGCCAGGCGGATTTGCCGCCGTCGGCGCAGGTGCTGGACCTCGGATGCGGCAAAGGGGCTGTGAGCCTGGCCGTGGCCCGGGCCTTCCCCGATTGCGTGGCCGGCGTCACCGGCTTCGACGGCTTCGCCCCCTTTGTGGCAGAGGCGCAGCGCCGTGCCGCGGTCGCCGGACTCGACGAACGTTGCCGCTTTCACGTGGCCGACCTGGCAGCCGTAACCCAGCGAGGCGGCGCCTGGGATATCGTCCTCTACGTCGCCGTGGGCGAGGCCCTGGGCGCGCTCGACGAGACCATGACCGCACTGCGCCGTTGCGTACGGCCAGGAGGTCTCATCTGCGTGGACGACGGCTATGCCCTGGACGCGACCGTCAGCTTCCACGGCTACGCCACGCTCAATCAGCGCTCGGCTACGCTGGCGAAGCTCACCGCCCGCGGAGACAGCATCCTTGCCGAACGCATCCACCCGCCCGCGGCCCAGCAAGAGCAGAATCGCCTGTATACCGAACGGCTGGAACGCCGCGCCGCCGAGCTGGCGCAGGAGCATCCCGAACTTCGGGCCGAGCTTGCCGCGTATATCGAGACCCAGGCCGAGGAGTGCCGGATTCTGGAATCGAATATCGAGTGCGCAGCCTGGCTGCTGCGCCGCGGCGCAGACCCGATACCATAAACCACGCGCCCCCTCTGCCCCCCCAACGTCGCGCTTTTCTTTTTCTTCATTTCTGCTTACCATAAGCACCGTCGCGGAGGGATGGCCGAGTGGCTTAAGGCGGTGGTCTTGAAAACCACTGACGGGGTAACCCGTCCGGGGGTTCAAATCCCTCTCCCTCCGCCAAACCTTAGTCCAAGCCCGCCCAGCCAAGTCTAAAATCCCAATTAAAACAGCTAAATGACAGTCATTGACAGTCCAGCCTTGTCCATTATTGTCCTGGGACATCCCGGATAACACTGGACAAGAGACCGGACAACTCTGAGTTATCCGGTCTCTTGCACCGGACAACTCCTGAGTCCAGGCGTAGCGAGCATTTCAGCGGTTGGTGATCACATGCCATTGACCGACATCCAAGTGAGGAACACCAAGCCGGGCAAGAACGTTGTCCGGTTGAAAGATGATCGAGGTCTTTACCTGGAGGTATCGCCTTCAGGGGGTAAGTGGTGGCGGTTGCGCTACTGGTTCAACGGGAAAGAGAACCGGCTTTCTCTTGGTACGTATCCCGAGATATCCCTTCGGGAGGCCCGTGACTATCAAGCGCACCAAAGCGGCAAGGGCCGCTGACAAAGACCAGCGTCGGGCTATCACCGAAGAGATCAAAGAACTTGAGCGGGAGCTGCCCGAGATTCCGGCAAGGCCCCGGTTGCTGATTGACGACGTGACGCCGGAAGCCCTGGCCGAGAAGTTGTCCATGCATGGGGAGTCCCTTGGCATATTGCAGGCCGAGGGCGGCATCTTCGATACCATCGGGGGGCGATATAGCAATGGTATCCCGAACCTGGACATCTACCTCAAGGCTTACAGTGGCGAGTCATGCATGGTTGACCGACGCGGGCGGAACGCCGTTTGTCTGCGGCATCTGCTGTTGACGATGGTCATTTCACCGCAACCCAGCGTTGTACAAGGTTTTGCCGGAACCGCTGCATTCCGTGGGCATGGTCTTGTCGGGCGCTTCCTTTACGTCATTCCGGAAAGTCTGCTGGGATTCCGTGACGCGGAGCCGGAACTGGTCCCCTTCACGGCGGCATCATCATGGGGGCGTCTGTTGCACTCCATCTTGGAAACTCCGACGCCCACGAACGAACGGAACGAACCGGCCCGGCGGTGAGTTTGGGGATATGACCGACTTTGGCGGGAAACTTCCAGGGAAGGCGGTCCGGCTGGCCGGCCTACTCCACATCTGCCAGGGCGGAGACCATCGGGATGCTATCGACCTCGCGACCGTAGAATCCGCGTTGTCATTGGCTGCAACGCTGTCTGAGCACGCCAAGGCCGCCTACTCGTTCATGGGGGCGGACCCGTCGCAAGCGTGCGCAAAGGCAATTCTCGCATGGTTGACGCGGGCGAACGTGGCCACGTTCACCTGCAGAGACGCCCTGAGAGCAGTCCAGTCGAGGTATCCCACCATGGAGAGCGTTCAGGCCGGCTTGGAAACGCTGTTGGCCCGGTCCTGCCTCATCGCCATCGAGCAGGATGAAAACCGACGTGGCCGAGGGCGAAGGCCGAGCACGACGTACGCCGTAAACCCCGTAAACCCCGTAAACGGAAGGGGTGAACAGCCATGAGTTTTGCCGAGAAAGCGCTACGCCAGCGAGTCCAGCCACAGGGAGGAGTACGGCCCCTGGTTCAGCGGCCGCGAGCGGAACGCTTCAACCGCGAGTTCCAACTCCTTGGCCATTTCCGATACCTGAGACTTGGAAATCACCGTGAGACCAAGTGGTTGCACCAGTTTATCGACACGTTGCATGGAAACGCCGCACACCGAGCACTCGACGATGGCCTGGACCCGACTGCGCTTGGCCTGCCGCCGCGGTTCAAGCAGCCATGCGGGAAAGGAGCTACCGCGCAGAGCTTGGGAACGGCCATTGGATCCATATTCAAATAACGCCCAGAAGCGTTCCTGGCCTGAATTGCGCGTAGAACTGGGAACTCTCGGCTTCCGCGTAGAGTCTGGCACCCTGACGGGGCGGAAGAGTTGGTCCCTGTTGCTCCAGGTCGGCGGAAATTTCCGTTTGGGGAGCCAGACTTTCCCTCAGTTGGGCAATTTCAAGCTCGCTCGAAAACGCATCCTTGTTGACGCGGTCGAAGCGTTCCAGCGCCACACGGGCGATCGTCCCCACATCGAGCGCGGGTTCTTCCGTTTCGACGCTGACGGACAGCTTGCCCAGACGGAAGCCGAAGCCACGGGCACGTTCCGCTTCTCCGGCAGCCGGTGGGGGAGATTCACGAACCGCCAGCGCGGTCGTGGGCGGAGAGGGCGGTCGGGCATCGTCTGTTCGTGAGGCAATACATTTTCCCGCCTCTGCCTGCGCGGCATAGGCCGAAAAACCTGCCAGCAAAAGAGGGGGGATTCCCTGGCTGCTCACGTCCGCTCCCCGGGCGTTTTCACATGGCCTGCCCATGGCCGTATCAGAGGAAAAGCGTCCTTAATCGTTTTTCATAATAAGCACGATTCTGGAATGCGCAAGTCCGATTTGCCCGTATCGATCGAAAAAAAAATGCATCTCGCCACACCCGACTACACCACGTCGCGTTGTACGGCGTTTTACGCAGCCCCACAGCCATGCACAGGCAGGGTCATGCACGCCATGTCCACACCGAGCGACCGGCGCACCGGTTCCATTGCAGGAGGACAAGGGCGACTGAGAACATTCAAGAATCACGAATTATTCTCAACTCTCTTGCACATTTCTATTAAAATTTTTTAGATTTTTATTGCGTCGGAGCCCTCTTTCGGGTATCAGGCGTTGGCAACGGCAGCCGATATCCCGCACGCGGGGCGCGCAGCCCTTCGATGCACCGCGGGCTGATTCCCGGCAGTCAGGCTGAGCCGACGGCGGATGGCAACATGGCAAACGCAGGGGCAGTCGATAGTGGTTTCGCTCTCACTGACAGGTCGCACCGTCCCCATCACTGTGCTGCGGGTGCAGTCGCCCGACCAGAATCTGATCATCGAGGAACTGGGCGCCAGATTGCAGGCCTCGCCGGATTTCTTTCGGCATACGTTGTTTCTGATCGATCTGTCCGGCGCATCAAGAGGCGGTTCGGCGCTGGATCTGGAGCGCGTGGTTGCGCTGTTGCGGGAAAAGGACGCCGTACCGGTCTACGTGCAGGGCGCGGTCTCGGGCCAGGAGACGACAGCGCGTGCATTGGGACTGGTACCCTGGAAGGACGGGATGCCGTTTACCCGCTCCGGAAGAATGGAGAAGGCCGAAGAGGCGGTGTCGGAGCCGCAGGTTGTACCGACCGTACGCTCGGGACAACGGGTGTATGCGCGGGACCGGGATCTCATTGTGTTCGGGGCAGTCAACTCGGGCGCGGAGGCCATCGCCGACGGCTCGATTCACGTGTACGGGCCCTTGCGCGGCCGGGCCATGGCCGGGGCACAGGGCAACCGAAGTGCCCGGATTTTCTGTCAGCAAATGCATGCGGAGTTGTTGTCCATTGCCGGCGTCTACCGGACTTTCGAGCATCAGGACCCGGCCATGCTGAATCGGGCGGCACAGGTGCGACTTGCGGATGAACGGCTGATCGTCGACGTGGTTGCCTGATCCGGCAGGACTCCGGACCAGGCACGGAGGGAGGAGAGTGGCACAGATCATCGTGGTGGCGTCAGGAAAAGGCGGCGTGGGCAAGACCACGACAAGCGCGGCCTTTGCCACGGGATTGGCGTTGCGCGGACATAAAACCGTGGTCATCGATTTTGACATCGGTTTGCGCAATCTGGATTTGATCATGGGCTGCGAGCGACGCGTAGTCTATGACTTCATCAACGTCATCAACGGGGAAGCGCCCCTGGAGCAGGCCTTGATCCAGGACGCCCGGGCGGAGAAGCTGTATCTGCTCCCCGCGTCGCAGACGCGGGACAAGGATTCGCTCACGCCCGAGGGTGTGGAACGGATCATCGACGCATTGCGCGATCGTTTCGACTTCATCGTCTGCGACTCGCCGGCCGGAATCGAGCGCGGGGCGTTCATGGCCATGTACAACGCGGACGTAGCCCTTGTTGTCGCCAATCCGGAAGTCTCGTCCGTACGCGACGCGGACCGGGTAATCGGGCTGATTTCCAGCCGCTCCCGTCACGCCGAAAACGGCGGACCACCGGTTTCCTGCCACCTGCTGCTTTCGCGATACGATGCCGAACGGGTCCAGCGCGGCGAGATGCTCAGCCTCGACGACGTAGCCGATATTTTGTCCATCCCGGTGCTCGGCGTCATTCCCGAGTCCGGGGCCGTATTGCGGGCCTCGAATTCAGGCCGGCCGGTAATCTACGACGAGAGCAGCGACGCGGGCAAGGCCTATGCCGATACCGTGGCTCGATTTTTGGGAGAGGATACGCCGTTCCGTTTTCTCACTCCACCCAGGCGCGGCTTTTTCGCCCGCCTGTTCAGCAAGGTGCGAACATGAGATTTTTCGAATTCTACCGCTTCCGCAACACCGGATCCAGTGCGCAAACCGCCAGAGAACGACTGAAACGCCTGGTCGCGCGCGAACGCGTACTGTACTGCGAGAGCAGCTCTTTTTCAGAACAGGTCTGCGACGACGCCGACGAGGTCATGCCCGGCGCGGCGTTTCAGTCCCATGATGTCGGGTTGATGCTGCGCCACGCAGGGTAAACCGACAGCGCTGTTGCCGACGCGTGACCGTGCGTTTTGGCAGACCCGGAGCCGATGGCGGCGATGGACCAGGTGTCCGCATCGCTGACGGCCTGCGTGTGTCTGCTCCTCGGCGGGATGGACTGCCATACGCCTTGGAGCCCGTCGACCATCCAGGCTGACCCGGGTCCAGAACTGTCGTTGCGGACTCGACAAGACTCTACGCTTTTTTTATGGTAGGCACCGAGGAAGAGGCTGAAAACTCCGCGAGCGGATATTTCGGGTGAACTATGTTTGCAGCCAGGCTTTTTTCCAATATCTACGTCGTGCTGATCCTGCAGATCGGGATCATCATCGTCTGTTTCTTTCTGCCCGAGATCATTTTCCGGCTCACCCGCAAGGAGCGCAGCTGGCATGTTCTCCTGGCCTCGGCCCTGCTCATCGCCTCGGTCGTCAGCCTGACGTCCATGCATAGCTGCGGCCGGCACCGGGCCGATGACATTGCCTTTGGCCCGCAGACCCAGGGCGATATCGAATGCACCCTGCGCGCCAGCAATTTCCCGCTGCCGGCCGATGCGACGACCAACGTGAACCTCATGCTCTACAACAGCGGCCCGCGCGCGACCTATCAATGCTTTCTGCATATTCTGGATCATACAAAAGGCACGCTGCTCGCCCCGGACGCCTACGAAGTGGAAAAGACGGCTGACACGCTGGAGCTTGGTCCTTCCGAAAGCGGCACCTGCGGCTGGACCTTACGCTTTCATCAGCCTGTGGAAGCCATTATCGACACCTATGCCCAGAAAGACGGCGTCCTGTTGACCAATCATCAGCAGATTGTCGTCCACGGGCCGGTTGCCGGCACAACCGCCTCGCCCGCGACCAGATCGCCCACCCGGACCGTGGATGACGAAATATGGATCTACTACGCCAAGACCCAAGGTCGGGACACGACAATGGCCAATACCCTGCGCTCCGCCGGCTACGCGAATGTTCAGGCCAAAGGCGACTGGCAGACGAAAACGGACGAGCAGTTCATCTTCTACCGGGACCCCGACCGGAGCGGATTGGAAAGCCTGCGCCGGGATCTGGGCCTGACCGGCCTGAGGGACTATTTTTTCAACAGCGATCGCATCGGCAACAAGGTCAAGAACCTGTTCCAGGATAACCCGAAATTGCGTTTCGTCGTCATCGTCCGCTAATCCTTCCTTGCCCCTGCTCCGGGCAATGGCACAAGGCGCCGCCGTCTCCGCACTGCAAGCGAAGACGGCGGCGTCTTCATTCCATACCAGGCGCGCACGCAGCGTCTTTCAGCAGAGAAACGCATTGACGACGGCACGACGTCGGCAGAAAGACCGCACGCTCAGGTGACCGGCTCCAGTCGCCGCTCGTCCAGATAAACGAGCAATCCGGTCGGCGTCTGATGCCGACGTCCCGGCAGACGGCCCACGAGTTGCAAATATTTCCGCAGCTGGGCGGCGTGCTCGGGCCTGGGGGCGCCGGTCTTGTACTCCAGCACCAGCGGCGTCGTGTCGTGCTCGACAAAGGCGTCCAGCCGGTGAATGGCGCCCTGCTCGTCGAGCAGTTCCTGTTCCGGGCGCGCCGCGGCGAGCGCGTCGGCCAGCTGCGGCTGGCTCAGCAGCCAGCGCAGAATATCCAGACAGTCGTTCGCGATGGACTCGTGGTCGAGGGCAAAGGCGGCGGGATCGTGCGGGTTGCTTAAGCCGCGTAGCCCGGCCTGGACAGCGTGCGCGGCGTCGCGTTCGATATCCCCGGTCACGCGCAATTGCTCCAGGCAGCGATGGATCAAGGTGCCGCGCCGCCGTTGTTCGAAACGCTCGGGCGCGAACACGCTGCGGAAAATTTTCAGGCGCGGCAGCCAGTCCATGAGCCGGACCGGATCGGACAGATCGCCGACGTCGGCCGCGTTGGCAGCGGTTTCGCCCGCCGCCGACCGCTCGGGCAATGATTCCGTATCCGCGACGCCGGAGACCGGATGGCCGTCTTCAGTGACTGGGGAGGCGCTCGTTTCGGACGGTTGCGGAGAGGTTTCGAAACAGACGCTACGCTCGTCGAAACGGCACGATACGAGCAGGTTGTGGACGACGTCGGCGAAACGCGCGTTCCGCGGGGTCCGGGTAATCAGGCAATACAGCTCGTCAACGGCTCGGGTCCAGGCGACATAGAGCAGGTTGAGCTGTTCGAGCACCACAGGCAGGGCCCGCTGGTAGTAGAGGGGGCCAAGACTGCTGTGCAGCGTCGTGAGCAGGCGCAAAGGCTCATCGCCCTGCTCGCCTGCCAGATCGAGGACCGTCAGATCCCCGGCCCGGTCCAGCTGAAAATTGTGATAGGGCACGATCACGACCGGGAATTCGAGTCCCTTGGCCTTATGGATGGTCATCACCCGGATGGCGTCGAGGTGCTCGGGCAACGGAGTCCGTTGCTCGGCGCCGGCTTCTTCCCAGAAGTCCAGGAAGGCGGCCAGGGAGAGCGCGCCTGACTCCTCGGCCCGGTGTACCGTATCCAGAAAGCGGCGCAGAAACAGCTCGTCTTCGGGGTGCTGCTCGAGGATGCGATACCAGGCGAACAGTTCGCTGATCAGGTCGTAGGGTCCCATGAGCCCGGCCTGTCGGAAAAAGGGCTGAATCCAACGGGTCCAGACCGCCGGGTAGTCCTGCTGGAAGGCCTGGTGCAGCGTGCCGTACGCGCGGGGCTGCGCCAGCCAGGCAACGAGCAGGTCGGGGTCGAGTCCGCTGACCTGGCCGAACAGCTCGCGCCCGGCGATGAACTCCCAAAAGGCCAGATCGTTGCGGGGGAAATCCAGGAAGGCGAGGAAGGACACGGCCTGTCGGATCAACGGATGCATGGCCAGCGAGAGGCTGTTCTCGGTGACGACCGGCAGCTCCCACTCGATGAGCCATTCGGTGACGCGCAGGGCCTGGTTGTTCGAGCGCGCAAGCACGCAGATGTCCCCGGGCTGGCGTCGGCGCAGCAGGTCCTCGAACAGCATCCGGCGCAGATGCTCCTTGACCTCGGCATCCAGGGATTCGCTCGTGGAGGCACGAACGGTGCGTATCTGCACCAGACCGCCGGCTTCGCCGCGCTGCGGCGGAAGCTCCTGTCGCGCGTCGGCGTAGGCGCTGACTATGGCTTCGGCCAGTGCGTCCGTGATGGTGGCCGGCGCCGCGGGCAGCAGGCCCTGGGCCACGGCTTGCGCCGTTTCCGGCTGCCCGAGGCGGCCGAAGGCTTCGTTGTTGAAGCGGACAACGCCCGGCGCGCTGCGCCAGTTCGTCTCGAGCGTGCTCCTGACCAGGCGCCCGGCCACGGCTCGTATATCCGGCTGGTCGGGAATTTCGTCGAACAGCGTGGCATCGCCGCCGCGCCAGGCATAGATGGCCTGCTTGACGTCGCCCACGTAGAACAGACTCCCGCCCTTGGCCATGGCCTCGACGGCCAGCGGCGACAGGGCGTCCCACTGGGCCCGGCTGGTATCCTGAAACTCGTCGATCATGAAGTGCCGGAGCTGATTGCCCAATCGGCACATGGCCTCGGCGAGACCGTATTCCCCGCGCAGCAGGCCGGCCGCATAGTCGGGCCAGCGGCTCGCCGGGACAATGCCCGCGCGTTGCTGATAGGGGTTAAGCTCGTCGAGCAGTTTCGTTGCCAGGTCGACGAACGGGACCAGCTCGATCGCCTTGCGTAGCGCGCGGCCCCAGACCTGGCAGCGCGCATAGGCCTGTTGCACGTCCAGAAACGCCGCTGCGTCCGCGTCCGTGCAGCGCGCTGCCGAGGCCTTGAGCAGACACTCGGACAGATCGGCCTTTTCGATGAACGCCGAGGTCGGCAACGGACCGAAGGGGGCAGCGAGCAGACATTTGTCCAGAAATGCGCCGAAGAGTTTTTTGGGCTCCAGGCGCCCTTTTTCCAGACAGGCGTTCAGGACCTCCACGGCGTGGCGCAGCGCGTCGTATATCCCATGCAACCGCGCTTTCAGCAGCGTTGCGTCGCTGAAGCCTTGCACCGGGTTGGCGGAGAGGCAGGCGAACACGTCGCTGCACTGGCTTCTCAGCGCATTGACAGGCAGAAATCCCGGGCGTTCGGCCACAAGCAGCAGAGAGAAGCCGGCCTGCTCGAGCAGGTCATTCACGCCGTTCTTGCCGGCCTCGGCCTGCGCAACGAGAAGGTCGTAGAGGGGCTCGAAAATATCTCCCACGCCAAAAACCGGCTCGAAGCCGGGCGTAAGCTCCAACTCGAGCGCAGATTGCTGGATGAGCTGATGCAGCAGGCTGTCGATGGTGCGGATGTTGAGCAGGCCGAGATGGCGGATGATGGTTTCCAGCCATTGGCGGGCCTTTTCGGGCGGCCAGCCGGATGCCGGCCCGTGGTCAGCCAGGCCCAGGGCCCGGTTCTTGAGCGCGGCGAGCACCCTGGACTGCATCTCGGCGGCGGCCTTGTTGGTAAAGGTCACGGCCAGAATATCCGTCCAGGCGCAGGTCGCGCCGTTGTCACCCGGCAGCCCGGCCTGCCCCACCTGCTCGACAGCCTGCAGGAGGCATTCGAGAAAGGTTTTGGTCAGGGTGTAGGTTTTTCCGGAACCTGCCGAGGCTTTGACCTGATGGAGCATAGGT
>CAZGAH010000040.1:7933-17184 GCA_964523295.1 uncultured Desulfovibrionaceae bacterium | reverse complement strand
ATAGGTGCGCCGGGTGTAGGCACCGGCGGCCTCGGGCCGTCAGGACCGGAGGCCGCCAGCGGTTAACCGTCGTATTTGCAACCGCCGGCCTGATTCTCGCCGCCCATGTTCACGGGCTGACCGGTGGACTCGAGCACGGCGCGCCAGTAGTCCGAGGCGGTATTGAGGCGCCGGCGTTTTCCGGTGACCAGCGACAGCGGGAGATGCACGTAGCTGTCCTGCAACTGGCTGACCACCATGCCGGTCTTGCCGGCCATGGCGGCATGAACGGCGTGCTGCCCAAGGAACCCGCAGTAGACGCGGTCATTGGCGTTGGCCGGAACCGAGCGGATGATGTAACTGGGGTCGATGAACTTGAGGGTGATGGGCATGTTCTTCTGTTTGAACCAGGCCTTGGTTTCCTCGATAATGGTCTGGCAGATGTCGCCGAGCACGGGATTGCCTGAGGCGTCTTTCTGGCCGGACGTGGCGGTGAGGGTCTGCCCTGCCCCTTCAGCGCAGACGATGACCGCGTGCTTCCGGCTGCGCAGCCGGGCCTCCAGCAGCGTCAGCAGGCCGTTTTCTCCGCCGAATGCGAAATCGATTTCCGGGACCAGCACGAAATTGACTTCCTTGAGCGCAAGCGTGGAATGGGCGGCGATGAAGCCGGATTCCCGGCCCATGACCTTGACCATGCCGATGCCGTTCATGGCGCCGGTCGCCTCGGTGTGCGCGCACATGATGGCCTCGGTGGCCTTTTCCACGGCGGTATCGAACCCGAACGACTTGTTGATGAAGCTGATGTCGTTGTCGATGGTTTTGGGAATGCCGATCACCGCGATCTTGAGATTGCGGCGCTGGATTTCGTCGTTGATGCGCAGGGCCGCGCGCATCGTCCCGTCCCCGCCGATGAGAAAAAGGATGTTGATGTTCATCCGTTCGAGACAATCGACGATTTCGTCCTCCGGCTGCGGACCGCGCGACGAGCCGAGCAGCGTGCCGCCGAACTGATGCCAGTTGGCCACCACGTCGGGCGTAAGTTCGACGATTTCATGTCCGAAGCGCGGAATGAACCCCTCCAGGCCAAAACGAAATCCCAGGGTCGAGGCGACGCCGTAGTGGTGGTGCGCCTCCATGACAATGGCGCGAATGACGTCGTTGATGCCGGGACAAAGGCCGCCGCAGGTCACTATGCCGCACTTGGTGTGCGGGGGATTGAAATAGAGGTGCTGACGCGGTCCTGCCAGCTCGAAATCGAAGTAGAGAGGACTGCCCGAGGTATTGCCGACCTGTTCGTCCGGGACCTGAATGAGTACATGCGACTGGACCTGGCCTCCGCGACAATAGGGCAAATTCGAGGGAATCCGGGCCTGGCCGAGCGACGGAATGGAGGTGTCGATGGCGACTTCGATAGATTTAACGTTGTTCTTCGACATCGGTTGTTCTCCTGGTAGTGGATGACCGTGGGATGAGCGCGCGTAAATGGCACCGGATTCGCCGTGAACCGCCGTCCGGTTGCAGCCTCCGCTTGACGCGTACCACAGAGCCAGGTTGATTGCCAAGGTGTTGAAGAGAGCACTTTCGGCCCGGGAGGAGCTGGCGTCGGCGTGGTGTAATAGGAGCCGAAATCCTGCTTGACCTTTGGCCGATGACAGGTTAAAGGACCAAATTGCACGGCGGGAGTAGCTCAGTTGGCAGAGCCCACGGTTGTGGCCCGTGTTGTCGAGGGTTCAAGTCCCTTCTCTCGCCCCATTTGCCTGCTCCGGGCTGCGGGTTTTCCCGCGGCCCTTTTTAATTCTTTCGCTGTAGGGCTCTTTCACCGCCGTACTCTACTGGTTGGTTCATTACAGCTCAGAAGAGAATGCCGTAAAGGGGACATCGTGCGCCGGCGCTGGGAACAGGCCGGGATTTCTTACCTCCGCTTTCACCCTTCGATGCGCCGTTTCCGGCCAACAAATCGGTTGCGCGGCTCAAATTTTTTGATTACTCGTGCCGGAGCGGCTTGCATCTGCCTCGCTCGCCCCTGTTCTGACGCCTCGGGAGCGGAACTGGCCCACAGCCAAGCGCCAGGTTCGTTCGGGATAAATCGAACCCCGGATATTCAACAACGTACGGAGGTCTTTGATGAAACGCGACATTTACCTGGGTCTGATCATTATTGCTTTGAGTTTCGGTCTTCTAAGCTGTGGCTCGTCGGAGGAGAAACAGCAGAAAAATGACCCCCAATATTTTCTTGAAGTCGTCAAGGCCTCGCCCCTCGGCATGGCGTATAACGACTATCCGTTCTTCGAAGAAGTCCGTTGGACTGCCTCCCCTGATTCCAACCAGGCCGCCCTGGTTCAATTCGACGGTCGGTATAACACGGGAAAAATCATCGACAAATCCTGCTCAGATTATGTAAAGCAACACGGCCAGGATGCCATAAAGGACGTCCATAAACTGCAAGTCATGGCCCACAACGCGGTCTTCGAAGTCAAGGAGGGCGAAGTCGTTCCCAAATATAACGGCTGGACCATCATCTGCGCGAACGGCGTCAAAAGACACTTCGAAGACAAGGAAATGAACTCTCTGAAAGAGATTTCGGGCAATGCCTGGTTTACCGATTGCGAATCGCTGATGACCATCGCTAACCAGGGTTGTGAACCTCAGCCGCAGGGACAGGCGGGAATTCCCGGCCAGCCCGGGCAGCCTGGCCAGCCGACACCGCAACAGCCGGGTACGCCCCAGGCCCCCGCTATCGCGCTGCCGCAGCAGCCTGTGCAACAGCCAGCCGCCATGCCGGCGTCGCAGCAGCCCTCGCCGGGCAAAACCAAGGCTCCGGAAAAACCCTAGCCTCGCGCTCGCCGGACAGCTACATACGCAAGGCGCCAGGGCAACCTGGCGCCTTGTTTTGTTTCTGTAAATTCCGGGGACAGGCTGGATTGCCGACAGGCCCTGTCGGGTCGCCCGTTGCCCCCCTGTCGAATTCGAGCCCTGGCTAGAGCGAAAGGGTCCGCCCGGTCAGCAGGGTGTAGGCCTCGAGGTAGCGCTTGCGGGTCTGGGCAATCACCTCTTCGGGCAGCGTCGGAGGCGGGGGTTGTTTGTTCCAGGGCTGCGCCGAGAGCCAGTCCCGAAGGTACTGCTTGTCGAAGCTGGGTTGCGCGCGACCGGGGACAAAGCCCTCTTTAGGCCAGAAGCGCGACGAATCCGGGGTCAGGACCTCGTCGATAAGGATGACTTCGTTTCCATCCAGCCCGAATTCGAACTTGGTGTCAGCGATGATGATTCCCCGGGCCTCGGCCATGTCCCGGCCCTCTTTGAACATATCCACCGCCAAGGCGCCGGCCTGGAGCACCGTTTCTCCCCCGGCCAGGGCCATGGCCTCGCGCAGGCTGATGTTTTCGTCGTGCTGCCCGAGTTCGGCCTTGGTCGACGGCGTGAACAGGGGGAAGGGCAGCTTGTCGGACTCGCGAAGGCCCTTTGGCAGTCTGTGCCCGCAAACGGTCCCGTTGGCCTGATAGTCCTTCCAGCCGGACCCGGTGATATGCCCGCGTACGATGCATTCCACGGGCAGGGGCCGGGTCTTGCGGACGACCACTGCGCGCCCCTCCAGCATGTCGGCATAGGCGTGCAAGGGTTTGGGGAAGTCACGCACCTCGGTCTCCAGGAGATGATTCGGGACCAGTGCGGAAAAGGTATTCATCCAGTGGATGGTCAGCAGATTGAGAACCACGCCCTTATGCGGCACGGGTTCGGCCATGACCACGTCAAAGGCCGACATCCGGTCCGTTGTCACGATGAGCAGGGTCTCCGGCGTCAATTCATAAATATCGCGGACTTTTCCCCGCGATGCCAGCGGATATTCCTTGATGTCGGTGCTGGTGACGACGTGCATGGAGAACTCCGGAGGTTAGAGGTGTACCAGGTCCGTTACTGGCGGACAAGAGCCTTTAACGGCGAGTTTCGTGGCCGTGCTCGGGCGGGATACGCCATTCCACGGAGCGTGCGTGCGCCTCGAGTCCTTCGAGCCGGGCGAATCGGGCGACCTTGGCACCATGGCGCTGGACGTAGCCGGGCGTAGCCGCAATCAGGCTTGATTTTTTGCAGAAATTCTCCACCGAGAGTCCGGAAGAGAAACGGGCCGTGCCCATGGTCGGCAGCACGTGATTCGGCCCGGCAAAGTAGTCGCCCACGGGTTCGGGGGAATGTTGACCGAGAAAGATAGCACCCGCGTGCCGTATCTGTCCCAGGGCGTTCCAGGGATCCGCCAGCACGAGTTCAAGGTGTTCGGGCGCCAGGCAGTTGACCAGGGCCAGCCCCTGCTCCAGATCAGGGACTTCGATTACGGCCCCCCAATCCCGCAGAGCGCGCGCGGCGATGTCGTTTCGCGGCAACTGCACGAGCTGCGTGCTCAGCGCCTCGAGGACGGCCTGTCCCAGGGCAGCGTCGTCGGTGATGAGCAGGGCCGAAGCCAGTGGATCGTGCTCGGCCTGAGAGAGCATATCCGCAGCGATCCAGGCCGGCTCGGGCGCATGGCTCCCCTGGGCCGCCTGCGCCACAATCGCGATTTCGCTCGGCCCGGCGATCATGTCGATGCCTACGCGACCGATCATGAGCCGCTTGGCCGTGGTGACATAGATGTTGCCCGGCCCGGCGATCACGTCCACGGCCGCGACAGAGGCCGTGCCCAGCGCCAGCGCGGCTACGGCCCAGGCGCTGCCCAGGCGCCAGACTTCGTGGATGCCAAGCAGTTTCGCCGCAGCCAGCAGATAGGGGTTGAGCGTGCCGTCCGCGCGCGGCGGTGAAACCATGGCGATTTCCCGAACCCCGGCAACCTGGGCCGGGATGGCATTCATGAGCAGGCTGGAGATGAGCGGCGTCTCGCCGCCCTGGCCCCCAGGTACGTACAGACCGGCCCGGTCGACCGGTCGCAGCAGGCGTCCCAGGACCAGGCCTTCGGACAGGGGCATCAGCGTGGAGGTCTGGACCTGGGCCTCGTGATAGCGCCGGATATTGTCCGCCGCCTCAGCCAGCAGGGCCAGATCCGCCTCCGGCACCAGCTTGCCCGCGGCCTCTATCTCATCCTGGGACACGGCCAACGCCCCAGCCGTGAATCCGGGACAGTCATACTGGCGCGTGAATTCCACAAGGGCCTCGTCGCCCCGCTCCGCCACGGCCTCGATGATGGAGCGAACCCTGGCCTCGACGTCGGGCGCCGGCGCCTCGCGTTTCGTAAGCCAGGCTTTCAACTGCGGCCAGTCATGCGGGCCGGTGTAATGAACGACGCGACATGGCATGAGTCCTCCTTGTGCGACACCCCGTTTTTTCAGAAAAAAAGGCGAACAGGTTTGAAATATAATATGGCTCGATGCGCGTTGCAAGCTTTATGCCCTGAATCTCAAGGGACATTTAGCCTGCGAGTGAGCTGCGCGGAAAGTCAAGACATTTTTTGCTGCCTATTTAAGGTGCTTTCTCCTCTTGGGTTGTTCGCCAATTGGCGCGTGATCAATCATTATGTCGCCGAGGCCATGGAAAAAGTTGACCTCAGCACGCTGGAGGCCTTTGGTCTGGACGAGACGTCCTGCAAGCGAAAGCATCAAACATTACCGTGTTCATCGATCTGGACCGCGACACGCGTCCAGTCGTTTTCGCCACCGAAGGCAAGGGCAAAAAGACGGTTGAGCGTTTTATGTCGCCATGACTGAAGGGCACCCTGATGTGTGAAACGGAGTTGACCTGTCCTTCCCAGAGCCTGGAATACCCCGCTATTTCTGGCAGTAAATTTTGTTTCCTGGTAAAGAACCTAAAATATTTCACACTGTTTCGGAAATTGAGAAAATGCAATATGGATAGAGCTGATGCGAAAACCAGCAGAATTTCAACCAGGCATGGCCAGTTGATAAATTTCGCTCCTAGAGCTTTCGCTTCTGCATCCACCACGCGGCGCCATAGCAGATAAGATAGAGCGCAAGAAGGGCGACGTTGGTAAAGTCGATGATGCCGATGAATTCGCGGATGAGGAGGAAATTGTACAGGCAGAGGGAGAGGAAAAAAAAGACTGCAATGAGGGCGCCCCTGGCCGGCGTGCTGAAGATGTAATAGAGTGGCAGCGCAAGATAGAAAATCATGAACAGGAAAGAAGAGAGCATCGCCTGGTCCCGGCCCAGGTGTGTGACAAAACTCGCGACAATGGCCATGCAGAAGATGCTCGAAGGGGCGTGCCAGAGGCGGTAAAAGGCTGATTGGGGGATTTCTTCGTAAGCCCGGGAGTAGCTATCCTCGCGCGGGGGAGGAAAAGCTGCCGGCTGCGGCGCCGGTTCTGCAGGCGCAGGCGCAGGCGGGGGCGGGGCCGCAGTGGACGGAAAAACCGGACCGGCAGTCTGCGGTCTGCGGATGGATGACTGCGGCGGCGGAATGTGGACAACCTCGGGCACCAGCTCGGGAACAGGCTCTTGCATCCGCGCCGCCACTTCCGACGCCGGGGCGCTTGACGGGCGGAGGGTTTCGCGGCCCTGCGTCGCGAGGGCCTTCTCGAGAGCCAGCCGGAACTCCTTGGCCGATGCATAGCGCTGCGAGGGCAGATAGGCCAGGGCCCCGAGTATGGCCAGCCGTACACCAGAGGGGAGCGTCGCGTCTATGGTGAAGGGCTCGCCGTTCAGACGCCTGCTGACCATGCAGCTCTTGTTGCCCTGGCAGGCTTCATCGAAGGGCAGCTTTCCGGTGAGCAGCTCCAGGGCCACCAGGCCGAGTGAATAGATGTCGGCCTGATAATTGTATCCTGTGCCCAGCGGATCTTTCAGCACTTCCGGGGCGATGTACAATGGCGTACCGACGCGTGTCTCGGCGTAGTCGGATTCGACGAGTTTGCGGGCCACGCCGAAGTCGCCGATCTTCGCCGTGCCGTCTTCGGTAAGAAAGATGTTGCCGGGTTTGATGTCGCGGTGAATGATATTCTTGGCGTGCACGTGCTCCAGCCCGCGCAGGCAATCAATGGTGATCTTGAGGGCGCGCTCCCAGGGAATGATGACCTGCTGAATTTCATCGGCAAGATTGCGGGGCAGGAACTCCATCATGACCGCAACCAGGGCCAGAAGCTGGTCCTCGTCTACCTCATGGATAATTTCGTGATTCTTCCAGCCGACGACGTTCTGATGGTCCCCCAGGACGTAGAGATGGGTGATCTCCCGGGCGTCCTGTCCTATGGATTCCTGGAGGGAGTCAATCGTCCGGTTGTTCTTGTCTATCTTGCGGGTCAGGGCGATGACTTTGAGCGCTGCAGTGAACTTCTGCCCCAGATCGTCGCGCTCCATCTTGAACACGCAGCCTGATACGCCGGCGCCGAGAAAATCGGTTATCCGCCACCCGCCAAAAAGCGGCTCCCGCTTTTTGAGCAGGGTCAAAATGGTGGACTTGCAGAACAGCGACAGGTTGCTCATAGTCAACGGTCTCGTGCCGCGTTACAGCAAGGGCTTGCTGGTACGTATTATTGAGCGTCCAGCCATGCCGACGCGGCCCGGAAATCGAGCGTTCCCTCATAAATGGCGCGGCCGGTGATGATACCGGACAGCCCCTGCCCTGCCAGGGGTGACAGGGATCGAACGTCGTCGAAGGTGGAGACCCCGCCCGCGGCGATGACCGGGAGCTTCGTGGACTGGAGCAGCGAGGTCAAGGCCGCGACATTGACGCCGGCGTGCATTCCGTCGCGGCTGATGTCCGTGTAGACGAGCACCGCCGTGCCCTGGGCCTCGAGCCTCGGAAGAACATCGTGTACGCTGAGCCCGGCGTCCTCGACCCAGCCTTTGGTCTTGAGCCGCCCGTCCGCGGCGTCCAGCGAGACGCCGACGACGTCGGGCAGGGCGGCGCAGAGCGCGACGAACGTGTCGGGACTTTCCAGAGCCAGCGTGCCGATGAGCAGGCGGGAGACCCCGGCGTCGACATAGGCCCGGGCCGTGGCGATATCGCGTATGCCTCCGCCGAGCTGAACGGGAACCTTCGCCTCGGCGCAGGCCGAGCAGATGCGCTCGATGAGGGCAAAATTCCTGGGCCGGCCGCTGAAGGCGCCGTCCAGGTCAACGACGTGCAGCCAGTGCGCCCCGGCATCGACCCAGTGCCTGGCCATGGCAACGGGGTCCGGAGAAAAAACCGTGACCTCGCTGGCCAGGCCCTGCTTGAGCCGGACGCACTGGCCGTCCTTGATGTCTACTGCCGGATAGAGAATCATAGGCCCAGGCGTTTCATGCCCTCGGCGATGCCGCTTTGGGCGAGTTCCAGGGCTGTAAGCCATTTGCCGCCGCGGGCCATGAACTTGGGCATGGTCAACAGATTGTCCGTCAAGGAGACCTGCGTTTCGTTGAAGCGGAAACACCCGGCGACGCTGTGGTTGCGCACGTCCACGACGTAGAGGTCGAGAATGACGCTGGCCGGTTCCACGGCGCCGGCAGCCCCGCCCTGGCGCTCCTTCCAGTAGAGCACCTGCGGGACCAGGAGAAAATCCACGCTCGCGCATTTGCCGACGCGTACCCACTTGTTCAGGGCCATGTGTCGCGTCTCGGCGTTTTCGTCTTTCTGGTCTTTGGTGCTGAGCACGCAGGAGCCGATCTGTTCGGACGACTTGAAGGGGCGGTTGTTCGTACGCAAATAATCGGCAAGTGCGACGTCGAGTTCGCCGAGGGTCATGGTCTTGATCGCCTCGGGCGTATCCGGGAGATACCCGCCCAGGAGATCCTCCGGACCGCGCGGCTGAGTAAAGGGCGCCACGCCCAGGGAAATACCCTGGTCCATGGTCGTGGCCGGAGGCCGGTTGCGGCAGCCCGTGCCGAGGGCCAGGGCAAAGAGCGCCAGCGACAGACAGACGAAAAGAGTTCGCGTTTTCATACGTTCAGGCTCCCTTTTGTGCTGAATGCACCCCGGACAGGGCCGGGGCCGACTGACTCGCGCAACGCCAGACCCGCCCCTTTGAAGGCGGATTCCAGCAGGTGGTGGCCGTTGCGGCCGTACAGATAGCGGATATGCAGGTTCATCCGTGCGGCAAAGGCGATGGACTTGAAAAATTCACGCCACACGTCCTTTTCCTCGCCCGCGATGATGGCAGGTACAATGTCGTCTTCATAGACCAGATAAGGGCGACCGGAGAGATCGACTGCCACGTCGCACAGTGCCTCGTCCATGGGTACTCGGGCAAAGGCGGTTCGCCGGATGCCGGTGCGATCGCCCAGGCACTCCGCCACGGCATGGCCCAGGCTCAGGCCGATATCCTCGAGACTGTGATGCGCGTCGACCTCTACATCCCCCAC
>CAZGAH010000040.1:0-7923 GCA_964523295.1 uncultured Desulfovibrionaceae bacterium | reverse complement strand
CACGCAGCGCAACGAGAGATCAAAGCCGGCCCAGAAGGCCAGCAGCGTGAGCATGTGGTCGGCAAACCCGATCCCCGTGGACACGTCGATCTGCCCGCTGCCGTCCAGCGCGAGCGCAAGCCTGATCTGCGTCTCCCGGGTTTCCCGGCAATACTCGGTGGCGCGTTTCTTCATCGCTTTACTATGCACTCTTTTCAAGGTCCGGTCAAAGAGCTTTTTGCCCTTCGGACCGTTTGAAACAGCGTCCAGCGCATTTTCTCCGCCTCGTGCGCCCCGTGGACATGCCCGTGCGTCGCAGAGCCTCGACTCAGGACGATTTCGGCTCTGTCGGAGCTTCTCCCGTCGCAGGGGTCGCCGGCTCGGTCTCCCCCTCGGCCTCCTCTTCCGGCTTCGGCTTCGTTTTGCCGAAGAATCGAGCCAGGATGATGCCCAGCTCGTAAAGGATGATCATCGGGCCGGCCATCAAGGACTGAGACATGACATCGGGCGGGGTGAGAATCGCGCCGACAATGAACGCGGCCAGTATTGCGTATTTGCGCTGTTTGGCCAGTCCCTTCGCCGTCACCAGACCCAGCCTGGCCAGAAAGAAGATGAACAGCGGCAGCTCGAAAATGACGCCAAAGGCCAGGAGCAGTTTGAGGGAAAAACCCAGATATTCCTTCAGGCTGGGCATGGGCTTGATTATGTCCGTGGCGAAGCTGAGAAAAAATTCAAAGGCCACGGGAAAGGCCACGAAATAGCCGAACAGCGCGCCGCCGACGAAAAACACGGCCGAGAAGAAGGCGATGGGCACAATCCAGATCCGCTCCTCCTTGTACAATCCGGGGGCGACGAAGCACCAGAGTTGATAGAATACGTACGGGCTGACCACGAGCAGCCCCGCAACGAACGAGACCGTGAGATAGGTGACGAAGGCCTCGGGCAACGACGTATAGATGAGCGAGCTGCCGGGCGGAAAGAGCTTGAGCAGCGGCTTGAGCAGCAGGTCGAAGAGTTCCGTTGAAAAGGCGTAACAGCCCAGACAGCCGGCGATCGCGGCTATGGCGCAGCGCGTCAGGCGGATACGCAATTCGCCCAGATGCTCGAAAAAAGACATTTCGGCCTTGGGAGGGGCGGCGTCAGCGCTCGCCGGCTGCGTCGCCGCGTCGGTATTTGCCGTCGGCGCCGAGGGTGTGGTGGTGCTTGCTGGCGCGACGTCGCTCATGCCGTGCTCCCGGGCGTTTTCTCCACGCCGCCTGCCCCGGCGGCCGGCGCAGCCGTTCCGCCCGGCGCAGCCGTCTCGCCCGACGCTGCGGCGTTCGCGGGTGCCGGCGTCGTATTCGCGGCCACAGCCGAGGCGTAGGCCTTGTCAGCGGACTCCGCCGCCGGTGGCGTGGGCTGCTCGTTGCCGAAGAGTTCCTTTTCGGCCTCCTTGACATTTTTCTCGTGTTCCTGCCGCTCGACCTCCAGGTTGATCGTACGCTGCAAGTCCGTGGACATGCGCTTGAACTCGCCGAAGGCCTTGCCCAGGCTGCGCGCTATCTGCGGCAGCTTGCTGGGGCCCAGGACGATGAGAGCCACCACCATGATGACGAGCAGTTCCGTCGTACCGATTCCGAACATAGACGAACACCACGCCTTGGCGTCTGGACGCCGGGTTTCAGGTTACTCCCACTCGATGGTGCTGGGCGGTTTGGAGGAAATGTCCAGGACCACGCGGTTGACACCCTTGACTTCGTTGATGATGCGGTTGGAAATGCGGGCCAGCAACTCGGACGGCAGGCGTGACCAGTCCGCGGTCATGGCGTCCACGCTATCGACCACGCGCAGCGCAATGACATGCTCGTAGGTGCGGCTGTCGCCCATGACCCCGACAGTCTTCAGCGGCAGCAGGACCGCGAAGCCTTGCCAGACCTTGCGGTACCAGTCCGAGGCCAGGAGTTCGTTCTGCACGATCTTGTCCGCCAGGCGCAGGATATGCAACCGGTCGGCCGTGAGTTCTCCCACGACGCGGATGGCCAGCCCCGGACCCGGGAAAGGGTGGCGCCAGATGATGAAATCCGGAAGCCCGAGCTCTACGGCCACCTTGCGCACCTCGTCCTTGAACAGCTCGCGCAATGGTTCGATGAGCTGCAACTGCATGGTCTCCGGCAACCCGCCCACGTTGTGATGGCTCTTGATCACCGCCGACGGCCCCTTGAAGGAGACGCTTTCGATCACGTCGGGATAGAGCGTACCCTGGGCCAGGAATTCGACGCCGTCAATGGCCTTGGCCTCGCGCTCGAAGACCTCGATGAAGGTATGGCCGATGATCTTGCGCTTGCGCTCCGGGTCTGACACGCCGTCGAGCCGCGAGAGAAACAGCTCCTGGGCCTGGACATAGCGCAGGTTGAGGTCGAAATGCTCGCGCAGATAGGAGACGACCTCTTCGCCTTCGTTGAGTCGCATCAGGCCGTTGTCCACGAAGATGCAGTGCAGCCGTTTGCCGATGGCCCTCTGCAGCAGCACGGCCGTGACCGGGGAATCGATGCCGCCGGAGAGCGCGCAGACGACCTTCCGGTCGCCGACGCGGCGCGCCGTTTCCGCCAGGGAGGCCTCGACGAAACTGCTCATGGTCCAGGACGGCCTGACGTTCGCGATCCTGAACAGGAAATTATGGAGCATGAGCACCCCGTCGTCCGTATGCGCGACCTCGGGGTGAAACTGCACCGCGTAGAGCTTGCGCTCCGCGTCGGCCATGGCAGCGACATCGACGCTGGGCGTGCGGCCGATGGTCGTGAAGCCGGGCGGCAGGGCCAGCACCTTGTCGCCGTGCGACATCCAGACCGTATGGGCGACTTCCGTGTCCAGGCCGTCCCAGAGCGGACTGCGCTCCGCCAGCTCCAGCGTTGCCCGTCCGTACTCACGGTCACTGGCGCTGACCACGCGTCCACCCAGGGCGTGGGCCAGCAGCTGCATCCCGTAGCAAATGCCCAGCACGGGCTTTCCCAAGGCGACGATGGCCGGATCGAATGGCGGGGCGTCGGCGTCGGTAACGCTGGACGGCCCGCCGGAGAGAATGATCGCACTGGGGGCGAGCGCCCTGAGCGCCTCGCCGCCGATGGTGCAGGGATGTATCTCGGAATAGACCCCGGCCTCGCGCACGCGCCGTGCAATCAGCTGCGTGACTTGGGAGCCGTAGTCGAGGATGACGACTTTTTCGATCGCCTCCATAGGCATTCTCCTGGTCCGGCGCGGTTCAACAAATGACCACCCGGCGGTTCAATAGGTCTCCACCCGGTAGTTGGGCGCCTCTTTGGTGATGATGACGTCGTGTACGTGGCTTTCGCGCAGCCCGGCGGCCGTAATCTCGATAAACCGGGCCTTGACCTTGAGTTCGGCAATGGTCGCGCTGCCGGTGTAGCCCATGCCGGAGCGCAATCCGCCGATGAGCTGGTAAATGCTGTCCTGGACCGGGCCTTTGTACGGAACGCGACCGACGATGCCCTCGGGGACCAGCTTGGAACTCGTCTCATGATCCTGGAAGTAGCGATCCGAGCTGCCGTCCTTCATGGCGTCGATGGAGCCCATGCCGCGGTAGATCTTGTAGCGCCGGCCCTGGTAGAGGATCGTCTCCCCCGGGCTCTCGTCCGTGCCCGCAAACAGGCTGCCGACCATGATGGAGTCCGCGCCGGCGGCCAGCGCCTTGACCACGTCCCCGGAAAACTTGATGCCGCCGTCGGCGATGATGCATCTGTCGAATTCGCGCGCCGCCCTGGTCGCTTCCATGATGGCGGTGACCTGCGGGACCCCGACGCCGGCGACAATGCGCGTGGTGCAGATGGACCCCGGGCCGATGCCGACCTTGGCCGCGTCGGCGCCGGCCTTGAAAATGGCCCTGGCGCCGTCGTAGGTGCCGACGTTTCCGGCCACGAGCTGGCAGTCCGGGAAGCAGGATTTGACCTTTTCAATGGCGCGCAGGATATTGGCGGAATGGCCATGGGCCGAGTCGATGACCAGAAAATCCGCGCCAGCCCTGAGCAGCGCGTCCGAGCGGGCTTCGCAGTCGCTGCCCGCGCCGATGGCAGCGCCCACGCGCAGCCTGCCCACATCGTCCTTGCAGGCGTCGGGATATTTCTGGATCTTGTCGATGTCCTTGATGGTGATAAGCCCCTTGAGCTTGTTGTGCTCGTCCACCACCAGCAGCTTTTCGATCCGGTTTTCGTGCAGATGCTGCTTGGCCTGCTCCAGCGTTGTTCCGACGGGGACCGTGATCAGCCGTTTGCTGGTCATGACCTCGTGCACCTGGGTGCTCAGGTCGGTGACGAAGCGGACGTCACGGTTGGTGAGAATGCCCACGAGCTGGTCGTTCTTCACCACCGGCAGGCCGGAAATACGGTACTCGGCCATGACCTGCAGCGCCTTGCCCACGGTAATGTCCGGGGGGATGGTCACCGGATTGACAATCATGCCGCTTTCGGACTTCTTGACCCGCTCCACTTCGACGCGCTGACGCTCAATGCTCATATTCTTGTGGATGACGCCCACCCCGCCGCCCCGGGCCATGGAAATGGCCATGGAGGATTCCGTGACCGTGTCCATGGCCGCACTGATCAGCGGGGTGTTCAGGGACAGCGCGTTGGTCAGGTTCGTGTTCACGCTGACCGCGTCCGGAAGAATGTCCGAAAAGGCGGGCAGCAGCAGCACATCGTCGAAGGTCCAGGCTTTGCCGATAACTTTGTCCATGAAGCGGTCTCCAACCGGATATGACGTTATTCCAGTCCCAGGTAGGCGGCGCGTACCTGGGGATCGGACATGAGATCCCGGGAGCTTCCTTCCAGGATGATTCTGCCGGTGCTCAGCACGTAGCCGCGATGCGCAATCTGCAGGGCCATCTGAGCGTTCTGTTCCACAAGCAGGATGGTGGCGCCCTGCCTGTTGATCTGTTCTATGACGGCAAAGATGTTCTCCACCACGATCGGGGCCAGCCCCAGCGACGGCTCATCCAGAAGCAGCAACCTGGGCCTGGCCATAATCGCGCGGCCAATGGCCAGCATCTGCTGCTCCCCTCCGGAGAGCGTCCCCCCGGCCTGGCGCCGACGCTGCTTGAGGATGGGGAAGAGCTGATACACCCAGTCCTCGTCGTCGCGGAGTTCAGGAGTCCTGGCTCGGGTAAAGGCGCCCATCATCAGGTTTTCCTGCACCGTCAGCCTGGGAAAGATCATCCTGCCTTCGGGCACCTGCGTGATGCCCAGTTTGACGATCCGCTGGGTTGCCAGCCGGGAAATGTCGCGCTCTTCAAAGACAATAGCGCCGCGCTCCGGTCGCTGGACCCCGGAAATACTCATCAACAACGTGGTCTTGCCAGCGCCGTTGGCGCCGATCAGGCAGACGATTTCCTTCGCGCCCACGCGCAGATTCACCCCTTTGAGCGCGTGGATCGAACCATAATACGTGTGCAGGGCGTTGATTTCAAGCACCAGCCGCCCCCCGGCCCAGATAGGCCTCGATGACGGCGGTATTGTCACGGATGGCTTCAGGTGCTCCTTCGGCGATTTTTTCTCCGTGGTCAAGGACCAGGAGCTGCTGGCACAGGTTCATGACCAGCTTCATGTCATGCTCGATGAGCACGATGGTGACGCCCATGGCCTGAATCCGGCGGATGAGCTCATCGAGGGACTGCGTCTCGGCGGGGTTCATGCCCGCGGCCGGCTCGTCCAGGAGCAGCAACGCGGGCTCGGCCGCCAGGGCGCGGGCGATTTCCAGCCGGCGCTGATCGCCGTAGGGCAGGCTTCCCGCCGGATCCGCGGCCTTGTGCTCCAGGCCGACAAAGCGCAGCCAGTGCAGCGCGTCGTCGATAATGGCCCGTTCTTCGCGACGCTGCGCCGGCGTCCGGAATACCGCACCGAAAAGTCCGCCGCGCGTTCGGACGTGACGACCGATGCGCACGTTGTCGAGCACGGTCAGCGAGGCGAAGAGCCGGATGTTCTGGAAGGTGCGGGCAATGCCCAGGCGGGTCATCCGGTCGGGCTTGCGTCCGTTGAGCCGGACCGGGGTGCTGTCGCCGTGATACAAGATGTCTCCGTCGCTCGGCCGGCAGACACCGGCAATGCAGTTGAACAGGGTGGTCTTGCCCGCTCCGTTGGGACCGATCAGGCCCAGGATGCTGTCCCTGGGCACCTCGCAACTCACGTCGCAGAGCGCCATGAGCCCGCCGAAGCGCTTGAAAAGACCGTGTATGGAAAGAATGGACTGCATGACCCTGTCCCTGGCTGTCGCCCTCCAACGCGCTCCCTGGCGGCAGGCGGATGCGACGGTTGCCCCGGTTTCCTAATGAATCAGGCTGGAGAAGACTCCAGCCTGACAAAGATGCACGCGCCGGAGGTGCGACCGGCGCGTCAGCGTATCTGTTGCGGAGCGGGTACGAATACTCCGCCTTTGACCATCTTGACGAAAGCCGGCTTCTGCGAATCACCGTTCGCGTCGAAAAAGGTCAGGCCTGTTGCGCCCTGAAAACCATGCTCCAGGGAATTCATTCCGGCCAGCCGGTCACGGATAGCCTTTCGGTCCGAGCCTGCGGCTTCGATGGCCTTGATGAGTATCCCTGCCGCATCGTAGGCATTGGCGCTCATGTAATCGACATTGCGGTTGTAGCGCTTGTAGAATGCGTCGGCAAAGTCCCTGGCCAGCGGACCGGCGATCTCGGGCAGATAGGGGGTGGTCACGTACGTATTTTCCGCTGCCTCCTTGGCGCCCTCAAGATACTCGGCATTGTCCAGCCCGTCCGCACCGAGGATCGGCAGGTTCATGCCGAGCTGTCTGGCCTGCACGGCAATCTGCGCCCCCTCTTCATAATAACCGCAAAGCATCAGCGCGTCCGGCTTTTTGGCCAGAAGGGACTTCAATTGCGGCGTAAAATCGGTCGCACGCTGCTGAAACGCCTCGACGCCGGCGATGCCCAGCCGGATGGCCTTGGCCTTGGTCACGAACGCGTCCTTGAGCCCGGTCCCGTATGCCGAAGAGTCGTACAAGACGGCCACGCGCTTGAGCTTGAGGACCTCCTTGGCATACTTGGCCAGATACAGACCCTGATAATCGTCCCGGTAGATGTTGCGAAACGCCCAGGCCTTGCCCGTCTTGTCCTTGCTCAGGCTGCTGACGGCGACGCTGGTGGCTGAGGGCGAAATGACGGCCAGCCCCCTGTTCACGTACACCGACATGGCCGCGAGATGCGCCGAGGAGCAGATGTGCCCGATAACCCCGACCAGCTCGGGATTCGAGGCAATGCCGTCCGCCACGGGAGCGGCAAGGGCGGGGTCGCATTGATCGTCGAAAAAGACGGCCTCGATCAGACGCCCTTTGATTCCGCCAGCCTGGTTGATCTCATCGACCTTCATCAGGACGCCGGCCTTGATATTCTCGCCGTAGGCCGCACCACCGCCTGAAAAAGGCGCGACCACGGCCGCCTTGATCGCATCGTCGGCAGAAACCGGCAAGGCCGCGAGGATAAAACTCATGACGAGCAGCAGGAGGCGAAACGATTTCATCCTTCACTCTCCGGGTGTGATGTCGTGCCAGGAAGGGCGACCAACGTCCCTTCAGCGCGAACGGGGCACTCGACGCCAGCCGGGCACACGCCACCCATCGCCGGGCTGGATGCAACACGAAACATCGTCCCCGAACACATGCCATTGACGCCCCGCGCTGTCAAATCCGGCTCCGGGCCCTGAGATTCGGAGCAGGCCATTTCAAAAAAATCAAATCGTCGGCAAAAATAACTGAATACGTCGGCGCGCGGCGTGTAAGGTCGCGCCATGCCAGGGAAGGTTTCCAGCAAGGACGATTTCCAGACTTGCATGACGTGGGGTTCGGAATGGCAGACCGCTACGCGCGATGACGCGTTGGTGGCCGGAAGTCCAACGCGACGCGGTCGATGGATCGGGTTTTCGCGTTGAACACCGCGAG
>CAZGAH010000039.1:29648-37038 GCA_964523295.1 uncultured Desulfovibrionaceae bacterium | reverse complement strand
GCGTTGGACTCCCCGGCCACCAACGCGTCGTCGCGCGTAGCGGTCTGCCATCCCCCCCCGTCAGGCGAGTCTGGAAATCGTCCTTGCTGGCAATCTTCCGTGGCATGGCGCAACATTACACGCCGCGCGCCGTTGTATTCTGCTTTTTTTGCCGACGATATGATTTTTTCGAAATGGCCTGCTCCGAATCTCAGGCCTGAAGGCGCGCCGTCGGCGATGGCCGGAGGCTGCTCACGACGCCCGCGCGGGCGTTCCGTCGGTCGGCCCGGGGCTGATGGCCAGGGCGGCCAGGGCGGCCAGGCTCAGCGCGAAGGCGGACAGCAGGGTCTCGGTCAGGCCGCAGACAGGGATCATGACCAGGGTTCCGCCGGCGGCAGCGAGCGCGGCGCCTGTCAGGTCGACGGCATAGAGCAGTCCCCCCACCTCAGCTCCCGGCGGCGCACCGTCGCTCAGGGCCCTGGCCGCGAGCGCGTAGATGTGACCTCCCAGACAGCCGGAGATCAGGCTGGTCAGCGTGAACGCCGCGGGCACGCCGTATGCCGCGAACCCGGGGGCCTGCTGCGAGAGCGCCTGCAGGGCGAAATAGAGCGGCATGGTCAGGATCAGGAGCAGGCAGAGCAGGGCCTGGCAGAGCAGCAGGCGCGGGCGTACGGGCAGGTTGCCGCGTTCCAGGCCCGAGCCCAGCGCCAGGCCGGCCATGCAGGCGGCCACGAACAGGGCCACCCGGCTGTACAGCTCGCCGGCCAAAATCTGATAGGCCAGCAGCAGGGTGATTTGCAGCAGCATCAGCGCACCGCCGGACGTGGCCACGAGGCCGAGCGTGGCGCGGCGGAACTGCCGGCGCCGACTGAGACGCGGGATCACCAGCAGCGCCAGAACGAGCAGGCCGACGCCGAGCCGGATTCCCGGCTTCCCGGGCCCTTCCAGATAGAGCAGGGCCGTTTTCAGTTGCGGCGAATACTGCAGGCTGGCCAGCAGCAGGCTGTCGAAAAAGCAGGACGGCGCAAAGTCCCGGTTTGCCGGCGGCAAGGGCTGCCGGATCAGGATGCGCTCCAGTCCTCTGCGCCGCTCGGGGCTGAGCTGGTCGTACAGATAATAGTCACGCACGTACGCGAGTTCGAGCCCGCGGGCGAGGCTGCGTTCCACCAGATCTTCGGGGGCGCCGGAGAGCTGCGTCGACGCGGAGGCTCCGTGGGCGTCGGAGCGGGCCGCGGTGCGCGGACTCGCGGCCAGGAATCGCACCTGGTCGCCGGGCAGGGCGAGCACCTGCGCGAAGGTTTGGGCGAGCGTGGCATAGGTTGTCCGTAATCGCCGGGCCTGGGCCGGGCCGAGGGCTGTCGCGCTGCCAGGAAGGGCGAAGGAAAACACGCCACCCGGAGCGAGCACCCGGCCCAGCTGTTCGTAGAATTCAAACGAATAGAAACGGTTGCGTTGCAGGCTGTCCGGCAGGCCCGCGGCCATGAGCACGACGTCCCAGCGCTCCGCGGCCGTGCGTACGTAGAGAGCGGCGTCGGCATGAACGATGTGGACCCGGGGGGCATCGCTGCGGTCGCTGTCCGGCTCTGCGCCGGCAAGCAGCGCGGCGGGAAGATTGGCCTGGAGCAGGCGTAGTACGCCGGGGTCAGGGTCGGCGTAGTCGACGTCGCGTACGGACGGATGCTTGAACACCTCCCGAAGCAGGCCATACAGGTTTCCACCGATCAGCAGCACGCGCTGCGGCGCCGGATGCTGCAGCAGGGCCGGATGCACGGCGTGCTCGTCGCTGAGCGGATCGGGCAGCGAAAAGGCCCAGGCTCCGCCGGAGAACAGGGAATACTGCCCGTGCGCGTGCAGCAATGCCAGGTTCTGGTAGGGCGTGTCCTTCAGGGCCAGGACGCCTGGCCCCCATTGCCACGTCCGGCTCAGTCGCTCCAGCGGGCTAAAACCGGTCACCGCGGCGGCCAGAACGGCCAGCGTCAGGACGAGCGCGCTTCCGGCAAGCAGTCTCCGGCCTTGCGGGAGCGTTGCAATCAGCCAGGCGGCGCCGGGCAGGGCGATGGCCGCGGTGATCAGGGCCGTGCCCAGGCTCGGCAGCAGGGGCAGGGCGAGAAAGGTCAGTGTCAAACCTCCGACGGTCGCGCCGATGGCCTCGGCCGCATACACCCCGACCGGCCGCGGGGCAGCCTGGCCCGGGGACCGCGTGGACGATGCCAGCGACCAGGACGCGCTGAAGAGCACGCCGGCGGTCAGGCAGAAGGGCGCGGGCGTCGCGGCGACGATGCCCAGCGTCTGCGCCAGATCGGGCAGGCCTCCAGGGATGATGTTGCACAGCGGCCGCGCCATGCGCACCGCCAGGAGGGTAAGCGGGGTGAGAATCCCCAGCAGACAGAGCAGCAGCGCGAGTCCGGCGGGTCCGACCGGGCGGCGCCGGAAATATTTGCCGGCGAACAGGCTGCCGATGCCGACCCAGACAGGCCAGGCCGTGAGCAACAACCCCGCGCTGAGCTCATGTCCGGCAAACAGCGTCAACAACTCGCGCAGCAACAAGGCCTGCCCGATGGCGGCAATCAGTCCGGCCAGGCCGGCGGCGGCGAAAACGGGCTGCGGGCTGGACTTCGTCAATTCTTTCTCCGGGAAAAAAAGAACTGGCACAGGATTTGCTAATCGATGAATAACGGCAAAGACTGCTGTAGAGCCGGCGTACTACCAGCCCGCTCGCATCGCCAACCTCCAACGCGGAGACACTGTCATGTCGCTCGTGATCAATAATAACCTCATGGCCATGAATGCCGCAAGAAATCTGGGGACCGCCTATGGCGCCCTGGGCACTTCCGTGCGAAGGCTCTCCACGGGGTTGCGCGTCAATTCCGCAGCGGACGATGCCGCCGGTCTCGCCATTCGCGAACTCATGCGCAGCGACATCACCACGCTAAACCAGGGCATCCGCAACGCCAACGACGCCATTTCCCTGATTCAGACAGCGGACGGCGCCCTGGGGGTCATCGACGAAAAGCTCATCCGGATGAAGGAACTGGCCGAACAGGCGGCTACGGGTACCTATACGTCGGACCAACGCGCCATCATCGACGCCGAGTACCAGGCCATGGCCTCGGAAATCACCCGTATCGCCAACGGAACGGAATTCAACGGCGTCAAACTGCTCAACGGCAATCTTTCGGGTTTCGAGCATACCGGGGATCAGGTTCAGTCCACGGGCAAGTTGAAGGTTCACTTCGGCCTGAGTAACTCAAGCGCGGAGGACTATTACTACATCCGCATCGGCACGGCCACGGCCTCGGCCTTAGGCATCGGCTCCGGGGCTGCCGCTGGCAGGGACGGCTTCTCCATCTCCACGCAGTCTGCCGCCCAGCACGCTCTGGATGCTATCCGGAACGCCATCGTGTCCAAGGATCTGATCCGCGCCGAACTCGGTACCACGCAGAACCGGTTGGAAAACACCATCACCAACCTGAGCATCCAGGCCGAAAACCTGCAAGCGGCGGAATCGCGAATTTCGGACGTGGATGTCTCGCAGGAAATGACCACCTTCGTGCGCAACCAGATCCTGACCCAGGCCGCTGTCGCCATGCTGGCCCAGGCCAATTCGCTGCCGAAGCTGGCCATGCAGCTCATCGGCGGGTAGGCCTTGACGGACATCGCCGCGTACAGTCTCTACTGAAATGCGGCTGCCGGATACATGGACGTAAGCCGGCGCTACGAACGACTCGGGGGGGGGCGCTCAAATACGGTGCAGTCTTCCCCGGGAGGGGTCAGAAATCATAGCGTAGCCAACAATAGGCGCTGCCAGGGGTTTTCTCCGAGAGCCCCTGCTCGGGAATGACATAGGCCGTGTACTCGGAGGTATCGCGGCCGTAGGCCACGTTGGCGCCCACGGTCACGCTGAGTCCTTCTTCGAGCTCCCAGATGGCCTGGGGCTGGAGCATGCCCGACGGATCGGCGAGGTTGTTGATCACGGTCAGGGCAAGCTTGAGCTGCGGAATCACCTCCGCGCCGATGGTTCCGCCAAGATAATACTGTCCCAGAGTCTGTAATTCGCCGCGCCGGATGCGCTCGACCACGGCCGGTTTCGACCACGCCCGCCGATAGTTGCTGTCGCCCAGGCCGTTATAGTAGAATTCCAGGCCCGCGTTGAAATCCCGCTCCCACCATTTCCAATCGTAGCCCGCGTTGGCCACCAGGGAGAGATAGCCGTCGTTGCTGTCGATACGCTCGTCGAGCATGGTCCAGGTTGCGTCGGCGTGCAGCTCGATCTCGTAGACGCTGAGCCCGAGTCCCAGGCCGGCCACAGCGTCGCTGAAGTGCTTCGCCGCGATCAGGTCGAAGCCCAATCCGTCAATTTCCAGTCCCAGCCGGCCCGCTACGGTGGCCTGATCCCATTCCACCTCGCCCGTGTCCGGATTGCGCCGTACGAGATAATAGGATTCGAATTGCCCCAGCGACTCGACGTCGAACAGGGCGTAGGCCATGTCTTCGCCGACCTTTGGGTCGCGCTCGCGATCCGTGGGCGAGTAGGGATTGACCAGGTCCAGGGGGCTGAAGATCAGTCCGTTGCCCCAGGTGACGGCCTGACGCCCGAGCCGGAGGAGCGCCCCGTCGCCGAGCAGCGTCAGCGACAGGCGGTCCAGCCGGTTGTAGAGTTTGATTTCGTCGTTTTTCGCGAGCGTATAGGTCATGTTGATCAGCCGGCTGTCATCGTTGAGCGGCGCCACGAGCGTCGTGGCGTAGACGTCGGGCCGCAGCTTTTCGAGTTTTTTTCCCAGCCGCCGGGTATCGCCGCCGAGCAGGATGAGCTGATAGTGCGCCTCGGCGTACAGCCAGTTGCTCAGATAACGACGGTCTTCCAGGCGCAGTTCGGTCATGCCGTCCAGCAGCGATTCCTGCCGTACGGGATCGAAATAGACCGAGGAGTCCAGCCAGCCGATCGAGCCGTGCATCTTGATATGCCCGCCCCACTGATCCTTTTCCGCGGGATCCTGGGGATTTGTCTCGGAGGAGGGAGTATCGGCCCTGGCTGGCGTCGGGCAGGCCAGAAGGGCTGCAAGCACCAGGCACAAAGACACAACAGAACGCAGGACGCGGGTCCATGCGCAGAGAATCGGCACGGGCGGTCTCCGGTACGCGGTCGTGTTCCTGGGTGGAACGCGCCGCAGAGGATGTCGTAGTGTGGGACAGCGTGATGCTGTCGACGCCGTGCGTATATACTATCCCGCTTCGAAAGGCAATTTACGTTCAGGTTTTTGTTTGTAAAAAAAGCGGCGGTTGCGCTGGTACTGCATGAGCCGAAAGCCCGCGTCTCCGCGACTCAGGCCGGATCCGCCTGCTCCTTGCGCTCCAGCACGGCGACAATGGCCTCCCGGAGTTCGTCCAGGCCGAGCGGTTTGCTCACGTAGCCGTCCATTCCGGCAGACAGGCATGTTTCCCTGTCGCCACACATGGCGTAAGCAGTCATGGCCACGATCGGAATCCGGGGATTCAGGACGCCCGCAGCACCGGCGCGTATGTGTTGCGTTGCCTCAACGCCGTCCATGGTCGGCATCTGGACATCCATGAACACCAGGTCGAAGGACTCCTGGCGCAGGGCCTCCAGGGCCTGGCCTCCGTGCTCCACGGCCAGAACCTGGCAGCCGAGTATCTCCAGGAGGCGTCTGGCGCTGAGACGGTTGACCACGTCGTCTTCGACCACGAGAACCTGCAGGGGCGGCAGTGGCGAGAGCACGACCGGCTCCGGAGCCGGCCGGATGACCGGATGTGGCAGGGTCCCGAGCGGAATCATGCAGTACACCGTGGTGCCGCGGCCCTCCTCGCTGTCGATGGCGAGTGTGCCGTGCATAAGCTGGACCAGCTTTCTGGTGATGGACAGCCCGAGACCCGCGCCCTGGTAGCGTTTGCTGAACGAGCTGTCGGCCTGGATGAAGGTTTCGCACACCGAGGCGATCATCGCGTCCGGGATGCCGATGCCGGTATCACTGACCGCGATCAGCAGCCGCTGGCAGGTGGGACTGGCCGGCGTCAGGGCGGATACGTGCAGCCGGACCTCGCCGCCGGGCGTGAATTTCACGGCATTGCCGACCAGATTGAAGAGTATCTGCCGGATGCGGGCCTCGTCGCCAAACAGATGTTCCGGGACAGCCGCATCCAACTGGCAGATCAGCGGCAGCTGTTTTTCGCGGGAAAGCGGGGCGAAGGTCTCTTCGATGGCGTCGATGACGTCGCGAAAGGAGAACGGCCCCTCCCGCAGGGTCAGGCGGCCGGCTTCGATCTGCGACAGGTCGAGGATGTCGTTCAGCAGTAGGGTCAGCCTGTTGCCCGAGCGCAGGGCAATGTCGATCCACTCGCGCTGGCGAGGCGTCGGTTCGGTATTTTTCAGCAGATACAACATGCCGAGCAGTCCGCTCAGGGGCGTGCGTATCTCGTGACTCATGTTGGCCAGAAACAGGGATTTGACCTCGTTGGCCTGCTCTGCCTGCTGCATGGCCTGGATGAGTTCCTGCTGGTATTGCATGAGCGCTGTGGCCTCGTGCAGGGTGTAGAGATAGCGGCTGCCCTGGATGTCCACCAGCCGCGCTCCGACCAGGATGTCATGACGGCGTCCCGTTTTATCCACGATGGAACTCCTGAGATTGGCGACATGCCCCTGGCTCTCGAGCCGGGCGACGTCCAGCTCCAGGTCATGACACAAGGCATGGATTCCGGACAGCCTGGCGATTTCATCCTCGTCGAATCCCAGGAGGAACCGGACGCTCGGGGAGACGAAGGTGAAAGCCCCGGCCGCGTCGGCCATGAGCACCACGTCGCTGACATTGGAGAGGGTCAGCCGCCACAGCTCCTCGCTGGTTTTCAGCTGATTCAGCGCCGCGGCCTTCTCGGAGACGTCCTGGACGACGACGATGCCGTATTCGGGCGCGCCGTTGCGATCGCGCGCCAGCGAAAGCGTCAGATTGACCCAGACCACCCGACCGTCCTGGTGCAGGAACCGCTTTTCCGTGGAACAGGTGGCGAGCGCGCCGGACAGGAGCCCGGTGAAAGGCCCGGCCTCCGCGTCGCGGTCGTCAGGGTGGATGACGTCCTGCAACGAGCGTCCCGGCAATTCGGCGCGCGTGCAACCGGCCAGCTGGCAGAGTTTGTCATTGACGAGCAGCCAGACCCCATCCAGGCTGACATGGGCGATGCCCACTGCCGCCTGGTCGAAGGCGCCGCGAAAACGTTTCTCGCTTTCGGCCAGCGCCTCCTCGGCCTGCTTGCGCGCGGTAATGTCCGTCAACACGCCGACCAGCCCGGCGATGGCGCCCCGGGCATCGCGGTAGGGCGCCTTGACACCGAGGAAGTGTTCGAGCTGGCCGTCCGGCTGGGGCAGGCTAAACTCGTAGGCCTGCGGTCGGAGGGATTCCAG
>CAZGAH010000039.1:3622-29638 GCA_964523295.1 uncultured Desulfovibrionaceae bacterium | reverse complement strand
GGGCCAGCTGGTCGGAGCGGGTCATGTCGTTGGCCAGATCCCGGGGAAACAGCTCCAGGGTGGTACGCCCGATGATCTCGGACCGACTTTTCCGGATCAGCCTGGCGAAACATTCATTGCACTCCAGAAACCGGCCCTTGATGTCCTTGGAGAAGATGGGGTTGGGCAGACTCTCCAGCAGGGTCGTCAGAAAACGGTTGCGTTCGTCCAGGCGGGAGCGCGCCTCGTTGAGTTCGCTGGTACGCAGGTGCACCAGCTGCTCCAGATTGTCCTGGTACAACCGGTTTTCGCGCAGCAGCCAGGCCTTTTCCAGGGCCTTGTCCATCACGTGCAGGAGCAGGGACATCTCGACAATGGGCTTGGTCACAAAATCCCAGGCCCCCTGCCGCACGGCCTCGATGGCGTCCTCCAGCACGCCCGTGCCCGACACCACGATGGCCGGTATCTCCGGGAACTCCTTCTTCATGACCGCGAGCACGGCAAGCCCGTCCATCTCGGGCATGCGCAGATCCACCAAAACCAGATCCGGCAGTTCGGCACGGACGAGTGCAAGGCCCTCCCGACCATTGGAGGCCTCGATGACGCGATAGTCATGGTCGTCGAGAAAAAAGGCCAGGCTGGAACGGATCATCTCATCATCGTCGATGATCAGAATCAGCGGCGCGTGCTCTACAACGTTCATCTGCCCCCCCCCTTCGCCATGACGGAGCGCCAGCCGCAGCGACGCGGCCGCCAGGCGAAACAAAACTCACTCAGGAACGAAAGCGTACCGCGCATTGCCTCCCTCGCGAAACGCCTCGCTGACAGCCGCACGGCTCTGCCCCTCGAGCCCTGGCAAAGGGGCACATCCGACGCTGGTCAAAGGCTGCGCGTCCCTCTCCCGGAACGACGCGCAACACACGACCATGACGGCATTGACGGCCGTGCTCGCCGAAAATCCCGGGCGGATGTGCCCCTATCCACGAAAACACCGCGCCGCCAACGCCCCCGTGCTGACGACCCCGCGGAAATGGGGTACTCCAGGTCGCCTTCCTTGCCCCGCCGGAATGTGAACCTGAAAACGACTGTTGTGGTAGAAATACAGAAAGGGGAGGAAAAATTCAAGCTGGAAATGGGGGTGTTTTTGGGGTAGAGTAGAATGAACGAGTAAAGATCAGCCAAATTGCACGTTTCGGAAAATATGGATGATTGCTTGCAGCAATTACTGGGAGTTATCCTGTGCTATGATCCCGGAAGGGGAGCCAAGGATAAGGGATTGATGAGTTCCGATATCAACCACTTATCGATTGAAAACCGACCCATTCTGGACATCCTTCAAAGTTTATAAATATAGGCTTTACCCCTACAATGGACTTGACAACTGGCCAAGGAGGTATTAACCAGCGAGAACGATTTGACAGAAGCGAGCATAATATGCTGATTCTGTGTTGCTATCAAGAAATTTGAACAGCTGGTAAACTTGACATGGACTATATAAAAACAATGCCCGTAGGACAAAGATTGAAGGCAGATCTCAATAGGTGGATGAATTGGCAATCATTAATAGAGAAATATACTCTAAAATGTCCCATCATAAATCTAAATGACAAGAAGCTATTGTCTTTGCTTGGCGGAGCAATTCATAATTTGAACTGCTTCAACTCAACTTTAATATGCGGCCTTGAAGATAAGTGCAAAGAATCAAACAATACAGAATCAATTAAGTTTTACAAAGACCTCCTAACGTATTCACGGTTTTTCAGTGATCTTCTAGTGTCTTCATCGAAAGATTATTTTTTTCGAGAAGATCCAATAGAAAATATTAATTTCCCACAACTTGATATAGTTTCTATTTTATATTCAGCAGGATTAGATATTATAAAAATTTTCAACCTTAAAGATTTTGATACTGATATTGTTAAAAAAATATACGCAAAGTATTTTTTTTATGCCGGCCTTCAATACGAAATGCTCTATCATTATGATCAGCATATTGGTGTTTTTTTGACATTTGAATTTGACAAAGAAATATTTAATGATGCAAAAAAAATAATTTTCGATAAAATTTCGGCTATAAAAACAGAAATTGGTTTCAGAGAATTCTTTTATAAATGTTTTCCGAATATTATTTCTTTGTATTTGCCTGCCGGTAGCAAATTTGAAGAAACATCTCCAGTGAGAAAAGTTTATGCTGAATTTGTGAAATTATCTTCAAGTTCAAACTTTTTAATAGAACCTTTGAGTTGGAGATTTTTAAATATTTTATGGAAAATTGACAATTTGATACAAGATGCCGAAGAGGCATTGGGCAATAACAATCAACCAACATACCCTGAGCAATATCAGGAGAATCTTATCCAAAATGTGGGTGAGTTTGGAGACAAATATAGAAACTTTTGTGAATTAATTTATAAAAACATGTGTCAATCTATAAAATACCATGAATTATTCAATATTGAACTTGAATTTATAAAAAAATTCGCATCAAATGAAAACAATGATTGCCAATCAAGCAGTAGTGTTCGTGTGCGTAAATCAAGTTCTATAGAAGATATTAGATCAGCATATGATAAAATATCTGACTTCGTTATTTCAGGTACTAATGATTACGAAAAAAATATAGGAAGTTATTCTAATGTAATTAAATCAACTAATGAAAAGCACGAGCCAAGACAATTACTAGACTATCTAAACAGACAGATATTTAAAACTCCTTCAAATTGTAAACTTGAATCTATAATTAGTAGTTTAGATAGGTCGTTTTTGCATCTAATACTTTCTTTGTTTGTTCAGAAGGTCGAAGCCGTGAGTTATGATTGTGACGAAATAATTGGAGTGTCCAGTTCTGGAGTTTTTTTGGGGCACATTGTTAATTTGTTTACTGATAATCTTGATCGTATAGTTTGGATGTTTAAAATGTTTCCCGAAGTCCTTGTGTATCCAGTTCATGATAGAAGGATTGAGGATATTGGTATTCAATCAAGATGCACCTATTTATTGTGCGACGAATCCGTTAAAACTGGCTTCTCTATTGCCTCTTACGAGACATATTTAAATCGGTTTCACCGCAATTCAAGAATAAATACCCATGTATTATTTGATTATGATAAGTCTTATAAAAAAATTATGGACTTGCAGTCTAAATTTTATTCTGTCTTGCACGAAAGCGACAGTGGCCATCTTGAGCTTGACAAGGATATAGAGGATGGGACATGTTTTGACATGTTACACATTCAACATAAATATAAAGGTTTATGTTCATCAGAAAGCGCTAAAAAAGTTACAAAAGAGTATTTAACAAATTTTGACCAGCGAATTTTTTCTGATCCGATGCTCGATGTCTCTTTTCTTTTGTCAAGCACCAAAAGTGTTTTATACCTTGCGTTTCAATTTTATAATAAGATTAAAACACTTGTTGCAGAAAAAAATCCGAGTCGAATCCTTATTTTTTCACCATCAGACGAAGGTCGTGTCCTTGCGTTTATGACTGCCTTTTTATGGTCAATTTTTCCAGAATTTGACGACATTAAGATCGACATGTCCAGGAAATCACTAGTTGAACCCGACCAAAATTCATTGCGTTTAACTATAGATCTGACTTATAATACTGGGTTCACTCTAAGGAAAGGGCTGGCAAATCTTTTTAATATCTCATATGATGATATTTATAATGAGAAAAACAATGTTTTTGAATTGGTTTCTGAATACAAACTGAATATTTTGAAGGTCTATCCATATGAATTTGGCTAATTTTTTACGAAGATTCCCCAACAATTTTTCATTTAATTGTCATCGTTTTTTCTTTATCCTGTTAAATTTTTCACTACGTTTTCTTCCAAGAGACAATTTGCAATTAGGCACTTCATTTAGGGGTACAAATAGGCGAACAGAGTACATGTCCATGCTTGTTTTAATATTAAATATGGTCTCACTAACAACCTTAGTTGCATTCAATGTTAATGTCATTACTGGAATTTCGTTGAGTTTATCTGGAAATCCGTTATTTAACATATATACTTTCCTCGTTTATTGTTTGCTGTTTTTAATTATGGCAGTGCAAGCTTTGCGTATCATTTTCGTCATATGCCAGCTTAATGAAATATTACTCATGAAAAAATATTTCGACAATCAAGATCTGCCACAAGATGAAGCCATTTACGAGAAGTATTTAAAACTTTTTGAGGAAACGTCAACTCGAAAAAATCGTAAACTTTCTGCCTTTGCTTTTTTAATCTTTTTTATCTTTTTTATTTCAAAATTTTTGCTTGTCAGCTACGAAAGCGCTAATAGAGCTTTAAGTTATTTTCACCTTTTATCATTTTCGCTATTGTTGCCATCTTTGGTTTTCTTATTAACCGATGTTTATTTAGTTCTTTCTGCTGTTCGTTTGTTTGAAAATAATTTTACCAACAAGTACGACAAGCCAAAAATTATTTGCTGTACACATTATAAACATAACAGAAAATAAAAATTGATTTGGTTTTTGATTCAGTTTGCTATGTTACTTAGCCTTTTTTTAAACATATCTTCGCCGCAAATAATTTTATCATTCGTTTGCACTGATGTGTTCTTGTCATCTTTTTTATAACAGTAATTTTTTGCTTGAGAATTCTTCAAGACTTGCTCTTGGTTATAGCGGGACACTCGATTTCTGTTCCCACAACGCTTGCTTCAATCCCTAACTCCTAGTATAATTTGTGACTTAAGGATGGCTTAAGGGCGGAATCCCATGGTTCGTTGCCACGTCTGCGGAAAGGAAGTCATCAGCGGCTGGATTTGCGGTATCGTGCCCGCGCACGATACGGACAAGCTCGGCCTGTGTCCCGAGCATGACACTGTGCAGAACCGGGCCGCCGTGGAGCAGGCCTGGGAGGGGATGCTTACCGAGGCCTTGCGCGCCACGCTCGAACGCGCCAGGCGCACGGTCAAAACCGCTGTCTGTCACGACGTGCGCATCGTTTTTATCGACGGTGGCATCAAATACGTCCGGTGCACGTCCTTTGACGTCAACGACGCCAAGGACCTGCTCATCCTGACCCTGGACGGCGAGTACGAGTTTTATCCATTGCAGCATATCCGTACCTTCACGACGCAGGAGACCCGGCTCGAGGCCGAGGAGGCCCGGTCCGGCGAGGAGACTGCTGCGCAGAGTCTGCCTGCGGCCCCCCTGAAACCCCTTGGAGCAGAGTGATGCACGATCCCGTTGCCCGGGCCCAGGCGCTTTTTGACCAGGGCTACTATTGCGCCGAGAGCGCGCTGCTGGCCCTGGCCGAATACTCGGGCCTGGACGACAGGTTTCATCCCGGCATAGCCACGGGTTTCTGTTCCGGGCTCTCCCGGACCTCGGGGATGTGCGGCGCCTTGTCGGGCGCGATCATGGGCCTGGGATTGCTGTCCGGCAGGGACAGGCCCGCGGCCTCTCCCGATCCGCTCTATGAAAAAGTCAACCGGTTGCTCACGGCATTTGCCGCACGGTTCGGATCAACCGAGTGCAGCGTCCTGATTGGCTGCGACCTGAGCCTGCCGGGTGGACGCGAGTTTTTCAAAACCCACGCGCTTCGCGACCGCTGTCGGTGTTATACCGGCGCTGCCGTCGAATTCGCGCTGGCGCTGCTGCCGGATGCCGGCGGCGAAGCGGATGACCAGGCCTGAGCGCCGGGCAGAGTGCACGTACGGCGGGCCTGTTGTGAAGCGGCGGTCGGGCCATCGGTATTCTTGGTATTCAGGGTGCCGGACATGGAGCATTTTTCACCCTGCATTCTGCATCTGGACATGGATGCCTTCTTCGCCTCCGTCGAGCAGGTGGACAACCCCGCCCTGGCCGGGCTGCCGGTCATTGTCGGCGGCGGTGATCGCGGCGTGGTCTCGGCCTGCTCCTACGAAGCGCGGCGTTTCGGCGTGCGCTCGGCCATGCCCATGGTCCAGGCCCGGCGGCTTTGTCCGGGCGCTGCCGTGCTCGCGGGGCGGATGGAGCGCTATGTCGAGGTCTCGGAAACGATCATGCGCATCCTGGAGCAGAGTGCGCCGCTGGTGGAACAGGCCTCGGTCGACGAGGCCTATCTGGACGTCTCCGGCATGGGCCTGCTTGGCCGCGACCCGCTGCACATCGCCCGGGACCTCAAACAGGCCATCCTCTCGGCGACCTCCCTGCGCTGCTCGGTCGGCATCGCTCCGCTGAAATTTCTGGCCAAAATCGCCTCCGATTACGACAAACCCGACGGACTGTGCTGCATCCCCCCCGCGCAGGTGCAGGATTTCCTGACCACGCTTCCCGTGGAGCGGATACCTGGCGTGGGCAAGAAGAGCCTGCCCGTGTTGCACCGGCTCAATGTCCGTACTGCTGGCGACATTGCACGCTTTTCGCGCGAGTTCTGGCTGAGCCGTTTGGGTAAATGGGGCGGCGTGCTCCATGACCGGGCCTCGGGCATCGATCCCCGGCCGGTCGCCCCGGTCGAACCGCCCAAATCCGAAAGCGCGGAGACAACGTTCAGCGCCGATACCGCCGACCGCAACGAGCTGGCGAACCGGCTGTTGATGCAGGCCGAGCGCGTCGGCCGGCGGCTGCGTCGGCAGCGGCTCAAGGGGCGCACAATCACCCTCAAGCTCCGGTACTCGGACTTCACCACCCTGACCCGCAGTCGTACCCTGGCCCGTCCCACGGCCTGTACCCGCACCATCTTTGAAACCGCCCTTTCCCTGCTCGAAGCCATCCGGCTGGCAGGCCCGGTCCGGCTCATCGGTCTGGGGGTCGGCAATTTTCTGCACGGACCGCTACAGCAGCTGCTGCCCACGCAGGTGCAGAACGAGCGCGACGAACGGCTCGACTACGCGCTCGACCGCATCTGCGACAAGTACGGGCGCGCGGCCTGTCTGCGCGGCCGGGTATTCGATTGTGCGGGAAAATGAACCTCGTCAAGCCAAAAGGAGACACTATGGACATCAGTCAGACTATCGCCCGTCTCAAGCAGGAGCCGGGGTTCACCGAACGCGTCGGCATGGTGCTGGTTCACAACGGCGTGGTCCGGGCGACCTCGCGCAAGGACGGGAGGCTGGTCCTGGCCCTGGAGGTCGAGCCGGACCAGGCGCGGATAGAGGCGCTTTGCCAGGAGTATGCCCGGCGGCCGGGGATATTCCGGGTTCTGGCCCAGGCCAACGCCGGGCGCTTCGTGCCTGGCGACGACCTGCTGTTCATCATCGTGGCCGGTGATCTGCGCGAAAACGTCAAGCCGGTGCTTGCTGAACTGCTTGACCGCATCAAGGCGGAGGCGGTAACCAAACGGGAGATTGTCGCCGGTTGACCCTTTGCCCGACGCACTGTGGAAGCAGGGACGCGGCGACCGCTTCGTCGTCCACGCGCAGGGCCCGGCTTGTCGCCGGGCAGGCGGCGGGAACACATGTTTCAGGCGTATCCGGCGTTGCGCGCGCCGTACCCGTGGCCGGGAGGTTTGACAGTTCCATGCTCAAGCAAAGGACACCCATGTCATCCCCGCGCCGGCATCGTGCCGGGCGGCAGATTCAAGGCCAGGCCGCATCCCCGCCGTCAGGTCTGCGACTGGACATCCCCGGCCGCACCGGCGTGCGGCTGGAGCATCTGATCCTGGATTACAACGGCACGCTGGGCCTGGACGGATCGCTCCTCCCCGGAGTCAGGTCTCGCCTGCGCCTGCTTTCGCGCGTGCTCCAGGTGCATATCGTCACCGCGGACACCCACGGCTCTGTCCGATCACGTTGCGCCGGTCTGGCGTGCATGCTGCATGTCCTGCCCCCGGGGCCGCACGATCTGGCCAAGCGCGCCTATGCCCAGGGCCTGGGGGCGCTGGGTTGCGTCTGCGTCGGCAATGGGGCGAACGACGCCTGGATGCTGCGCGCCGCTGCCGTCGGCATCGCGGTTATCGGCCCCGAGGGTGCGGCCGTGTCCGCGCTGCAGGCAGCGGATATCGTCGTCGTTTCGATCACACATGCCCTGGACCTGCTGCTCAATCCCCTGAGGCTCGTGGCAACACTGCGACTGTAGGGAGGCTGTTCAGGATGATGGCATCGATGACAGGGACGGAAGCAGAAATCATTGCCACGGCCGCCGCCACGGCCAGGCGCATCGGGGAGAATATCGAGCGCGTCGTTACGGGCCAGAGCCAGGCAGTACGCCGTCTGGTCGCCTGCTTCGCCGCGGGGGGGCATGTTTTGCTCGAGGATGTCCCCGGCACGGGCAAGACGCTGCTGGCCAAAACCTTCGCCCGTTCCATCCAGGCCCGGTTCACCCGTATCCAGTTCACCCCGGACCTGCTGCCCTCGGACATCCTGGGCGTGCCCGTGTTCGATCAGGGTGAGCAGCGCTTTCGCTTCCACCCCGGGCCGGTTTTTACCGACATCCTGCTCGGCGACGAGCTGAATCGCGCCTCTCCGCGGACCCAGTCCGCGCTGCTGGAGGCCATGGCCGAGGGGCAGGTCAGCTCCGAGGGGGAGGTCCGGCCGCTCTCGCCGGCCTTTTTTGTCATCGCCACGCAAAATCCCCTGGAATTTCACGGTGCCTACCCCCTCCCGGAGTCGCAGCTGGACCGCTTCGCCATGAGCTTCAAACTCGGATACGTGCGCCCCGAGGAAGAGGTCGCCATACTCACGGCGCAGGCCGCGGGGCATCCGTTCGACGCGCTCACAGCCTGTGCCACGCGCGAGGAAGCCCTGCAACTGCGCCAGGCCTGCAATACGGTACGCATCGCCGAGGTCTGCGCGCGCTACATCGTGGACATTGTCAGCGCCACGCGCGCGGCGCCCGGAATCCAGCTCGGCGCGAGCCCCCGCGCCTCGCTGGCGCTCATGAAATGCGCCCAGGCCCTGTCCCTGCTCGACGGGATCGATTTCGTCACGCCGGACCGCATTCAGGAGGCGGCCATTGCCGTGCTTGCGCATCGCCTGGTGCTCGACCGCCAGAACCGCTACAGCGGCGGAACCGCGGTCCAGGCCGTACAGACCGCCCTAGAGTCCGTTCCGGCGCCAGCCTGAGCGCCGGGGAAAACCGCTTCCGTTGCAACCTGTCGAGGCTGGTATGCGCTTTTCGCCCCTGGACATCCCTGTGGTGCAACGCCGGCTGGCCGCGTACAAGGCCATTGGCCGGCGGACCATGCGCCGGCTTACCGGCCCGGGCCTGTTCCTGGTCTTTGCCTACGGTCTGTCCCTGCCCTTTGTCATCAATACGCGCTCCAGCCTGAACTACCAGATATTCGCCCTGCTCCTGTCGCTGCTGCTGGTGGCCTTCGTCGCCTGCCTGTTTTCACTTCCGCGCAGCAATTCCTTTTCCCTGCGCCGGCAGGCTCCCCCCTACGGCACGGCCGGACAGCCGCTGCACTACGCGCTCGAGCTGCACAACGTCGGGCAACACCAGCAGACCGGGCTGGGGCTGTTCGAGAACGCCTTCATGGAGCCGAGCGCCGTGGCCCGGGCCGTCCTGTCTCCCCGCGCCGCGGACCGGCGGCCGGTTCACCCCTTTCAGTTGCGCTGGCTGCGGCTCTGGGAGTCGGAAGGCGAGACGCCGCTTGCGGAGCAGGCCGTCGAGCGCCTGGAGCCCGGCCAGACCGCCCTGCTGCAGCCGTCCATTGTACCGGCGCGACGCGGCATACTGCGCTTTTTCAGCGCCTCGCTCGCCGTGGCCGATCCCCTGGGCCTGTTTCGGGCCTTGCTGACGCTCGACGCTACGGACAGGGTCTGCATTCTGCCCAAACGCTATCCGGTACCCCACATTTCCCTGCCCGAGGGGCGCCGACACCATCGCGGCGGTCTGCATCTGGCGGCCTCCATCGGCGACGCGCGCGAATTTGCCGGACTGCGGGATTACCGCCCGGGCGATCCGTTGCGGCATATCCATTGGCGCAGCTGGGCAAAATGCGGCAAGCCCATCGTGAAGGAATTCCAGGACGAGTTTTTTGTCAGGCACGCCCTGGCCCTGGATACCTTCCCGCCGGCCTCGTGGCGGCCGGACCGGGCGGACGTTGCCGTGTTCGAGGAGGCGGTGAGCGTGGCGGCCTCGTTCGTGGCCATGGACCAGCCCGGCGAAGGGCTCCTGGATTTGCTGTTCGTGGGCGCAACGACCCATCTGTTGACCACGGGGCGCGGCCTCGGCCGTAACGACGCGTTGCTGGAGGCCCTGGCCGTGGCGCAACCCTGCCCGGACAAGCCCTTTTCCACGCTGGCCCGCTCGGTTCTGGCGCGCGCAGGCCTGCTGTCGGGTTGCATCTGCGTGCTGCTGGACTGGGACGCCGAACGTCAGGCCCTGGTGTCCGGGCTGCGTTCTCTGGGTGTCACGCCGCTGACCCTGGTGTTGCGCCGCGACAACGCGCCCGACCTCGATCCGGGGCCGTTGAGCGACAGGCCGGAGTGTTTCCGCGTTCTCACGCCGGCAACGGCGGCTCGGGAGCTGGCCAGCCTATGATGCCCGCTCCGCTGCTTCTGGCCGCGGCCCTGCTGTTCTGGGGCTGGCAGGGCGGCCTGATCGCCCAGGCCGCGCTCATGTCCCTGATCCTGGAATTGCGCCTGCTCCTGTCGCTGCGTCTGCGTTTCGGGGACAAGGACTTCAACCGCGTGGCCGATCTCTGCCTCGTGCTCGTTGTCGGCGCCGCGCTCTATCTCTATCTTACGCCCGGCGACGAGCACATGGGCCTGATGCTGATGCAGTGGTCGCCGATGCTCTTCTTTCCGTTGGCCCTGGCCCAGGCGTACAGCGCGGAGGAGACCGTGGCCGCGTCCTCGCTGTTCGTGGCGACGCGACTGCGACGCCGGAGGTCTGTGGTCCGGGGCGAGCAGCCGCTGCGCCTGAACCTGCTCCATGGATATTTCGTCCTCTGCCTGCTGGCCGCCGGCGCCGCGAACACGCGCGACACGTTCTTTTATCCGCTCGTGCTCGTGCTCTCGGCCCTGGCCCTGGTCCAGGGCAGGCCGCGGCGGCATCCGCTGCCGCTCTGGCTGCTCTGCCTGATCCTGTCCGGGCTGCTCGGGTATCTCGGGCAGTACGCCATCGACGAGGCCCAGGCCCGGGTGCGCGGTTGGGCCAGACTGTCCGACGCCTTTCGCAGCATCACGGCCATCGGCGATGTGAGCCAGCTGCAGGACTCGGACGCCATCGAGCTGCGCGTGGCGGTGGACAAGGAGCACCGGGGCACATTGTTGTTGCGTCAGGCGGTGTACAACTTCTATGTCAGAGGCGAATGGCGTACCGGCAGCAAGGGCTTTTCTGCGGTTCCCCAAGGCGGCCCTGGCGTCTGGGTGCTGGCAGAGGACCCGGCGGCGCAGCGGCGGCTGACGATCTACCACTACTTTCCCCGCCGCTACGGCCTGCTGCCCCTGCCGATGGGCGCCGCGCGCATCGCACATCTTCCGGCCGCGTCGCTCGAACGCTCGCCACTGGGCACGGTCAAGGTTCTGCGTACGGATGGTCTGATCGCCTGTCAGGTCCTCTATGCGCCGGGCGCCTCGTACGACGAGGCGCCGCTGGCTACGGATCAGGTTGATCCCTCGACCGACCGGGAGCTGTTTGCCACGCTTGCCGGCCAGCTCGGTCTGCGCGGCCTGCCTCCCGAGGACGCGATTGCCGGCGTGCGGCGCTTTTTTGCCAGCGGCTTCCGCTATTCGACCGACCCCAAGGACGTGCACCGGTCCGGGTCCGGGGACAAGCCCGCAGCCAAACCATCCGCGCGCGTTCCCTCCGGTCAGACCGCCGGGCCGTCCGGGCTGGCGCAGTTCATGAACACCACGCGTGCCGGCCATTGCGAGTATTTTGCCACAGCCACGGCCTTGTTGCTGCGCGCGGCGGGCGTGCCCACGCGCTACGTGACGGGCTATCTGGTGCAGGAATTCGACCCGGACGAGGGCCTGTTCGTTGTGCGCGGAAACCACGCCCATGCCTGGGTCCTGGCCTGGACCGGCCTGTCCTGGCGCGAGGTGGATACCACGCCGCCCGTCTGGATCGAGACCGGAGCGCTTGGCAAGGGCTTCTGGACCCGTCTCTCTGACCTGCGCTCGCGCCTGGTTTTTGCCTTTTCCCGCTGGCGCTGGCTCGAAGACATGCAGGGGAGCAAGCGGCTGCTATTGCTCGGCACGGTGCCGATCCTGCTGTTCCTGATCTATCGCATCGTCCGCAAACACGGCATCGCGCGCGCCCGTCGCCCGGACCGCGGGCAGGCAGCGGATGCGCCGCCTCAGGAGCCCGATGCGCCGTTTCGCCGGATCGAGGCCCATCTCCAGACACAGGGTCGGGTCCGACCGGCATCCATGCCGCTGGAAACCTGGATCCTGCGCCTCGAGCTCCCCTCCCTCCGCCCCCTGCTCGGCCTGCACTACCGCGCCCGCTTCGACCCCCGCGGCCTGAGCGCCGATCAGCAGCTCCAGCTGGCCCGAGGCGTGGAGCAATGGCTTCAGGAGCAGGATGCGCTGCCGGATCGGCAGAGGGAAATTTTTTCCGATTCCTGAGCGCTCCGCACGCTGCCTACGCGTCGCCGGGCAGGAGGGGACGCAGCCGGCAACCGACGCCGTCCTTTCGGCTTTTCACGAAATATACCGCTTTTTTTTTAATGAAATCACTTGACTAATCCTACCGGTCAAGTATGTCTCTCCCAGGAGGAGGCAGCTATGAAACTCTCGACACGGAGCCGGTATGGAACGCGGATGCTGCTGGATATCGCCCTGCACGGTGAGGACGGTCCGGTACGCATCCGGGATATTTCTCAGCGTCAGGGCGTATCGGTCAAGTATCTCGAAAAGCTTATCCGACCGCTCAAGCAGGCCAGGCTGGTCCGCAGCAAACGCGGTCCCAAGGGCGGCCACATGCTGAACAGAGCGCCGGAAAACATCAGCGTTGGGGAACTGGTGCGTCTGTTCGAGGATGAGCTGGTGCTGACGCGTTGTGTGAAAGAAGAAAAAATCTGCCCGATCAGCAATGATTGCCTGACCCGTCAGGTCTGGATCGAGGCCGGCGATGCGATGTACAATCGTCTGGATTCGGTCAAGCTCTCAGACCTGATGACCGAGGCGAAGCGCGTCGGCGGCATCGGCAAGCGTTGCTTCGCGGCCGGAGAAATCTAGCCGGTAGCGGCGCATTAACCTGACTTCCTTGGGGGGGGGGATCCGGGCTCCGGAATCGGAGAGAGATACCGGATAGCCGTTCAGTCGCCGTCGTCGGCGTGCGGGACGGATTCCTTCGCGTCGAGCGCAGGAATTGCGCCACTGCCGGACGAGCGGGTGAAGATGTCGCCCCGAGCGGCGCGTTGCCAGAGCGCCAGGGCCTGGTCACGTTGTGCTGCCAGGCTGTAGCCGGCAGCCGTGGCTGCGGCGTTACGCAGGGCCTGCTCCAGGCGTGCGTCACCGGCGCGCCACCAGGTTACGGCCTGTTCCAGGGCCAGGGCCGCGGCGGGCACGTCGGCGTCGGCGACCCAGAGGCCGTTGCCCGACCAGCTGATTTCTTCCTGCGACCGCAGGGGCCACCAGGGAACGAAGCCGGCGCCGAGCCCGTCGTTCCAGGCCTGACGCATGTAATCCCAGCCTCCGAAACCGCTGAAGCCGACAGGCAGGGCACCGCAGGCCATGGCCTCCAGCGGCGGCAGCGGGCACCCCTCAGGAAACCCCGTGACCAGGAAGACATGCGCGGTGGCGAGCAGACTGGCTACTCCGGCACGATCCTGTCCGCTGATTTCCACCCATTCCACAGCCTCGGTTCCACGTGAACGCGCCTCGAATACGTCGCGTATCTCCCGCGCGAGCGCCCGGTTTTTGCGCGGCATCCAGGCCACGCGTACGGGGCCGGCGGGCTTGGCCTCCGGCGCGCGGAAGAGGGTCAGGTCGATGCCGGGGCGCAGGATCGGGGCGTCGAATCCGAGTGCCTGGGCGATGAACCAGGCCACGGGCTGGGAGACGGCCACGAAGGAGACCGGCAGACTGCGCCAGTCCAGGCCTGGGGGCAGCGAAGAGAAGAGGTAGGCCCAGTTCTGGCAGTAGACCACGCAGCGCGCGCCGTCGCGCAGGCCGGGGGCCAGCGCGTTGACCCAGCCTTCGGGAACGAACCAGATATCCTCCGGTCCGAGCTGCAGGGCCTCGCGATGCAGCAGCGGCAGGCCGGACGTCTCAGCCGGGCCACCGCGTTCGCGCGGGGCCAGCAGAACGGGAAATCCGGCCTCGTGCAGTATCCTGGCCAGGGCCAGGATGACGGCCAGTCCGCCGCTTACGCTACGCAAGGGGGGGATGAAGAAAACGGTGCGCATCCGGACGCCGGCCTCCCTGTTCCGCTGCTTCAGTGCGCGCCGCAGACCGGGGCGCTACCCGGGGCGAGGGAGGCGAGGTGCCCGGCGACGAGCGTGCGCTGCGCCTCGTTGAGATTGGCGCCATAGCGGTTCATGCGCCCGGCCGTGGCGGTCCAGAATTCAACGTCCTGCCCCAGCCGGTCACAGATACGCGCCGTTCCGTGGCAATGGCGGCAGACCTGGTCCAGCAGCTCCGGCCCGGTCTGCAGGTGCGCGGTGTCGAGAACAACACAGGCCGTCAGGGCCAGGGCGGCAAGGATCAGTCCGAGGACTGGCAAGCGCAGCATGAGGCTTCTCCGGTCGGTTCGGCAGGTCCGCAAGACAGTATGGATGAGCCGCTATCCGGCCCTGTCGGCGTCCGTGGAGGCCGACAGGGCCGGTCGGGATCAGGAAACGAGGGTCTCCGCAAAGGCCCGTTGAAGGGCCTTGTAGTTCTTGGGGCCAAGTTTGGGGCCGAAACGCTCCAGGATCACGGTCTCCATGGCCTCCAGCGGGACAACGGTCTGCGCCTTGAGCAGGGCGCCGAGCATGGTGGTGTTGGTGATCGGCACGCCGAGTTCCTCGCGGGCCACCGTGTCGGCGTCCACCTGCGCGGCCTTGGGCCAGCCGTACTTTTTCTTGAGTTCGTCGGTGGACAGATTGGTATTGGCGATGACCATGCCGCCGGGGTTGAGTCCTTCGGCAACGTCGACGATGTCCAGCAGCGTGGGATCGAGCACCAGCACCAGATCCGGGTTGTAGATTTTCTCCCGGACGCGGATCTGGGCGGAATCCACGCGAATGAAGGCGACAACCGGAGCGCCGCGCCGTTCGGGACCGAAACTCGGAAAGGCCTGGGCGAAATTGCCCTGGTTGATGGCCGCCCGGGCCAGCAATTCCGCCGAGGTCACGCCACCCTGTCCGCCTCTGCCATGCACTCTGATTTCCAACATGGATAACCCCGCTCGTGTTTCAAGGCATGATGAAAAATTACAGCTTCTGTCGATGCGTCAGCGACTGCCGTAACGTCTCCTTGTCCATATAGCGTACTTCCGCCCCCAAGGGAATCCCCTGCGCCAGGCGCGTCAGGGATGTGTCCGGGAAGTCCCGCTCCAGCATGTTTTTGAGGTACGAGGCCGTATTTTCGGCCTCGAGCGTTGCCCCCAGCGCCAGCACCAGCTCCCTGACCTGGCCTTCGGCCAGCCGGCGGCGCAGTTTTTCCAGCTCCAGAGTATCCGTATCCATACCGTCCAGCGGCGCAAACAGCCCGCCTAGGATGAAATACTGCCCCCGGTAGAATCCTCCAGCCTCCAGTGCCAGCAGGCTGTCCCACTCGGACACCAGACAGAGCATGTCGGCGTTGCGGGACGGATCGGCGCAGAGCGGACAAGGGTCCGCGTCGGACAGACTGTTGCATCGACTGCACAGGCACAGGGCGTCGCGCAGGTCAGCGATGCTGCGACCCAGTTCACGGGTACGCGATTCCGGCCATTTGAGCAGGGTCAGCGCCATGCGCAGGGCCGATTTGGGGCCGAGCCCCGGCAGGGCAGAGAGCTGCTCCACCACGTCGTGCAAGGGCTGCGGCAGGGCTGGCACAGGCAAGACCCGCCTAGAATAATCCCGGCATTCCGGGGAGTTTCAATCCGCCGGTCAGGCCGGACATCTCTTCCTGCATCATCTCTCGGGATTTCTTCAGGGCGTCGTTCACTGCCGCCAGAACGAGATCCTCGAGCATGGTGACGTCCTGCGGATCCACGGCAGCCGGATCGATCTTGACGCTGCGCAGTTCCTGCGAACCGGTTGCCGTCACGGTTACCATGCCGCCACCGCTCGAGCCTTCCACCAGCTTTTCTGCAAGCTCCTCCTGGGCCTTGGCCATTTTTTTCTGCATCATCTGTGCTTGTCGCACCAGATCGTTCAGTCCGCGCATCGGGTATCAACCTCCCTGGTCGTGTCGTCGTGCTGTTGGTATGGTCGTGTCGCCGCCGTGCCGTGGTCTGATGCCCGGCCGGAGCGGCGAGGGACCGGTTCAACGCTCGGAAAATATCCTGGCGCTGCCGGGAATCATCCGGGCGTCGAATTCCTCTTGCAATCGTTTCACCGTCGGATGCGCCGCGGCCTCTTCCACGGCGTCCCGCTCGCGCCGCAGCGCGCTCGCGGGCGGCTGCAACCGGACCGAGGCCTCCGGGCCGAGGTACTCTCGTGCCCGCTCCTGCAGCCAGGTCAGCAGCATGGGGTTGGAGAGCTGATCATATTGAAAGGCCCCCGGGCTGGCAAGAGTGAGCGTGGCGCCGGCGATTTCCCCGGTGCAGGACTTGAGGGCCATGGCGCCGCGCGGCGCCGGTCGGGCCGCTTCCGTCTCCAGAAAGGCCTGGAACCCCTGCCAGGTCCGGGGGCCGCGGGCTGCTTTTTGTGTCGCGCCGGCGTCGGGAGCCTGTCCGCCCGAGCTCGCCTCCGGGGGCGGCGCATACGCGCCCAGGGTTTCCGACCCGGCCGTTACGCCGAGATCGTCGGGCTGGGGTTCGTGAAATTCGTCCGGATACCGCTGCGGCGCAGGCCTCTCGGAATCGTCGGCTGCCCGGGAGAAGTCCGGCGCATGACGCGCCGCGTCCCAGCTGTAGGCCTCGACAAGTTCCGAGGCCTCGACGCTGTCCCCGTGCCCGGGTTCCGCGGGCGAGGCGTCGGGAGAAGAAGAAAATTCGGGCGTCAGGCCTTTGGGCAGAGCCCTGGCCGCGTCGCCGGCTGCCGCGGCGTCCAGCTGTCCCGGGCCTCCCGACACCGTGGTCACGGCCTCCAGCTCCTCCGACGGATGTACGACCGGCGCCGGCTGCCCGGAGTCGGGCCGATCCGACGGCGTCTCGATCGTGCGCGGCGACAACGGCGCCGTCCGGGGCCGGGCCGGGGCCGGGGACGTGTGCTCGGACACTCCGACGCCTCCAGGCACGTGCGCCCTGGCGCTTCGCGGTTCGGGAGCCGAGGCGCTTACGGGTTCAGGCCCGGATGGCCGCGGTTGCGCGGGGGCAGTGGCCGGAGCCGGAGCGGCGACGGTCGCTGGGCTTGGCGCCGGCGCGCGCGCGGGCCTGGGGGCCGATGTCGCGCGTCCGGCCGGAGCGCCGGGCGAGGCCGCGGGCGCGCAGGTTGCGGCCTGGCGGCTCAATTGCTCCAGTGACAGCAGCTGCGGAAGATAGGCGAGATTCAGGAGCAGCAATTCCAGGGCCAGAGCCGGTTCCACGCTGGTGAGCACGCGCCGTTGTCCCTCGAGCGTCAACTGCCAGCAGGCGTGGATCTGGGACAGGTGGAACTGTGCGGCCCAGGCCTGCCACTGTTCAATCTCGTCGTCCGACAGCTCCAGCAGGGAGCGTCCCTTGTCGCCGGCCTGATGCAGCAAAAAGAGATTACGCCAGGTCGTGGTCAGTTCGCGCAGGAAAAAACCGAGATCAAGCCCCTGATCCAGAATCTCCCGCAGCAGCAGCGACAGCCCGGCCGCGTCCTGATCGCGGACGGCCTCCATGAGCCGGAACATGACCTCCTGCCCGGCCAGTCCGAGCACGGAACGGACATCCTCCTCCGTCAGCTGCTCCTTGCCCAGGGCCAGAACCTGGCTGAGCAGCGACATGCCATCACGCACGCTGCCTGAAGCCCGGCGGGCGATAAGCCGGAGCGCGGCCGGCGACCATGGCACGGACTCGCTGTCCAGAATTTTGCCCAGATGGGCCTCCAGCCCGGACAGGACGAGCCGCTTGAAGATAAAATGCTGGCAGCGACTGATGATGGTGGCCGGAAATTTGTGGGGTTCGGTAGTGGCCAGAATGAAGGTCACGTTGGGCGGCGGCTCCTCGAGCGTTTTCAGCAGCGCGTTGAAGGCCGGCGTGGTCAGCATGTGCGCTTCGTCGATGATGAAGACCTTGTAGCGGCTGTCCATCGGGGCGTATCCGATGTCTTCCTTGATCCGCCGGGCGTCGTCGATGCCGCGGTTCGAGGCGCCGTCAATTTCGACCACGTCAACGCAGGCGCCCTGCGTAATCTGGAGGCAATGCCGACACTGATTGCACGGCTCCGCGGTGGGGGCCTGCGCGCAGTTGACGGCCTTGGCCATGATCCTGGCGACCGTGGTCTTGCCGACGCCGCGCGTGCCGCTGAACAGATAGGCCGGGGCGATCTTGTCCTCGTGGCAGGCCCTGGACAGTATGGCCTTGACGGCCTCCTGCCCGGCCACGTCGGCGAAGCATTGGGGCCGATATTTTGCGGTCAGCGGCAACTGGCTCATAGACTGTCGATCCCGGAGAGCGCGGCCTGCCGGGCGCAGGGTGATACGGGCTGGTGGGTGGCCACGACGAACCGACCGGCGGGGTGGTTCCCCGCCGGTCGGAATGATACCTTACAGGGAGTACTCATGCAGCCAGGCAGCGTACTTGGGGTTTTCCCCCTTGACGATCTTGAAGAATTCCTGCTGCAGTTGCAGCGCGACCTTGCCGGCCTGACCTTCGCCGATCCGCCTGCCGTCCACCTCGCGGATGGGGGTCAGCTCCGCGGCCGTCCCGGTGAAAAAGGCCTCGTCCGCCACGTAGAGTTCGTCACGCGTGAACTGCTGTTCGCGCACCTCGTAGCCCAGATTCTGAGCCAGGGTGATGATGCTGGCCCGGGTGATGCCTTCGAGGATCGAGGTCAGCGGCGTGGTCTTGATGATGCCGTTGCGCACGATAAAGAGGTTCTCGCCCGTGGCCTCTGAGACGTAGCCGTTGGTGTCCAGCATCAGCCCCTCGTCGTAGCCGTCGGCCTTGACCTCCATCTTGGCGAGCACGGAATTCACGTAATTGCCGGTAATTTTGCCTTTGGTCATCATGGCGTTGACGTGGTGGCGGCAGAAGCTCGATGTCTTGACCCGGATGCCCTTGGCCAGGGCCTCGTCGCCCAGATACGCCCCCCAGGGCCAGGTGGCGATGACCGTCTGCACCGGATTGTCTCCCGGATAGACGCCCATGACCCCGGTCCCGATGAAAGAGAGCGGCCGTATATACCCCTCGGCCATGTCATTGGCCTTCAGGGTCGCGACGATCGCGTCTACGATTTCCTTTTGCGTAAAAGGAAGATGCATCATGACGATATGCGCCGAGGCGAAAAGTCGGGCGACATGCTCTTCAAGCCGGAATACCTCGGAGGAGCCGTTTGCGCACTTGTAGGCCCGGATTCCTTCGAATACGCCCACGCCATAGTGCAGCGTATGCGTCAGCACATGAACCGTAGCCTGGTCCCAGGGGACGAGCTTGCCATCGAACCAGATGAATTCCGATTTCTGGACCATTCCGTTCTTCCTTTGCTAACCGTTTTCTCCGGCGCCCCTCCGTACCGGCACGACGCCGGCACGACACCGGCACGACATGAACACGACATGCCGACATTTCGCCGGTTTCAAATCGTATAGAAAGCGGCTGACAAGGTCAACAGGGTGTGCGCCCGCAAACCGGATACGGCCCCTCTTGCCTGTTCCGTGCGGATGACATACTGTTTACCCGGGTGTCTGAACAGACATAATAGGGAATCCCGTGAAAATCGGGAGCGGACCCGCCGCCGTGAGCGCTGTCGTGCGATCCCTCCTTGACGTGCCACTGGGCTTGTGCCTGGGAAGGCCGGAGGGGATCGGAGCCAAGCCGGAAGACCTGCCCGTCGTTGTTATGGTATTTTCGGCGGCCACGGGGCTTGGTGCGCCGAAATGAGGAAAAAAAACGGATTTCCTCCTCCTGCTTCCGGCAGGAGGAGTTTTTTTTCCTCTCCCCCAATCAGCCCCTCCAGCCTGTATGGAGGTGTCCCGCATGGTTTCCCGATTTTTCGTCGTCCCGACGCTGGCATTGTGGCTGCTGTTCTGCATCGGCGTATTCCATCCCGGTCAGGTCCTGGCGAAAGGCGATGCTCCGGTATCTCGTCCGGCCATTCTGCTCGTAGCCTTCGGCTCGTCCGAGCCGGAAGCCCGGGATTCGTTGCACGGCATCGAGGCACAGGTCCGGAAGGCCTTTCCCGGATCAGAGGTTCGCTGGGCCTATACTTCGGACATGCTGCGGAAGAAGCTCGCGGCCGACGGCGTCGTGCTTCCCGACGTGGAGCAGGCGCTCAACGCCCTGCGCGAGGAAGGATTCTCCCGCGTGGTCGTGCAGTCTCTGCACGTCATTCCAGGACAGGAGTTTCACAAGCTGCTGCACTCCGTGGAGGCCCGGCGGGGAGAGTTCGCCGGGCTGGTTCTGGGTCGTCCGCTGATGAACGGGACGGAGGACCTGGAGCGGCTGGCCGCGACGCTGCCTGCGTGCCTGCCACCCGAGCGAAAGCCAGACGAGGCGGTACTGTTTATGGGACACGGAACCCACCACGCAGCCGACGTATACTACCCGGCGCTGTATTACTATTTGTCCCGCAGCAACCCGGACATGCTGGTGGCCACGGTAGAGGGTTCGCCCACGCTGGACGACGCGCTGAAGGTGTTGCAGGAGAAGAAGCATAAAAAGGTTTGGCTGGCGCCGCTCATGACCGTGGCTGGCGACCACGCCCACAACGACATGGCCGGCAGCGACAAGGATTCCTGGGTCAACGTGCTCGCGCGCGCGGGCATCACCGGCGTGTTGTATGGCCTGGGCATCGGACCGGGCGATCCGGAGCTGTTGACGCTCAAGGCCGTGCGCGTGCTTGGCGCCGTGGATGTCGTTTTTGCCGCGGCATCGAGCAAGAACGACTATTCGCTGTCCCTGCGCATCGCCGCCCCGCATTTGCGACCAGAGGCGGTCATCGAGAGACTGGACTTCCCGATGACCTCAGACCGGAGTACCTTGCTGCAGGCCTGGGAGCGTAACGCGGCCCGCGTGGCCGAGACGCTGGACAGCGGCCGCGACGCGGCGTTTCTGACCCTGGGCGACCCCATGACCTACTCGACGTTTATCTATCTGCTGCGCACGCTCGAAGCCCGAGGCGACGCGCCGCGCGTGGAGGTGGTACCCGGAATCACCTCCTACCATGCCGCGGCAGCACGGACCCGGACTCCGCTGGCCGAAGCCGGACAGAGCCTGGCCGTGATCTCGGGCGCAGCCGGTCCGGAGCGGCTGAAGGCCCTGCTTGCCGTGGCGGATAACGCCGTCGTGCTCAAGGCCTATCGCAATTTCGGCCCCCTGCGGCAGGCCCTGGATGAGCTGGAACTCGGAGACAAGGCCGTCTTCGTCTCCAGACTCGGCATGGAGGACGAGTGCGTCGTCTTCGGGCTGGAGCATGCGCCCGACGCGCCGCATTACCTCTCGCTGGTGCTCGTGCGGAAAACTGCCGGCTGAGCTCTCTGCGCCGCGACCGGGGAGCAGCTCCGGTCGCGGCGCAATACTTTCGTCGGAGCTCAGCGTTGTTCCATGGCCAGCGCGTATTGTCCGCTCCGGGCCGCGGCATTGCACTGCGCGCGATGGAGCAATGCCTGCTGCGCGGCCGCAATATTGGCGTCTTCCCCCTTCCACAGATCGAGCGCCGGCTGTTGAATGGCCCGGGAGTAGGAAAAGGTCAGCTCCCAGGGCATGCGCGAACCATACCGCACGTGCATGGCGTTGAGCCGGGCCGAGGCAAGCCCCGCCGACTGTCCGCCCGAAAGAAAGGCAATGCCTGGCACGGCAGCGGGAACGGTGCGCAGAAAACAGGTCACTGTCGCGTCGGCGACCTCGTCCACGCTGTTCTGCGTAGGACAGTCCTTGCCCGGGAGCACCATGTTCGGCTTGAGAATCATCCCCTCCAGGGCTACGCCCTGGGCAATCAGCTGGGCAAAGACCGCGCGCAGGGTCCTTTCGGTCGTCTCATAGCACTGGTCAAGCGTATGCGCCCCGTCCATGAGCGTCTCGGGCTCGACAATGGGCGTCAGACCAGCCTCCTGGCACAGCGCGGCATACCGGGCCAGGACGTGAGCGTTGGCCTCGATGCATGACTGGCTGGGGATGCCCTGGCCGATGGTGATGACCGCGCGCCACTTAGTGAACCGGGCGCCCATGGCCACGTACTCCGCCAGCCGCCGCCGCAGTCCGTCCAGCCCCTCGGTGATCTTCTCCCCGGGGTGCCCCGCCAGCTCTATTGTCCCGGCATCGACCTTGATGCCGGGCATGATTCCGGTCGCGGCCAGGAGCTGAAGAAAGGGCGTGCCGTCGCGGGCGGCCTGGCGAATGGTCTCGTCATAGAGAATGACCCCGCTGATACACCCGGCCAGGCCCGGAGTGCGCAGAATCAGCTCCCGATAGTCGCGCCGGGCGGTCTCGGTCTGCGCAATGCCCTGTTTCGCGAATCGCACGTTGCACGAGGGCGTGCTCTCGTCCATGGCCAGCAGGCCTTTCCCCTGTGCAACCATGGCCCTGGCTGTGCTGTTGAGCCGTTGTACATCCATCGTCTTTTTTCCTCGCTGTAGACATGAACCGCCCCGAATGGCCCCGCCCCCCCTTACGTCACTACTACGCCCGGACTATAGCGCTGTTGGCGCCAGCCGTGCAACGGCTTTTTACCCTTGACCGCCACGAACAGGCCTCCCAGCTGAATCCGTCACGTCTTCGCCAGAAAGATGCCGCAGGCTTGAAAAAAAAATCTTCAGAACGCAAAAAAAAGCTTGCCAGGCACCGGGAGGTCAGATAGATTCTCCTCTGGCTGCCGAAGTGGTGGAACTGGTAGACACGCTAGGTTCAGGGTCTAGTGGGGGCAACTCCGTGGAGGTTCGAGTCCTCTCTTCGGCACCAAAGCACAGTCCAGGGAAGTCCAGAACGGGCTTGAACCCCTGAAAAAATATTGAAGCCGGGCCAGTAATGGTCCGGCTTCGTGCGTTTGCGTCCATGACATACACGTCTTGAGTGAATAACTTCGTGAGTAACAGGACGGCTACTCACAAGACCCCGGGAATAACACCGTCAGCCCGCATCAAACATTGCTTTCGGCGGTTACTCACATGGCCCTGACCGAAACTGCCGGAAAGAATCTGAAACCCGGTCCCAACCTGATACGTATCGCTGATGAACGTGGTCTGAACCTGGAAATTGCGCCGGCAGGGGGAAAGCGGTGGCGCTTCCGGTATCGCATTGCCGGCGTGGCAAAGATGGTATTTTTGGGCGCCTACCCTCACAGGCCCCTGAAGGAAGCACGTCAACGACGCGACGAAGCACGCCGTCTGCTGACGCAAGGCATCGATCCGGCCAGGGCGCGAGAAGAGCAGCAGGCCAAGGCAGTGACCGCGGCCAATCCCTTCGAGGCCCTAACCCGCGAATGGTACGCCAAGACAAGCCCGCGCTGGTCGGAGTCGTACGCGGAAAAAGTTCTGCATCGCTTCGAGACAGATATCTTCCCCTGGCTGGGGGGGGGTAAGCCCATTGTCACTGCCCCGGAGATATTGACGACCATTCGCCGCGTCGAAGCGCGTGGAGCGCATGACATCACCAAGTGCCGGCTTGGGGTACGGGCGCAGTCTTTCGCTACGCCATCGCTACAGGTCGAGCTGAACGCGATCCCGCTGCCGACTTGAAAGGCGCATTGCCTCCCAGGAGAGTCAAGCATCATGCTTCGATCATCGAGCCGAAAATGGTTTCCAGGCTCCTGCGCGACATCGACGAATATCAGGGCAGCGTCTTCATGCGCTACGCCTTGCGGTTGGCCCCCATTGCGTTCGTCCGGCCGGAAGAACTCCGCAAGGCCGAGTGTTCTGAAATCGACATGGAACAAGCCGAGGGGCGTATCCCTGCCGAGAAGATGGACACGAACCACATTGTCCCGCTTTCAACGCAGGCCCTGGCGATCCTGGAGGAAATCAAGCCTTTGACCGGCAAAGGGAAATACGTGTTTCTGCCATTGCGGACATCGCTCAGCCCTATGAGCGAGAAAGGCTCATCTCATTCGCGAAGCCAAGGGGCTTTCCGAGCTGGGCGACAAGGAACTGGCCCGTTGTGGTCTCTGGGCTTGGAAGGAGTTGAGGCAGCTACGCCACATGGCCAAGGCCTCGCCACGGTGGGCGGGTGGAACATGTTCTATACCCGTTTCATTCGCCTGCTGACCATTTTCCATGAACGGTCAGACGAGGCCGGAAAGTTCGTGAGTCGGTTGCGAAGCGAGATGGAGAATTTATGGCTATTTTTGCAAGGAAACGGCGAAGCGCCGACGAACTATCATGCCGAGGGGAAGTCTCTTACACCGCGCGCCCGCTGTCGCCGTGGATGCCGCACGATTGACGGATCCGCGGACCATACCCAAAGCGTCTTTCGCGCGGAATGAGCGCCTTGAGACGGGTGCCGCAGCCAGCGCAATGAACGCGGTAGAGAATACTATGCCCGACATCAGGCAAAATGGACGGCAATTTGACATGCTGATGGATAGAATAGGGCTGGGGATCGCGTAACGCTGTGTAACCGCAAGAGCACGGCGCTGAGAATACTTCTTTGATCTCGGTGGACCGTAGACATAGTTGTCGAACCCCCTTGCGCTTCCGTGCGGCCTTTGTCTTGGGAGGTCGATCGACTTTCTTTTCCCTGGGTTTAGGCATGAACGGGCTGTCGCTTGAGGGCGGCTTATCAGAATTAGCGGGTGACACCCTGATGCATGTAACGGCCTTATCCTGATCTTTCAGCAGGACAAAAACCTCCGCTTTACAGGGCGGGGAATTCTTTCCCTGGAAGTCCCCATGAGCGGGTTCTCACCCTGATCGATGAAACCAGACTCCTCAGGAAGCGTTTTGGTGTCAATTCAGCGAATTATAGGGAAAGCATATTTTGCTTCTCACTAGCCGCTGAATTAGTGTCGAGCATCGGCCACGACTCGGACACGAGCTTGTCCGCGGAATAGGGACAGGCGATGTCAATCTGAATGTCCATGGATGGAATATTATCAATTTCTAGAAAAAGCCAGAATCCTGTGAGCGCGTACAAATGCTTTAGCTCTTGGGTTCGTCGTGGTGATCCCCGGGCCGGACCGGCTCGTGGGTTTTCTTCGGGCCGACTTCGATTTCTTCCGGCTCGCTCGTCGCCTTTTTGAAATTTTTGATGTCGCGACCGAGCCCGCCGCCGAGTTCGGGCAGTTTGTTCGCGCCGAAAATCACCAGTACGATGATCAGAATAAGCAGAAGTTCCCAGATGCCGATGCCGCCGATCATGATGCCACCTCCAGGCGTGCTATGCCGCCACGTGCTCTATAGCCGGGCCAGGGGGGGCGGTCAAGATGTGTTTGCGCGGATTGCAGGGCTGACGCATTTGACGTCGCGGGAGGGGCAAACAGGATTCAGCCTCGCTTAACAGTAGGGGGGGGCGGCGCGTTGGCGTGGATTGCACTATCATGTCTTTGCGTCTGATCGGAAAAGGCATCCCGGAGAGGCCGCCACCTCCGCGCGGCATCGGCACGGCCGGTCGGGTCTTCCGGTTTGGTTTTTCCTTGCCCTGGCCTGGGCAAAGGTTCATACTCCGCGGGGGTGACGACCGGCTGCGACGTGGCTGCCGCCCCCCCCCGGAAACAGGGCAGGAATACGCCGGACGGGAACTCCGCTTCGGCCTGTCCGGGCGGTTGCGCCCGTCACCGATTCAGCTCGACCCTGTGCCATGACACGAGCCATCCCGATGCAACCGACCATGAAAGCCCTCTGCGCTGGCGCCGTCCTCTTCAGGCGCTGGTTCGCCCTGCTTCTCGACGCCTTTCTCAAAGACCGGCTTTTTCTTCATGCCTCGGCGCTCACGTACACGACGGTCCTGTCGATCGTGCCCCTGCTGGCCGTGGCCTTTTCCGTGCTCAAGGGCCTGGGCTTTCAGCGCACGGAGTT
>CAZGAH010000039.1:0-3612 GCA_964523295.1 uncultured Desulfovibrionaceae bacterium | reverse complement strand
ATCCGGACACTGCTGCTCAATGTCCTGGCTGGTCGGGAGGCCGTGGTCGATCAGATCCTGGGCTACATCGAAAAGACCAATGTCGGCACGCTGGGCACCCTGGGAGTGATCTTTCTTTTTTTTACGGCCATCAGTCTGCTGGCGAGCATCGAGAGCACGTTCAACGCCATCTGGGCCGTGGAGCGCGGGCGTACGCTCGCCCGCAAGATCACGGACTACGTCTCGACCATTCTCATCGTTCCCATCCTTGCCGTGGCCGCGCTGAGCATCACGGCGAGCCTGCACAACTATGCCTTCGTGCAATCCCTGCTCAGCAATTCCATCGGCGGCCAGGCCTACGTATTCCTACTCAAGCTCGCGCCGTATCTGATGATCTGGCTGGTGCTCGTCTTCATGTACCTCCTGTTGCCGAATACGCGGGTGCGCTTCCTGCCGGCCTTGTTCAGCGCCGTCATCGCCGGCACGGTCTGGCAGCTGGCCCAGTGGCTGTACATCGGCTTCCAGATCGGCGTGGCCAACTTCAACGCCATCTACGGCAGCTTTGCGCAGTTGCCCCTGTTTCTGATCTGGGTCTATGTCAGCTGGTCCATCGTGCTCCTCGGGGCGGAGATGTGTTTCATCTTCCAGAACATGCGCGCGCTGGAGAGCGCAAAAAAATACGCCGACGTCAGCATGGAGCAACGCCTGCGCGGCGCCCTGAGCCTGGCGTTGCTACTGGGGCAACGGCTCGAGACCGGTGGCAAGGCCCTGACCCTGGAGCAGCTCCAGGCAACTACGGCCCTGCCTCCGGTGCTCATCCGCAGGATTGTACACGCACTGGAGGCCGGGGACCTCGTGGCCAGGCTCCAGGACGAGCACGGCGAATCCTTTACGCTGTTGCGCGCGCCGGACGGCGTCCGCGTCAAGGACGTAATCGACTGCCTGCTGCGCGAAGGGGCGGCCGAGCTGCCGCCAGCGCGCGGCGATGCCGACCGGCAGGTCGAGGCGGTGCTCCTTGCGCTTGCAGACTTGACCGCGGAGAGCCCGCACAATGTCAGCCTTGCGGGGTTGCTGAAAGATCGTCCCGATCAGGCCAGAATAGCCCTGACTCAAGCCTCAGAGGCAAAGCGGCCGCACTGAGCGATGCGGGCTGGTCGGGGAGACACGAAAGACCGCTTGCCTGCGCCGCCCCAGGTCTTCTCTCCCATGCCGTCCGTGGGCGCGCAGAAAAAGCGGCTGCCGCGGCTGCACGAGGCTTGCCCCGTAGCGGGTTTCAGGCTAGGGAGTACGGACTTTTCGGAGAGGAATGACGGACAAATGCACGACAAGAACCGTGGAAAAAGAGGGGCGGCCGATGAACTGGCGGCCCTGGACAGACACCTCGTCGATACGCTGGCCCGGCGTAGCCGCCTGTTGGCCCGCCTGCGCGACGAACTCGTCCCTCCGGGGACGCAACAACGCAGCCCTGGACGCGCCTGGGCGGAACTGGAAAAACGCTTGCGCGGCATCTGGGACGTCGCGGCGCCCTCTGCGGCGGCAGGACGCAAAATCTGGCGACAGATGTTTCTCCTGGCGCAGGAGCTGGCGCGTCAGGAGCCCGGACGGCACGCCGGCAAAGGCGCCGAAGAGGCGTCGCCGCAGCGGGGCTTTGTCCTGCGGCCCAGAAGCGGCCCCATGGCCGTGGACATGCCCGGCCCGGTCTCGACAGCGACGGCCCGACTCTGGACCGTGCTCGGCGTAACCTCCGACACCCCCTGGGAACTCGCCGGGGCCCTGGCCAACGATCCGATGATCGATCTGATAAAGGCCTTCAACCAGGTCGGCGGTCGCCTGTACTGGGACGATGACGGCATCAAGAACCGCGGCGGGGCGCAACTCGAGTTCACGGACAAGACCGTCTACGCAGGCGACGACCCGCTGAATTTCTACAGCCTGCTGTTCATGGCCACCACAACGCCCGGCCGGATGAAGCTCACCGGGGGCGCGTATCTCAAAATGCTCGATCTCGATCCCTTGTCGTCGATCCTGCCGGCACTGGGCGCGCGGCTGGTCACCCTGGCGCGCGGCTCCTCGGGCGCGCCGGTTCGTCTGGAATCCTCGGCCGTGTTCTCCGACGAATTGACCCTGCATCGGGAGTTGAGTCCGGAGGCCCTGATTGCGCTCGTTGCCGCCAGCCCGCGTTTCCCGTCCGGGCTTCGGCTCCGCTGGCTGCCCGGGCAGCCCTGGGCCGCGCCGCTGCAGGAACTGCTTGCCGGCGTTGTCGACCTCCTTCACCAGTGCGGCCTGCAGGCCGACCTGACCGCCGGCCGGCTCTACATCGCCCCTGGTGTGGCCATGCCTCCGGATCGCCCGGCGATCGGACTGGACTCCCTGTTGAGTTGCACGCTGCTGGCTCTGCCCCTGTTCGCCCGCCCGCTGCGCGGCCGCGAACCCGCCGGAGGCCGGGTGCGGCTGCAAGGACTCTGGCCGGCGCACCTGCCCGAATGGCGGACGGCCACGGAGCTACTCGCTGCGGCCGGACTCGACGTGGAAACGGATTCCGCCGGCGTGGCCTCGCGTCTGGGGAAAAGCACGCACAAGGAAATCGTACTCGACTGGGGCGCCTTCCCGGCCTTTTTCCCCTTGTCGCTGGCCCTGGCGCTGGGGCTGACCGAACGAGGGCAGGCCCCGGGCGGCGTGCGCGTGCGCTCGCCCCGCCAGACCGAAGACATGCTCTGCTGCCGGGACCTGCTCGACGTCCTGGGCTTCGACGCGCTCGACGCCGGAGACTTTCTGGAGCTGACCCGGAAGTCCGACTCCGCCCCCGATCAAGAGGATGCCTCCGGGCAATCCTTCAATAACGCGGCCTCGCCACCCCCGCTGACCCCCTGGACCAGCCCGTCGGCGCCGTGGACCCTGGCCTGTGCGCTGTTGTCGTACGTACGCTCCGGTCTGCTGCTGGCCAATCCCGGTACGGTGACCGCCTCGATGCCCGGTTTCTGGCCACTGTTCAACACCCTGCCCAAGCCCGAGCAGGCGCTGGCCCAGGCCCAGGCCAGGCAGGAACAGACCGTCGAGGTCGCGGCCGATCAGGCCGGGACCCCGAAGCCGCGACGATTTCGTGTCCAGAGCGGAGGAAGTTCCCATGACGAATGACAACGCCAACATACCCGATTCGGAAGAAAACGAGGAGGCGCGTGCGGAAGAAATCGCAGCGCTGGAGGCGGAGTACCGGGATTTAGAGGGGCAAAAACTCCGCTGCGAGCAGGAGGTCCGGCGTTTGCGCAGCAGCGAGGATCACAAGGCGGGGATATTCTACGCGCGCGAAATATTTACGGCCCAGCATGAAAAACTGCGGCTCGAGGTGGAAATGGAATTCCGGCGCAAGCGGGCCAACCGCCTGCGCCTGGGCTACGAAGAACTGATGTTTCGATAGCGCGCGCCACGTACGCCGACGCCTGCTATTGCTGAAAGAGGAGAATGCCCATGACCTTGAATGTGACGCAAAAAATCATCGGAAAACATCTGCTGTCCGGAACGATGACTCCGGGCACGGAAATCGCCATCCGGATTGATCAGACCCTGACCCAGGACGCCACCGGCACCATGGCCTACCTGCAGTTCGAGGCCCTGGGCCTGGAGCGCGTGCAGACC
>CAZGAH010000038.1:32657-38601 GCA_964523295.1 uncultured Desulfovibrionaceae bacterium | reverse complement strand
AAGGGGTTCTTTCCCCCTCCCACGACGTCAAATACGTCGTCCCCCACGGTCAGCGCCACCTCGCCATAAAGTCCGCCGCGCCCGCGCCGGTGCGGAGGTGGCTGATCAGGGCCGAGCCGAAGACTACGGCATCGATGGCGTCCGCGAACGGGGCCAGCTGCTGCGGGGTCTTGATGCCGAAACCCAGGGCTACGGGGATGCTGAAGGTCTGGCGGACCTCGGCGACCTTGGCGGCGATCTCCTCGGGCAGGGATTCCCGTTCGCCCGTGGTCCCGAGCACGGAGACGAGGTAGACGAAGCCGCGGGCCGTGTTGCTGTAGGTGGCGAGGCGTTCGGCCGGGGTATTCAGGCCCACGAGCCAGATCAGGTCGATGCCCTGCGCCTCGAGCGCGCTCTTGATCTCGTCGGCCTCCTCGAAGGGCAGGTCCGGGACAATGATCCCGGCTACGCCGGCATTGGCTGCGTCTTTGGCAAAGCGCTCCAGGCCGTACTGCAGAAAGGGATTCAGGTAGCCCATGAGCACGATTTCGGCCTGGATGCTGCTGCGGCGCACGGCCAGCTCCCCGAGCAGCCAGGACAGGCAGACGCCCAGGGCGAGGCAGTCCAGGGATGCCTGCTCGACGACCGGGCCGTCGGCCACGGGGTCGGAAAAGGGCACTCCGATTTCGATAATGTCCGCGCCGGCGGCGTCCAGGGCCGCGATTTCGTCCCAGAAGCGCGCCTTGTCGGGAAATCCGGCGGGGAGAAAGGGTATCAATGCCTTGCGCCCGGCCTTGCCGGCGGCGCGTATCCTGGCGGTCAATCGCGATTCGTTCATTACTCTGTCCTTGCGCTTGGCGGTTGCGCGCGCGGTCTGCGACCGCACGCGTCGGGAGCGTCGGAAACGCCGCGTCCTGCGGCGTGCGGGAAATTACACGCCCGGCGTCCGGTCCTGGTCGATGGCCTCGACGATGTCCAGATCCTTGTCGCCGCGGCCCGACAGGCAGACGACGACGCGGCTGCCCGCGGGGATGGACTGCCTGTTCTCCAGGACCCAGGCCAGGGCGTGCGAACTTTCCAGGGCCGGGATGATGCCCTCTTTGAGGCAGAGCGTATGGAAGGCGGCCAGGGCCTGGGCGTCGTTGACGGCATGATACTCGGCGCGACCGCTGGCATTCAGCGAGGCGTGCTCCGGCCCGACGCCCGGATAGTCCAGGCCTGGCGCCACCGAGTGCGAGGGCAGAATCTGGCCTTCTTCGGTCTGCAACAAGAGCGTGCGCGCGCCCTGGAACACGCCGGCCGTGCCCTGGGTCACGGTGGCGGAGTTGGTGCAGCCCGGCTCGCCCGTGCCCGCGGCCTCGACGCCGACCAGCCGGACTTCGCTGTGGGGCGTGAATTCGTGAAAGATGCCGATGGCGTTCGAGCCGCCGCCGACGCAGGCCACGACCACGTCGGGCAGCTGGCCGGTTTTGGCCAGGCATTGCGCCTTGGCCTCGCGGCCGATCACGGCCTGGAAGTCGCGGACCATGGCCGGGAAGGGATGCGGACCGGCCACGGAGCCCAGGCAGTAGTGCGTGGTGCGCTGCTCGGCGATCCAGTAGCGCAGGGCGGCGTTGATGGCGTCCTTGAGCGTCCGCGTGCCGCTGTGTACGGGCTCTACGCGCGCGCCAAGCAGCCGCATGCGCTGGACATTGTGCGACTGACGCTGCACATCCACGGCGCCCATGAACACGATGCACTCCAGGCCGAGCATGGCCGCGGCCGTGGCCGTGGCCACGCCGTGCTGTCCGGCTCCCGTCTCGGCCATGAGCACGCGCTTGCCCATGTGGCGGGTGAGCAGCCCCTGGCCGAGCGTGTTGTTGATCTTGTGCGCTCCCGTATGATTGAGGTCCTCGCGCTTGAGCCAAAGTTCGAAGCCCAGCTCGGCGGAGAGATTCGGGCAACGGTAGAGGGGGCTGGGCCGGCCGACGAAATCGGTCAGGAGGTTGGCGAACTCGGCGCGGAAGCCCTCCGAGGGGACGATGTCCTTGAGCGCCTGTTCCAGCTCAAGCAAGGGCGGCATGAGCAGTTCGGGAACGAACTGGCCGCCGTAGTCGCCGTAATAGCCTTTTTTCATGGGAACTCCCTGGCAGAGGCCTGCGCGTTCGCGATGCGCGGGGGTCGGCCCCCCGTTGTCCGCGGCGTTGTTGCGCGTCGGCTCTGCTCGTTTTCGGTTGCTGACGACATGATCCCCCTGCCGCGTCATCCGGCGATGCGGCAGAGCTGCGCAAAGGTCTGGATGAGCCGTTCGTGGTCCTTGATCCCCGGGGCCGACTCTACGCCGGAATTGAGATCCACGCCGCAGGGCGCGCAGGTGCCCAGGGCCTGGCAGATGTTCTCCGGCCCGAGCCCCCCGGCCAGGAACCAGGTCTTGCGGCAGGCCAGGCCTTTGAGCAGGGTGAAGTCCAGACTCTCCCCGTGCCCGCCGCCGCTTTGTCCGGCGTCGAGGAGCACAAAGCGGGTGTAGTCGTCGAAGCGGGCGATTTCCGCCTCCAGGGCCTCGCGCGTGGCGTAGCGGGCCGGCCAGAAGACGCGCATGACCTTCTTTTTTCCGATCTGGTCGCAAAACTCTTCGTTCTGGTCGCCGTGCAGCTGGGCCAGATGCAGATCGGCCTGGCGCATGATCGCCCGGACCTCGGCCGGATTCTGACGGACGAAGACGCCGACGCGCATGAGCGGTCCGGTGTCGATGTCCGCGGCGGTCTTAGGCGAGATGTTACGAGGGCTGCCCTCGTGAAAGACGAAGCCCGCCAGGTCGGCCTTGAGCTCCAGGCATTTGTCGACGTCGGCCTGGCGCGTCAGGCCGCAGATCTTCACGAGCAGGGCGGAATCGCAGCAGCGTTCGTGTGTCATGAGTCTTTCTCCCGTTGATGCTGTACTCTTTTCAGACGGGCCGTCCGGGGTCACGCCGCGCCTGACGCTGCCGGCAACCCGTCGAGCAGCCCGGCCAGGGCCTGCCCGGGATTGGCCTGGCGCATCAGTGACGTGCCCACGAGCACGGCGTCGAAGCCTGCGGAGAGCACCCGGGTCAGGTCCTGCGGCACGGCTATGCCGCTGGCGCTGATCCACAGCTCTTCGGACGCCTTGCTCCCGATCAGCTCCTCGGAGCGGTTCAGATCGGTGCTCAGGGTGTCCAGGTCGCGGTTGTTGACCTGGATGATACGCGCGCCCGCGGCCTTGGCCCGGTCGAGGTCGGCCCGGTCGAAGACCTCGACTACGGCGTCGAGCCCGGCCTGACCGGCCAGCTCGATGAGCCTGACGAGTTCGTCCTGGGCGATCATGCGCACGATCAGCAGCAGGGCCGAGGCCGGCGTGGCCGCTGTTTCCACGATCTGGAGCGGATCGAGGATGAAGTCCTTGCGCAGCATGGGTAGCCCGGCCGGGCGCATCCGTTCGAGAAAGCCGAGTTCGCCCTGAAAGTGTTGCGCTTCCGTGAGCACGGACAGGGCCGTGGCGCCGGCCCTGGCGTAGGCCAGCGCGACTTCTTCCGGCCCGAGGGCCAGATTGATGACGCCTTTCGAGGGCGAGGCGCGTTTATATTCGGCAATCACCGCGCGTCCGCGACGTGCGGCCAGGGCCGCGGCGAACGAAGGCCTGGCTCCGGGCCAGGGCGCCGGCAGCGCGTCCTGGTCCGCGAGCGCTCTGAGCCGGTCTATACCGGGTTGCTGGGCGAGTCGGAAACGTTCGAGCACGATAGCCTCACAATTGGAACCGTTCGGGCACGGCATCCTCAGGGTATGCGGCGGTGCGGCTCAGGCCGCGGCCGCCTCCACGTGGCGCAGGGCCTTGCCCGAATTCACCAGCGCGCGGGCGCGGCGTACGCATTCGGTCAGACCGGCGCCCTCTTCCAGGAGGTGTACGGCCACGGCGAGGTTGAGCACGAGCATCTCGCGCATCCCGACCGGACCTTTGCCGCCGAGCACGGCGCGCAGCGCGTTCACGGCCTCGTCCTTGTCGCGCACGACGATGTCCTCGGGCGCGCAGGTGGCGATGCCGAGCTCTGCGGGGTCCAGCTCGGTGCGCACGAGCTTGCCGTCGCCGACCCAGACCACCTGAGCCGGGCCAAAGGGGGTGAGTTCGTCGAGGCCGCCCTCGCCATGGACCACGGCAGCCTTGCGCACGCCGGTGAGCAGCAGCACCTCGGCCATGAGGTTCATGATCTCCGGCCGGGCCACGCCAAGCAGCTGATGCGTGGGTCGGGCGGGATTGACCAGCGGGCCGAGGAGGTTGAAGAGGGTGCGGATGCCCAGCTCGCGGCGCAGCGGCATGATATGCTTGAAGGCCGGATGGAAGCTCGGGGCGAAGAGAAAGGCGAAGTTGTGCCTGGCCAGCTCCTCGGCCACGTCCTCGGGCGTTGCGGGCATAGGCAGTCCCAGGGCCTCGATGGCGTCGGCCGAGCCACAGGTGCTCGAGACGGCGCGGTTGCCGTGCTTGGCGACGACATAGCCCATGGACGCAAGGCAGAGGCTGACCGCGGTGGAGCAGTTAAAACTGCTGCTCTTGTCGCCGCCGGTGCCGACGACGTCGATGCGCGGCTCGGGCAGGCCCTCCACGAGCCTGGCCCTGGCCACCACGGCGCGGACCGCGGCGGCCATTTCCAGGGCCGTCTCGCCCTTAGCCCGCAGGCTGATCAGGAACGCCCCGGCCTGGGCCGGGGTGAGCCGGTCGTCCATGAGCCAGGCAAAGGCCGCGTCCGCGGCCTCCAGACTGAGGTCCGTGCGGCAGGCCAGGGATTCCAGGATGTCCGGAATGGCGTACGTCATACAGGCTCCTTTACAGAGGCGTCGGGGCGCCGTTCAGCGTATCTTGTCCGGGAAGTTGGCCAGCAGGGCGACTCCGTCGGGCGTGAGCACGGATTCGGGGTGGAACTGGACCCCGACCCAGGGCCGGTCTTTCCAGCGCATGGCCATGACCTCGTTCTCGTCGGTCCTGGCCGTGACCTCGAGCTTGTCCGGCACCTCCTCGGCGCGCACCAGCAGCGAGTGGTAGCGCCCGACCTGCATGGGATTGGGCAGGCCGGTGAACAGGCCGGTCCCGTCATGCTCGATAAGCGATGTTTTGCCATGCATGATGCGATGGCCGACGTCAACGGTCGCACCGGCGAAATGGCCGAGGATCTGGTGCCCCAGGCAGACGCCGAGTACGGGCACCTCGGGCGGCAGCGAGCGCAGGAACTTCAGGCACAGCCCGGCGTTGCGCGGGTGACTGGGGCCGGGCGAGATGCAGACCATGCGCAGGGCGCCGTTCTCGGCCAGTTCCAGAAGCTCGGGCCGGTCGTTGCGGATGACCTCGGGCCGCTTGCCGAGCGTATAGAAGGCCTGCACCAGATTGAAGGTGAAGGAGTCGAAATTGTCAATGAGCAGAAACATCGTCTTCCCCCTTGGGCTTGAGCACTTCGGCCAGTACCCTGGCTTTGTTGCGGCACTCCTCCCACTCGCGCTCGGCAACGGAATCATAGACAATGCCGGCGCCGGCCTGCCAGTGGACCAGGCCGTCGCGGATCCACATGCTGCGAATGGCGATGCCGGTATCGATGTCCACGCGGCCCTTGTCCAGGCCAATCCAGCCGATCGCCCCGGCATAGGGACCACGACTGACGCCTTCCAGCTCGGCGATGAGTTCCATGGCCCGGACCTTGGGCGCGCCGCTGAGCGTGCCGGCCGGAAAGGTGGAGGCCAGGACGTCCAGGGCATCCAGCCCGTCGGCCAGGGTGGCTTTCACGTGCGAGGTCAGGTGCATGACGTGGGAAAACCGCTCCACCTGCATGAATTTTTCCACGCTCACGCTGCCCGGGCTGGCGATTCGGCCCAGGTCGTTGCGGCCGAGATCCACGAGCATGACATGCTCGGCCCGCTCCTTGGGATCGGCCAGCAGCTCCGCGGCCAGCCGTTCGTCTTCCGCATCCGAGGCCCCGCGCGGGCGCGTG
>CAZGAH010000038.1:31680-32647 GCA_964523295.1 uncultured Desulfovibrionaceae bacterium | reverse complement strand
GGCAATCGGACAGGTGGTCAGCTGCCCGTCGGTGCACCGGACCATCAGTTCCGGCGACGAGCCGAGCAGCGTGATCCGGGGCAGGCGCAGGTAGAACATGTACGGCGAGGGGTTGATGCGCCGCAGACGGCGATAGAGGGTGAAGGAGTCGCCGGAGAAGGGGGCCTGAAAGCGGGTGGACAGGACCACCTGGATGGCCTCTCCCTGGCGGATGAGTTCCTTGGCCCGGTCCACGCCCATCTTATACGCGATCTCCTCGGGCATGTTCATGACCGGCCCGGCGACAGGAGGCTCGGAGCCGTGGGTCAGGGCGTTGAGGTTCAGCTCGACCTTGGCGCCCTCGACCAGCGAAAGAATGCACAGCCGGTGGAACAGATGATCGAAGATGGCCACGTGCCCCGGGAGCACCAGGCAGGCCTCGGCCTGCTCCATTTGCAACAGCGGCGCCAGCTTGGGCTCGAACATGCCGGCCACGCCGTATCCGAAGTATCCGTACAGCCCGCGCGTGATCGGCGGAAGCTCCTCGTAGCCTGGCGCCGGGATGATGCGCAGCGTGCGCATGACCTGACGCAGGCCGGGGATGAAGTCCATGTCCTCGTAGCGCTTGAGCGCATTGAGCCGTTCGTCGCGCGGGGCGACCTCGAGCTTGCCGTTCTTGCACGAAAGCCGGAGCCGGAAGTTCCAGGCGATGATGCTGTAACGGCCAAGGCGACCGTCGACTTCGGCGCTTTCGAGCAGTATGCCCTGTTTGGTGCCGACCATGCCCAGAAACAGACTGATCGGTGTCTGTAAATCGTCCGGCATCCATTTGCCGCTTTGTTCCAGCACTATTTCCTCGACCATACGCGCTCGTCTCCTGGTTTGCCGCATTCCTGCCGGCGTTCGTTGGTCATTGCCTGGCCGTTTCCGGCTCAGCGTTCCCGAGGGTCATCCTTCCACCACCACCTGGCACGCTCGACGAGGATGT
>CAZGAH010000038.1:10347-31670 GCA_964523295.1 uncultured Desulfovibrionaceae bacterium | reverse complement strand
GCCTCCTGACTGAAGGGGTTTGCCTCGAAGAGCGTGGTAAAGAGTTGCGCGTCCGCGGTGAGCATCTTCTTCGCGGCGTCCAGACGCCGCTCGAACGAGGGGGTGAGGTATTTCCTGAACTCCTCGTTGCCGGCCAAAGCAGCCAGATACGACACCGTGGTGACGAAATTGAGGTTTTGCACCAGGGCCATGGCCTGGTCATGCTCCTCGGCCGTGCAGCGGAACGTCGCGAAGTCCAGCCGGGCGATCCAGCGTTCCACCGCCAGCAGCGAGCCCTCGTCCCGGCCCTCCACCAGAGCCACGCGGGCGTCCGGCGGCGGCTCCGGCCCGAAGAGCGGATGCGTGGCCACGACCGGGCCGGCGTAGCGGCGCAGCATCTCGGCCAGGGGAACGACCTTGACCGAGACGTTGTCGCACAATATCTGCGGCGGTCGCAGCCGCGGCGTTATCAGATCGAGCACCGGGGCGAAGACATCGGCCGGCACCGAGACCAGCACAAGGTCCACGTCGTCGAGCCCGCGGTCGAGCTTGTCCGGCGTGAGCGGGCGATCCAAAGTCCGGACCTCGATGCCGACGTCCTCGCAGCGCGCCCTGAACAGCCCGCCCATCTGGCCCCTAGCGCCGACAATGGCGACGCGCCGTATCTGCACTCCATCATCCATGAATGCGTCTCTCTCCAGCCCGCGCGGACGGCGCGAGCGGTTTCCGGCTCCCGGAAAGCCCCCCCTCGACGGGGAACGCTCCGGGCCGGCCTGTGCATCGACCAGTCAATGACTATTTGACCTGGCGGATGGCGTTTTCCTTGAACGACACCTCGTGCACGGCGTCGTCCCGATAAATCCTGGCCACGCCGTTCTGGGTGTCGAAGATGACCCAGCGGTCCTTGCCCTGGGCCGTCTTGTCGGCCGTCAGCTCAAACCGGCCGACGTCCCCTCTGCCGGCAGCGGCCGACGCCGTCTCGGCCGCCTCTGGCGCCTTTCTGGCGCCGAGCAGCAACAGCAGGCTGATACCCAGCGCGAGTCCGACGACGAATCCCTTCCAGTCCATGGCATTACTCCTTGTACTATGCCGACCGGAAACCGGTCGGCGTCGTCACGATCCGATCGACAGCCCGGCTCAGACGTCCCGGCACAGCACCCGCCAGTTGTCCCAGAATCCCGGAAAGGATTTGGCCACGCAATCCGGATCGTCCAGGTTCACGGTCACGCCGACGCGTTGCAGCAGCGACAGGCTCATGGCGATGCGATGGTCGCCGAAGCTGGTCAGATCGAAGCTCTGCCCCCGCAGGCTGCCGGGATCGGCCACCGGCTCGATGCGCAGGCCGTCATCCAGCACGTCCACGGTCGCGCCGATGCGGCGCAGGTTCGTGGCCACGGCCTCCAGCCGGTCGCTCTCCTTGATGCGCAGATGGGCCACGTTGCGGATGACCGTCGTTCCCGTGGCCAGGGCCGCGAGCGTGGCGATCGTGGGCACGATGTCCGGGCTGTCGCCCATGTCCACGTCCACGCCGCGCAGCGCCGCGGGCGTCACCGTCACCATGCCGGCGCCCCAGTGTACGCTCGCGCCCATGCGCTCCAGAATGGCCAGCACCGCGCGGTCGCCTTGCCGGGATTTTTTGCTCAGCCGGCGCAGACCGACAGTTCCCGGTCCCAAAGCCCCGGCGGCCAGAAAGTAGCTCGCGTTGCTCCAGTCGCCCTCCACGGCGTAATCTCCGGCCCGATATTGCCCGGGCTGGACGACGAAACGGACGGCGCCGGGCGCGACCTCGCTCGGCTCCCGCCAGGGCATCGCGACCCAGTCCCCTTCCACGCGCCGCTCCACCCGGAAATCCAGCCCGAACTCCTCCAGGGTCTGGAGCGTCAGTTCGATATAGGGCCAGGACACGACCTTCTCGCCAGCGATGGCGATGGTCATCGGCGCGCGGGCCAACGGCGCGGCCAGCAGCAGCCCGGAGAGATACTGGCTGCTCTCGTCCAGGCCGATGGCAGCGTCCCCGCCGGCCAGCCCCGTAGCGCGCAGGCGGAACGGCGGGCAGCCTGGCAGTTCCAGGAACTCGACCCCGGCGCCTTGCCGCTCGAGCGCTGCCGTAAGCTGACCAATGGGCCGGCTGTGCATCCGACCACGACCCCGGATTTCGAAAAGCCCCTTCCCGGCCGCGAGCACGGCGGTGAGCAGCCGGCAGGTCGTGCCCGACTCGCCGACATCGACGCCAAGCGGGGCCGTCTCGCCGCCGACCGGGCCGGCCGGCATCCCGCTCACGACGTAGGCGCCGCGGCCCTCACGCTCGATCTGCGCCCCGGCCAGGCACATGATGTCAATGGTGCGCTCCAGGTCCTGGCTCTCCAGGACGTTCGTGAGCTTCGATTCGCCCGGCGCGAGCCCGGCTGCGATGACCACGCGGTGCGACAGCGACTTGGATGCCGGCGCATCGACGATGATGGACTGTTGTGCTGCCATGATTCTTCCTCTTTGGCAGGGCCCGGGCCCCCGCCTTTACGCCTCGCCCGAGACGTCGAGATGTGGTCCGGACGGATAGCTTCCCAGAATCCGCAAGGTGTGACAATTTTCTGCCATTTCCTCGAGCACGCGTTTGTATTCGTCGAGGCCGAAGTCGCACTCCACGTCCACGAAAAAGACGTATTTCCACTTTTCGCCACGCAGCGGCCGGGACTCGAGTTTTTTCATGTTGATGCCCTCGCGCGCCAATATCTCCAGCACGCGGACGAGCGACCCCGGCCGGTCGGGCAGGGTGAACAGCATTGAGGTCTTGTCCTTGGCCTCCTGAGCCGCGGGCGCCGGACCGATGACCACGAAGCGGGTCCAGTTGTCCGGCAAATCCTCGATGCCCGTGGCCAGCACCTTAAGCCCCTGCAACGCGGCCAGGCCCCGGTGCCCGATGGCGACGCTGCCGGCGTCGTCCGGCTCGTCGGCCACGCGTCGGCCGGCCGCGGCGGTGCTCTCGGTGGGGATGATCCGCGCCCTGGGCAGATGCGTACGCAGCCAGGCATTGCACTGGGCCAGCGGCTGCGGATGCGAATAGACCGTCCGCACCTCGGAGAGTTCGCTGACCTTTCCGAGCAGGCTGTGGCTGATGCGGCAGAAGATCTCCGAGGCGATGTAGGCCTCGTAGCGCAGAAAGTGGTCCAGGCTCTGCCCCACGGTGCCCTGCAGCGAATTCTCCAGCGGAATGATGCCCAGCTCCACCTGCCGCGAGGTCACGGCCTGGAACACGGCCTGGAGGTCGGGCATGGGCAGGAAGCTGACGCTGTGCCCCAGGAACTCGACTCCGGCAAAGTACGAGAAGGTTCCTTCCGGCCCGAGATAGGCCACGCGCTGCGGCCGTTGCAGACTGCGCGACGAGGAGAATATCTCCCGGTAGACCGAACGCAGATGCTCCTCCGGCAGGGGGCCGGCATTGGCGCGCAGCAGCGCGTCCATGACCTCCTTTTCCCGGAAGGGCTTGAAGATCAGCTCCCGCGACTCGGCCTTGATCCTGCCCACTTCCAGGCTCAAGGCCGCGCGCTGGTTGAGCAGCGTCAGAATATCCAGATCGAGCCGGTCGATGGCGGTGCGGACCTCAACCATGCGCCTGGCGGCGTCCTGAACCGATGGGGTGATTTCTGCGCCGTCCATCTCAGGATTCCTTTATCTCTTCCGCAATGCGCATCCCGAAGTGCCGACCGGCGGCATCGGTCCGGCAGAGCACCTGGTCGCCTTCCCGCAGTGACACGACGCTGACCGAGCTGCCGTCCGGGCGCACGAGACGGATGGTCTCGGCATTCTGCAAAAAGATCGCGCCCGCGGCCTCGGGTTCGCCGATTGCCGCGCGGATGAGCAGCATGGGCCGGACCTCGGTCTTGACGCGGCCGATGGTGGCCAGCGTGGAGTTGCCGTCATGCCCGACCACGAGCACCTCGTCCCCGGCCCCGAGTTCCTGCAGGTAATTCGTCCGGTCGCCGGGCATGACCGCGTAGGCGTGTACCGCGCCGGCGTTGATGCGAAACGGCCGGGCCGCGACGTAGGGATTGTCCTCGGTCTCGGCGTGGACCAGAAAGGTGAAGGCCGAGGAATTACCGACGAGCATCCCCTGCCCGGGCTTGAGCATGGACAGGGTGTCCACGCAGACGCGATGGCCGAGACCCACGGGTCGGATTTCCGTGATCGTGGCCGGGAACAGCTCGACACGGCCCTGGCTGAGCCGGGTTTCGGCCACGATGGTCTTGAGCTGGGCCGCGGCCTGCGGCAGCACCACCACGGCGTCCACGCCGCGTTCCAGAATGCCGGCCGCCAGCCTGGCCTGATCCAGCGAGGCCACTTCCACGGCCAGTCCGTCGACCTGCGCCAGAATGTTCTCCACGGGAATGATCTCCCAGCCCAGGGCCAGCACCACGCGCTCGCCCTGACGCAGGCGGCGTACGGCCTCCTCCTCGTCGGTCTTGCTCTTGAGTTCGATGCGGACGAAGTCCTCGGGCGACAGGGCCTGAGTCCGGCCCAGGGCCGTGATCTTCGCCGCATCGCCGGACTCGGCGATCAGACCATCCACGCCGGACTCCAGGGCCAGGGTCACCAGTTTTTTGTCAAAGGGCACGACTTGGAACCAGATTGCTTTCATGCGCGTCCCCGAATGCTCAGTTGCTTGTCTCGGCCAGAAAGGCCTGTGCGCGGGCCACGTCCCAGCGACGGTTGATGATGCCGTAGAGGGCCTTGATCAAATGCCTGGGCGAGTGATGCTGGAAGATGTTTCTCCCGATGGAAATGCCTTTGCCGCCGGCCTGGTTGGCGTCGTAGACCATCTGCAGCAGCGCTTCGTCGGAATCGAGCTTGGGCCCGCCGGCAATGACCACCGGAACGCAGCACGACTCGACCACGCGAGCGAAACTTTCCGGGTCCCCGGTGTAGGGCACCTTGACCACGTCGGCGCCGAGTTCCTCGCCCACGCGCGCGCAATGGGCCACGAAATCGGGATCGTATTCGTTCTGCACCTTCGGGCCGCGGGCGTAGACCATGGCCAGCAGCGGCATGCCCCAGTCCGCCGCCTTTTCCGAGACCTCGCCGATCTCCTTGAGCATGTGCCGCTCGGCAGCGTCGCCCAGGTTCAGGTGTACGGACACGCCGTCGGCGCCGTGCTTGAGCGCCTCTTCCACCGTGCTGACCAGGGTCTTGGCATTGGGGAAGGGGGAAATGGTCGTGCTGCCGGAAAGATGGATGATCAGGCCGATGTCGCGGCCGCGGGTGCGGTGGCCGCAGCGGACCAGGCCCTTGTGCATGATGACCGCGTTGGCGCCGCCCTGGGCGATCTGGCTGACGGTCTCCTTCATGTCCACCAGCCCGTCGATGGGGCCGACGGTGAAGCCGTGATCCATGGGAACGATGATGGTCTTGCCGGTGTTGCGGTCGAAAAAACGCTCGCGTCGTACTGCCTTGCCGATTCTCATGACTTTTTCTCCTCTTCCTCGTCTTCGCCGATAAGTTCCATGGCCTGGTCCACGTCCCAATCCAGGTGCACGACGCCGTGCAGCGCGTGGACGAGCCGCGTGGGATCCTTGTGTTGAAAAATGTTGCGTCCGACGGACAGGCCGGCGCCTCCGGCCTGGACCGAATCGTGCGCCATCTGCACGATCTCGCGCGTGGTATCCATCTTTTCCCCGCCCGCGATGACCACGGGTACGCAGCAGGCGTCCACGACGCGTGAAAACGATTTGATGTCGCCGGAATAGGGGACCTTGATCACGTCGGCGCCGAGTTCCTGACCGACGCGGGCGCAGTGCTGAACCACGTCGGGGTCATAGGAATTCTCGATCTTCGGGCCGCGCGCGTACATCATGGCCAGCACGGGAATGCCCCAGGAGGCGGCCAGGGAGGTGACCCGGCCGCAGTCTTCGAGCATCCGGGCCTCGGTCTCGTCACCCAGATTGACATGGATGGACACCGCGTCCGCGCCCAGACGGATAGCGTCCTCGACGTCGGCCACGAGCACCTTGGCGTTGGGCGTGGGCGAGAGCGAGGTGCTGGCCGAGAGGTGCAGAATCAGCCCGATGTCGCGTCCGTATCCGCGATGCGTACACCGGGGCAGGCCCTTGTGCATGAGCACGGCATTGGCGCCGCCCTCGGCGACCTTGTTCACCGTGCCCTTGAAATCGATGAGCCCATAGATGGCGCCGACGGATACGCCGTGATCCATGGGGACGATGATCGTCCTGCCTGTGTTGCGGTCGAAAATCCGCTCCAACCTGACGCCTTTGCCCAAGAGCATGACTCCCTCCTTGTCTGCGCCCCCGGCCCCGGGTGAGGCTTCCGGCGGCCAGGCCTAAAAAAAAGGGCCGCCGGCGTTTCGCCTGCGGCCCTTTGTTCAGAGGCTGTTTACGTAGGTGTTTTCCTGCCTACATACCTCCAGGACCACAGGCCACGTTGCGCCAAAAGTAAAAGTAAAAGCTGGCAGCGGAAGAAAAGAGGTGGGACCGGGTCATGGATTGCATGGACGGCCTTCTACCCGCGACCTGGCGCTCGTGTCAAGGTTTTTTTTCGGCGCCGAGCATTTTCCGGCCACCGGGCAGGCCACGAGGACGACAACGCAGGTCAGGCTGCGTTTCCTGAAGTTCCCGCGTCGCGCCGGGATCAGGCCGGCGTATTTTATCCCCTGAATAGTTCTTTTTTTCTTGCCTTGACCGCGCGGTTCGGAGTATCGGGAATCATTATTGTTGAAACAGCGGTCAGCGGGTACACCAGTGCCTGCGGGGCCTGTGCCTCGCGAAGGGCGGCGCAGCCGCCCTCGGCGGCAAAGCCATGAGGTGACCGATGCGTGAACGTGGTCAGTCGTATTCCATAGCCCCGTCGGGCCAGTACGGGGCGGTGACCATTGAATACGCGTTTTGCATGATCCTGGCCGGGATCATGCTCAGTGGGGTGTTTTCGCTGTTTTCGACGATGTCTTTCGACATCCTGCGCTCCTTTATGGAGTGGATAGCGAGTCCGTATCCATAATCTTTGGGCAGGGAGGAAAAACGCATGCGTACCCGACTCGGACAAGCCGTCTGGAGGATTTATTGCGCGCTGGACGATCTGCGCCAGCGTGGCCGGCAGGCGATTCTGGGCAGTGAGCGCGGCGCGACGACCGTGGAGTATGCCTTGCTGATCGCCGTTATCGTGACCATGGTCATCGCGGCGGCGACGTACATGTTCGAGCCGCTGCAGGAATTCTTCAAGAGCGTGGTGGAAAAGATTCAGAAGATGGCGGACGAGACGACGGCCAAGCCGAAGTTCTAGGCGTCCGCCCTGGCTGGGGAGCGGCCGGACGGGCGATGGTTTCGCGCTCGAACGGAACGGACGGACTGTGTGGCAGCGACAAGGCCTGAGCGCCCGGTCGCAGCCGCGCGGCTCCGGTTGTGCCGGCTGGCGTCGCATACGGTTGGCGCCGGCAAGAGGTTTTGGTCGCCATTCTACGCCCCGGCCGGGGCGAAGGGCAGGAAAACGGTCAGCATCCGGGGGAGATGAGCCGTGTCGCAGGAAGGAGCAACCGGCGCGCAGAGAGACGCCCCGCAGCCTTGTTCTCAGGGGCAGCGCGGCGCGACGACAGTGGAATTTGCGTTCGCGATGCTGTTCGTCTTTTTCATGTTCATCGCCTTTTACCAGACAATCATGATCTTTCTGGCCCACGAGCGCGCGAGTTACGCCGCTTTTGTGGCCTCGCGCGCCTGGCAGGTGCAGGGCAATCCCGCGGTTGCGGCGCAGTTCGTGGACCCGGCGCTCGCGGTGACGACCAAGGGCGAGACCCTGCGCGTGGAGAAGGACATCGCCGTGCCGCTTGATTTTCGCAATCTCTTTTCCGGTCACGCCATACGCACCGGGGGGGCCTGGTTCACCGTGTCGCAGGAAATCAAAACCTTTCGCGAGCCTCGCAACCCGGGCGGAGACAACTGACCATGGCTGTCCGGAGCGAGCGTGCGGAGCAGCAGGGGTCCATTACCGTGCTCGTGGTGTTTCTCATGCCGGTGATGATCCTGATGCTGCTGCTGGTCGCCAACATCGGCCAGGCGATTTATGAGAAAGTACGCTTGCAGAACACGGTGGACGCCTGTGCCCTGGCCGCGGCCACGGTCCAGGCGGCCGGGCTGAACGAGATTGCGGACCTGAATTTCGAAATCGGCGAGGAGTTCCGCAAGTTGCTGATCATGATGCTGACGACCTGGTTGTGGCAGGACAAAATCGACGGCGACAACGCGATCAGCTATTATAAAAAGGTATTCAAGGCGCTGCATCGCTACCAGGACGAGGCGAACAGGGACTTCGCCTCCGCGGCCTTGCGCGTGGCCCGGAGCGTGCAGCGGGAGAATCTGCCCAAAGCCCGGCTGGAGTCGATCAATCCCAACGAAAAGGAGTTGATGCGCTACCGGACCGAGAGCAAGACCGTGTCTTTCTGGTACCGCATCTGTTCCTGCTGTCCCTGCGGGTTGCATTGCCAGTGCCAGTGCTGCCCGTTTCTGCCGACCTGGACCTGGAACGACGGCATGGCCGGCCCGGAGGACTACTTCGGCCCGCACGACGGTCGCATGTTCCGCGGCGACAACGGCATTCTCTGCCCCGTGCCCGGGATGGGCACGGTCAAGACGAAAATCCGCAAGACCGGGCCGACGACCTATTCGGCATTCAAGCTCACGCAGCCGTCGCAGGAGTTCATTTTCGCCGGCGGCGTCTTTGGCGGAATGGACGAACTCACGGCCTACGCCGCGGCCAAACCGGCCGGGGGCGACGTCTACCAGGGCGATCCTGACTACAAGCCGGTGATGGTGCAATTGCGTTCCCTGCGGCCCGCGCCGCGCGTATCCGGCAACCTGCAACGTTTCGAGCATTGAGCGTGGCATGGGGAGCGAACGGATGAACCATACCGGAAGGAGAGAGCGCCGCGGGCAGTCGGGGCAGATGCTGGTGGAGTTCGGGTTCATGCTCTTTCTCCTGCTGGCGCCGCTGCTGGGGACGCTGCTCGTGGTCTACGACTTCCTCGACTCGACCTTCCGGGCGCAGTACGCCCTGCGCTACGAGCTGCGCACGAAGGTGGACGAGGCGGCAGATGGACCGTTCCGGCGCATCGAGGTCAAGAAGAAGATCAAGACCGAGGTTCCGTCCGGGCTGCACCATTTCATCGGCACGCGCGTCATCGAGGCAGAGCCGAAGCTTATGAGCTACGGCGGGTGTTATCAGGGGCGGAGGAAGAGTATTTTTCGTAATTTCGTACGCATCCGACAGACAATGGAGTGGTGATGAAGGGCAACAAGGTACTGCTGCTATCGTTGCTGGCGGCGCTGGTCGCGCTCATGATGGTGTACGCCTACATCGCGAAACAGGAGAAGGGCCTGCTCCAGTCGGCCACGGCCATCGAGGTCGTGGTGGCGTTGCGGGACCTGCCCCAGGATGCGCGACTGGACGAGACCATGGTGGAGCGGCGCAAGGTGCCCAAGGCCTTCGTGCAGCCCGGGGCCATCAGCGAGGTGGCCGATGTCTTCGACCGCGTGCTCAATGTCCCGATTCTGGCAGGCACGCAGATTCTGGAGTCCATGTTCAAGCCGCTGGACATCGAGACCGTGGCCAAGAAAATCCCCTCCGGCCTGCGTGCGGTGAGCATCGCGGCCAACGAGGTCTCCGCCGTTGCCGGCCTGATACAGCCCGGGAACTACGTGGACCTGTATCTGACCGTGGAGACCGGAAGCCTGGACAGCGAGGGACGCGTGCGGCAGGACGAGACGGTGACCCGGCTGATCCTGCAGAACGTGCTCGTGCTGGCCAACAACCAGGCCTCCTCCAAGACGGAGTTCGAGCGCCGTCTGTTCAAGGACAAGCAGGGCGCGCCGGGCACGGTATTCTCGCAGGCGAACGCCGAGGACCCGGGGCAGGGCAAGACCATCCGGACCCTGACCCTGGCGCTTTCCCCGGCGGACGTGCAGAAGGCGGTGCTGGCGCAGGAGATCGGCTCGGTATCCGTAGCGCTGCGCAGTTCCTGGGCCGAGGACAAGGACACACAGCTGCCTGCGCTGCCGGCGCGGCAGTTTCTGGGAATAGACAAGAACGTCATTCGCAAATCGATGCCGGCCTGGATAGAGATCCGGGGCGCGCAGACTGTCAACCCGTAAGCGTGGAGAGGGAGAGGGGTTCATGAAACGACGATACGGCCGCAGCGCATTGCGCATTCTTGGCCTGACGGGCATTGCCCTCGGGCTTTTCATCTCGCTGGCGTTGGCGCAACCCCCGAGCGGGGAGGTCATCCGCATCATGGCCGGCAACAGCCAGATGTACGGCGTGGATTTTGCGATTGAGAAGGTGGCGATAGGCGATCCCAAGATTTTCGGCGCCGTGCAGACCGGACCGAACGAGATGCTCATCAACGCATTGGCCGAGGGCGCGAGCAACCTGATCATCTTCGGCCCGGCCAACCAGCGCAAGGAACTGCTTATCAACGTCATCACCGCGGACCTGATGCTGCGCGCCCAGGAGCTGCGCGGGCTGCTCAGCGACATCGAGGGCATCGAGGTCAAGATCGTGGGCAAGCAGATCGTGGTCGACGGGCAGGTGTTCAAGTCCAAGGATTTCGGCAAGATCAGCCAGTTGCTCGCCAGCATGGACGGCGTGGTCAACCTGGTCGCCATGAGCCCGCGGATGAAGACGATCCTGGCCGAGCAGATGGCCCAGGCCATCGACCGGCCGAACATTGCCGTACACGTGGGCAAGAACGCCTTTCTGCTGGAGGGCGTGGTGCCCAATGACGAGGAGTCGCAGCGCGCGGAAAAGATCGCCCAGGCCTACGCGCCCGCCATCGTCAACGCCCTGGTCAGCGCCAAATCCCAGGAAAAGCCTAAGCCCTACGCCAGGCCGGATATCATCGAAGTGAACATGACGATCATGGAAGTGAACAAGAACGCCCTGCGCGAGTTCGGCATCTTCTGGAATCCGAGCATCACCAGCACCGCGAACGGCAATTTCGACCACCAGTCCAATTTCACCTGGTTCCCCGGGCACTCTACCATGACCGAGACCCTGGCCTACAGCCTGGCCGGCATCATCACCAACTTCTTTCCGACCATGCGGCGCATCTACGAAACCGGGGAGGGCCGGGCGCTCATGCAGCAGACCCTGGTCACGCGCGACGGCGGCAAGGCGGAATTCTTCGCCGGTTCCGAAGAACCCGTGCCCGTGGCCCAGGGCAACGGCGTCATCACCACCGAATACAAAAAGGTGGGCATGACCCTGAACATCTCGCCCTCGATCGACCCCCAGGGCAACATCGAGACCATGATGGACATGGAGTCCAGCACGGTGGCCGGACAGGGCACCAACGGCGCGCCGGTCATCGACAAGAACACCATGGCCACGGCCGTGAACGTCAAGCGCGGGGTGACCATCGTCCTGGGCGGACTGGCCGGCCAGCGCGAGCTGAAGGCCCTGGCCAACCGCAATCCCAACAGCGCGCAGCCCACGCTGTTCCAGGCCAACTACGACAAGCAGCGCTCGGCGGACAGCACCGAGATCGTGGTCTTCATCACGCCGCGCGTGGTCGAGGACGTGCAGACGGCCAGCCGGGAAGTGGAAATGAAGACCCGGGACTCCTTCAAGCGCGTGGAGCTGGACAACCTGCGCAAACAGTACCAGGAACAGTACAAGTAGACGGCATGCCCGCGAAACTGCTGTCCGTATACGCCTCTAAGGGCGGGGTGGGAAAAAGCTTCGTCGCCGCCAACCTGGCCGTGAACCTGCGCCTGGAGACCAGGGAGCCGACGCTGCTGCTCGATCTGGGTTACCCCATCTCCCTGGATGCGGGCCGTGCGCTGGATATGGCCAAGGTGAACGCCCTGGAGAACCTGCTGCCCACGGCGGCGACCCTCAGCCCGGCGATCATCAGGACCTTCGCCACGCCGCATCCGAGCGGCATCGACGTGCTCTGCCTGGCCACGGGCAACAAGGACCTCGGCCCGCAGCTGCTCACGCCGGTGGGCATGGAGACCGTGCTGGTCAAGCTGTCCGGACTCTACGGCTGGATCGTGGCGGACCTCGGCCTGCGTTATGGCCCGGTGGCCGAGCGCATCCTCGAACTCTCCTCGCTCATTCTGCTCGTGCTCGCGCCCGAGACCCTGGCCCTGCAGCACGCCATTGCCGACCTGGCCTTTCTGCGCCAACGCAACTTCGCCCAGGACGCGGTCCGGCTGGTGCTCAACCAGGCGGGGAAACCGCATGGACTGGACCCGGCGCTGGTGGAAACGGGGACTCGGCGCGAACTCTTCGGCGCCATTCCCTTCGATCCGGACATCACGGCCAACTTCTCCGCCGGCCGGACCTATCCCAAGGATTTCCCCCGCCACGAGGTGGCCAAGGCCTTCGACACGCTGACCCTGAACACCCTGCGCTGCGCGACGCCCATGGCGGCGCCGGCCAGCGAGGCGGCGACGAGCGAAACCCGGGATATCGTCGAGCTGAAGCGCTCCATCCATCAGCGCCTGCTTGACACCTTTGACCTGAAACACAGCGACGTGGAGGCGGAAGGCGATCCCCGCAAGCGCCAGGAGCTGGAGGAAGAGGTCACGCGGCAGATTGCGGAGATACTGGACACGCAGACGACCATCCGCTCGCGCGAGATCCGTGCGGCCATCGTCCGGGAGGTACTCCAGGACGTGCTCGGCCTGGGGCCGCTCGAGGATTTGCTGGCCGACGAAAGCGTCTCCGAAATCATGGTCAACCGCTGGGACAGGATATTCGTGGAGAAATCCGGGCGCATCGAGGCCAGCGACCGCCGTTTCGTCTCCGAGCGGCACGTGATGCGGGTCATCGAACGCATCGTTGCGCCGCTGGGCAGAAAAATCGACACGAGCACGCCCATGGTCGACGCCCGCCTGCGCGACGGCTCGCGCGTCAACGCCATCATTCCGCCTTTGGCCATAGACGGCGCCGTGCTGACCATCCGCAAGTTTCCCAAACGCCGGCTCGGCGTCGAGGACCTCTTCCGCTTCGAGACCCTGAGCCGGCAAATGGCCGAATTCATCCAGGCCGCGGTCTCGGCCCGGCTGAACGTGCTCATCTCCGGCGGCACCGGCTCGGGCAAGACCACCCTGCTCAACATCCTCTCCGGATTCATCCCGACCGGCGAGCGGATTATCACCGTGGAGGATTCCGCGGAGTTGCAGCTGCAACAGCCGCACGTGATCACCCTGGAGGCCCGGCCGCCGAATATCGAAGGCGCCGGCGAGGTGACCATCCGGGACCTGGTGCGCAACTGTCTGCGAATGCGGCCGGACCGCATCGTTGTCGGCGAATGCCGCGGCCCCGAGGCCCTGGACATGCTCCAGGCCATGAACACCGGCCATGACGGTTCGCTGACCACCATCCACGCCAACAGCGCGCGCGAGGCCGTGGGCCGGCTGGAGACGCTGGTCATGTTCGCCGGCTTCGAGCTGCCGTCCCGGGCGATCAAGGAACAGATCGCCGCGGCCATCGACCTGGTGGTGCAGATCAAGCGCTTCAAGGACGGGTCCCGGCACGTGGTGCAGGTGGCGGAGATAACCGGCATGGAAGGCGATGTGGTGACCATGGGCGACGTCTTCGAGTTCCGGGAGGCCGGCGTGACAGCGGACGGCCGCGTCAAGGGCGCCTTTGTCTCCACCGGTTATGTCCCCCGCTGCCTCAAGCGTTTCGAGGAGCGGGGTATCTCCCTGCCCAGGGAAATTTTCTGGACCGCGGCCTGACGGCGCATGGGGGCGAACAGATGAACTACGCGCTTACGGCTCTGTTTCTGGTCCCCTTCTGGGGGCTGGCGTACGTGGCTCTGTCGCGCCTCTTCAGGCCGGAGACCGCGGACGGTCAGACCCGCTGGCAGCGGTATACGGACTGGATCGTCGAAAACCTGGACAGCATGTTCATTCCGGTCTCCGCGACCCTGGTCCGCCGGGGCCTGGTCGTGCTGCTCGTCGTGGCTGCGCTGGCAGGCTATCTCATGCCCTCGGCCCTGCCCGGCTTCGATCGCCTGGCCGTGGAAGAGGCCATGGCGCTCAACCGCCAGGGCAAGTACAAGCAGGCGCGCGACCTGTTGCTGGATCTGCGCGCGGCCACGTCGCCGCTGGTGCATAACGAGCTGGGGGTGGCGCAGATGGGGCTGGGCAGCTACGACGACGCCATGCAGTCGTTTCGCAAGGCCCTGGAGTACGAGCCGCTCTACGCCAAGGCGCACGCCAACCTCTCCATGGCCTACGGCTTCGTGGACAACGCCGAACGCCAGTCCTTCGAGGAAGTCCGGGCGCGCGAGGTGAGCAAATACCAGCTGGATACGGAGAACATCTACAACCTGGGTTCGAGTCGCCTGGCCGGTCAGCTGCTGCGGGTGGCCGTAGCGCTGGTCATGGTCTGGCTGGCCTGGAAGCTGCCTGCCGCGGGGATTGCGCTGTTGCGCTGGCGCCGCCGGAGTCGTTACGAGGAGCAGCTGCCCGACGCGCTGCTCATGGCCTCCAACGGGCTCAAGGCCGGCTTCAGCTTGCTCCAGGCCCTGGATGTCGTGGCCCGGGAAATGACCGCGCCGGTGAGCCAGGAATTCACTCTGGTGCTGCGGGAGCATCGGCTGGGCGCGGACCTCGACGAGGCGCTGGAGCGTCTGGCCCGGCGGGTACAGGGCATGGACACGCGTATTTTTGTCAATTCGCTGCTCATCCTGCGCGAAACCGGCGGCAATCTGACGACCATGTTCGACACGCTGGCCGAGACCATGCGGGAGCGCAAGCGCGTGCATCAAAAGATACGGACCCTGACCGCCGAGGGCGAGACTCAGGCCTACATCCTGGCCATACTGCCCGTGGTGCTGGGGCTGATCATGTACAAGCTCAATCCCGAGACCACGGGGCTGTTGTTCACCACGCCCCTGGGCTGGATGATCGTGGCCCTGATGGCGCTCATGGAGACCGTGGGCCTGGTGTGGATGCTCAAGACGGTTCGGGTGAGGATATGATGCGGGACATCGCCGGGCCCTGTGCCGGCCGGTGAGCGGAAGGATAGCCGTCCAACGTAAGGAGACGAACATGCTGTGGAACAAAGGTGCTGGTCTGGTCGTATTCGTGCTGCTGCTCTTGCTGTCCGCGACAACGGCCTGTGTCCCGAAAAAGGTCCCGGAGCGGCTGCCCGGTGACATCATCACCGTGACCAGGGACACGTACAAAGCGGAAGTCCTGAATTACAAGGGCCCCTGTCTGGTCCTGTTCTTTGACGATGCCGGGCCCTCGTCGCAGATGCATCGCCGTTTCATCTACTTCGCCGACCGCTTCGGCAAACACGTCAAGTTCGTCCGCTTCAAGTGGGCTCCGGGCGCGGACCCGGCTCACTACAAGCTCGAGGCCACGCCGACGGTCGTCCTGTATCAGAGCGGCGCGGAAATCGACCGGGTCAAGGGTAATCCGCCCACGACCAGCGAGTACCAGAACTGGGACGACGACTTCGAACTCTGGATTCTGCGCATGGCCTTGCGGGTGAAGACCGACGAGTTGTCCAGCACGTACGAGTGCTATTTCCGCAACGGGTACGACCTGAAGTTCAGCAACTATTGACCGGAGCGCAGAGACGGACATGAGCGTCAGCCTGGCCCAGTTCAATGCCAAGCTTGCCCGCACCTTCGCCATTCGCGGCATCACGGCTGACGGACTCGACGTTCCGCCGGGTGCGTTGCTGGCGGATGTGCTGGTCAAGGCCGGCCGGGCCACGCCGGAGCTGGTCAACGCGGTCCTGGAGGAAGTGACCGGGCTCCAGTCCGTGGATCCGACCATGGTCGCGTTCACGCCGGAGTTTCTGGCCCACGCGCGGGCCCTGATTCCCGGCTACGTCGCGCTGCGCGAGCGGGTCTTTCCCATCCGCCACGAGCGCGACGTGCTCCATCTGGCCATGGCGCTGCCGGAGAGCACCGAGGCGTTGCGCCGGCTCGAACAGCTCGCCAATTCGCGCATCCGGCCCTACGGCTGCTTTTCTGGCCGGATCGTCGAGGCCCTGGCCGCGTATTACGGTCCCGATCCCGGCCAGCTTGACCCGGCCGACGCCGATGCCGAACAGCTGACCGCGCGGGCGATTCAGGCGGTCAACCGGCTGAAAATGGCGCGCGCCGGGCTGCCCGAGCTGGTCAACGACGTCCGGGTCATCAAGCTGCTGCGCTACGTGCTGGACACCCTGGCCGGCGGCGGCGCGAGCGATCTCCATTTCGAGCCGCAGGAAGACGGCTTTCGCGTGCGCTTTCGCAAGGACGGGGTCATGGCCACGGCCTGGACCTTTCCCATGTTGCTTAAAGAGCCCCTGAGCGGGCGGCTCAAGCTCGTGTCCGGGCTCGATCCGGAGCCGTCGCGCGCGCCGCAGGACGGGTCCATCGACATCCGCGTGGTCAGTGACCGCAACGTGGACGTGCGGGTGAGTACGCTGCCCTCGCTGTACGGAGAGAAGATCGTGCTGCGTATTCTGGACAAGAGCGGCAAGCGGCGGACCCTGGCTGACCTGGGTCTGGAGCCGGAGCCGGCCGGGCTGCTCCTGGAGGCCCTGCAACGGCCCAACGGCCTGCTCCTGGCCACCGGTCCGACCGGCAGCGGCAAGTCCACGACGCTCTACGCGGCCCTGGGCGAGCTGAACAGTGACGACGTGAACATCGTGACGGCCGAGGATCCGGTGGAGTACAAGCTTCCCGGCGTGACGCAGGTGGACTGCTCGGTCGACTCGGGCGTGGACTTCAGCTCGGCCATCCGGGCCTTTCTGCGTCAGGATCCGGACGTGATCATGCTCGGCGAGATTCGCGACGCCGTGACCGCGGACTTTGCGGTCAAGGCGGCCATGACCGGGCACCTGGTCCTGAGCACGCTGCACACGAACGACGCCGCCGGCGCCATCAGCCGCCTGATCAACATGGGCGTTCCCGCCTTCCAGGTCGCCTCGGCCGGGATCACGGTGGTGGCGCAGCGCCTGTTGCGACGCATCTGCACGTCCTGCCGGACTCCGGTAGACATCGATCCGGCACTGCGGCAACGGCTCGGCGACGAAGCCGCGCCGATGGAATTTTTTCGGGGCGCCGGGTGCGAACGTTGCAACGGCACGGGCTATGCCGGCAGGGTCGGCATCTATGAAATCATGCGCGTATCCGAGCGGATGGAGCCCCTGATCATGGAGCACGCGCCAGCCGGAACCCTGCGCCGCGTTGCCGTGGAGGAGGGTATGGTCACCCTGCGGCAGGCCGCGCTGGTCAAGGTCGCGCACGGGGTGACCACGCTGGAAGAGCTGCTGCGCATTACGCTGGACACCTGAAGCGGGAGGAGTCCCTCATGGAGCCATCCTTTCTGAAACTCGGCGGCATGGCGCTGTTCGCAGCGTCCGTGTTCGGTCTGGCCTACGTTCTGCTACCCGGGCAGCGCGAGCGGGAGGCTAAAAAGCAGCTTGCCGAGCCGACGCCGGGCCAGGACCAGCAATCCGGCTTTCTGGGGGTATTCAAGCCGTTCATCCGTTTTCTCCTGCCCCTGACCGAGCGCTTTCTGACAGCAGGCCATACGGAGAAGCTCAGACGGCAGCTGATCACGGCGGGGTTGGACCGCATCCTGACCCCGGGCGAGTTCCTGGCCTTTCAGCTGGTCATGCTCGCGCTCTTTGCCGCGTGCGCCGGGCTGCTCTGGAAAGACGGCGTGGCCGCCGTGATTGCGGGCCTGCTAGGGCTGGCCTACCCGATCTTCTGGCTGATGGACAAAAAAAAGACCCGGCAGCGTGAAATCAGTCTGTCCATGCCGGACGTTGTTGATATGCTTTCGCTGTCGGTTCAGGCGGGCCAGGACTTTCTGGCCGCCATCCGGCGCATCTGCGATCTCAACCGTGAGCACAAGGATCCCTTTGTCCAGGAAATCGGGATCATGTACCAGAACATCAAGCTCGGCATGGGCACGGAAGAGGCCTTGACCAATCTGGCCGAACGGGTGGATATACAGGACATGTATTCGTTCACCTCGATTCTGATCCAGGCGCAGCGCATGGGCGCGAGCATCGCGGAGGTCCTGGCCGCCCAGGCGCTCAGGATGCGGCAACAGCGGTTCATGCGCGCGGAGCGTATCGGGGCCCAGGCGGCGCAGAAACTGCTCATCCCCATGATGCTCTGCATTCTGCCCATCCTGTTCATCATCATCTTCGGGCCTTATCTCCTGAAATATATTTACGGCGGGTAATCATGCGTCTTAAGTTGCTTATTTTGTTTAACAATCAGTTGGAGCAGACGCTGGAACTCGAGCCGGGGGAATATTCCATCGGCCGCTCGGGCGACTGCGACATCGTGCTGGCCGACCGCAGCGTTTCCGCGCTGCACGCCTTTCTCTCCGTGGAGAAGAACAAGGCGATCGTGCGCGACAACGAAAGCTCCAATGGTGTGTTCCATCTGGGCAAATGGATCGAAAAGAAGTCCTTCAACAAGGACTTCGCCATCGACATCGGCCGCTACGAACTCCAGGCCGAAATACTCTCGGCCAGCTCGATGAAAAGCCCGGGCGCCGAACTGCGGCGACCCAGGCTGCACCTGGGCCGCGACCCTCTCCGCAAGGACGGGGAAGCCGACGACGCGCCAGCCCGGGAGCCCTTGGAGAGCACGCTGATCCTGCCCCCGCACGAGGAGCGCCAGGCAGCGGATGCGCCCCTTTCCCCGGCGGCCGACAATCCCCGGGAAACGGAGAGCACGCAGCCAGAGACGGGCACCAGGCGCGAAACAGCGCGCACGGCGAACGAGGCCCTGGACCTGACCCTGAAACGGACGCCGGAATCGACAACCAGACGTCGAAGCGCCTCCCCCTTTTCCTTTGGCGAAGACCGGAAGGCCCCGGAACCGGACGACGCGGACGGTCTGGAGTTAAAGCTTCCGCGGTCCCTGCGTCCGAGCTCGGAGGAGGAGCCGCTGCTGCTCGATGCCCGATCCGTGCTGAACGAGCCGGCTGCCACGCCTCCCCGGACGCAGGAAACGGCCCCCGACGACGGCCTTGACCTCCAGCTTCCGCGTCCGTTGCGTCCGCTCGACGAAGAGCCGCTGCTGCTCGACGCGAAGAGCGTGCTGCCACCGCCGCGCACCGACCCTCCCGCCGCGCCGGAAGTCACGGAGCAACCGCAGCCGGCTGCCGGACCCGGCCCGGGCGCAACAGGCGGCAGCACCGCGGCCTGGGAGCCCCGGGACGACTATCCGGACTGGTCGGATACCGCGTCCGTTGCACCGGAGCCAGCCTGGCAGACGCCGGGCCCGGCAGCTGCCGAGGGGCGGAAGCTTCCGCCACGGCCGGCGCCCTTGACCTTCGACGAGCCTGAAAGGACGGACTTCCAGTCCGAGGTCACCCTGCGGCGCCAACCGGCCCGTCCGGAGCCGGCGCAGGCGCAGCTCAATCTGCATATTCCCCTCCGCACGCACACTACGTCCGCGCCTGCGCCAGAGCTGGAGCCGATGTCCACGGCGGAGGCGACAATCCCGGACCTCGACACAGCGCCGCCTTCCGGCCCTACGCCCACGCTGTCGACCCCGGGTGCGGAGCCGGATGAAACGTTCGAAGCGTTGGCGCAGCCTGGACCGGTCGACGTCGTGGCGCAGCCCGGAGAGCATGCCCCGGAAGCTGCGTCCGCGCGGGAGGATGACAGCCTCGGGACCACGGATGCCCAGAGCAATGAAGCGACAGCGGCGCAGCTCCCGCCCGCGGATATCCCGTTCGGCGAAGAGCGCCCCCGGGCAGGGATCGAGGCGGACTCCGATGCCGGGACAACGGCAATCCCGGACGCGGAGGCTGCACTGCTCTCTGTCGCCGGCGCCGGATCGCTGGCCGGGGTCGCGGCTGCGAAAATCTGGTCTCAGGAGCCGAAGGAGGACACCGGAGCGGAGTGCGAATCCCCCGCGCCCGTGGACCTGGACGAAACCCTTCCCCGCCTGCGGGGGCAGACGCACGAAGGCCAGGCCAGAGCCAGAATCTTGCGGGCGCCCAGGCCCGGTCGGGCTTTGCGCAGCGACGGTCAGGGTTCCCGGAAAGAGAGTGTCGGCACGGCGCAGGAGGCTGGCGAGGAACCAACCTGGCCGGGTCTGGCTGCCGAGGCGCCGACCGATCCTGCCGATCATGCAGCCCCTCCGACCCCGTCCGCCGCTGCCGAGGAGCCCACGTTTCTCGATGCGCAGCCGCCGGCAGCATTCGACGACGATACCGCCGTATCTGACCTTGCCGCCGTGCAGGCCTCGGACGGCAATGAAAACGCGGCGCGGGAGCAGGCCGTGGAGGAGCGCCGCCGGCGCGTCGCGGCCCGGCGTAAGGAGCAGGACAAGAAGGGGGCGACCAGGGCTGCGACCATGAGTGCGCCCGGTACCGCCGATGACAGCGCCTTCCTGCAGCCCAGGCCGCGGCGCAGCCTGAACATCCGGGTGTTCGTCCCGGCGGTCGTGTTCGTCGTTGCGCTGATCGTGGCCCTGTCCGTCGAAATGCCGATGCACCGCATGTTCTCGCAGGAGCGCGAGCGCGAGACTGTCAAACGCGGGGTCCTGCTGGCGCGCTATCTTGCCGAAATTAATGTCGAGCCGTTGCGCAGGCGCGAATACGACGCGGCGCGGACCTTTCCGGCGAGCGAGGAAGAGGGCGTGGCCTACGCATTTGTCGTGGACAATAACGGCAAGGTACTTGCCCCGCAGAAATCATTGGGCAAGTTTCTCGACTCGCCGGCCCTGCAGGTCGCGTTGCGGGAGGGGAAACTCAAGATGTGGCCGGAAGAGACCGGCAAGCAGGCCATCTTTTCGCCGATCCAGCTGGGCGAGACGCGCCTGGGCGGCGTGCTCCTGGGCTACGACCTGCGCCTGGCCCGCCAGGACCGGGGCCTGAGTCTGGAGATACGCGCCCTGTACCTGCTCGGCGTGATCCTGGTCATGAGCGCGCTGGGATCGCTGTTGCTGCTGCGTATGGTCCTCGATCCCCTGGTCCGGCTGGCCGAGGAGATCGGCATCAGTCTCAAGAACCGGCTCGATCGCATCGACTTCCGCGCCGGGTACCGAGAACTCGAATCCCTGGTCGAAGTCTGCAACCGCCTGCTGCTGACCATTTCGCGCGACGCCGATCGCATGGACGGCCGTCCTGCAACCGAATACGGCGACACGACCGACCGGCGCCAGGCGCACGAGTCAGGCCCTCCGCCCGCTGCCGCCCCCGAGCGACGCGCGGCGCCCGAGCCCCGGGAGCAGACCCGGCCCTCCGCGCCGACAGACACGCCGGAAGCGGCCACGATCCCCGGCCAGCCGGCGGACCTGACGCTGGAACCCGAACCCAAGGCTGCGGTCGAGGCCGCCGGGCCTGCCAATGGCG
>CAZGAH010000038.1:0-10337 GCA_964523295.1 uncultured Desulfovibrionaceae bacterium | reverse complement strand
TGCCTCGACGACCAGATCGTCCGCCCCGGCCAATTCTGCGGCCAGCCGGCGGTCCTGACGATCGATCCACAACCCGGGGCTGCAGTCGTGGATGCCGTGCCTGCCAATGGCGTACGCCCGGACGAACTCGACGATCTGGATAAGGCCTGGTGTCTGATCGATCTGGACCAGTTCCGCATCGTCACGCATAACGCCAGGTTCGGCAAGTTCCTCGGCGACCTGCGTACGGCGCAGGGGGTACACCTGCTGGAGGCAGTGGCCGACGTTGCCGTGCTCGGCGCGATTTCCTCCCTGGTCGAGGACGCGCGGCCGGTCAGCTCGGCGCCTGCCGGCCCGCATCTGCGCGTGGACAAGATGCCCTATGCCGGCGCGGCGCGCACGGCGTTGTTCGTCTTCGAGGAGAATGCGCATGGCTGAGACGGAAACGAGCGCCGCCGCCAGCTGCTGGCGCCTGCGCGTCATCGATGGACCGGATCGGGGCAAGGTCTTCGCGCTGCAACCAGGAGTCTGGAGCCTTGGCCGCAGTAAGGGCTGCTCGATCGTTCTCAACGCCGCGGACAAACTCCTGTCCCGGCGGCACGCGGAGTTGCGCATTGACGAGAATGGCGTTCTGCTGGCGGACCTGGGCAGCGGGAATGGCACCTGGCTGAACGATGCGCGGATAGAGACCTCCATGCTCCGCTCCGGCGACGTTTTCCGCCTGGGCTCCAATATGCTGGCCCTGGAAGGCGGCCCCGAGTTCCTGGCCAATTCCACCATTCTGATCGAGCCTCCGGGCAACAAGACGGCAGGCCGTTCGCGACTGCGCGTCCTGCTGCTCGGCGCCTGCCTGCTCGGACTGATCGGCTTTATCGCCGTCACCGTCGTTCGCCACAAGCCAGGCCCCGGCACAGCGGATCAGAAACAGGCTGAAGCGCCGGCCACGCCGACAAAAGCGCCCGCGCCGAACCCTGAGGCTTCCGTCGATGCGGCCAGCAACACCGCACCGGCAGCGTCCGCGACACCCGGACCCGAGGCAGAGCCTGAAAAGCCGCTTCCGGTACCCCAGGACAAGGCCAAGGCCGAGGAGGCCTTCCGGCAGGGCCTGTTCTTTTACAAATCCGGAGAACTCCGGCAGGCAGTCGAGGAGTGGTCCAAGGCCAGCGCCTTCGACCCGGACAACGAGGGCGTGACCAAGTGGTTGCTGCGCGCGGAGAGCGAGCTGGATCGGGAACTGGACAAGCACTTCCGGCAGGCCCTGCTGGCCGTGAAATACATGCGCTACGACGAGGCACGGAACGAGTTTCGCCTGGTCATCGAGTGGGCGCGCGACCCTGCCGACGAACGCGTCCGCACGGCCCGGGAAAATCTCAAAGAGCTGGAAAGGAAATAACCCATGCCCCAGGACTCCCGACGCGCAGCGGACAGGACCGATTCCAGCGCCACGTCCCCCCTTCCCGGCGCGGCGACGACCGACGGACCAGCGCTCCCGAATGTCGCCCAGGTCACGGAGGGGCCGTCCCGGGGCGCCTTTGCCGGCTTCGGCGACCAGCTTCTGATCGGGCGTCTGCCCGGGTGCGACTTGCAGGTCAATGATCCCACGGTCTCGCGCGAGCACCTGCTCATCGAGCGCAAGGGCGAGAAATACGTCGCAAAGAATCTCAATCCCAAGAATTTTACCCTGCTGCACGGCAAGAAAATCGAAACCGCCGGGCTGGCCAGCGGGGACTGTCTGCAACTTGGCGAAACGGTCATCAAATTCGTGTTCGGCGACACCGGCCTGAGCCCCAAGGCCCGGACCTCGCGGATGCGTCTGCTGCTCCTGGCCCTGGCCGGCACCGCGTCGATCACGGTCGTGGTCGTGCTGGCCTTTCTGGTCTTCCAGCCCTCCAAACCGCCGCACAGCGTGATCGAGGAAGAGGCCAAAAAACAGGAGGCGTTGCAGGAGGTCGGCTCGCGGCAAAAAGTGGCCGTTCATCTGGCCAATGCCCGGAAATTCTTCGAGCAGGGGGACTACGTCCAGGCCCAGAGCCGCTACAGGGGCGTGCTGGAGCTTGACCCGCGTAATGATGAGGCCAAACAATATCTTGCGCTCTGCCAGCAGCGTCTGGCCGAGGAAAAGGATCGGCAACTGGCCGCGCAGCAGCGGGAAATCGAGCTGAAAAAGAAAGTCAGCCCGCTGTTTACCGAGGCCAACGTCTTTTTCAGCCTCAAGGATTACGAAGGCGCGCGCGCCTTGTTGCTCCAGGCGAAGGCCATCGCCCCGGAAGACGCCGAGGTGTTGGAATTCCTGAGCCGCGTGGAGGAGGCCATTGCCGGGCAGCAGGCTGCGCAGATGCAGGCGGAGCAGGAGCGCACAGTCAAAGAGGCCCGCGTGGCGGAGACGACCGCCAGAGCCGAGGCCAGCGAGCAATCCGGGGAGCTGTACCAGGCGCTGATAGCGTACCGTGAGCTGCAGAACCTGGTCGAGGACCCGGAGCGCAAGGCCCGGTACCGGCACACAGCGCAGCAGATCGCGGACGCGTTGGACAAACAGGTGGCGCCCCTCTTCCAGAAAGGTGTCGAGCAGTACGACAGGCAGGAATCGCTGGCTGCCCTGGCTGCCTGGCGCGAGGCCCTGGCCATCTACCCGGATCATCCCGAGACCGTACGGCGCGTGAACGCGCTGCTTCCGGCTCTGGAGAAAAAGGCCGTGGAGCTGTACCAGGAGGGCCTGGTCTACGAGGATCTCGGCCAGACCAAACGCGCGGTGGAAAAATGGACCGAGGCCCTGACCATGCTGCTCGACGAGACCAATCCCTACGCGCTCAAGTGCAAAAGCAAGCTGGAGAAATACAAGGAACTGATCGAACTCGAGAAGAGCAAGCAGGAACAGGCCAAGGGCAAGCGGAAAACCGGCAAGAACCGGTAGCGCCTTTTCGCCGTGAAACACGGCCAGCCCGGCAGCCCGCCGGATGTCAGGCCCGGTCCGACCGGCGAGGTCAGGGCGTTACCGTGAAGGTCACCCGCAACACGCACTCGTCGCACAGATTGTCCACGCGCCGCACCGCGTAGGTGTAGCCCGATCCGCCGGCGTCCCAGGGGATGCTCGCCGTCTGCGCCGTATCCTTCGTTTCCATCTCGGTCTTGTTGAAGGCCATGCGCAACTTGAACCGGTAGATTTGCAGCAGCTTGATGTTCCCGCTGTGCTGCGACTCAAGCAGGACTTTCGTCTTCGTGCCCAGGTCGATGTTCCGGGAAACGGAGGCCAGGGCCACGATTTGCTGCTCGCCGCTGACATTTTCCAGAGAATAGGGCTCGGGTCCGTCCGGCAAAACGATGCGGGCGCCCGCAGGCACGGGGTTATCCATGCGCAGAGGGTAGAGCGGAATCACCTCCACGCCGTTGTCGACGCGAAAGACATGCACGAAGCAGGACTCCTGTGGGCTGAAAATGACGCGGAAGCGGTCATGTGAGCTGAGTGTTTCCAGATTGCGCAGACGGCGTATCTCCGACGAACCGGCCGGCTGGTAGGCCACGGTATACTCCAGGGACAGCGGCCGCGCGTGCGCCCGAAACGGGGACGGGGCCGTCACCGGCACCTGCGTTCCGCGCGTGCCGGCCAGGCCGGACAGCTCCAGGACCTGGCGCCATATCCGACCGGGGTCCAGTTCGCCGCCGGTTCCGAAAAGAAGGTATCCTGCCAGGGCGACGGTCAATACGAACGAGACCCCCAGGGCGACGAGCATGCCACGCCGCACGGTCTGTCCGACGGGCCGCTGCCGCGTAAGCAGCGCGCGCAGGTCCTCTGCCAGCTCCTCGCAGGTCTGGTAGCGCGCGTCCGGGCTTTTGGCCAACATTTTCAGGATGACGCGGTCCACGGCCTTGGGCAGCAGCGGGTTGAGCTTCGAGGGCGGGGACGGCGCCTCGTGCGTGATTTTATAGGACACGCTGGAAAAAGATTCCCCGAAAAAGGGCTTCTCGCCGGTGAGGAACTGATAGAACACGGACCCCAGGGCGAAGATGTCGGAGCGCGGATCCGTGGAATGGCCCTGGATCTGCTCCGGCGACATGTAGCTGGGCGTGCCGATGATCTGCTCCGCGCGCGTCAGATCGGACTCGGTGGTCTGGACGGTGCCGAAGTCCATGATCTTGATCACGTCGTCGTTGGTCAGCATGATGTTGCCGGGCTTGATGTCGCGATGGATGAATCCGGCCCGGTGAATGACCGCAAGACCTTCGGCTATCTGGATCATGTAGCCGATTTTTTGGGAAAAGCTCAGCTGCGGCGCCGTGCGGATCAACTCAGTCAGGGTGTGTCCGTCCACGTACTCCATGGCGATGTAGATGCTGCCGGACTCCTTGCCGATGCCGTAGATGCTGACGATGTTGCGGTGATTGAGCCGGGCGATGGCCTTGGCCTCGCGCAGAAAGCGCATAATGAGCTGCTTGCGTTCGTCTTTGTGCGCATCGGCCGCAAACGGCAGCAGCATCTTGATGGCCACCAGCCGGTCCAGGGCGTGGTCTTTGGCCAGATAGACGGTGCCCATGCCCCCTTTGCCGAGTACCTTGACAACCTCGTAGGCGTCGATGCGCTCCGGATGGGGAGGTTCGTCGCTCTGCGTCAGGACGAGGGTGGTTTCCAGCGGCGTATCAGCCACGGAGGCGCTCCTGAAGCACGGCGGGACGGACGACGGAAAGAGCAGGCAACACGACGTCGTGCGCACAGGAACGAGGCGCACCGGAGGGCCACGGCGTTTTTTGCGGCTTTGGATTTGACATTGGTGACAGAGAGACCATAATGGGTTTCCAGGCGGTTGGCTGCGGGCAATCTGCTCCAACGCGAGCATTGACACTACGGTGTTTTCGTGCGTTTAGCAATGGGCTGAACGACGAGCCGCTCCCGGCCACACTCCTGCCGGCAACGAGCTTGCAATGCAAACCCCTCCGATCCGTCTATGAGTTCTTCCCGGTTATTCGTCCGTTGCCGCATTTTTCTCGGCGCGCTGGGCATCCTCCTGCTGGCGCAGGCCTTCAACGGCGGTCTGAGCCTGTCCTCCCTGGAGAAGCTCTACAGCCAGTCGCTCATCTCCGGGTTCGAACTCGTCGGAAACGAATTTCTCTCCAAGCTCCAGACCGCCGTGCGTTTCGGGAAATCGCTGGAAAAATTCTTCGGCATCGAACAGGCCATACACAAGGTCGTCAAGGATCTTCCCGAACTGGACGACGTGCTCATCGCCCTGCCTGACGGGACTGTGGTCCAGGCCCTGAAGCCGGAGCATACGGGAAAGAATCTCGACGCGGTCATGCAGCAGGGCAAGCCCGACTCGTTGCATTTTGTCCACAAGGAGGGCAGCTCGCTCGTCTTCAAGTCCGAGACCAGCCGGCATCTGATGTTCGTGATCAAGGACCGCGAGGACCTGACCGCCGGCCGGATCGTGTTTTCCTTTCCCGAGTCCCTGATTCAGCAACGCAGCCGGGCCGTGCTCATGGCCAACCTGAAAGCCCTCGGCCTGGCCTCCCTGGGCGGGGCCGTGCTGCTCGCCCTGGGATTGTGGTGTTTTCTCCCCTTCGGTCCGGACGGCCCCTCCCGGACGCGTCTGACGCTCATCCTGGTGCTGGCCCTGGGTGGCAGCCAGGTCGGCTACTCCGTGTACAACCTCAAGCTGTTCCGGCAAGACTACATCCGCATGACCCGCGAAAAGACCGTCAAACTGGCCGGTCTGATCCGCAACGACATCGAGACCCTGCTCGACAAGGGCATGCGCATCGACCGGCTGGTCAAGATCGAAAAGCGCTTCATGGAGCTGATCACCGCCACGCCGGAAATCGAATACATGGCCGTGCGCGACGTCTACAACCGCACCCTGAACAAGGCCGACCGCAACGGCCCTGTCCTGCTGACCGACATCGGCGATCTGGAAGCGGTGCCGGACAACGATCCCTATTACGACATTCTGTTGCCGCTCTACGCCGACAAGGACGACGGCGTCAGGAAGGCGGTCGGGATCATGGAAATCCATCTCTCGCGCAAGGCCGTCAGCGCCAGGGTTCAGGACATCCTCATCGACTCGGTCACGGTCATGGTCGTCGCCGCCCTGTTTCTGGTGGAAATGTACCTGTTTCTCATTCTGTACATCAAACGCACCACCCGCCGGACAGCGCCCTCCGAGGAAGACGCGTCCCAGGCGCCTCTGCTCCTGGGACGTATTGCCGGATTCGCCTTCCTGTTCATGTGGGCCTTGCCCGCCTCCTTCATTCCCCTGTTCATGAAGCAGCTCTACGCGCCGCTTTTCAGCCTTCCCCGGGACGTTGTCCTCGGACTGCCCATCTCCGTGGAAATGCTCTGCACGTTGTGTACCGCGCTCATCGCAGGGGCGCTCATCGACGGGCACGGCTGGCGGCTGCCCGTTCGCTCCGGTCTGGTGATCTGCGCTGGCGGCAACTTCCTCTCGGGACTTGCCTCCAGCGGTCTCGAGTTCATCGCCTTTCGCGGGGTTACCGGCCTGGGCTATGGTCTGGCCTGGATGTCCATCCAGGGCTTCATTTTCCGCTTCACCACCCCGCTGACCCGCGCGCGCGGCATCTCCAACCTCGTCGCCGGCCTGATCTCGGGCCAGATCTGCGGCACGGCCGTCGGGGCCATGCTCGCCGAGCGCATCGGCTACGCCCCCGTGTTCATGGCCTCGGCAGCGCTGGTGCTCGTGCCGCTGGCGTTTACGCTCTTGTTTATGCGCGGGTACACCGGAAAAATCGCCATGGTCACCGCGGCCGGCCGGCTGAAATGGCGCGAGCTGGTCAGCCTGCTGCTGCACAAGGATTTCATGGCCATCCTGCTCTTCAGCCTGGTGCCCTTCGCGCTCTGCCAGGTAGGCCTGCTGCTCTACGCGGCGCCCATTTACCTGAACCAGATCGGCATCAGCCAGTCCAACATCGGCCGCGTGATCATGGTCTACGGCCTTTCCGTCATCTACGTGGCCCCGTATCTGAGCCGCTTCATCGACACCTCGCAGCGCAAGAAAATCTACATCGCGCTGGGTGGACTCATCGGCGCCGGAGGGCTCATGTCGCTCTATTTCTACAGCGGCTTTTTAGCAGTCCTGGGGGCCGTGTTCATGATGGGGCTGTCAGGCAGCCTGGTGGGCTCGTCGCAAACCGCCTACGCGCTGAAGCTGGACATTATCCAGCGCGTCGGCCTGGGCAAGGCCATGAGCGTGCAGCGCGCCGCGGACAAGCTCGGGCAGATGCTCGGGCCCATAATCCTGGGAGCGATGATGGGCGCCGTCGGCATCAGCAACGGCGTGGTCATCGTTGGCGTGGTCTTCTTTCTGGCTACGGTCGTCTTCATGTTCGTGGCCCGCGAGGAAAAGGACACGGCCCCGGTACGGAAATAATGCCTCAAACCCGGTGCGGGAGTGTTCTTGCCGCCCGGCGCGAATTGTCGCAGCGGTCGTCGGACAGGACGGTTGAGCAGGAGGGCGTATGCGTTCTTTGGGGGTGGAACTGGAAATGCCCGTTGCCTCGTGCCGTACCGGACGTACACACGGTGTCGGCCCTTATTTTCATAACCTCCATGCCCGCAAGAAGGCCCGCGGCGAAGCCGTCCGGCTGGAGATGTCGGGCGAGCGCGCCGCGGCCGTCCATGCCCCCCTGGTCGTCAGCGGCCTGGACAACGCCTTCAACAACCTGGAAAGCTCCATCGGCATCCTCGCCCACGACCCGCGCCCCCTGGCCCGGCTGGATAGGCTGGTCCGTCAGGAACTCACCGACGTGGCCGCCGCGCTGGCCATGGAAGACGCCTGCGTCATCAATTTTTCCGAGCACCCCTGCGTCAGCATTACCGACGACTTCTACCGGGAGATACGCTCGCCCAAGCCCGTCTACGCCTACTGGGTGGACTACCGGCTCTGGAACCACCAGGTCGGCGTGGACGCCAAGTCCCACAACGGCCCGACCACCGGCGTGCGCGCCACCGAGGCGGTACGGGCGCTCAATGTCCTGCTGGCCGCGTCCCCGGCCTGTATCGCGCTCTTCGCCAACAGCCCCTTCGAGGCCTGCCGTCCGACCGGGTTTAGGGAAAACCGGCTGACCATCTGGCCGCGCATGTTTGACAGCGCCAGGTTCCCCTGTGATCGCCTGCTCCATTCCCTGCCCCCGCAGCCCTTCGCCTCGCTCAGTGACTATTTTCTGTGGATGTTCGGTCCCGGCACGAACATGCAATACGTGGTCGACAACGTCGGCGAGGACTACAAAAAACCCGGACGCATTATCGTCGTGGACAACGACCCGCCACTGCTGGAATTCCTGCGCCGTCCCCGTTGGACAGCCCGGGACCTGGCCGACAACGCCGCGCTCACGGTCGTTCCCACGCTGCATCATGTGGCCTTTCTCCAGTTCTCCCAGTTTCTCGACGCCAGGATTCGCTACGCGCTCAAACCGGATTGCCCGCCGCTGGGGGAATTCCTGGCAGCCATGGAGCGTCCGCACGGACTGGAGGCCTTTTTCGAACAGCACGCCGCGTCGGTGTACATTGAGGGACGGGCCGCCGGGGCGAATTTCCCCGATCACGAACTGGCCGGGCTGGAGCGCAGCGAGCCGGTGCGTTCGGTCATGCTGGCGCCGAGCGGGATTCAGCTGGGCCTGCTGCGCAACCAGGCCAGGGCCTGGGCGCGGCTGTCCCGCATCGGCTGGCCCCGGACCCGCGCGCTGCGGGAACAGGCCATTCGCCACGGCCTGGCCGGCAGCTGCGGCGAACTGGACATGACCAGCTATTGCCGCACCGTGCTCGAGGCCGCGGCCGAGGGGCTGGAGCCCGACGAACTCTGGACCCTGGACTACGCCTTTCACGTCCTGGACACCGGCCAGAACGGCGCCGATCGAGCCCTGGCCGCCTGGGAGCGCGGCACGGGCGACGCTGAGGCGCGCCTGCTCGAGCTGGTACGCCGACGGCAGCTCGTGCTCGATGTCTGACCCGGCGACTCCGGCGGGTGAAACGCCGCGGACAGGAGAGTTCCGGCTATGAACGAGCTCTACGCCCTCGAAGACCTGGCCAGACGCATTGGCGAACGATTTGACGCTGCGGGGCTGACGCTGGCCACGGCGGAATCCTGCACGGCAGGACTCATTTCCGGCGTGCTGACCATGGTTCCCGGAGCCTCGCACTGGTTCCTCGGCGGCGTTGTTGCCTACGCCAACGAGGTCAAGGAGCGGGTGCTGGGCGTACCGGCCGGGGTGCTGCGCGGGCACGGTGCCGTCAGCGAGGAAACGGTCCGGGCCATGGCCCTGGGCGCCTGCCGGATCCTGGGCACGCGCGCGGCCGTGGCCGTGTCCGGCGTGGCCGGGCCGGGCGGCGGCACGCGGGAAAAACCGGTCGGCACGGTCTGCCTGGCCGTGGCCCTGGACGGACAGGTCCTCAGCGAAACCCGCTCCTTCGCAGGCGACCGGCACGCCATCCGCCAGGCGACCGTGGAAACGGCCCTGCACCTGATCGCACGCGGCCTGGACCGATTGACCGCGAAAGCCCCGGAGGCAGCGGAGACGCCGCAATGATCCGCCTGTTCATCGGACTGCCCCTGCCCGAGGCATACCAACAACAGCTCGCGACGCTTGTCAGAACCTGGCGCGCCCGGCTGCGCTCCCGCATCAGCTGGACCCGCCCCGGAAACTGGCACGTCACGCTCAAATTTCTCGGCGATACGCAGGAAGCGGCGCTACCGGATATCCGGGCGGCTCTGGCCGGGGTGTACTGGTCCGCGTTCACGCTCCAGGCCGGCGACTGCGGCTTCTTTCCGCCGGCCGCGGCCGAGGGCCGGGCCTCGCCCCGCGTTCTCTGGGTCGGCCTGAAACAGGGGGCGAGCGCGTGTACGCAGCTGGCCCATGAGATCGAGACGTCCCTGGCCGGGCTCGGTATCGCGCCCGATGCCCGCCCCTTTACCCCGCACCTGACCCTGGCGCGCGTGAAACATGCCGCCCCGGACCCCTGGAGCGACGTTTCCCGGGTCATCACCACGACCATCTGGCCCCCGGCGCCGGCGGAACGCTTTGTGCTCTGGCAAAGCATGCTGCAGCCGCAGGGTCCCGAGTATACGCAACTGGCCGACTTCCCGGCCCGGGAATAATGCCGGACAGGAACGCCCTCGCCGTGCCGGCGCCCCGGGCCGCGGATTTTTGCTGGAACTTCGGGGATGTCGGATACGCCGCCCGGACTCACCCGTCAAAACATTCAAAAGTTTTTTATTGTGCAATAAAAAAAACAACGAGATAGACTCGATTTGCGACAGGATTGCGCCCATCGCAGTTTCGCCTTGAAACAAGGCTCTGCCCTGAAACAATGTTCCATTGTTTCAGGGAACTGCATAAGAGCATCTAAACTTTTTCAA
>CAZGAH010000037.1:36302-38824 GCA_964523295.1 uncultured Desulfovibrionaceae bacterium | reverse complement strand
AGCTTGACACCGTGTCCCCGCAGGCTGGCTGGGATATCTACGGGATCGGCAGTTTCCACTGACGCTACGCAGCCCGCGCAGTCATGCGCCCGGCCCCGCCCCGTCATGGACGGCGGGACCGGGCGCACGTGTCCGTGCGTCTTTCCCTGATGTCCGGCCCACGCCGGACTATTTTCTGCGCGAGCGGTCAGACTACTCAGACAATCCGGTTCACAATCCCGCCCGTATTCTGGGCCAGGAGGCAGCTCGTCGTCGCCGGGGACGATACCAGGTGGCCGCTGCCGACCGTGCTGAAGGGTTGGGTGGCGTGGGCGGTTATCAGGTGGCCCCCGCCGACCGTGCTGAAGGGTTGGGTGGCGGGCTCCGTTATCAGGCGGCTGCCGCCCTCGACGAGGAATGAGCCCGTCGGAGGGTGCGTCGTCAGCACGCCGGCCGGCGCGGTGACCAGTCGTCCCGCGCCTTCGACGACGGTGTGACCGGCAGGAGCGGCAACCACGCGTCCCGGAGGATCGGCAACGAAACGTCCCGGCGGGCTTGGCGTAATCGCTCCCGCGGGCGCCGACGTCGTGTGCCCGGCCGGACCCGGGATGGTCTCTCCGGGCGGATGAGTAATATTACCATAGTAACTCATAGCATTACTATAAGACAAGCATGGACTTCCGGCAAGGGGAATTTCCAGCCTGGAGCGACGTCACACCCCGTACCCCGGCATTGTGTGAGTTCCTCCTGAGCCAGGCGATCAGCGAGGAAAAGGCGGCGGCGGACGAGAGCGGGGGGAAGCGATTCCGGATCAGCGGGGCTGCTTCGCGACATTGCGCGCATCCTCCGGGACTGTCTGCCGGGTACGTTTCTGCCGTACACATTTCTGTCGCGCACGTTGCCTTCTCCGGACGCGTGCCGTATACTCGCCGTACAGTCCGACCGACGCGCCCGGCTCTGGCAGTGAGCGGTGCGTCGGGGTAACAGCAAGGAGACAGGGAGGCCGTATGGAACAGGACAGAGAGAAGTTCGGCGTGAGCATGGAAGCGCAGCTGAAGGCCTGGCAGGAGAGCATCGAGGAGTCCAAGGCCGCGGCCGAGGAGAAGGGGCCGGATTTCTGGGCTTTGTTCAAGCCCGAGGTGGACAAACTGACCTCGCTGTACGAGGAAGCCCGCTACAAGTTCAAGCTGTTGCGGATGAACACCGGCGAGGCCTGGGATGAACTGCGCCAGGGCCTGGAGAAGGCCGGCGAGCAGCTCAAGGCCGCGCTGGCCAAGGCCAGGGAGAAGCTATAAGCGCCGCGCTCTCCACGCATCGGGCGCAGCGACGAATGCCAGCCCCCGGGCGCAGCGCATGGAAAGCCTGACGCATTGGATCATCATTGCCCTGGACGTTGCGGCGGCGATCACGGCGGCGGCCCATGCGCTGCTGACCAAACGCGACCCCCGCGCCGCCTGGGGCTGGATCGCCGTCTGTCTCATGTTCCCGCTCGCCGGCCCGGTGGCGTACGTCCTTTTCGGCGTGAACCGGGTTCACGTGCGGGGACTCAAACTGCGTCGGCGCTCTCCTTTCGCCCTGCACGAGCTGCGCGGCCAGCCCGAGGGGCTGCAATCGCAACCCGGGCAACCCATTCCCGAGGAATTCGTCCGCCAGGCCCGGATCGCCTACGCGGTGACCGGCCGCGAGCTGCTGGGCGGCAACTGCATCGATATTCTCCATAACGGTGAGCAGGCCTACCCGGCCATGCTCTCGGCCATTGAACAGGCCCGGCATTCGGTCTGCCTGGCAACCTATCTGTTCGAGAGCAATGCGACAGGCCGGCGATTCGTGGACGCGCTTTCCCGAGCCAAAGAGCGGGGAGTGGACGTACGCGTCGTCATCGACGGCGTCGGCGAACTGACGACTGAATTCCCCCCCACAGGCTGGCTGCTGTCCCGGGCGGGGATCCCGTTTGCCCGTTTCCTGCCGCCACGCCTGCTGCCGCCGTCCCTGTCCATCAACCTGCGGATGCACCACAAGATCCTCGTGGTCGACGGCCTGGTCGCCTTCACCGGCGGCATGAACATCGGCGACCATCACCTGGCCGACCGGGAGGACCTTCCCGAGCGTGCGACCGATGTCCATTTCCGGTTTCAGGGTCCGATCGTCGGGCAGATCGAAGAGGTCTTCCACTGGGACTGGGGCTTTGCCCTGAACAAGGACAGCAACGCGCCGGAGCCCGTGGCCGAGGCCTGCGGGCCGGTCATCTGCCGGGCCATGGCCGACGGTCCGAGCGACGAACTGGACAAGCTGCCGATCATCCTGGCCGTGGCCATTGCCGCGGCGCGCGAACGGGTCTGGATCATGACCCCCTATTTCCTGCCGCCGCCCGAGCTGGCCTCGGCCATGATCACGGCCGCGCTGCGCGGCGTGGATGTCTGCGTCGTGCTTCCCCGGCGCAGCGACTCGCGTTTTCTGGATTTTGCCATGCGCAGCCGCATGCGGAACTTCATCGAGCGCGGTATCCGCATCTACAGACAGCCGCCACCGTTCGCGCACACCAA